>NZ_JBIDCA010000004.1:117661-147309 GCF_043204345.1 Streptomyces sp. NPDC047917
CGGGGGGGGTGTTGTGGCCCCCCCCGCTGTATCCCCGGGGGGGGGGGGGGGGGTGGGGGGGGGGGGCCCGGGGGGGGGGGGGGGGGTGTTGGGGGGGGGGGGGGGGGGGGCCACAGGTGGAGCTGTCCCACCCGGCGATTCACGGTTGCGGCGTGTGCGGTCAGTAGCCGCGCACGTCGGGCCAGTGGCGCTGGACCCCGTCGCGGTCGAGGAGCCGCGCGAACGCCTCGTACCGCTTGTCCTCGGACTGGACTTGTTGCGGTTCGACGTCCTCGGTGAGGCAGTGGGCGGCCAGGGCACCGGCGACCTCGCCGATGTTCCACTCCACCGGGTGGAGCCGGTAGCAGCCGTTGGTGATGTGGGTGGTGCCGATGTTCTTGCCGGCGGGCAGCAGGTTGCGGACACGGCGCGGTACGAGGGCACCGAGCGGGATCTCGAACGGGACCGAGCCGATGTCGATGTAGTTGTCACCTCCGGTGGAGGGGTGCAGATCGATGCGGTAGCTGCCGACGCCGACCGCGTCCCGGTGCCGGGTTCCGCCGTGCGGGCCGACGATGTCGATCGAGACGTCGTGCTCGGTGACGGTGGTGACGGCCTTGATACGGCGGGACTCGCGTACGTAGGGGGCCTTGGCGAGGCCGTCGGCGGTGCCGGTGATGTCGGGGCGGATCCGCAGACCGGGGAATCCGGTGCCGCCGTCCTGGCGGGGGGCCTCGGTCTGGAGCCAGTACAGCAGCGAGAGCGACAACTGCCGTGCCTCGGCGACCGCTTGGGCGGACACCTCCTCACCGGCACCGATCAGGGGCTTGAGCCAGTAGTCGTTGAGCGGCCAGTTGACGAGTGTGATGTCGGAGCCGAAGGCGCCGGGGCGGTGCATGCCCCGGGCGAGGATGCGGCGGAAGCCCCACAGTTCCTTGTCGCCCGCGTCCGCGCTCTGGTCGGCGCTGACGGCGAGCGGATCGATGTCCGGGTTGGGGACGAAGGTGCGCGGCACGGATTCCAGCGAGCGGGGGTCGGGTGCCTGGAAGCCGAGCAGCGGGCCGGGCCAGAAGTCGGGGCGGTAGGAGCGCCAGAAGTCGTAGTCGGCGGGGCGATCGACGGTGTGGTTCTCGCCCTCGTGGTGGGAGAGCGCGAAACACACGGTGATGCCCTGCTGGTTGAGCGGCTGGGCCTGTTCGGGGGCGTGCGGTTCGTCGAACTCGCCGCGCGCCTCGGCGCCGATGGCGTGCTCGACGCCGCCGAGTTCGAGGAGTTCACCGGTCTCGGTGGCGTCGATGACGTAGCGGGCGGTGAGGGTGGTGCGGTCGCCGGTGCGCAGATTCTCCAGGGTGACCGCCCGGATGACATCGTTGTCGGTCTCGGCGGTCACGGCCCGGTGCTCGGTGAGCAGGGTGAGACGGCCCGCCGCGCGGTGCGGTGCGAGCATCGCCTCCAGCACGGTGAGCGCGACGCGCGGCTCGTGGCAGAGCTTGCTGACGCGTCCGGCGCCCGGGTTGAGGTCGGTGAGGGCCAGGGCCTCGGAGCGCATCGGGTACCACTGGCGGTAGTACGCACGGATGCCTTCGCGCAGCCGGCGGTACGAGGCGGTGGTGCCGAACTGCTCGACCCACGGGTGCTCGTCCGGGGGGACGGCCTGGGAGGTGAGCTGGCCGCCGATCCAGTCGGTCTCCTCGGTGAGGACGACGGTGCGTCCGGCGCGGCAGGCGGCGAGCGCGGCGGCGACGCCGCCGAGTCCGGCGCCCACGACGAGGATGTCCGGTTCGGGTATCACGGGTCTCCTTGAGCTGTACGTACGGGTGGTGCGGTCGGTCAGTGGTCTTCGGTGGCGGGCGGCGGGCCCGAGGTGGCACCGGGCCGGAAGGTGCAGGCGACCAGGGGTTCGGTGGCCTCCTCCCCCGCGACCAGCGCGGCGAGCATGCGCACGGCGGCCGCGCCGAGCCGGGTGCGGGGAATGTCGAAGCCGGTGGGTTCGGGTCCGTCCGCGAGGTCGGCGGGCGGGCTGCCGAGCAGTGCCAGCGAGGCGTCGCGCGGGCACTCGATCCCGGCGTCGGCGGCGGCGCGGCGCAGGGCGCGCCAGGCGGCGCCGGTGTCGGTCTCCTCGGCGACGAACGCGGTGACGCCGTCGGCGAGCCAGTCCCGCAGCCGCTCGGGGGTGAGGTCGCGCTCGGGGTCCGCGGAACGGAAGACGGTCTCGGGGCCGGCCGGCCCGGCCGCCGCCAGTCCTTCGAGGAATCCGCGTTCACGGTCGGTGGAGGCGGGTGCCTCGTCGTCCTCGCGGATCAGCACCATGCGGCGGTGCCCGAGGCCGGCGAGGTGGCCGACGACCTCGCGGGCGGCGCTCACGTAGTCGGCGCCGACCCAGTGCAGGCCGGCCGGCTCGTCCCGGCGGCCGAGGTGGACCACCGGGAAGCCGTCGGCGACCAGCCGGCCCAGCTCTTCGGCGGGTGCGTGACGGCCGAGGAACAGACAGCCGTCGGCGAGGCGGACCCGGCTCAGCGCGTCGGGTACGGCGGCCCCCGCGCCGCCGGTGCTCGACCCGGTGAACAGCACCAGGTCGTAGCCGCGCTCCGCGGCCTCGTGCTCCACGCCCACCAGGAACGGGTAGTACGAGTGCTGCACATCGGTGGGGAAGGTCGCGGTGAAGCTGAACACACCCAGCAGGTTGTTGCGCGCCGCGGCGAGCCTGCGGGCCGCCGGGTCGGGGACGTATCCGAGGCTGCGGGCCGCCTCCAGGACCTTCTGCCGGGTCTCCTCGGAGATCGCGGGCCCCTGTCTCTTGTCCGCGAGCACCAGCGAGACCGTGGCCTGTGAGACCCCGGCGAGCCGTGCGACCTCCGCCTGGCGCGGGCGGGCCGTGCGGCCTGCCGGTGCCGGTGAACGGCCGGGCCTGGCCCGCTTCCTGGGTTCCTCCACCATGGCTCCTCACATCGATTAATGCGTATTACTAATGCGCATTAACGAGTACTGTGAGGGTCATTCGGGCGCCGGTCAAGAGGCCGGGCCCACATTCTTCACTGCGCACCCCCGTACGGTGTGATCAACCATCCCCGCGGAGAAGGCGGTCCCCCATGTCCCTGTTCGATCTGCCGCTCGACCGGCTGCGCGACTACCGCAGCGGTTCGGTCGAGCCGGAGGACTTCGACGCGTTCTGGACGAAGACGCTCGACGAGGCGCGGTCCCACGACCTCGACGCCCGTTTCGAGCCGCGCACCGGCACCGGGCTGTCCACCGTGGAGGTGTACGACGTGACGTTCGCGGGCTTCGGCGGTCATCCCGTCAAGGGCTGGTTCGTCGTCCCGGCGGGCGCCACGGAGCCGCTGCCGGTGGTGGTCGAGTTCATCGGCTACGGCGGCGGTCGGGGCCTGGCGCACACCCATCTGCTCTGGGCCTCGGCCGGTTTCGCCCACTTCGTGATGGACACCCGGGGCCAGGGCAGCGGCTGGCTCGTCGGCGACACCCCCGACCCGGTGGGCAGCGCCCCCGCGTACCCCGGTTTCATGACCCGCGGCATCGAGGACCCGGAGTCGTACTACTACCGGCGGGTGTTCACCGACGCGGTGCGTGCGGTGGAGGCGGCTCGCTCGCACCCGCTGGCCGACGCGGCACGCACCGCGGCCGTCGGGGAGAGCCAGGGCGGCGGCATCACGCTCGCCGTCGGCGGGCTGATACCCGACCTCGTGGCGATCGCGCCGGACGTCCCGTTCCTGTGCGACTTCCCCCGCGCCCTCACCGTCACCGACCGGACCCCGTACCGCGAGGTGGGCAACTACCTCAAGACGCACCGCGGCCGGGCCGAGCGGGCGCGGGCCACCCTGTCGTACTTCGACGGGGTGCACTTCGCCGCGCGCGGGCGTGCTCCGGCGCTGTTCTCGACCGCGCTGGAGGACATGACCTGCCCGCCCTCGACCGTCTTCGCCGCCTTCAACGCGTACGCCCACCAGGACAAGACCATCGAGGTGTACGACTTCAACGATCACGAGGGCGGCGGTCCGTTCCAGCAGGCCGTGCAGCTGGGCTGGCTCCCGGGCAGGCTGCGGGCCTGACCGGGGGCGGCGGCGGCCAGCGGCTGTCGGGTGGCCTTCGATCGGAAAGCGTGCGCGCCAGGGCGTGGCCGCCCGATCAGAGGTCGCCCGACAGCCTCTCAGTCGCGCGGGAGGAGGTGTTCGGACTCCAGGTAGTTGCGTGCCACGTCCTCGGGCAGCCGCCGCCAGCTGTCCACCTGCTCGTTGAGCCGGGCCAGGTCGGCGGTGGTCAGTACGGTGTTGAGCCTGCCCAGCGCCTTGCGGACGCCTTCGCTGCCCGCCCGGGACCGGTTGACGACGGGGACGAGGTAGTCGGCGTTCTGCAGATGCCTGTCGTCGGCGAGCAGGACGAGGCCGAAGTTGTCGAGCGTGGCGTCGGTCGTGGTGGTCAGGACCATCTGGTCCCGACCGTTCTGGACGGCCTGTTTGGCCTGGGTGGTGCCGACGCCCTTGGGGTCCACGGCGGTGACGCGGATGCCGTACGTCTTCTTCAGTCCGGGTGCGCAGTAGGGGCGCCGCACGCATTCGTCGCCGGCCGCCAGCCTCACGGGCAGCCCGGATCTGCCCAGGTCGCCGAGGGTCTTGAGGTGGTGCTCGGCCGCGTAGCGGGCGGTGACCGCGAAGGCGTTCTGGTCGACGGCGCGCCCGGGGTCGAGCACGGTGAGGCCGCGCGGCGCGGCGAGGGCACGCAACGCCTTCATGGTGGCGGCGAGGTCGGGCGAGCCGACGGGGGTGGCGTCGGCACCGTTCTTCTTCGCGTTCAGCCAGTCGGCGAAGGTGGCGGCGTACTCCGGCACGACGTCGATCTGGCCGCTCTCCAGCGCCGGTTCGTAGATCTCCCGGTTGGTGACGGAGATGATCTTCGTGGAGTAGCCGGCCCGGTTCAGCAGCAGGGCGTACATCTGGGCGAGCAGATCGCTCTCGGTGAAGCCCGCGGAGCCGATGGTGAGATGTCTGCTGTCGCCCGGCGGTGCGGTGACCTCGCCCTGGTTCTCCAGGGAGGGGCCGGTGGCGCAGCCGGCCGCCGGGAGCAGCACCAGCAGGATCGGGACCGCGGTTCGTCGCCTCATCCGGACCCCTTGTTCCGGAGCCGGTCCGGGACGAGCAGCCGGCCCGCTTCGAAGAGCCCTTCGACGATCAGCGCGAAGACCGCGACGAGGACCGCCCCGGCGACCACCTGCGAGGTGGAGGCGAGGTTGAAGCCGGCCGTGATGATGCGGCCGAGTCCCCCGCCGCCGGCCAGTGCCGCGAGGGTAGCCGTCGCGACGAGCTGCACGGCGGCGATCCGTACGCCGGTGAGGATCAGCGGGAGGGCGAGCGGCACCTCGACGCCCAGCATCAGCTGCCTGCCCGTCATGCCCATTCCTCTGGCGGCGCGCACGATGTCGCGGTCGACCTCCCGCATGCCCACATAGGCGTTGGTGAGCAGTGGCGGCACGGCGAAGAGGACGAGGGCGATGATGGTCGGCCATTCGCCGTGCCCGCCGATCGGAGTGAGCAGGAGCAGCACCAGTACGGCGAAGGTGGGCACGGCCCGGCCGGTGTTGGAGATGTTGACGGCGAGTGCGCCGCCCTTGCCGAGATGGCCGAGGACCAGGGCGACGGGCAGTGCGATCAGGCAGCTGATGAGCAGGCAGACGACGGTGAGGAAGAGGTGCTGGCCCAGCCGGTTCCAGATGCCGCCCTCGCCGGACCAGTTCGTGGCGGTGGTGAGCCAGGACCAGGCGTCTGCGAGGGTCTTCACGGCTGCCTCCGGGTCCATGGGGTCAGCACTCGCTGCACGAGCAGGAGCAGCAGGTCGGCGGCGACGGCGATGACGACGCACAGGACGGAGGCGGTGAGCACCTGGGCCTTGAAGTAGGTGTTCATCCCTGAGTAGATGAGGTTGCCGAGCCCGCCGTAGCCGACGATCGCGCCGACCGTGACCAGGGAGACGGCGGAGACGGTGGCGATCCGCAGACCGGCCATGGCCGCGGGCAGCGCGAGGGGCAGCTCCACGGCGAGCAGCAGCCGCAGCGGCCCGTATCCCATGCCGCGTGCGGCCTGCCGGGTCTCCTCGGGCACAGCACGCAGTCCGGCGAGGATGTTGCGTACCAGGAGGGTGAGCGAGTAGAGCACGAGACCGGCGACGACGAGCGAGGCGGACAGTCCGTACACCGGCAGCAGCAGGGAGAACATGGCGAGCGACGGCACGGTGTAGAGGATGGTCGTCACACCGAGCACGGGGCCCGCCGCCCAGCGCCGGTGCCGTGCCACGAGGGCGAGCGGAACGGCGATGACCAGCCCGATGAGCACGGAGGCCAGGGTGAGCTGGAGGTGCTGCACCACGGCGTCCCAGAGGATCTCGCGACGGCTGGAGAGGTAGGCCCCGCAGAGCCACTCGTTGCGTGCCAGGCAGTCGTCCGGGGGCGCGGTCACCCGTCCATTGGAGCGCGGGGTGCGGTGCGGGCGCGCGTCCTGATCGGCTGTCCGGGGGGCCGCGCCGCTTCCGGGAACGGGCCGGATGCGGGGGCGCGGGCCGCGGTGGGCCCGCGCCTGAACCGGCGGCCGTCAGTGCTGCCCGGCCGACGGTTCGAGGACGAAGACCGGGATCTGCCGGTCGGTCTTGCGCTGGTAGTCGGCGTAGTCGGGGAACGCCTCGACCGCGCGCCCCCACCACAGGTCCTTCTCCTCGCCGGTGGCCTCGCGGGCGTTCATGTCCTGGCGCAGTGGCCCGTCCTGGAGTTCCACCCGGGGGTCGGCCACGATGTTGTGGTACCAGACGGGGTGCTTGGGGGCACCGCCCTGCGAGGCGACCACCGCGTACTCGCCGTCGTGCTCGACCCTCATCAGCGGGGTCTTGCGGATCTTGCCGCTCTTGGCCCCGCGGGTGGTGAGAATGATGACGGGCATGCCCCGCATCATGGTTCCCTCGGTGCCGCCGGAGCTCTCGAACAGCTCGACCTGGTCGCGGACCCACTGTTCGGGGCTCGGCTCGTACTCTCCCTGCAGAGGCATGTCATCTGTCCCATCGTCGGATCACGGACACACGGGTTTCGTCGTGTCCCACTGCTCCGGGAAACTCTCGCACCATTCCGTCCGCCCGGCGCCCGGATCGATCCCAGTGCCACGGCGACGGAGTGAGCGGCATCAGGAGTGCGGTGGTCTCAGCCGCAGTTGCAGCATCGCTTCGAATCTCGCCTCCGGGTCGCCGAGGTCGATGCCCGCGACCACGGCCAGCCGCTTGAGCCGGTAGCGGAAGGTGTTGGGGTGGATGTGTACGGCGGCAGCGGCCGCGGGCACGTCGCCGAAGGTGCTCAGCCAGGCGTCCAGGGTGTCCGTGAGGGCCGTGTTGTGCTCGGCGTCGTAGGCGCGCAGCCGTACGACCGGGCCGTCCGGAAGGTCGTCCTCGGCGGCCATCCGGTCCGTCAGCTCCTCCAGGAGCGAGGCGGCGTAGACGTCCGACAGCCGTGCGGCCCTGCGCTGGGTGCGGCCGGAGCCGAGGACCCGCAGCGCACGGTCCGCGTCGGCGCGCGAGCGGCGCAGCTCCACCGGGCGGGCGGCGAGCCGGCCGACTCCGATGACGGCGGGCACCCGGTCGCCGATCCGGCCGAGGAACGCCTCGGCCACCCGTAGCCCCTGCTCGTCCGAACCGGTGGGCAGGACCGCGTAGGTGACCCCGCCGATCGCGGCCGAGGCGGTGCGGGGGTGGATCGCGGACAGGTGCAGGGTGAGCGCCTCGGCGACCCGGTGGCCCGCGGCCACCCGGTCCGGCGCGTACTGCTCGCCGGTCACCGAGAGCGCCAGTACGCAGGCCGGCTGCGCGGACAGGCCGAGCCGGACGGCGGCCTGCGGGGCGTGCGTGCCGCCTTCGAGGACGGTGGCGAGCAGGTCCGCGCGCAGCCGGCGTTCGGCGTCCCCGCCGGTGCGGCGGCGCAGCAGGTGCAGGGCGGCCACCTTCGCCGCCTCCTGGAGCGCCTGGGTGCGGTCCGCGCTCAGCGGTGCGTCGACCACGACCCAGATCGAGCCGAGGATCTCGCCGCCGGCGCGGACGGCGATCGCGACCCGGGGCTTGTCCGAGACGCCGTCGATGTAGACGGGTTCCTCCTTCCGGTAGAGGGCCTGGAAGGCGCCGCGTTCCTCCAGGGCCCGTAGCTTCTCGGCGGGGACCTGACGGTCCAGTACGGTCGCGATCCTGGCCTCGTCGGCCTCGTCCTGTCTGCTGGAGAAGGCCAGCACCCGGCCGCCCCGGTCCTCCACGGTCACCGGACCGTCCAGCAGTCCGGCCGTCGCGTTGGCCAGGGCGAACAGGTCACCGGCGAGCGGTTCGGCGCCGTCGGCCTCTTCGGGGCCGCCCACCGTGCCCAGTTCGTCGACGGCGAGCAGCGAGCGCAGCAGCGCGGCCACCTGAGCCCAGGACGCTCCGGGCGTCAGACCGAGCACGGTCACGCCGGTGCGGGCGGCCGCCTCGGACACCGATCCGTACACCGGGACCGGGGACCGGACCACCACGGCCGCCGCGCCCAGTCCGGCCGCCCGGTCGACCAGGGCGGCCACCGGTCCGGCGCCGTACACACCGACGCCGAGCACCACCGCGCCGGGCAGCCGCGCCGGTTCGTCCAGGGGGTCCTGGATCAGCACTCCGGTGACCGTGCGGGCCGGGTCCGCCTCCCCGGCCAGCACTTCGATCAACGTCGATCCGAGATCGTTGAGGATCCGGCCGAGCACGGCCCGTGGCTGCTCCGTCATCTTCACAAGGTAGTTGATCGGAGATCGTCCGCGACGGGGGCGGCCGCCGCTCCGGACTCCCGGCCCGCCCGGGGTTCGCGCAGGTCGGGCCCGGTGGGCGGGTCCGGGACTCCGCGGGTCACCGGCCGATCCATTCCGTCGACTCGGTCACCTCGGCCAGCTGCCCGGGGATCGGGGAGATTCCGATGCCGGGTCCGGTGAGCACGTCGAGATGGCCGTCGCGCAGGGTGAACGGCTCGGTGATGTCGGTCCGGTAGTACCGGTCGGAGGCGGAGGTGTCACCGGGCAGGGTGAAGCCGGGGAGTGCGGCGAGGGCGACGTTGGCGGCGCGGCCGAGGCCGGTCTCCAGCATCCCGCCGCACCAGACGGGGACGCCGTTGGCGGCGCACACGTCGTGGATCCGCCGGGCCTCCAGATAGCCGCCGACCCGTCCCGGCTTGATGTTGACGACCGAGCAGGCGCCCATCGCGATGGCGTCGGCCGCCGAGCGGGCGGACACGATGGACTCGTCCAGGCAGATCGGGGTGCGCACCTGGCGGGCGAGTTCCGCGTGGCCCCGGATGTCCTCCTCGTCCAGGGGCTGTTCGATGAGCAGCAGCCCGTACGGGTCGAGCCGGGCCAGCTGGGCGGCGTCGGCGAGGGTGTACGCGGTGTTGGCGTCCACCTGGAGCTGTACGTCGTCGCCGAAGCGTTCCCGGACCGCGCGCACGGGTGCCACGTCCCAGCCGGGTTCGATCTTCAGCTTGATCCGGAGATAGCCCTCGGAGAGATAGCCGTCGACGGTGTCGAGCAGTGCGGGAATCGAGTCCATGATGCCCACGGACACCCCGGCCGGCACCCGTTCGGCCGTCGCCCCCAGCCACTGGCCCATCGACAGGTCGTGGGCGCGCAGCCAGGCGTCGAGGACCGCCGTCTCCAGTGCGGCCTTGGCCATCCGGTGGCCCTTGAAGGCGGCCAGTGCCGGGGCGACGGCCCACGGGTCGAGCTCCGGCAGGGCGGTGAGCGTGGGTACGAGGTAGCTGCGCAGCACGTCCGCCGCGGCCGCGGTGTACTCCGAGGAGTACAGCGGATCGGCCATGGTGACGCATTCGCCGTAGCCCTCGTGGTCCTCGGTCTCGACCCTGACCAGCAGGATCTCCCGGGTGGTCATCGTGGCGAACGAGGTCCGGAACGGTGCGACCAGCGGCATCGCGATCCGGCGCAGTTCCACACCTGTGAGCTTCATGCCTGACTCTCCTGACGTCTGTCGATCACGTACCAGCCGTCCCGGGTGAATCCGGTGACGGTGTGCCCCTCGGCCATCAGGCCGCCGAGTACCTCGCGCAGCGCGTGGCGCCATTCGCGGGCCAGGGGCGGGTCGGTCCGGCGCAGTTCCTCCGCCTCGGCGGGGATCCGGACCAGGACGGTGTCGCCGTCCCGGCGCCCGACGGCCGGGCGGCCGTCGGGTTTGGCGTCCAGGGCGACCACCGTACGGGGGCCCGTGACATCGGCGGCGACGGTGCGGGGGATGCCGGCGGCGGATCCGGTGGCGTGCTCTCCGGTCAGTTCCCAGCGGACCAGCAGCCGGTCGGTCTCGGTCCCGGCGTTGACCTCGTCCTGCATGGCGCCGTAGAAGTCGGCGAGGTACTCGCTCGGTTCCGCGCCCAGTTTGGCGAGGTTGAAGTAGGCGTTGCGGCTGATCAGCGGGTCGAAGGTCCAGGTGACGGTGGTGATGTCGCGGCCCAGTGCCCAGGCCCGCTGGTGTTGCTTGACCGCGAAGCCGACGTTGCGGCCACGGACGCTGTCGTCCACCCCGGCGATGTGCGAGTGCAGTCCGGCGCTGGCGAGGAAGCCCAGGCAGAAGCCGACCATCCGGCCGCCCCGGTCGACACCGACGACGTAGCTGCCGGAGTGCGCGAAGACCCGCAGCAGCTCCGGGGTGATCAGCGGGTTTCCGGGATCGGGCCGCCAGATGCGGTCCAGCACCCGGCAGGCCTCGTGCATCTCGTCCAGCCCGTGCAGTTCCCTGAGGGTGACGCCCGCGCGCTGTGCGGTCAGCTCCGCGGCTGCCGTCGCGGCGGACGCCTGCGTACCGTTCATGGTTCCACCCGGCCGGGGACGGCCGGCGGTCCGCTGATCAGCGAGGCCGCCAGGGCGGCGACGAGTGCCGTCCGCCGGGGCAGTTCGGCGACGATCACGTGCTCGTCGTCCGCGTGTGCCCCGCCGCCCACGGCCCCGAGGCCGTCGAGTGTGGGGGTGCCCACTCCGGCGGTGAGGTTGCCGTCGGAGGCGCCGCCGACGGCCACGCCGCGCAGCGGGCCGAAGCCGAGCTCCGCGTAGTGGCGGCGGGCCAGTTCGAACAGCTCGGCCGACGCGGTGACCGGCAGCGGCGGCCGGTTCGGGCCTCCGGAGAAGGTGAGCGAGGCGCCCTCGACCACCGGGGGGAGGCCGTGCACGGCACGGTCGACCCGGTCCTGTTCGGCGGCCGTCGCCACGCGTACGTCGACCAGCAGCCGGGCCGTGTCGGGCACCGTGTTGCGGGTGGTGCCGGAGGAGGCCACGGTCGGGGTCACCGTGGTGCCGGCCGCCGGATCGGCGAGGGCGGACAACGCGAGCACCTGGTGGGCCAGTTCGGTGGTGGTGTTGACGCCCCGGTGGGGTTCCAGACCGGCGTGCGCGGCGCGTCCGGCGATGGTCAGCTCGTAGCCGGACATGCCCTTGCGCGCGGTCTTCAGCGCGCCGCCCTCGCTCGCCTCCAGGACGAGCACGGCGCCGGTCCGGCGGGCCTCGTCCTCGATCAGGGTGCGCGAGGTCGGGGCGCCGATCTCCTCGTCCCCGGTGAGCAGGACCGAGACGCCGTCCAGGTCGTCGAGGACCGACAGGGCGTGGAACAGCTGCACCACACCGGCCTTCATGTCGAAGCAGCCGGGTCCGGTGAGCCGCCCGCCCGCCACCTCGAAGGGGTGACCGGCCAGGGAGCCCACCGGCCACACCGTGTCGAAGTGGCCGAGCAGCAGCACCCGGTCGCCGGAGCCGAAGCGCCAGCGCAGGGCGGGACGCCCCGAGCCGTCGATCCACTCGGGTGCCGTACCGGTCAGCCGGGTGCCGAGGCCGGCGACGACGCGGGCGCAGTCGGTGACCGCGGCCAGGTCGTCGCTGGGCGACTCGGTGCGGACCAGCTCCTCGATGTCGGTCAGCAGGGCCGGCAGCCCAGCCTGGAGGGCGGTGACGATCGCGGTCACGTCAGCCCACCTTGGGGGTGGCCCGGCCACCGTGGTGGATGTACGGGGTGCCGTCGGCGAGTGTGTAGAACACGACCGGGACCCAGAGCTCGAATCCGGGCCGCTGCACGACGAACAGTCCGGGCTCGACGGGGTGCAGCTCGTACTCCTTCTCCGTGTCGGGGGCCAGTTCGGCCAGTGGTCCGGTGACCCGGTCCAGCATCACCAGAGCGCCGTCCCGCTCCACGATCTCCATCCGGCTGGAGAGCCGCTGGTACACGCCCACGTAGTCGGCGGGGTCCACCGCCACCGGTTCCGTTGCGGGCTCCAGGGTGGTGCGCATCGTCACCCCGGCCAGCTCCCGCACGATCTCGGCGTACAGGTCCCGGAAGAGGCTGGAGGTGTCGCCGCCGTTGGTGAGCAGGCAGATCGCCAGCTCGGCCTCGGGCAGCACCCGCAGGTAGGCGTTCTGTCCGATAGTGCCGCCGTCGTGTCCATACACCCGGTGTCCGTCCCAGGTGTCGAGGAACCAGCCGAGCCCCCAGGCGTCGCCCAGGATGTACGGGTCGGGGAGCTCGACCTGCGGGGCCTGCATGGCGGCGACGCCCTCGGCCGAGAGGATCTTGGTGCCGTCGGCGGTGACGCCGTTGTCGAGGTGCAGCCGGGCGAACTCCAGTACCTCGCGCGGTGTGGAGCAGATCAGCCCGGCCGGTCCGGCGGAGCGCATCAGACCCCAGACCGGGGCCTGCGCGGGCGGGCTCCCCAGGTGTCCGATGGCGGCGCGGTGGCGCAGCACCTCTTCCGGCAGGGTCGCGGTGTGCGTCAGGCCGAGCGGCCGGTACAGGCGCTCGCGCATCAGCTCGTCCCACTGGACGCCGGTGACGACCTCCAGCACCCGGCCGAGCAGGGTGAAGCCCGCGTTGCAGTACGACATGGTGGCGCCGAGCGGGTGGTTGGGGGTGGTGTCGCCCAGCAGTGCTACGTACTTCTCCAGGCAGTCGTCGCCCCGGCCGGTGTCGGTGAAGAGGTCGCCGTCGATGCCGCTGGTGTGGGTCAGGAGGTGCCGGAGCGTCAGCCCCTGGGTCAACTCGTCGTTGGCCAGCCGCAGTTCGGGAAGTACGGAGGAGATGGGGGCGTCCAGTTCGAGGACGCCCTCGTCGACCAGGGCCATGGCCACCGTGGTGGTCCAGACCTTGGAGATCGAGCCGATCTGGAAGAGGGTGTCGGTGGTCGCCCCGATCCCGGCCTCCGTGTTGGCCATGCCGATGGCGGTCTCCGCGACCAGTTCGCCGCGGTGCAGGATGCCGAGCGAGGCGCCGGGCACGGAGTGACGGGCGGCGAGTTCGGTGAGGCGGGTGGTCCAGCGGGCCGACAGCTCGGTGGTGTTGGTCATGTCGTGCTCCGATTCCGTTTCGTTCAGCGGTTGGTGTGCGTGGTGACCCATTCGACCAGCCTGCGGGAGTAGTCCTCCCGGTGCGAGGGCCGGCCGTCGAGGAGGAAGAGGTGCGAGCTGCCGGGGTAGACGACCAGCCGGGCCGGTACGTCCCTGGTGCGCAGGGCGTGGAACCACTGTTCGGCCTGGCCGACCGGGCAGGTGTCGTCGGCGCCGCCGTGCAGGATCAGGGTGGGCGCGCGTACCGCGTCGGCGTGGCTGAGCGGGGAGAGTTCTGCCAGCCGGGCCGGGTCGCCGATCTCGTGCTCGGCGATCAGATGTCCTTCTTCGGAGGTGCCGGCCATGCTCTTCAGGTCGACCAGGACGCCGCCCGGGACGACGGCGGCGAACAGGTCGGTGCGGGCGGAGAGCCAGCAGGTCAGGTAGCCGCCGTAGCTGTAGCCGGTGAGCGCGATCCGGCCGGGGTCGACGAGCCCCTCGGCGACGAGGGCGGCGACGGGCTGCAGGACGTCCTGTTCGTCCGTCTCGCCCCAGGCGCCCACCGCACCGGTGTAGAACGCCTCGCCGTAGCCGTCGCTGGCGCGGACGTTCAATGTCAGGATCGTCCAGCCCTGCGTGGCCAGTTCCTGGTGGTAGAGGTGGGCCGGGTCGGAGTGCGGGGCCCAGGCGTTGTGCGGGCCGCCGTGCACGTCCACCAGCAGCGGGCCGCCCGGGGGTGTGTCCGCGGCCCGGGTGATCATGCCGTGCACGACGGTGCCGTCCGCGATGCCGAACTCGCGTTCGGTGACCGGGTGGAGGGCGATCTCCGGAAGTGACCGCGCCATGTGGTCGGTGAGCCGCGCGGGCTGCTGCCCGGACGTCCAGTCGTCGAGGTCGAGCAGCACGACCTCGGCGAAGCGTGCCGCGTCGGAGACCACGACCGCCGCCCGTCCGGCCTTCGGGGCGACCGAGCAGCCGCTGACGCCGGTGCCGGCGGGCAGCGGGGAGGCGCTGATCCCGGCCGCGTCCACCCGGTAGAGGCGGGTGGCGCCCCGGTCGCGGGCGCAGAACACGATGTCGTCGCCGTGGAACTGCGGCAGCGCGCCCGGGTAACCGGGCCCGCCGGGCAGGACATTGCGGTCCAGGGCCGCGCTGACCGGGACCGGGGCGGAGCCGTCCAGCGGCTGGCGCAGCAGCTCGCAGTGGCCGACACCGAAGGCGGTGCGGCCGACGACGAGCAGCGCGGATCCGTCGGGGTACCAGCTCACCGGGCCGGCGAGACCGCCGGCGGGGCCGATCCGGCGGGGCTCGGGCGCATCCGCGGCGACCGCCACGACATGGGCGGCCGTGGGGCCGAACGACGCCGAGTCCGGGCCGGTCTGCGCGGGGTAGGCGAGCCGGGTGCCGTCGGGCGACCAGCTCGGGGAGCCGACGTGCCGGTCTTCCCGGGTGAGCTGGACGACCTCGCCCGATTCCACGTCCACCACGAACAGCTGCGTGCGGACCGAGCCGATCAGGCCCGCCCCGTCCGCCTTCCAGCCGAGGGCGTCGATGACGACGGGTGCGCTGTCCGCGCGCCGGCTCTCCGGGGCGGCGAAGGCGATGCGCGTCCCGTCCGGGCTCCAGACCGGGATGCCCGCCCCGGCAGGGCACCGGTCGGGGGTGATGAGCGGTACGGCCTCTCCGCCCTCGGCGGACAGCAGATGGAGCCGGCCGGCGCGCAGGAAGGCCAGTCGCGCCCCGTCCGGGGACCAGCGCGGCGCGGTGTCCGCCGGGCCGTGGGTGAGGCGCCGGGCCGGTCCGCCTCCGGCGCGTACCTCCCAGATGGAGCGGAGCACCCGGTCGTTCCCGGCGTCCTGTGTGGTCAGGGTGTAGGCGACGCGTTCGCCGTCGGGTGACAGTGCGGGGTCGCCGGGGATCTCGAACCGGTACAGGTCTTCGATCTTGAGCGGTCGGGTCATGACGCCTCCTCGGCAAGGGCAAGGTCGGGTACGCAGGAGATGAGATCGCGGGTCGTCGGGTGCTCCGGGTGGTCCAGCACCCGGTCGGTGGGGCCGCATTCGACCAGGTGTCCGCCGTCCAGGACGGCGACCTGGTCGCACAGGTAGCGGACGACCGCGAGGTTGTGGGAGATGAAGAGCATCGCGAAGCCCAGTTCGCGCTGGAGCCGGCGGAGCAGGTTGAGCACCGCGCCCTGGACCGACACGTCGAGGGCCGAGGTGATCTCGTCCGCGATCAGCACGGCGGGCCGGGCGGCCAGGGCCCTGGCCAGGGCGACCCGTTGGCGCTGGCCGCCGGAGAGGGCGTCCGGGGTGAGGGCGGCCCGTGCGGGGTCCATGCCGACCAGCTCCAGGTAGCGCGCCACCTCGGCGTCGCGTGCGGCACGGCGTTCACGGGCCGGGGCCCGCCGTCCGCTCCGCGCCCCGTTCCCCGTGCCGGTCCCGGTCCCGGTCCCGTTCCCGCTTCCGCTTCCGCTTCCCCGTCCGCTTCCGCTTCCGCTTCCGCTTCCGC
The DNA here is from genome assembly GCF_043204345.1 of Streptomyces sp. NPDC047917. NCBI lineage: Bacteria > Bacillati > Actinomycetota > Actinomycetes > Kitasatosporales > Streptomycetaceae > Streptomyces > Streptomyces sp. NPDC047917. Next base: position 133,495 of record NZ_JBIDCA010000004.1, read on the forward strand.
TTCCGCTTCCGCTTCCGCCGGACAGTGCCTCGGCCACGGAGGCGCCGACGGTCATGCGGGGGTCGAGCGAGGCGTACGGGTTCTGGAACACCAGCTGTACGGGGCTGCGCCCGCGCCGGCGGGGAGCCTCGCTCCCGTCGATCAGTACCTGCCCGGACTGCTTCGGCGCCAGGCCGACGACGGCCTTGCCCAGGGTCGATTTCCCGGACCCCGAGCCGCCGACCAGTCCGGTGACCGTGCCTTCCGGCACCAGCAGGTCGACGTTGTCCACGGCGGTGAAGCGGCCGTAGCGGACCGTGATCCCGCGCAGTTCGAGTGAGCTCATGAGGTGGCCCTTGCCGTGTGTGCCGTGGACGCGACGGGTCGGCCCGCCGTTGCCGTACCGACCGGGTACCAGCAGGCGACCTGCCGTCCCGGCCCGAGGTCCGTCAGTTCGGGGGTGTCTTCGTGGCAGCGTTCCCGGGCCCGTTCGCAGCGCGCCGCGAACGGGCACCCCGCGCCGGTCTCCCCCGGCTCCGGTGGCCGGCCGGGGATGGTGGCCAGCTCCGCGCCGCGGTCCGTGGTCATGGTCGGGACCGCCCCGACCAGTGCCCGGGTGTACGGGTGGGCGGCGCCGCCGAGGAGCTCGGTGACCGGGAGGTTCTCGACGATCAGGCCCGCGTACATCACCAGGACCCGTTCGCAGACCTGGGCGACGACGGCGAGGTCGTGGGAGATCAGCAGCAGCGCGGCGCCGGAGTCCGCGCGCACCTCGGCGAGCAGGCCGAGCACCTGTTGCTGGACCGCCACGTCGAGCGCCGTGGTGGGCTCGTCGGCGATGATCAGTTTCGGCTTCCCCATCAGTCCCATCGCGATGACGGCGCGCTGCCGCATCCCGCCGGAGTACTCGTGCGGCCGCTGCCGGGCACGGCGTCCGGGGGTGGCGATACGGACGGCGCCGAGCCGGTCGACGGCACGCGCCGTGGCCTCGGCGCGGCTCGCTCCCAGGTGCACCTCGGCCACCTCGGCGAGCTGCCGGCCCACCCGCAGGGCGGGGTTCAGCGAGGCCATCGGGTCCTGGAAGACCATGGCGAGTTCGGTGCCGAGCCGTGGATCCGCCCGCAGGTCGTGCCCGTCGAAGCCGAGCGCTCCGGCCGAGACCCGGCCCGGGTGCGGCACCAGGTCCGCGAGCGCCAGCGCGCTCAGGCTCTTGCCCGATCCCGATTCGCCGACCAGGCCGACGGCCTCGCCCCTGCCGATGTCCAGCGAGATCCCGCGTACCGCCTGCCGGCCGCCGGGGAACGTCACCCGCAGGTCGCGCGCCCGGACCAGAGCACCGCCGTCGTGCTCGGCGGCCGGTTCGTCCGGTGTCCCCGGCTGCTCCTGCGGTGCCGTCTCCGGTGCCTGTGGCGCCCTTCGGCCACCTGCCTGTGCGAGCACCTCGCCGACCAGCCCGAACATCAGCCCCGTCAGGACGACGGCCGCGCCGGGCGCCAGGGCGGCCGCCGGGTTCACGAAGATGCGGTTCAGCTGTTCGTTGAGCAGCCGCCCCCAGTCGTACTGCGGCGGCTGTACGCCCAGCCCGAGGAAGGAGAGGCCGGAGAACGCGACCAGGATGCCCCCTGTCGCCTGGGTGGCGAACAGCACCGACGGTTCGGCGATGTTGGGCAGCAGATGACGTACCACCATCCGGAACCGGCCCACACCGAGGATCCGGGCGGCCGCGACGTAGTCGGAACCCGCGATCGACGCCGTCAGGTTCTGTACCAGCCGCGCCATGGGCGGGACCATGGCCAGCCCGACCGCGAACACCGCGCCGGTGCTGCCCACTCCGAAGATCGTGGCGAGGAAGAGCAGGAAGAGCAGCCCCGGAAAGGCCACCAGCACGCCCACGGTCGCGGTGATCAGCCGTCCGAGGCGTCGGCCCACGACCGCCGGGGCGACACCCAGCAGCAGCCCGCCGCCGACTCCGATCACGGCGGCCATCAGCGTGAGCCGCAGGGTCAGCCGGGTGGCCACCACGACACGGGCGGCGATGTCCCGTCCGAGCTGGTCCGTGCCCAGCAGATGGGCGGCGCTGCTGCCCTGGTTGATCGCGTCGGTGTCGACCTGCGCGGCCCGGTCGCCGAGCAGTACGGGGCCGAGTACGGCGACCAGCGCGACCAGCAGGCAGGCGGTGAGCGCGGTGACTCCGATCGGTGTCCGGAGGGTACGCCCGAGCCTGTACCGCAGCGAGCTGTCATGGTTGTGATGAGGCATCGTCAACTCCCGCGGACGGTGGACTGGGGGTCGGCGACGGCCACGGCCACGTCGACGACGAAGGTGATCAGCAGTGCGGCCGCCCCGTAGACCAGCACCACACCCTGGACCAGCGGGTAGTCCTTCTCGGTGATCGCCTGGACGATCGTGGTGCCGAGGCCGGGCCAGGCGAAGACGTTCTCGACCAGGACGGTGCCGGCGAGCAGCGAGCTGAAGAGCAGGCCGCCCAGGGTGAGCGAGGAGGTCAGCAGATTGGGCAGCGCGTGCCGCAGGTAGCGCAGCCGGGCCGGAAGCCGCTTCGCCCGCGCGGTCCGCATGTAGTCCTCGCCGAGCACCCGCAGCGTCTCCACCCGGACGATGCGCGAGAGCGATGCCGCCGGTACGACGGTCAGCGCAAGCACCGGCAGCACGTAGGAGTCCACACCGCCCCGGGAGGCGACCGGGAAGAGCGGCCAGGCCACCGCGAACGCCGCGATCAGGCCCACCGCCAGCAGGAATTCGGGCACCGCGCCCAGAAATCCGGTGACCCCGGTGAAGGCGAGTTCACCGCGCCGCCTGCGGCCGTCCTTGGTCAGCACCGCGGCCGTCATGCCGACGGGTACGGCGATCAGCAGGATCAGCGCGAACGCCGGAACGGCGATCTGCAGGGTGGCCGGGAGCCGGCCGGAGATGATGTCGGAGACCGGCATCTGCGCGCCGATCGACTCCCCGAGCCTGCCCTGGAGGAGATTTCCGACGAAGTCGGCGTACTGCTTCAGCAGCGACTGGTCCAGGCCCAGCGACTCCCTGCGGGCCGCGACCATGGCCGGGTCGGCCGTGGTGCCGAGAGCTGCCCGGACCGGATCGCCCGGAATCAGGTGGATCATCGCGAACGCGGCCGTGACCAGCGCCGCGAGCGACACCACCAGCCGCCAGACGCGGCGCAGGAGGAATCCGACCCAGGGGTTGCGGGCCCTCGCGCCCAGGGAGTTCATGGTGATCGTCGCCATCAGCCGGCGCTCCGGCGCAGGGTGCTCGGCACGATGCCGCTGCCGTCCACCTCGAAGGTGACGCCCTTTCCGTAGTACCGGTTCGCCTTGCTGACGATCGGCGCGATGTCGACGTGCTTGACCAGGGCGGCGTCGGCGGCTTCCCACAGGGGGCAGCCGGAGGCGCCGGGCTTGGCGGCGGCCCGGGCGATGAGCCGGTGGTAGTCGGGGTTGACCACGGAGCCGAAGTTGTTGCCCTTGGGCGGCGGCGGACCGTCGTAGAACTGGGTGAGCTGGTCGGGGAGGGTGACTCCGATGGGCGCCCAGGCGAGGTCCCAGTCGCCGCCGCTGAGCGTGCTGATGATGCTGCCGGAGCCGGTGGGCTTCGCCGTCGCCTTCACACCGAAGGACGTCCACTGCTGGACGGCGAGTTCGACCGCCGAGCCGACCTGGGGCCCCTGGTTGGTCGCGTAGTTGAGCCCGACGGCGAGCGGCTTGCCGTCCTTGGTCCAGGTACCGCCGCTCTTCTTCCAGCCGGCCGCGGTGAGGGCGGCGGCGGCCTGTGCCGTGTCGTGGGCGGGGAGGTTGCCCGTCACCGTGTCGCCGGTGCAGGGGGTGGGGGCGATCTCGCCGATGCCGGTGGCCGGCTTGCCCTTCCCGCCGGTGGCGACGCTCCCCAGCTGCTTCAGGTCCAGTACGGAGACCAGGGCCTTGCGCACCGCGGGATCGGCGGTCGGACGGCCGGCGGCCTGGTTGAACAGGAACTGTCCGAACAGCGCCGTGGAGCTGCGGTACTTCACCTTGGCCGCGTCCAGCCGGTCCTGGTCGGCGCCGTTGATGAGGGCGACGTTGATCTGGCCGGCCATCAGGAGATTGGCCGCGGTCGACTCGTTGGCGACCACCTTCACCACCACCTTGCCGGGCATGCCCGCCGCGGTGGACCCGCGGGGCCCCCAGCTGTATTTGTCCCGCTTCACGTACGTGTAGTGGTCGCCCGGAACCGCTTCGGTCAGCCGGTAGGGGCCGCTCGCGTTGGTGGCCCTGGCCAGCGCGGCCGGTTTCGCCAGGCTGTTCTTGCAGAGCAGCGGCAGCAGCCGGGACATCTGCACGATGAACGGCGCGGGCTTCGTGGTGGTGACGGTGACCGTCCGGGTGGCCTTGTCGGCCTTCGCCACGGCGGTGACGGGGACCGAGAGGCCGAGCATCGGCGACTGGTTCTTCGGATCGGCGATGTGGTTGTACTCGGCTGCCACGTCCTCGGCGGTCAACGGCGAGCCGTCCTCGCAGGTGACACCGGAGCGGATGGTGAACTTCGCCGAGGTGGTCGTGGCGGACCACTTCTCCGCCACTCCCGGCACCAGCGAGCCGTCGGCGCCGATGTGCACGAGTGTGTCGTACGCGAAGGAGTTCATCGCCAGTGCGGTACTGACCAGTGCTGTCGTGGGGCTGAGGCTGCCGGGGTCACCGGCGACGGCGACAACCACCGTCGACCCGCCTCCGCCACCGGCGGACGTGTCGCCGCCGCACGCGGCCGCGGTACCGACGAGGCCGAGCACCGTGACCACCGCGGCCGTCGTCCGGGTCCTGCGGGTCGTTCTGCTGCTGGTCTCCGTGCCTGCGGTGCTGGCCATGGTCACCTCCGAGGGAGCGGCACTCCGCCGCCGAGTGAGGGAACAGTAGGCAGTGGCGAACCGTCTCCGAGTGGTGGCGGCGGACAAAAAACCGGCTCCCCGACGGTGCTCCGCACCGAAGACGTACGCCCGGGCACAAGGACGGAGAGATTCCGTCGGATTACAGGACAGGGGGTCCGGCGCCCGATCCGGCGGTCGATCCGGCGGTCGATCCGGCGGTCGGCGAGTCCCGGAGTACGGATTCGGGGGCGCGGAAAAGCGATCGTGGTGGAGTCCGTCGCCTGGCAGCCTGTGCCGCATGACCCCCCAGCACCAGATACGGGCCGACCACGACGCCCGGACGATCGTCGTCTACCAGGCGTACTCACCCGCGGTGGCCGGCCCGGCCCTGCGGGCGAAACGGTTCGTCCCGCCGTTCTCGTTCAACCGGATGACCTGGATCAAGCCGTCGTTCCTCTGGCTCATGCACCGCAGCAACTGGGCACAGAAGTCCGGCCAGGAACGGATCCTCGCGGTTCGGATCACCCGGGCCGGATGGGAGGAGGCCCTGTCTCAGGCGGTGCTGACGACGTCCGATCCGTCAGCTGTCGCCCAGGCTCCGGTGCACGTCCAGTGGGATCCCGAACGCTCCATGCGGGGAGCCGCGCTCAACCACTACAGCATCCAGGTCGGGATCGGGCGCGGTCTCATCCGTACGTTCGCCGAGGAGTGGGTCGTCGACATCACCGATGTCACGCCCACGGTCCAGAGGATCGCGGCGCTCCGGCAGGGCGGCCGGAGCGCCCAGGCCCAACGGCTGCTCCCACCCGAGCGGATCTGTCCGGTGCCGGCGGCCGTCGCGAAGCGCCTCGGCATCGATGGGTAGAGCTACTGCATCACCTGGAGCGGGGTGTGCCCGAAGGACCGCTCGCAGGAGTAGACCTGCATGGTGTAACCGCGGCCGATGGTGATCCGGGTGGGCTCCTGCGGCTGCGGGTGGACCACTTTCGGCGCCGCGCGGGCGGCTTCGTCCTCGACGGGCCGCCAGCTCTGCTCGTTGTCCCACTCGCCGCTGTCGACGGTCAGCAACGGGCGGACCGGACCGCCGCAGTCCGGGCAGCCCATGGGCCACGGATCGCAGAAGCTCCAGTTTCCCCAGCCACCGATCTTCCATCCGGGTGCCACGGACAGGGCGTACTGGTACAGGTGGTCGCGCGTCTCCTCCCAGGCCCCGACCCGTTCGGCGAGTTCCTCGTCCAGTTCGTGGGATGCCGGGTACTCGGTGACCGATTCCGGGTGCAGGACACAGGGGCCGGGCAGATAGTTCTCGTCCCCGATCACCGATGGCTCGGGAGGTGTGGACAGCGCCGGTCCGGTTTCCGCGGTGTTCCGCCACACGAGGCGCACCAGGGGAAGGCAGTCGTCGCCGTGGTCGAACGGGCACCACAGCACCTGGAGCAGATCGGTCCCCCGCGGGCCCGGCCACAGGCTGTCGTCCTCGGCGGCCGGGAGGTCACGTGCGTACAGCTGGGCGACTGCCAGGAGGGGAACCGGCCCGTTCTGCGCGATGCGACGGCCGCTGTGGCCGACCCGGTCCACCACTTCCCGCTCCTGCGGGGTGAGGGTCAGGCGGGTTCCCTCCGCGCGTGCCCAGCCCGCGTCCAGGACACGGCGGCTGTCCCGCACCTCGTCGGGTGCGAAGCCGACGTGCCACGGACCCGCGTGCTCGGGACAGGTGGGCCACGGTTCGTCGCGCGGCCACAACAACGGTCCGCCTACGGAGCTGTCCCCGGCGGCCGGCTCCCCCGGGCGCGGGTGCAGCCGCACCGCCGTGCGTGCCAGCGGCACGAGCTCCGGGAACTCCTGGGTGACGTCGACCGGTCGAGGGGGCGTCGTACGGTGCATCGGAGCAGCGTAATTGCCGGTCCTCCGGCCGGGCACACCGCCCGGCCGGCCCGGTCCGCTACCGTGGCTCCGCCCCTACAGCGGTGGCTCGGCGAAGAGCTTCAGCAGCCAGCGCGCGCTCTGCGCGTCGCCGGCCCCACCGACAGTGCCGGACGCGCCGGGGAAGAGCCGTCCCCAGGAGCAGGCCCGTCCGATCGCCCCGAGGCGCCAGGCCAGGCTCAGCGCGCGCCGCAGTTCGGCCGTAGTGCGGCCGTCGCCCGTCCACTGTTCCAGGTAGGCGTCCCGCAGCCGGGGCAGAGCCTCGGTCCCGAAGCGTTCGCGGGCCGCGAGCGCGGGGACGAGAAAGCTGCCGAAGGGGTGTCCGACGGCCGCGTCGCCCCAGTCGAAGAACGTGAAGCGGCCCGGCTCCGGCGCGAAGAGCTGGCCGTCGTGCAGGTCGGCGTGGTCGAGCGTATCGGCGATCCCCACGCCCGCGAGCTCCTCGCACCACCCCACGAGCCGGGGCCGCAACTCGGCCAGGGCCCTGCGGTCGGCGGGCTCCAGTGCGCTGTTCGCGCCGACGAGCCGGTCGAAGGTCTCCGGGAGCGCGACGGTGCGCGCGCCGGGCACTCCGAGCCGCTCGATCTCCCCGGCGTACGGAACGAGCGCGCGTTGCATCGCGGCGTACTGCCGCAGCGGCTCCTCCCAGGCGCGCGGATCGAGCGCGGCCGGGGCCGCCGAGTCGAGTGCGTCACGCAAGAGCGTGCCGCCGTCCGGCAGCAGCGACCAGCCCCGGCCCGCGTCCACGGCGAGCGGCCGGAGCACGTGTCCGGGAACCCAGCGGGCCAGCGCCTCGGTCAGCCCCGCCTCGAAGGCGCCGGCGGGCGAGTTGGCCTTGAACCACACGGGGTCGCCTCCCGCCACGGGCAGCCGCACCAGCACCGACCAGGGCCGGAGCCTCACCTTCCGTGGCCCGGTCGCCCGCAGCCCGTGAGCGGCGAGCCCCCGCTCCGCCCACGCCAGGGCGTCCTCCCGCCAGGCCTCCTGTTCCCAGGGCGTCACCGCGTCCGGGTACTGACCCCGGTCCACCGAAATCGGTGCGTCGCTTCGCATCGCGCCATCCCATCACCGTGGGGGTGCGGCCTTCATCCGAATTTCCGGTGGAGCGCGGGGCCCCGGACCGTGCTCTCCACTCCGCGCGTCGCACGGGGCCGGGGCCCCGGGCCGCACGCTCAGCTCCGCGCGCCGCACGGGGCCGGGCCCGGCCCGGCCGGTGCCCGAAGGCCCGGTCTACCGGCGCTCCAGCGCTCCCCGGACGAAGGCGGCCTGGCCGGCGTGCTGCAGATCGTCCGAGACGACGCTGATCAGCCGGACCCCGAGGGTGACCGGCGGCGACCACGCCTCGTCGACGATGCGGTCGAGCGCCTTGTTGTCGAGCCCGCGCACGAAGGCGAGGGTCCGCTGGTGGACCGCGTCGTGGTAGCCGAGCAGCAGCTCCGCCGAGCCCACCCGCACGGCCGCGACATCCGCGCTGCTGTGTCCGTAGCCGGTGGCCCCCTTCGGGAAGGGCAGATCGAAGCGGGCGGCCCAGTCCTCGGAGAACCAGACCTGCTCGACACCGGACGCGTCGGAGACGTGGTCGTCCTGAACGCGGGTCAGGTGCCAGACGAGCCAGCCGATGGAGTTCGCCCCGTCGTCGAGACGGGCCTGGAGGTCGGCGCTCGAAAGGCCCTCGACCGCCGAGTGCACCGTCTCCCGGACGCGGGTGAACGCGTCGGTCAAAAGGTCAGCGCTTTTCATGCCCTCACCATCCCCGCTGCCGGCCCCCTCCCCCGCCATCGACACGCGCCGCGCACCGCGACCCACCCCGGTCGCGGACGGCGGCCTCCCGCACCGCTGCGGCGTTCGCATAGGCTGGCGGCATGCTTTGACGCATGCCCGGCAGCCGGGCACCACCGTGACCTCCCTCGTACCCGACCGTTTCCGGATCCGACGAAGGAGAGACCCATGAGTGCTTCCCACCCCATCGACGTCCCCGACGCGTTCGCCGCGTCCTACAGCGGCAACGGCGGTGCGTCCGCCCGCGCCTGGATCGCCGCACTGCCCGGGCTGGCCATGGACTTCCTGGACCGGTGGAGCCTGCGGCTGGACGGCCCCTCGGCGCACGGCATGGCCTCGCTGGTGCTGCCGGTGACCCGCGCGGACGGCACGCCCGCCGTGCTGAAGCTCCAGGAGGCCACCGAGGAGAACATCGACGCCGTGCCGGGGCTGCGGGTGTGGAACGGCGACGGCGTGGTGAACCTGCTCGACCACGACCCGGACACCGGCACCATGCTGCTGGAACGACTGGACGCCGCGCGTCCGTTGTCGGCGGTGGCCGACGAGACGGACGCCGTACAGATTCTCGCCGAGTTGCTGGCCCGCCTGGTCGCGGTGCCCGCGCCGCCGGGCTTCCGGCAGCTGGCCGACATCGCGGCGGCCATGCTCGACGAGGTGCCCGGCAGCGTGCCGCGGCTGCGCGACCCCGCCGAACGGCGGCTGGTGCGTACGTGCGCGTCCACCGTCGCCGAACTCGTCGGCGAACCCGGTGACCGCCTGCTGCACTGGGACCTGCATTACGACAACGTCCTCGCCGCGGAGCGCGAGCCATGGCTGGCCATCGATCCGGAACCCCTGGCCGGTGACCCCGGCTTCGACCTGATGCCGGCGATGGGCAACCGCTGGGACGAGGTCGTGGCCACCGGCGACGTGCACCGTGCGGTGCTCCGCCGCTTCGACCAGCTGACCGAGGTGCTGGGCCTGGACCGGCAGCGGGCGATCGGCTGGACGCTGGGCCGCGTCCTGCAGAACGCGCTGTGGGACATCGAGGACGGCAGGACCGTGCTGGAGCCGGCCCAGGTCGCCATCGCCACCGCCCTGTTGGCCCGGCCACGCCCTACGGCAGCCTGAACCGGCGCCGCACCTCGTCGAACAGGCGGGGGTGGTCGCTGCCGTACGTGGCCGCCGCGGCGTACAGCGCGTCGAGCGCGGCACGCAACGGCACCGGCTCCATCGCGTCGAACAGGGCGGGCATCGCCATGGCCTGCTTCAGAAACCCTCCCCGGATGCCGTCGATCGAGTCCACGAGGGTGTGCGGGATGGCCGGATCGGCGAAGAAGCGGTCCCAGCCGTGCCGGAGTTCGTCGAACGGCGCGGGCAACTCGTGTCCGCGGTCCATGGCTTCGAGCGCGGGCGCGATCCATTCGACGCCGTTCAGACCCGCTTCCGTGTACGCACGGTGGGCGGCCCAGCGGGCGATGGACCGCTGGGCCGCCGGTCCCGCCGCGTCCACCGCGTGCAGGAGGTCGCAGTCCAGGGCCCGCAGCCCCGCCACATTGCCGCCGACGTCCCGGAGCGCCTGGCTGGGCAACCGCCCGCCCCACTCCAGGGCTTCGAGACGCCGCTGTTCGGCCTCCTCGGCCCGCGCCTGCTCCTCCGCCCGCAGGCGCCGGGCCTCAGCGCGCTCTTCCGGCGACGGGGGCGGTGGCAGGGCGCGTGCCCACTGGTGCCAGTACTCCGCGGCGCCCGCCGTCCGCTTGACGATCTCGTCGGGGCGGGGCGCCGCCGGCCAGAACTGCAGGAGGTACTGATCGGCTGCGGCCTCACCGGAGAGAATGGCGAGCTCCTCCTCGCGGGCCCGGTCCATGTCGCGTCCGCAGTACCGGACCCGGTGGTCGGTCACGGGCAGGTCGAGCGACACGAGGGGGCCGTCAGCCCACGGCATGACGACCGTGGACCCGGAAGCGGGCCGGAACGCGGCCTCCACCACGTCCTCCCAGCTGTCGTCGAGCGGAGGGGCGGTGTCGTGCACCTCGACGGTCAGCCCCACCTCCCCGGTGTGCAGGCTCGTGATCAGAAACAGGTGTCCCGGCACGGCGGCCCCGCAGAGCCCGCCGACCTGCCCGGCGAAGCTCCCCGGCAGCCCGACGGATTCCGCTTCCCCGTCGGGCCTGCTCTCCACGTAGAACTGCCCGTAAGCGACGCGCAGTTCCCCGCTGTACACCGTTCGCATGCCCGTCCCTCCGCCGTCACGACATATCCGCTCCAGCGTATGCGGGCCGGTTCACCGTCCGGTTCGAGAACCCTCGGTGACAGACCCTCGGTGTCCGGTTCGAGAACCCCGGGTGACGGACCCCCGGTGTCCGGTTCGAGAACCCCGGGTGACGGACCCCCGGTCGCAGACCTTCACCGGGTTGCGGCGGGCTCTGTCCGGTGCGGGGTCAATCGTGCGATGCGGGCCAGGCGACGCAACGAGTCGAGCAGGGCGACCCGGTCGTACGTACTGGTCGTGACGAGCACCTCGTCGGCTCCGGTCTCCTCGATGACCGATCCGAGCCCGGCGGCCACCTCGTCCTCCGTGCCGTACAGGTGGCCGCGCATCCCCTTCTCGTAGAGGACTCGTTCCTTCTCCGTCATGGTCCGCGCCTCGATCCGGTCGGCGGGGGCGAGCGGCGGGAAGGAGCCATGGGTCCTGGAATGGGCCATGGACCATGCTTCCGGGATCAGGATCCGACGGGCCTCCTCCCTGCTCCCGGCCACCGCGATGGTCCCCGCCACGACGACGTACGGCTCCGCGCCCCAGGTGGAGGGGCGGAATTCGCTGCGGTAGCGCTCGACCGCGCGCAGCAGCTTCTCCCGGCCCCTGAGGTCACCGACCACCAGCGGCAGCCCGGCGGCGGCCGCGAGGCCCGCGCCCTCGCCGGTGGCCAGCAGGAACGGCGGGATGCGCAGCCCCTCGGCGGGGAGGGCATGGACCTGCGGGTGGGAGCGCTGTGTGCCGTCCAGCCAGCCGAGCAGTTCGGTCAGCTGTCCGGCGAAGTCCTCGGCAGCCGTCCTGTCCCGTCCCAGCGCCTTGCGGATGCCGTCGGTGAAGCCCACCGAACGGCCGAGACCCATGTCGATCCGGCCGGGGAACAAGGACTCCAGCACACCGAACTGCTCGGCCACCAGCAGCGGTTGGTGGTTGGGCAGCATGACGCCGCCGGTGCCGACCCTGATGGTGGCGGTGGCGGCCGCGACCGCTGCGGCCAGCACGGTCGGCGCGGAACCTGCGACGCCCGGCACACTGTGGTGCTCGGACACCCAGAACCGGTGGTAGCCGAGCGCCTCGGCCTCCTGCGCGAGGCGCACCGAGTCGCGCAGCGCCTGCGGGCCGTCGTGCCCCGTACGGATGCGGGAGCGGTCGAGGACGGAGAACCGGGTGGATGCGATCACTGAGCTCACATCGTTGTTCAACGTCCGGGGCGCGGCGGCATTCCCCGGGCTCCCGCGCGGGTGCGGGAACCCAGGGGGTGGCGCCGGGCTCTCCCGGCCTCACTTCATGGGGTAGATGTCCCCACTCGCCATGCCGCTGACCTGCTCGCTCTCCGATTCGATCCTGCGGGCCTTCTCCTTCAGACGCCGGCGCTCCTCGGGGTCGGTGGCGCGCTCGGCCTCGTTGTTCAGGTCCTTCGCCTTGGCTCGCATCTGCTGCACACGATTGCGCAGCTCGTCCGACTCACTCATGATCACTCCTTGGATGTGCGGGCCCCGCCACGGAGCCGGGCGTCGTCGGTACGCTCCCGGGCCGTCGGGTCAGCCCCGGGACCGGTGCCACGGGCATCTGGATGTGGCCGTGCGCGGCCAGCGGGCACGGGCCCCCAGGAAACCGAGGCCGATGCCCAGCATCCAGAAGTCCTTGGCGAGTGGGATGCCGTTCTGGGTGGGGCGAAGGCTCCCGGGCTCCCGCATCCCGGGAACCCGGAGGTACAGGCCGACCAGCCCCCCGGAGAACCCTGTCAGCGCCAGCCCGGCCAGCCGGGTCGGCACGAAGGGAGCGAGCAGCGTTCCCCCGACCGTGATCTCCGACCAGGCGAGCAGCCGGGTGAAGCGCTCCGGGTCGATCTTCTTCAGGAACGGATAGGCGACACAGGCCATGCCATGCACACCCTGGGCCGTCTCCGCGTCGGCCTTCAGTTTGCCCAGACCGGAGTTCAGGAAGAACGCACCGGTGGCGAGGCGAGGGGGGACATCGCGTGGTTCGAGAGTCGTCATGGGAGCCTCCGTCCCGTTCTGTTCCCCTCGTCGAGCTTAGCCAGTGGGAGCGGGTAGCGCTTCACAGGAGAAGGGGACCTGACCCGAACACGGTTCCGGATTCAAGGATTCAGTCCCCAGCGGGCCCGGGAGCGGCCGGGGCCGCGTTGCCCGTGACCGCGACCCGCTGCCCCCGGTCCGTGGTCTGCGAGACGGTGCTCAGGCAGCTTCCGGACGACGGGTCGGTGACCGTGGGAAGGCTGCCCGGATGGGCGACACCGGCCTCGGTGCCGACCGGTTTGCCGTACGTCACCGTGATCCGCTGGCCGCAGCCCGCGGAGAGGTAGGGCTCGATGAATCCCTGATCGGCGTTCTTGAACCGGCCCGAGGCCGATGGCAGCCCGAAACCGCCGATGTGCGCCACCGCCGCCCCGGTCGCCGTCTCGACGACGTCTCCCGTCATCAGCTGCGTCGCCCCGGTCACGTCGGCCCGCTTGAGCACCAGGGAGTACATCGTCCCCGGTGTGTAGCGGAATCGGACGGCACAGCTCACTCCGGCACCGCCGTCGGCTCCGTAGGTGCAGTGGTCGTCCGTCGTCGTGGCATCGGCGTTGAATGAGCTGAAGACCGCCTGGAGCACGCGGTTGCCGTTCGCGTCCACGGGCTTCGGCTGGAAGCCGGCATAGGGGCGTGTGCCGCTCTCCAGGGTGGTGTAGTACGCGAAGTAGACACCGGAGGCGTCCGGCGCGGAGTCCACGGACATCGGCAGTGTCAGTGTGGACACGGGTGTGGGCGCGTTCGTGGTCCAGCGGAGGATCGGCGTCGAGGCCCAGGACTGTCCCGCCGCGCCGACCGCGAGCAGCGTGGTGGCGGCGAGGACCGTCCCCGACCTCGTCAGGCGGCGCAGATGCCTGCGGGAGGCGGTGACGGAGCAAGATATCAATGGCGTGTTCATGTCATCTCCTTGGCTGGTCCACCGGGCTGACGACGCGCTCTCTCGTTGTGTACGGTGTTGCGGCTTCTTGCCGCATCGGGCGTTGCGGTCTCTTGCCGTGTCAGGCGTT
>NZ_JBIDCA010000004.1:147404-520153 GCF_043204345.1 Streptomyces sp. NPDC047917
GCGTTGCGGCTTCTTGCCGTGCCGGGCGTTGCGGTCTCTCGCCGTGCCGGGCGTTGCGGTCTCTCGCTATGTCGGGCGTTGCGGTCTCTCGCCGTGTCAGGCGTTGCGGCTTCTTGCCGTGCCGGGCGTTGCGGTCTCTCGCCGTGCCGGGCGTTGCGGTCTCTCGCTATGTCGGGCGTTGCGGTCTCTCGCCGTGCGCGGCCCAGGCCTTCGGCCCGACGCCCTGCGGTCCACCGGGGCCGCAGGGCCGGCGCCGATCAGTCGGTGAGCGTGCTGGGATCGACGGGCGGCTTCGGCAGCCCCAGTGCCGCGAGCGCGGCGACACCAGCGGAGTCGATCGGGAGCGCCCACTTGTGGACGAAGAAGTCGGTGAGGTCGTATCCGGCGGTTCGGCCGGCGTAGCTCGCCAGGGCCAGGTACTGGCGGGCGTTGATGACGGGGTCGTGCGTGTAGTCGTCGACCGGGGCGTCGTGCCGGTGCTCGGCGCGTACGAGCCGGTGCAGTCTCGGCCAGAAGTCCTCACCGAAGGCCAGCTCCAGCTGCCGGAGCGGGACGAGCTTTTCGTACGCGCCGAAGCTCTGCTCGTAGCTGATTCCATCGGCGCCGAGCTTGGGCAGCGCGGTCTGGAAGTGATTCAGTCCGGTCTTCGGGTCGACGGTCAGCAGGTTGGAGGTCTGACCGAGGGTGCGTTGCGCGGCCAGTGAGTAGATGTTGACGGTGACCTCGGTCAACTGGTCTGCCTGGTAGGCGCCTTGCTGGTGGAGGTGGCCGAGCTCGTGGTACAGCCCCCAGCCTCGCGTACCGAGGCCCGCCACCGTGCACAGCCGGTCCATGTAGGCGCGCGGGAAGCCGTTGTACCCGTGCCAGGCGTAGGCCCCCACCCCGCTGGGCACGACGCCGACCTCGTTGAAGTGGTAGCGGCCCGCCTTGGGACGGTTGAGCCGCCCCCTGCCGTCCAGGCCACTGATGCGCGCATGACTGTCGATGACAGTGTCGAACAGCCCCATCAGCTTCGCGTGGTCCTCGTCCCGGTAGAGCAGTGCGCCTTCGCGAGTGAGGGTGAGGATCGCCCGACCGGTGATCAGCTCGACCCAGGGGATGTCGGTCTTCTCGTCGAGCTGCTGCTGGAAGGCGGCTTCATCGGTGCGGCCGAGTTCGAAGACCGCCATGCGCGGGGTGCCGGGGCCGAAGGTGACGGCGGCACGCTCGCCCTCCCCCGCGAAGCTCAGGTGGATCGGGCCGCCGTGGGCGTCCCCGACCGTGTTGCGGCCCGGGCGCAGCGGGACGGCACGCGGCTCCTGGAGCGCGGCGTTCGCGTTGTAGTAGTCGAAGGTGCCGATGTGCAACACCGGTACGCGGCCGCCCGCCGGACGGACCGTCACCGAGATGGACCCGCCCGCCGGGGCGTACCGGCCGGTGGGAATGAAGTCGCTGGACCGGAGGGCCCTGGCCAGCCGCATGCGTTCCTTCTCGGCGTCCGGAAACGCCTCGATCAGGAGCGTGTCCCCCGAGCCGCGCCCGGCCCGCTGTCCGCCCCACTGCTCGGCCTGCCGGGCGGCGGCCGGGCCCGCGCCCAGCAGGGTCGCCGCACCGGCGCCGGCGAGGGAGCCGAGAACGGTCCGGCGGCTCATGGCACGCGGGGCGGAGCCCTCCGGCACACCGGGGGCCGGGGTGGTGAACGGTGATCGGGCAGGACGCATCCGGGAACTCCCTTGAAGATCAATGGAA
The DNA here is from genome assembly GCF_043204345.1 of Streptomyces sp. NPDC047917. Taxonomy (NCBI): domain Bacteria; kingdom Bacillati; phylum Actinomycetota; class Actinomycetes; order Kitasatosporales; family Streptomycetaceae; genus Streptomyces; species Streptomyces sp. NPDC047917. Next base: position 149,133 of record NZ_JBIDCA010000004.1, read on the forward strand.
TCGGAGGGTCGTGGGGGCTGCGCGTCAGCATGTAAGCGATTGCCATGAGGCGCAAGGGGCTCTCAAATGTTTCTGTCTTTTACTATGGCCAGAGCATGTGGTGGCGGCAGTAACCGCTCACACTGGTCAGCACTGCGGAAGAGTCGGCGAGTCGGGCGGTTCCGGGTCCGACAGTCATGTTCCGGACACGGGAAGGCAGCCCCGCCGTAGTGGCGATGTCGACTTCCGTTGATCGCGGAGCAACCTCGGACGCGCGACCGCCGTCTTGACCCATAGCAAGCTTGATCCACAGCAACGCGGTCGCCACGAGCGGCCGTCACGAGCACAGCCGCCCAGTCACGCCCGAAAGCCCCGACCGACCCCCACGAGCACCCGGGTTCGCCGACCAGGCAACTATGCACCATATGTATACATTGAGTGCATAGTCGTACCTCGTTCCGATCCGGTCATGCACGAAAGGCTCCCATGCACAGCAAGGCACTGGCGCCCGAGTACCAAGGCGCCCTCACCAAGATGTCGGTGAACTCCTCCCTCACAGACGTACTGGCGGAAGGGGTACGCCACTTGAGGGAGGCCGAACTCTCCGGTTCACAACAGGAGGTGGCCCGGTGCGGGCTCGCCGTCGCCGAGGCGCACCGCCGGCTCGGCAACGTGACGGAAGCCGATCGGGCCTGGAAGGCCAGCTACCGGTCCGCCCGCTCGGCCGGCGACCTCGGGGCGATGGCCTGGGCACTCTGGAGCGGCGGGACTCTGGCCCGGCAGCGTGGTCAACTCAGGCTGGCCTTCCGGCTGTTGGGGCTCGCCGCCGACATGGGCAAGCGCGGTGGGGACATAGTCGCCCGCGGCTACTCCCTCGCCGGCCTCGCGGAGACCGGCCGGATCCAGGGCGACTACCGCACCGTCGCGGCACTGCATGAGCAGCTGCTCGCCGAGGCACGTGCGCGCGGCGAGGCGCGTCACACCGTGTGGGCGCTGGAAGGGATCGCGCAGATCCACCGCAACACGGGCTCCCTCGACACGGCCCTGGCCATGTTCGAGGAGGCTGCCGAGCTGGCCGGCAACGCGGACGACCGGCGCGGCCGGGCGTGGGCCCTGCGTGGCATGGCCGACATCATCTCCCTGCGGAACGATCCGGAGCGTGCCCTGGCGCTGCTCGCGGAGGCCGAACTCACCTGCCGGGACATGAAGTTGTCCAGCGCCCTCGCCTACAACCACAAGATGCGCGCCAACGTCCTCTTCCGAGCCGGGCGGTACGAGGAGGCGCGCGGGATGTACGAGGAGGCGCTCGCGGAGTTCCGTGCCATGACCGAGCCCCGGGGTGAGGCGCTGGCCAGGCTCGGGCTCGTCAAGTCGCTGGCCCGGCTCGGCCGCGACCGCGACGACACCGCGGCGGACCTGCACGAACTGCGCCGCACACTCAGCCGGATCGGTCTGCTCAACGCCCGGGACATGGTGGACAAGGCGTACGCCGAACTGGGTGTGACGCCGGTCGACGGCGGCACGGACGGGGAGAGCGGACGCCGATGACGCCACCGCCCGCAACCCGGCAGGCCGCGCCGCCGGAGGTGCTCGCCCGCTGCCGCGACCAGGTGCGCCCGGCGCTCGCGCAGGCCGTGCGGCAGCTGCATCCGTGGCACGCGGAGATGGCCGCCTTCTCGCTCGGGTGGGCCACGACGGACGGCAGTCCCGCCCCGGGCTCGCAGGGCAAGGGGATCCGCCAGGCGCTCACACTGCTCAGCGCCGAGGCTGCCGGCGCGCCGGCGCGGGAGGCGGTCGTCGGTGCGGTCGCCGTGGAGCTGATCCACGTCTTCTCACTCCTCCACGACGACATCATGGACGGCGACGAGACCCGCCGGCAGCGCGCCACCGTGTGGAAGGCGTACGGGACCGGCCCGGCGATCCTCGCGGGCGACGCGCTCTTCGCGCTGGCCGTGCGGACCCTGGCCGAAGCGCCCGGAAGGCACAGTGCGGCGGCGGTCCGGCAGCTCGCCGGGACGCTGACCGACCTGGTGCGCGGTCAGGCCGACGACCTGCTCTTCGAGTCCAGGCCGTGGAGCGGGCCCGAAGCGGTACAGCCGCACGAGTACCGGTGGATGGCCGAGAACAAGACGGGTGCGCTGCTGGGCTGCGCGGCCGGCCTGGGCGCCGTGCTCGCGGGTGCCCCGGCCGCGACCGTCGAGGCGCTCGCCCGGGCCGGCCGGCACCTCGGGGTGGCGTTCCAGGCGGTGGACGATCTCCTGGGTACGTGGGGAGACCCCGAGGTCACGGGCAAGCCCGTGCACAGCGATCTTCGCCGGCTGAAGAAGACGTACCCCGTCCTCTCGGCGCTGGCCACGGACGGTCCCGCCGCCCGCCGGCTCGCCCTGCTGCTCGGCACCGGAGACCCGCTCGACGACGCGGATGCCCGGCGGGCGGCCGAACTCGTCGAGGAGGCGGGCGGACGCGCGGCCACCCTGGCCGAGGCCCACCGGCAGGCGGACATCGCACGACGCGGCCTGGAGGCCGTACCGCTCGCACCGGCCGCGCTGGGGGAGATCCTGGCACTCTTCCCGTACCTCATCGACCGCACCGGCTGACCCGGCCCGGCCGCCTCCCGCCCCACCTCTCCCCCGCGCAGGTCAGCCGGTGAGCGCGGCGACGAGCGCCCGAGCGACGGCCGACGGGGCCACGGGCCGGAGCACTCCCGGTGCGGTGGACCGGGCGAGGGGCGGAGAGCCGGATCCAGACGGTGCCCGGCAGGGCTGGGGAGGCGGTGCCCGGCAGGGCTGGGGCGAGGGAGGGGGCGGGGCCGCCGCGCCGTCGATCAGGCCCGGGTCCGCGGCGGCGGTGAGCACCGCCTGCGCCACCGTCGCCCGTCCGAGCACCTGGACGCCCACCGCGAGCCCCGCCGTGTCGATGCGCAGGCAGGCCGGGGTCATCGGTCGACGCGGGAGGTGAGGGCGGCGGGGCCGCAGGGCGCGCCACGACCGTGGCAGCCCTCTGACTGCGGGCCTGTACGGTCCCTGGCGCCTGCGCCACCGGCCTCCCTCGCGCGCCGGTGGCGGACACCCGCCCGGCCTCCGGCCGCCCCGCCCCGCCCCGTTCCGGCATCACGGCCTCCGGTCCGGGGACGCGTGGCCGTTCGCTGCGAGGCCGAGTCGCGGGACGCCGCTCACTGCGCGTCGTGGAAGACGAGGCCGAGGGTGCGGCGCCGGCCCGATCGGACGGTACTGACCCCGTGGCGCATGGGCGCCGTCGACCAGCCACGCTTGGAGGCGACCGGCCGGTCACGGGTGGTGAAGACCAGTCCGTGACCCTGGAGAAGGGTGGCGGCCGATCCGCGGGACTGCGCGCGGGGCCGCTGTTCGGTCATGAGGAACTCGCCACCGGTGTAGTCGGCGCCGGGCACGTCGAGGCCGATGACGACCTGGAGCGGGAAGAGCATGTCGCCGAATACGTCGCGGTGCAGGGCGTTCCAGTCTCCGGCACCGTAACGCAGCAGGATCTGGGCGGACTTGGACTGCCCCGCCGCGTGGCACATGCCGATCCATTCGGCCAGCTCGTCGGGCCACGGCGCGGATGTGCCCAGCTTCGCGGACCAGTCACGGGCGATGGGCAGCAGGCGTGGATAGAACGCCTCCCGCAACTCCCTCACCACCGCGGGCAGATCGTGGGTGAAGTAGCGGTACTGGCCGGAGCCGAACCGGTGGCGGGCCATGTCGACGGTGGTGCGGAAGCGTTCGGTCTCGTCGTACAGAGCGGCGATTTCGCGGCACTGGGCGGGGCTGAGCAGCGGCCCGGTCGGTGCGCTGCCATGTGCGGCGATCTCGTCGGTGAGTGCGGACCAGTCGGTGGCATCGACCTGGTCGCGCACGGATCCGGCCGGATGTGTCTTATCGATCATGGGCCTGATTCCTGATTCGGGGCTCTTGATTCCTGGCTGCGGGTTCCCGACCCCGGGTTCTCGATTCCGGGTTCATGCGTCCGGGTTCATGAGTACGCAGGGCCCGGTGCCGTGCCGAACGGGTGACCGGTGGCCCCCGAAGTCGATACTGGCTCGCCCGGGGCATCGGATCCGGCGCTATTCGGACATCACGCTGCGCGATCGGACCCCTCGCGCCGGGCCCGCCGGACGTGGGACGGTGGAAGGACACCGTGCGCTGCGCCGCGGGAGGTGCCGGATGCCTGGACAGCCGCTCGACGACACGATGCTGAAGGATCTCGTTGCCGATGCCACCGCCGCCCCGTCCATGCACAACGCCCAGCCCTGGCGGTTCCGGTACGGGCGGGCCGGCCGGACGTTCACGCTCCGGGCGGAGTTCGACCGTGAGATGCCGGAGGCGGACCCCTCCACACGTGGCCTGCACGTGGGGTGCGGTGCGGCGCTGCTGAACCTGCGGGTGTCGGCGTCGTACCGGGGCCTGGACACACTGACAACGCTGCTTCCGGTTCCCATCGATCCGGCCGTCATGGCGACCGTCCAGCTGGCGGAGCGCCGCGGCGTTCCCGCGCAGCCGCCGGACGCGGCCCTCGTCGCTCTGCATCCCGCGATCCGGGGCCGCCACACGAGCCGCTTTCCGTTCGGCGACCGGGTGATCCCCGACGACGTCCGCGCGCGCCTCGTCGACGCGGCCCTCGCCGAGGACGCCGACCTGTCGTTTCTGCCGCCGGAGCACCTGGAGCGGGTGCTCGTACTGATCCGGGACGCCGAGGGGTTCGACCTGAGCGATCCGGCGAGGGACGCGGAGCAGCGCTACTGGACCCGGGACACCAAGGTGGAGGCGGCGGTCGACGGTGTCCCGGACTACGCCTTCGGCCCCACCGACGCATCGGGCAGGGCGATCAACCGGGATTTCGCCGGTACGGATGTCATTCCGGGCCGGGCGCACGCCCTTTTCGAGGACCGGCCGCAGCTCGCGCTGCTCCGTACCGTGCGCGACCGCCCGGTGAACTGGCTGTGTGCCGGACAGGCCCTGGAGCGCGTCCTGCTCACCGCCGTACGGCACGGGCTCGTCACCTCGTTCGCGACGCAGCCCCTGGAATGGCCGGAGCTGAGGCACCTGCTGCGCGACCCGGTTCTCGGCACGGGGCATCCGCAGATGATCGTGCGTCTCGGATACGGACCCGGGGGGCCGTGCACGCCTCGTCGGCCCGTGTCCGAGGTGCTGAAGATCGATCCCTGAGCCCGGACACCCGGCTCCGATCGATGCGGCGATATCTCTGAACTCGGCTTCTGTCAGCCGAAGTTGTTTGCCCTTCCGGTCTCCGGCGGTCCGGAACCGGCCGCGGCCGACGTCTGCCACCGCGGCCCGGCGTGACGTCCGCCACCACACCGGTCTCCCCCGTGTTCGCATCACCGCCGCACGTCCTCCCGCGAGGCCGAGAGCCATGCCCCGAGACCGGTAGCCGCCTGTGACCACCGACCCCTTCCGGGCAGAGCCCACACCCCCGACGCCACCCAACTGCCTGTACTAATTCGTATTAGCACCTTGACTTCCTCCATCGGCGGGTTCGAAGCTGAGCGCCACCCACAGTGAGCACGCATGAGTGAGGACGCCATGAGTGAGATCACCCGCAGAGGGTTCGGCCGCATGGCCGGGCTGGCAGTACTGGCCGCAGGAATCACCACCGGGACGGCAGGCGTGGGCACGGCCGTCGCCACCACCGCCCCGGAACCGTTCGAGTTGCGCCACCTCAGTACGTTCGACCAGCGGCGCTACTTCACATACCCCACGCACAACGGATTCGTGGATGGCGACCGCATCGTGCTCGGGCAGCGGGAGACCGGGGCCACGAGTCTGTGGGAGGTGAATGTGCGGTCCGGCGAGGAGCGGTTCCTGGCACGGTTCGCCACCCCGGCGGGCGACCGGAATCCGTTCGTCTGGTGGAACATCCACTCCGGGCGCCTCGTCACCTGCGCCGAGAACGCGGTCTGGCTGATCGATCTGGCCGCCCCCTCGCCCGTGAAGCTCTACTCACCGCCGCCTGGCCGGGATCTCAGTGTCGTGGTCAATCTGCATCCGGCGGGCGACCGCGTGCTGTGCAGCCACTACCCGGCACCGATCACCGCCGGCCCCACCACGGCGGTCGAGATCGAGCTCACGAGCGGCCGGGCGCGAGAGGTCTTCACCGGGAGCGTGTTCGCCACCCACTTCCAGTACAGCGCCCACGATCCCGAATGGATCGGCTATTCGCTCGGTGGCAACATCCTCGCCTGGGCGCTGCATCCGGTGCACGCGCCGCACGGCAAGATGATCTGGGACCAGGCCGCCTCGGGCGTACCGGTCGGGACCCACAACGTATGGAATTCCCGTGCCGACACCGGCTGCCTCGCCGTGGCCATCGGCGGCAGCGCCGCAGGACTGTGGATGGTCCACCCGGACGACCGGCCGGACCGGCTGCTGGCGCCGGGTCCCTCGAATGCGAACGGCGCGTACAACCACTGCGCCATCTCCGCCGACGGCCGCTGGGCGGTCACCGACACCAACGGTCGCAACGGTTCGGCACGCGGGCAGGTGGGCGCGGTGGCCCTGGTGGACCTGACCGGGGTACACCCGCCGCGCACACTGGGCCTGGTGGGCTGGGGTTCCGCCCATCCCGGCCACCCCCATCCGGCCTTCTCGCCCGACGGCCGCCTGGTCGCCTACACCGACTCGGAGGCCGCCACCGACCGTACCCGCGTGGTGCTCTGCGACTCGCGCGGCAGTTGGACGCCGCGCCCGCTGGACCAGGTGGCGGAGGCGGAAGAACTCGCGTTCTCCGCATCGGGCGGGCGCGCGGAGGTCTTCACCGACCCCCAGTGCGGCGCCGGCCACGGCGTGTTGTTCACACCTGCCGCAGCCGGTTCCGCGCTGACCTTCACGTTCCAGTCGCCGGAAGCCGGGCTGCGAACCCTGCGGCTGCGGGTGAAACGGCACGACTCCCGGGGCATCTACCGGCTGTCGGTGAACGGCGCCACGGTCGGAGCACCGATCGACCTCTACAGCCCGGTGATGACCTACGCCGAGCCGGAGTTCAGCCAGGTGTCCGTACGGGCGGGGACCAACACGCTCCGGCTGACCCACGTCGGGCAGCACACCGACAGCACCGGAAACCCCGGGACATGCGCCATCGACCGCATCGGTCTGCGGCGCGCCGGCTAAGGGCTGTCCCGGGAAGCACCGCGCCGTTCGGCCTTTGTCGGGGCCGCGCCGGGCGGCGGGGCGGAGTGGGGCGAGGCATCTCCGGATGCTTCGCCCCACATTCCGTCACAGGCCGGCGTCGCGGTGGGTGGTGCGGCCGTCGACCGCGGTGAGCACGACGGGAAGGCCGGCCAGGTCGGTGGCGGGTGTGGCGAGCGGGTTCTCCGCGAACACGGTGAGGTCCGCGCGGTGGCCGATGGCCAGCCGCCCCGACTCGTGTTCCGCTCCTGCCGCGCAGGCCGGGTTGAGGGTCATGCCCTGGAGCGCTTCGAGGGCGGTGAGGGCCTGACCGGGGTTGTGCGGGGGCTGGGTGAGGTCGCGGCTGGGGCGGCGGTGGCGGGCGCCCGCCATCACCGCGAGCGGTGGGTAGGGGGCGACGGGCCAGTCGGAGCCGAGTACGACGGTGGCTCCCGAGTCCCACAGGTCGCGGCAGCGCCAGGCCTGCGCGGCGCGCTCCTCGCCGAGCCGCCGGGACCAGTTGTCGGTGTGGTCGGCGCGGGTGAAGTCGCAGCAGTGGGTGGGCTGCATGGACGCGATGACGCCGAGCTCCGCGAACCGGCGCAGGGTGTCGTCCGGGACGGTCTCGATGTGTTCGATCCGGTGCCGTACGCCCCGGTACTCCTCACTCGTGGCCGCCTCCACCGCGTCGAGGACGTGGCGCACCGCGGCATCGCCGATGGCGTGGGTCGCGGTGGGCACGCCGGCCCGGTGGAGTTGGCCGATGATCCCGGTGAAGGCCGCGGGGTCGGGCCAGAAGGCGTGCGTGGACTCGCCGTGGCAGTCGGGCCGCTCCAGCCAGGCGGTGCCGTTGTCAATGGTGCCGTCCATGAACAGCTTGACGCCCGCGACCTCCCACAGCCGGCCGCCCGTGCCCTGCTGGGCGATGAGGTCGGCCACGGTCCGGCCGTCGGCTCCGGGCTGGAGCCAGGGCGCGACCCGCAGGCGCAGCGGGAGTTCACCCGCCTCGTCGAGCTCGGCGTAGAGCGACAGGCTCTCCCCGTTGGCGTCCATGGCGTGCCCGCCGGTGAGCCCGGAGGCGGCCACTTCACGCAGCGCCGAGGCGAGGCGGGCACGGCGCTCGGCGGGGGCGACCGGCGGAGCGGCCCGCTCGACCAGCTCGCAGGCGGCGTCCTCCAGCAGCAGACCGGTGGGGTGGCCCGCCTCGTCGCACACGATCTCGGCGTACTGCTCGAATCGGCGGGGCCCGTCGACACCGGCGAGTTCCAGCGCGCGGGGGCTGGCGATCATGGAGTGGGCGTCGAAGAGCAGCAGAACGGCCGGGATGCCGTCCAGGACCGGTCCGATGGTGGCGGACGCGACGGGCCGGTCGCCGAAGACGTTCGGGTCCAGACCCCAGCCGCGCAGCCACGCTCCGGGGGCCAGCGTTCCGGACTCCCGCGCCAGGGCCTGACGTACCTCGTCGAGGGTGGCGCATCCGGACAGGTCCAGGCCGTGGGTGAGCTCGGCGCCCATGAGGGGGTGGATGTGGCCGTCGACGAGGCCGGGCGTCACGACTGCGCCCTTGAGGTCGATCACCGTGGTCGCCGGTCCTGCGAGGGCACGGATCCGCCGGTCGTCGTCGAGTGCGGAGATCCGTCCGCCGGAGACGGCCAGGGCGGTCTGCGGCAGCGGTTCGCCGGTGACGACATCGAGGAGACGGGCGGAGAGAAGGACGAGGCCGGGATGCACTGGCGGACTCCTTGAGGGTGGTCAGTGGGTGGCGAGCAGAGCTGCGGTCCGGGGTGCCGGATGGGGCTGATCGGCCTGGTTGGCCTGGTCGGTCTGACCGGCCTCATCGGCCTGGCCGGCGTGACCGGCCTGACCGGCCTGACCGGCCTGACCGGTCTGACCGGTCTGACCGGGTGGCACGAGGGTGTCCAGCTCGGCACCGACGACCTGGCCGAACTCCTCCGCCACCAGTTCGTCCACCACGGGGAAGCAGTGACTCACAAGCCCCGGACGTACGCCGAGGCGCTCGCCGATCCGGCGCAGTGTGATGCCCTCCAGTCCCTCGGTCGGGGCGACCGAGGCGGCCTCGTCGACCATTTCCGCACGTCGATCGGCCGGCCACCTCCGAATTCGTCGCCGATGAACTCCTGCCGTCATGAATCCAATGCTATTGAGTGCTCGACCAATAGACAAGCGCGTGGGTACGCCCATCGTGCAGGGGCACGGGAGACTTCCACGGCCCCCGGCCTCGCGGCGGACACCCTGGTCGGGACGGTGGCAGCCATCGCCGTCCACACCTTCGGAATGCGCCGCCGGAGCGGCCCGGTTCCTCCGGCGGCCGCGCCGACCGGCCGGATCCGGCCCGGCGGCCGGCCGGCCGGACGCGATACGCTCGATCTGTAGGCAGGCGTTCCGACCACGGAGGCTGCCATGAAGGAGAACATCGAGTACCCGACTCCGTCGCAGGCCGAGGGCGAGCGGCTGGACGAGGACAGGGATCCGGCCGAAGAGCGGCACCCCGCCACCATGCGCACCCAGCCGTCCCAGGCGGAGGGCGAGCGCCGCGGGGAGGACGAGGAGACCTGACACGGGCGACGGCCTCCCTGAATCGGCCGCACCGGCGCACAGCGCCCGGCACCGGCTCGCGCCGGACGCCGGTCAGCCGGCCGGGCGGCCGCCGGTCCGGCCTTCGGCGGGCAGGCGCGGCACCTGTCCCGCCAGGGCGAGATCCACCAGCTGCCGCACCGTGTCGTCATGCACGGGAGCGGGCCGGAAGGACCGCCGGTAGACGAAGAACCCGTTCCACAGGTCGAGCAGCGCGTCGGCGTCGATGTCCGCGGGGAGGTCGCCGCGGGCGATCCCGCGCTGCATGACGGCCCGGACCTGGTCCCGGCGCCGCAGCACGACATCGAGGAAGGACCGCAGGACGCCCGATTCGTCGACTGCCGCCTCGGTCAGACACAACCGCGTGAAGGTGTCGCGGGCGCGGGTGAATTCGTCGATGTGGCCGAAGACCACGAGCAGTTCGGCGCGGGTGTCACCGAGGTCGGGAACGACGCGCACGTCGGCACGGGCGACGAGCACCTCGGCGGTCACCGCCGCCTTGTGCGGCCACCACCGGTAGAGGGTCTTCTTCGACACCTTCGCGCGTACCGCGATCTCGTCCATGGTCATGCCGAGATAGCCGGTCTCGGCGAGCAGCTCGTCGGCCGCGCCGATGACCCGGTCCCGGACGTCCTCGCTGCGGGGCCGGCCGACCGGTCGTTGAGTGCTCTTAGCCATGACATCCCATTTCGGGGCATGCGGCGCCGCACGTCAATGGGAAACGGATGGTTTCCCTCAGAAGATGCCAACACGGTCGGCCCCTGGCTATTTTCCAGGCGGACGAGTAGACATGAGATCGATAAGGAAACGGATAGTTTCCATTTTCGCACGCCTACTTCAGTGGAGGGGATCCCCATGCCCGCAGCCGACTCATCGCTCCGCGACCGCGTCGCCGCACGCCTCGACACGTACAAGGGCCGGCTTCTGGAGCTCAGCCACGCCCTGCACGACGATCCCGAGATCTCGTTCACCGAGACCCGGGCCGCCGAACGGCTCGCGGTACTGCTTGAGAACGCCGGCTTCGCCGTCAATCGCGCGGTGTGCGACCTGCCGACCGCGCTGACCGCCGAGTACGGCAGTGGGGACCTCACGATCGGGGTGTGCGCGGAGTACGACGCACTGCCCGGGATCGGCCATGCCTGCGGGCACAACATCATCTGCGCCGCCGGAGCGGGCGCGGCGATCGCGCTCGCCTCGGTCGCCGACGAACTCGGCTTCCGGGTGAAGCTGCTCGGCACCCCGGCCGAGGAGGAGGGAGGCGGCAAGGTGCTGATGCTCGAACGCGGCGCCTTCGACGACGTGACGGTGGCGATGATGGTGCACCCCGTCCCCGTGGACATCACCGACCCACGCGGCTCCAGCAACGCGGTCGGTCGCTTCGAGGTCACCTTCACCGGCCGGGCCTCACACGCCGCGGCGGCCCCCGAGGGCGGGCTCAACGCCGCCGACGCGGCAGTCGTCGCCCAGGTCGCGGTGGGCCAGCTCCGCCAGCAGCTGCGGGACGGGTACCGGGTGTCCGGGATCGTCCGTCTCGGCGGGGAACGTACGAACATCATCCCCGAGCGGTCGGTGCTCGAATACGAGGTGCGCACCCCCACCGGCGAGGAACTCACCGATCTGCGGGAGCGGGTGCTGAACTGCTTCCGCGGCGCCGCGCTGGCCACCGGAACGACCGTGGCCGTACGACAGATCCAGCCCGACTACCTCGATTTGCGCCATGACCCCGCGCTGATGGCCTCCTACGCCGGCAATCTGCGCGCGACCGGGCGGGAGGTGCCCGAGCCCGGTCCGGTACCGCAGGGCACGGGCGGCTCCACGGACATGGGCAACGTCACCCACGCCCTGCCCGCCATCCACCCCGGCCTCGGGGTGCTGGGAGCCGGTGGCATGCCGCACACCCGGCAGTTCGCCGAGGAGACCGCGAGCCCGGCCGCGGACGACGCGGTGCTCGACGGAGCACTCGCGATGGCATGGACCGGCCTGGACCTGGCCTCCGATGCCGAGTGGCGGGCCCGCTGCGTGACCGCTCGGCACGGCTGACGCACGCAGGGCCCGGGGCGGGACCCGGGTCGTGTCGGGGCGTGCGATGCCGGCGTCATGACCGGCCGGCACGGGCAACCCCGGCGGCACGGGCGGCCCGAGTGATCGAGGATCTCCGTCGTCCGCCGATCCGGTCGGGACCCGTCCGACCGGGCCGGGGCAGCCGGCGTTGCCGGGACAGGCTCCAGCTCTGCCGGCCGATGCGCCCCGCCACGCGCATGGCGGAGGCCGCCTGCTCCGCCGCCCCGCCTCACCCCCGCCCCGCCGCCGCCCCGCCGCAGCAATCGCAGCAATCGCAGCACGGGCTTCCAGGTCGCGAAGTCGTGCGGCGACGACGGACTGGAACCCTGATCGACCATGCGCAGGCCCTATGCGCCGCCACTGACACCGGAGTTCGCCACGCCTCGTACCCCGCTGCCGGACGGGACGATGTCCCGGCGCCGGGAAACACACTCACCCTGACCGATGTCGACGCCTTCCGCACGAGGTGACCCGGCCGGGACCGCGCCCCGGACGGCCGGACGGTCCCCGAAGAGCACTGCGCCGCGTCCCGGCAGAACCCCACCGCCGGAATCAGCCAGTACGAACAGTTCAGGCCACAGTCATCCTTGATACCCCACCGGGCCATCCTGAGCAGCGACACTCCCCCTGTCCCATTCGCACGGGGGCGCACAGACGAAGGAAGTTCCGATGGATCGCAGATCGTTCATGGCCACCACAGGCACCGCATCCCTGGTGGGCGGTGCTCTTGCCGCCGGGGCCGGGATCGCGGCACCGGCCGCCGAGGCCGCTCCGCACCGGCCCGGCAAGGGCCGGACGGTCCGGTTCAACATCATCAGTGACATCCAGGGCGACCTGACCGACTTCGGCAAGGCCCTCGACGACCTGCACCGCATCAACCCCGACAGCGCGGGCCTCGGCATAGCCGGCGACATCACCCCGCGCGGCTACGACTTCGAGTACGCGGCGGTCCGCCAGACCCTTCAGCGGCACCCGCACCCCCGGAACGTCGCCTGGGCCATCGGCAACCACGAGTTCTACGTACCGAAGTACAGCGACCCCAACACGCTCGCGCAGGACACCTGGCCCAACGGCACCACGGAGGACTCGCTCTTCCGCAGCTTCTACAACTTCGCGGGCCGCAACAAGGTCTACTCGGAGACCTCGTTCGGCGGGGTGCCGGTGCTCAGTCTCGGGACCGAACGCTACTCGCACTACCACGACGCGAAGCTGTGGGACGAGGTGTGGATCAGCGACGAGCAGTTCGCCTGGCTCGATGACCGTCTCGCGTACTGGGCCCGCCGTCGCAGGCCCGTCATGGTGATGACCCACCACCCGCTGCCCAACACCGTGTCGGGCACCCACAACAAGCTCTACCTCAACGACTACCTCCAGCCCGACCGGCTGCTGTCGATCCTCGGTCGCCACAAGGACGTGTTCCTCTTCTCGGGGCACACCCACTGGGACCTGAACCTGTCCGACTGGGTGGTGCGCCGGGTCGTCCCCGGCACCGGCAACCTCGAAGGTTTCACCGTCGTCAACACCTCGGCCGTCCAGGTGGGTTGGATGGACGACGGCAAGGGCGGCGAGGTCTCCCTCGGCGACGCCTTCAACCAGGGGCTCCAGATCGAGGTCGGGCCCCACTCCGTCGTCATCAAGGCCCGTGACTTCACGACGGGGACCTGGCTCAAGCAGCTGACCGTCCCGCTGCACACCAGCGCCTGATCCCTCGTGGCACGGATGCCGTGCCGTTCTGTACCGAAGCCCGGCACGGTACGGCACGACATCCGCCGGCGGCTCACTTCGGCAGCCACGCACGCCAGGTGGACTCGTTCTTCCTCACCCAGCGCTCCGCGGCCTGCTCGGGCGACAGCTTCCGGTCCGCGATCAGCAGGGCCACTTCGTTCTGGTCCCCGGTCGTCCAGTGGAAGTTCTTCAGGAACTCGGCGGCCGGGCCGCCCGCGTCGGCGAACCGGGCGTTGAGGAACTTGCGCAGCGGAGTGTGCGGATACGCGCACGCCACCTTCTCCGGATCGGCGTCACAGCCCTCCTCGTACGCGGGCAGCTCCACCTCCGTCATGGGAACCTGCGCGAACAGCCACTGCGGCTTGTACCAGTAGGTCAGGAACGGCTTCTTCTCCTTGGCGAACTGCTTGATCTGGGTGATCTGTGCCGCCTCGGAGCCGGAGAAGACCACCTGGTAGTCCAGGTCCAGGTTCTTCACCAGTGCCTTGTCGTTGGTGACGTAGGACGGCGAGCCGTCCAGGAGCTGGCCCTTACCGCCGCTCTCGGCCGTGCGCAGCCGGTCGGCGTACTTGTCGAGGTTCTTCCAGTCCGTCACGTCCGGGTCGGTGTCGGCGAAGTACTTCGGTACGAACCAGCCGATGTGACCGGTCACACCGAGTTCCCCGCCCGGCGCGATGGTCTTCTTGTCCGCGACGTACCGCCGCTCCTGCTCGGGATGGCCCCAGTCCTCCAGGATCGCGTCCACCCGGCCCTGGCTGAGGGCGTCCCAGGCGGGGACCTCGTCGATCTGGACGGTGTCGACCCGGTACCCCAGCTCGTGCTTGAGCAGGTACTGCGCGACGGCGGCGTTGGCCTGCGCGCCCACCCACGACTGGACGGACAGTGTGACGGTCTTCGCGCCGTGTGCGTCGGCGTACGGGGACGACTGCCTCGTCATGTCGGCCGCGCCGCAGCCCGTCAGGGCCAGCAGCCCGAACGCCGCGGCGGCGGCGATGGTACGGCTACGCATCCCGGGTCTCCTTTCCGGCGGGCTGGGTCACCCGGTCCAGCATCAGCCCGAGGCACACGATGGCCGCGCCGGCGACCAGCCCGGTCGCCAGGTCGCCCTGGGCCAGCCCGAACACCACGTCGTAGCCGAGCGCGCCGCCGCCGACCAGGCCGCCGATGACGACGACGGCGAGGACGAGTACCACGCCCTGGTTGACCGCCAGCAGCAACGCGGGCCGGGCGAGGGGGAGCTGGACCTGGCGCAACTGCTGCCGGCCGGTCGCGCCGAGCGAGCGGGCGGACTCCATCACGGCCGGGTCCACGGCCCGCATGCCCTGCGTGGTGATACGCACGACGGCGGGCAGCGCGTACACCACGGCGGCGGCGACCGCGGGTGCCCGGCCGACGCCGAACAGCGCGACCACCGGGATGAGGTAGACGAACTGCGGCATCGTCTGGAAGACGTCGAGCACCGGCCGCAGCAGACGCTCCAGGCGTGGGCTGCGCGCCGCGGCGACGCCGGTGGCGACCCCGGCGAGGAGGGTGACGGCGACCGCGGCCAGCACTTGCGAGAGGGTGTCCAGGGCCGGGGCCCACTTTCCGAGCACGCCGATCGCGGCCATGGCCAGCACGGCGGTCAGCGCGGTGCGCCAGGTGCCGATGAGCTGGGCGAGGACCGCCACCAGGAGCAGTACGGTCCACCAGGGCAGCCACTGCAGACCGTCGCGCACCGGGTCGAGGATCCAGGTGGTGAAGCGGGCCGCCCAGTCGGCGGTGCCGCCGACGACGGGCACCCCGGAATACAGGTGCGCGGTCATCCAGCCGACGACGTGGTTGACGGAGGCGGCGATGTCGATGCTCCAGGCGTCGGGCCACGCCGACCGGCCGGCGTAACGGCCCACCAGAGCGACGGCGACCGTGCCGGCCACGGCGGCGGCCCGGCCGGGGCCCGGCCGCCGGGCGGGCCCGGCGCCGATCCGCTCCCCCGCCGCGGCGGTGACCCGGTCGAGGACGACGGCGAGAAGTACGACCGGTACACCGGCGGCGAGCGCCGCGCCGACATCCACGGAGGCCAGCGCCTGGTACACGCGGTCGCCGAGGCCGCCGGCGCCGATCACGGACGCGATCACCGCCATCGAGAGCGCCATCATGATCGACTGGTTGACGCCGAGCAGCAGTTCCTTGCGGGCCAGCGGGAGCCGGGCGGTCAGCAGTCGTTGCCGGCCGGTCGCGCCGAGCGAGGCCGCGGCCTCCATCACCGCGGCGTCCGCGCCGCGCAGCCCGAGCGCGGTCAGCCGGGCCATCGGCGGGGCCGCGTAGACGACGGTGGCGAGCACGGCCGCCGGGACGCCGATACCGAAGACGAGCACGACCGGGAGCAGATACGCGAACGCGGGCAGCACCTGCATGGTGCCGAGCACGGGGCGCAGGGCCCGGTGCACCCGGCCGGACAGTCCGGCGGCGAGCCCGAGCAACGCGCCGAGCAGTACGGACGCGGTGACGGCGACGACCATCAGCGCGAGGGTCTGCATGGTGGGAACCCACATGCCGAGCAGTCCGCACACGGCGAACGCGGCGACGGCGGTGAGGGCCGGACGGATGCCCGCGACTCGCCAGGCGACAAACCCTGCGGCGGCCGTGACCCCGGCCCAGCCGGCGGCCAGGAGCAGGAGGTAGACGGCGCGCACGGACAGTACGACGGCGTTGCTGATGTGGCCGAAGAAGTACAGGAAGAGCGGGTGGCTGTCCCGGTTGTCGATGATCCAGTCGCTGGCGTGGCCGAGTGGGCCGGACAGGTCGACGGCGAGGCGCGCGGGCCAGGTTCCGCCGCCCAGGAGCAGGGTGCCCAGGAGGAGCGCGAGGAGTGCGGCGCCCGCGATGAGGGCGGTGCGGTGCCGGGCGAGGGTATCGCGCGGCCGGGTGCGTAGCGGGGGTGTGCCGGCCTCGGTGCCTGCGGTGGACCCGGCACCCGTGGTGGCGGTGAGGGTCATCGCGGCCGCCTCCCCGTCGGGTGTGTGCCGCGGGCGGGCCCGGTGTGCGGTGCGGTGCGGGGGCCCGGCGGGCCCCAGGTGGTGTGTGCGGGCATCAGACAGCCTCCTTCCGCGGGGCGGGCCCCGCCACCACGCCCAGCAGGTCCGCGTGGCCGACCACGCCCACGCAGCGGCCGTTCTCGACGACGCGGGCGGTCCCGCCGCTGCGGACCACGGCCTCGATGGCCTCGTGGACCGTCGCGTCGGGGCCCAGCGCCGGACCGGTGTCCGCCTCCGCGGCCTCGGGCGGGCGCATCGCTGTGCGCACCGTCATGACCCGTTGGCGCGGCACATCGCGGACGAAGTCGCGTACATAGTCGTCCGCGGGGGCGCCCACGATCTCCTCGGGCGTGCCGAGCTGCACGATCCGGCCGTCCCGCATCAGCGCGATCCGGTCGCCGAGCTTCAGCGCCTCGGCGAGGTCGTGCGTGATGAAGACCATCGTGCGGCCCTCCTCGCCGTGCAGCCGTACGACCTCTTCCTGCATGTCACGTCTGATCAGTGGGTCCAGTGCGCTGAACGGTTCGTCGAACAGCAGCACTTCGGGGTCGACGGCCAGTGCGCGGGCCAGTCCCACCCGCTGCTGCTGGCCGCCGGAGAGCTGCTCGGGGCGGCGGTGCTCCATGCCTTCGAGGCCGACCTTGGTGACGAACTCCGCCGCCCGCTGCCGCCGTTCGGCGCGCGGGACGCCCTGGATCTCCAGCCCGTACGCGACGTTGTCGACGACCGAGCGGTGCGGCAGCAGTCCGAAGTGCTGGAAGACCATGGCTGCGCGGTGGCGGCGCAGTGCGCGCAGCCGTGCGGAGTCCATCGACAGGACGTCCTCGCCGTCCATGGTGATCGAGCCGGAGGTGGGCTCGATCAGTCTGGTCAGACAGCGCACGAGCGTCGACTTGCCGGAGCCGGAGAGGCCCATGACGACGAAGACCTCACCCTTGCGGACGTCGAAGGACACATCGCGCACGGCGGCGGTGCAGCCGGTGCGCCGACGCAGTTCGGCGGGCCCGAGCGCGGCGAGGGCCGGGTCCTTCGGCACCCGTTCTGCCTTCGGGCCGAACACCTTCCACAGATCGCGTACGGAGAAGACCGGCGGCTCGGTGTCCATCAGGCGTTGCCTCCCAGCAGGTCCGCGCACTTCTCCCCGATCATCAGCACGCCGATCATCGGGTTGACGGTCGTCATCGTCGGGAAGACGGACGCGTCGGCGATCCGGATGCCGTCCAGGCCACGGATCCTCAGATCGGGTGACACCACGGCGAGTTCGTCGCCCGCGGCACCCATCCGGCAGGTCCCCGCCGGGTGGTAGACGGTGTGCGCGACCTTGCGCGCGTACTCTCCGAGCTCCTCGTCCGAGGTGATCCCGGGCCCCGGGCAGACCTCGCGCCTGAGCCAGCCGGCGAGCGGTTCCTGCTCCGCGATGCGGCGTGCGATGCGGATCCCGTCGACGAGGGTGCGGCCGTCGTAGTCGTCCTCGTCCGTGAAGTACCGGAAGTCCAGGGCGGGTTTGACCTCGGGGTCGGCGCTGGTCAGGTAGAGCCGGCCGCGGCTGCGGGGCTTGGGGATGTTGGGCGTCATCGAGACACCGTGCGGGGGCCGTTCGTAGCCCAGCCGCTCGGGGTTGTCGGTGAACGGGATCTGGTAGAAGTGGAACATCAGGTCCGGTCCGTCGGCGTCCTGGTCCCTGCGTACGAACAGGCCCGCGTCGCTGTCCATCGCGGAGTTCTCCGGGATCGGCCCGTCGGTCTCCCAGACGACGACCGACTCGGGGTGGTCGAGGAGGTTCTCGCCGACGCCCGGCAGATCGTGCACGACGGGGATGCCGAGCTTCTCCAGGTCGGCGCGGGGTCCGATGCCCGAGAGCAGCAGCAGCCTGGGGGTGTCCACCGCGCCCGCGCAGACGAGCACCTCGCGCCGGGCCCGTACGACGCGCTCCTCGCCGTCCGCGGTGCGCACGTGCACTCCGGTGGCCCGGGTGCCTTCGAGCTCCAGCCGGAACGCCCGGGTCTCCAGGGCGATATGGAGGTTGGGCCGGTCCAGGAACGGGTGCAGATAGGCCACGGAGGCCGAGGAGCGCTTGTTGTTCTCCGGGTGGTACGCGAGGTCGAAGAAGCCGACGCCCTCCTGGAAAGGCCGCTTGTTGAAGCCCTCGACGCGCGGCACGTCGAGGGCGGTGCGCGCGGCTTCGACGAAGTCCCTGGCGATGGCGTTGCGGTCGGCCTCGTCGACGGGGACGATGTTGTTGCGCAGGCGGGCGAAGTACGGATCCATCGACGCCGCGTCCCAGCCCTCGGCACCCGCGTCGGCCCACTCGTCCCAGTCGGACGGCAGGGGCTTGAACGCGATGAGGGTGTTGTGGGACGAGCAGCCGCCGAGCACACGGGCACGGCTGTGACGGATGTGGGAGTTGCCGCGGGGCTGCTCGGTCGTCGGGTAGTCGTAGTCCAGCTCACCGCCGAGGAGGCCCATCCAGCGGCGCAGGGTGAGGACGTCGTCCCGTCCGACGTCGCTGGGGCCGCCCTCGATGACGGCAACGGTGGTGTCGGGGTTCTCGGTGAGCCGGGAGGCGATCACCGACCCGGCTGTGCCGCCGCCGATGACGACGTAGTCGTAGACCTGGTTGTCGGTCATGTGCTTCTTCCCTCTGCTCCGTTGGGTACCGGCGTGCATCGGTCGCGTGCGTCGGGCGGTCGCGTGCGTGGTGGGCCGTGCGGCGTGCCGCGCCGAGGTCGGGTGCGGCGCGGCGGATGTCTCAGCCGGCGAACCAGCGCACGGGGCGCGGAGCGAGGTTCTGGTAGATGTGTTTGGCCTCGCGGTACTCGGCGAGTCCGGTCGGGCCCAGCTCGCGGCCGATGCCCGACTTTCCGAATCCGCCCCATTCGGCCTGCGGCAGGTAGGGGTGGAAGTCGTTGATCCAGACCGTGCCGTGGCGCAGCCGTCCGGCGACGCGCCGGGCGCGGCCCGCGTCGGCGGTCCACACCGCGCCGGCGAGCCCGTACTCGGTGTCGTTGGCGAGGGTGACGGCCTCCTCCTCCGTGCGGAAGGTCTCGACGGTCAGCACAGGGCCGAAGACCTCCTCGCGGACGACGCGCATCCACCTCTCACACCGGTCCAGGACGGTGGGACGGTAGAAGTAGCCGGGGCCTTCCGGCCGTTCGCCACCGGCCCGGAGCACAGCGCCCTCCTCGATGGCGGACGCGACGAAGTCCTCGGTCCTCGCGAGCTGCTGCCCGGAGACGAGCGGCCCGCATTCGGCGCCCGGGTCGGTGCCCCGGCCGAGGCGGATCCGCTCGGCGCGGCGGGCGAGTTCGGTGACGAACCGGTCGCGCAGCGACTCCTCGACGATGAGGCGGGATCCGGCGGAGCAGACCTGGCCGCTGTGGATGAAGGCGGCGTTGAGCGCCTGGTCGACGGCGGTGTCGAAGCCGTCGTCGGTGGCGCAGGCGTCGGCGAAGACGACGTTGGGGTTCTTGCCGCCGAGTTCGAGGGCGACCCTCTTCACCGTGTCGGCGGCGGCCCGGGCCACCTTCGTACCGCTGGACAGGCCGCCGGTGAACGACACCAGGTCGACGTCCGGGTGCTCGGCGAGACGGGCGCCCACGGTGGCACCGGCACCGGTGACGATGTTGGCGACGCCCTGCGGCAGCCCGGCCTCCATCAGCAGCCCGATCAGGGCGACGCTGGTGAGCGGGGTGATCTCGCTGGGCTTGATCACGAAGGTGTTGCCGGCCGCGAGGGCCGGTGCGATCTTCCAGCTCGCCTGGAGCAGCGGGTAGTTCCAGGGAGTGATCAGTGCGCACACCCCGACGGGCTCGTGCACGACGACGCTGTGTACCTCGTCGGTCCCGGCGTCGACGACGCGTCCGCCGCTCTCGTTCATGACGAGGTCGGCGAAGTAGCGGAAGGCGTCGCGTACGCAGTCGACGTCGACGCGCCCCTCTTCGAGGGTCTTGCCCGCGTCCTGGCTCTCCAGGGCGCCGATCCTCTCCCGGTCCCGCTCCAGCAGGGTCGCGACGCGGCGCAGTACGCCGGCCCGTTCGGCGACGGGCGTGCGGGGCCAGGACCCGTCGTCGAAGGCGGCGCGCGCCGCGGCGACGGCGTCATCGGTGTCGGCGATGCCGCCCTCCGACACGACGGTGAAGACGCTCGCGTCGGCGGGGTCGATGATGTCGCGCGTGGCGCCGGAGACGGCCGGGCGCCATTCTCCGCCCACGTGGATGGTCTGTTGTGCTGCCGACACGTCGTATGTGGCCTTTCGGTTCCGGGTGGCTTGCCGCGCCGGTCACACCCCGGCGATCTGGCCGCCTGCCCCCGGTCCGAAGAACCATGCCCCGCCGTGTACGGGAAGTGACCCTCCTCACGCGGCTGTGCCGGCCGCCGGGCCGTGCAGCCGGGCACGCCGCGCCGGAGAGGGCCTGCTGCCATGATGGAAACCGGTCACCACGCCACACCGACCGCCACTGGGGGTTTCACCGTGGACAGATTCGTCCTGGGCGATACGGACTTCGCCGTCGACCGATCGGAGTCGTCGGTCCGGACGGCACCGGACGGCACGGTGTCGATCGAGGTGTGGGGCACCACCGAGGCCCTCGACGCTCAGCCCGGCACCGGCCGGTACGCGTGGGCGGTCCATCCGCCGCGCCTCTACCTCACGGAGGTTCCCGTCGTCCGGTCCGGCGCTGTGGCGACCGTGCGGCTCGACGACAGCATGGCCGACCGCTACGACATCGGTCTCTACCTCCACGAGCACGGTGACGTCATCGGCGAGCTGATCCTCGACCCGGTGCGCTTTCTGCGCGTCAGCGGATCGGCACAGGTCAACGGGCGGACCGAACCGATCGATGTCGAGGTGCGGCTCCCCCTGCCTCCCGGGTAGGGGGAGCCTTCCGCGGCCCGCCGCCCTACCCTCGCGGCACCGGGGTGGCTCCGGAGCCGACAGCGGCGAGCCAGGCATCGGCGATGATCCGGTGGCCGACGGGACTCGGGTGGACCCCGTCCCGGGCCAGCTCCGCTGCCTCGTACCGCTCCCGGGCACGCCGCATCGCGAGGTCCGCGCGGACCAACCGGGCCCCGTTGGCCTTCGCCGCACGGAGCACGGCGTCCGTACGGGGCGTCAGGTCCTCGAACCAGCCCTCCTGTTCGGTGGTGACCGGGAGCAGGAACGGGGTGATGACGACCAGCCGGGGCGACAGCTCCCGCGCGGTGCCGGCGAGCAGGCCGTCGAGGCAGGCCTCGAACTCGTCGATGGGGCTGGCGAGCCCGCTGTCGTAGCGCCGCCAGGTGTCGTTGATGCCGATCTTCACCGTGACCACGGTGGGCCGGTGAGCGATGACGTCGGTGTTCCAGCGGGCTTCCAGGTCGTACACACGGTTGCCGTTGACGCCCCTGTTGACGACGGCAGGACCGGGTCCGCCGTTCGTCCGCTCGTGCAGGGTCCGTGCGATCTCGTTCACGTACCCGCTGCCGAGCGACGCGGAGTCCGTGCGGTCGCGGCCCGCGTCGGTGATGGAGTCACCGATGAACAGGAGTGTGTCCGTCTCCTTGAAGTACGTGTCTTCTCCGTGCGTGCCTTGCGTGCCTTGTCCGTGGGTGCCTTGCGTGTCTTCTCCGTGCGTGCCTTGTCCGTGCGTGCCTTCGGTGTGCATGTCTGCCGTCCTGACGGTGGGGTGGTCGGTGCTGGGTCAGAAGCTGCTGGTCGAGTGTGCCCCGTACGCCGGGGTGTCCGGCCGAAGCGCGCCCCGGGACAGCGGTTCTTCGCGGTGGGCCGCCACCCGCCGCAGTGTCGCGGCCTCGCGCGCCAGTACGGCGGGGTCGTCGCCGGGCACGAACTCCAGCAGCGCCTCCATCGGGACGTGCCGTGCGTTCAGCAACTCGAATGCCCCGGCCCACAGTTCGTCGCGATCGGCCAGCGGCAGTCGACGGTTGCCC
Source organism: Streptomyces sp. NPDC047917 (assembly GCF_043204345.1). Classification (NCBI taxonomy): domain Bacteria; kingdom Bacillati; phylum Actinomycetota; class Actinomycetes; order Kitasatosporales; family Streptomycetaceae; genus Streptomyces; species Streptomyces sp. NPDC047917. Next base: position 171,574 of record NZ_JBIDCA010000004.1, read on the forward strand.
GGCCACCACGAAAAGACATGCACCGCGCTGACCCGGTCGACGAGCTGGGAGAGCCCCGTCAGCGCCTCCTCGTCGGAAGCGTCCAGCGGTGGCTGCCAATAGGTGCGGAGATTGTCCGCGCCGACCTCGTCCAGCAGCCGGAGCGTCGAGGCGACGGTGTCGGTGAGGGTCTTCGAGTGGAACTCCAGCGCGAGTTCCAGCCCGTGGTCCGCGGCGATCCGGGCCGCCTCCCGCAGGCCTGCCACCGTTTCCCCGCGTTCCTGCGGTGTGGCGGCCGCCGATCCGGTTCCACCCGCCCAGACCCGTATCCGGGGCGCCCCCAGCAGGACCGCGGCGCGGGCGATCCAGGGGAACCCGGCCCGCTCGTCCTGCGTGGCGCGGAAGTAGGAACCGTACGAGCAGCAGGTCAGCCCGTACCTGTCGCAGGCCTCGCGGGCCTCGCGGAGCGCGTCGGGGTCCGTCGCAGGGGCGTGTACGTCCGCTCCCCATTCGATCGCCTCCAGGCCCGCGTCCGCGGTCCGGCGTGCCACCTCGGCCGCCGGCAGCTGCCGGAAGGTGACCGAGCACAGCCCCGGGGTGGTCACGGTGGTGCCCGGGGTAAGGTCCCGGCTTTCCCTGCCTGTCACGGCGTTCCTCTCCTTCGGCCGCCTCGCGGCGACTCCTTCCTGCCGGGCGGCGTCCCGCCCTGCCCGGGGAGCCCGGCGGCCTTCGGCCGGCGGGCTCCCCGGACCCTCTCACCGGCGGCGCGTCACCTCACCACCGGTGTCGCCTCACGACGCGTTCGGGCCGACGTCCGCGGCCGTGAGGGGGTGACGGAGCGCGGGCGCGGTCGCGTACTCGTCGGCGCCGATGTCCCGCGCGCTGCCTCGCGCGTCACCGTCGATGTCGTCGGCCACGGTCGTGCCGGTGAACGTGGCCGCGCCGATCGCCGGACTCCCCGCCGAGAGCCGGGCGACGCCGTCGGTGCCGGTCACCAGCTTCGGGTCGACGCGGGTGTAACCGCCGGAAGGGATGTTGCCGTTGGCGGCCGCCCCCCACAACATGTTGCTCTTCCAGGTGAAGCCGGTGGTCGCACCCATCGACACGAGGCTGCCGTTGTCGCCGACGATCAGGTTGTCCGCGACGACCACGTCCTTGGGCTCGTACGTCCGGGTCTCGCCCGAGAGCGAACCGGAGTTGCCGAGCAGGGTGTTGTGCACGATCACCGCGCGGTCGCAGGCGTCGTTGCCGCGCCGCTCCTCCTCGGTCTCCCCCGAGTTGTGGTCGCGGGTGGTTCCGCTGCCGACCACCAGGGCCCGGGCGGACAGTCCGCTGAGGTAGTTGTTGACGATCAGGTGGTCGTTGCCGTAGAGGCGTACGCCCTCGCTGCCGCCGATCAGGTAGTTGCCCTCCACCCTGGAGCGGTTGCCGTGGCGCAGCACGATCCCGCCGCGGCTGTCACGGATGGTGTTGTACCGGATGACGTTGTCGGAAGACTTCACCGAGATCGCCTCGGGGTCTCCGTCCGCGTGCTCGAACAGGTTGTACTCCACCACCGCGTGGGCGCTGGACAGTGCGCGCCCGCTGACGCCGAGCCGGATCGACTCGCCGCCGTTGGCCCCGGCGAAGCTGTGGTCGGAGAAGTGGTTCCGCAGGATCTGGAGGTTCTGGGCCATGCCGGTCGAGCCGGGGCCGTCGACGACCAGGAAGATTCCGGCAGTGGTCTTGTCGTGGAAGTGGTTCCGGTCGACCTTCGAGTCGTCGGACCGCACCAGGAGCCAGTACGGGTCGCCGGTGTCCGCGAACTGGAAGTCGTTGCGGGTCATGCGGATCGACGAGCAGTTCGCCGGGAGCTCCAGCGTGGTGCTCTGGCGGAAGGCGAAACCGCTGATGGTGATGTTGCTCGAATTGGAGAGGACGAAGCTGCGTTCGCCGCGCAGCACCGCGCCGCCGCGGGTCTTGGAGACGATGGTGATCTGCGCGGCGCTGGTGCCGTTCTTGCCGGACACGTTGATCGCGCCCCCGGACGGAACGGTGTACGTGCCGTCGGCCACGATGATCCGGTCGCCGGGGACGGCGGCGTTGATCGCGCTCTGGAGTTCGGCCAGGGAACCGACCGGCTTGTCGGCCGCCGAAGCGTCGATCGACATCGAGGTGCTGAGCGGCACGGCGGCGAGTGCTGCCACCGCGGTACCCCTGAGGAACGTGCGTCGTTGCATGGTGCCTCCTGTGGCGACGAGATCATGACGGGCCCGGTCCGTGCAGCCCCCGCGGCTGGACGTGCCGGCGGCGGGGACAGCCGGCGCGGACCGGGCCGGCTGTCCCGCTCGGGCGGACGTGGTCAGCGGGCGTCGGGGCCGACGTCTGCCGTGGTCAGTGGCCCGCGCCGGGGCGGCCGGTGCGAGTACTCGTCCGCGCCCACGTCGGCGTGCCGGCCGCGCCGCTCTCCGTCGATGTCGTGGCTGACCGGCGGCCGCCGGAGCGTGCCCGCGTCGACCACCGGGCTGTCGGCGGCCGGCCGGGCGATGCCGTCGGCGCCGGTCACCAGCTTCGGGTCGACGCGGGTGTAACCGCCGGCGGGGATGTTGCCGTCGGTCCCGGCGCCCCACAGGATGTTTCCGGACCAGGTGAAGCGGACGGTGCCGGCCATCGCGACCAGCTCGCCCGTGTCCCCGACGAGCAGATTGTCCGCGACGGTCACGTCACGCGGCTCGTGGGGGCGCTGGCTCTCGCCGGAGAGAGTGCCCTTGTTGTTCACCAGGGTGTTGTAGGCGATGAGGACCCGGTCGGGCGCGTCGTTGCCTCGGCGATCGTCGGGCGACTCGCCGGGCAGGTGGTCGCGCTCCGAGCCACTGCCGATGACCATGGCCCGCCCGGACAGACCGGCCAGGTGGTTGTTGACGATCACATGGTCGTTGCCGTAGATCCGGACGCCTTCCGTGCCCGCGACGAGGTAGTTGCCCTCCACCCGGTTGCGGTTGCCGTGCCGCAGGACGATTCCGCCGAAGCTGTTGCGGATCGTGTTGTGCCGGATGATGTTGTCCGAGCTCTTCACGGAGATGGCCTCCGGGTCGCCGTTGGCGCGCTCGAACAGGTTGTACTCCACGACCGCGTGGGCGCTGGACAGTGCCCGGGGGCTGACGCCGAGCCGGATCGGCTCGCCGCCGTTGGACCCGGCGAAGGTGTGGTCGGAGAAGTAGTTGCGGAACACATGGACGCGCTGGGCCATCTCCTCGGTGCCCGCGCCCTCGATCCCGAGGTAGATGCCCAGTGTGGATTTGCCGTGGAAGTGGTTGTGGTCGACCTTGCTGTCGTCGGCTCGCACCATCACCCAGTGCAGGCCCTCGATGTCGGCGAGCTGGAAGTCGTTGCGGGTCAGCCTGATGTGCGAACAGTTCGGGGGGATGTCCAGGGTGCTGCTCTGGCGGAAGGCGAAGCCACTGAGTGTGATGTGGCTGGACGCGTCGAGGACGAAGCCCTGTTCGCCTTCGAGGACGACGCCGCCGCGGGAGGCGGCGACGACGGTGATGGGCGCGCGCCCGGTGCCCTGCTTGTTCCGGATCGTGATGGGCCGGTCCGACGGCACGGTGTACGTACCGTCGGCCACGACGATGCGGGCGCCCGGCCGTGCCCGGTCGATCGCGGACTGGAGCTCTTCGAGCGAACGGACGGCGGCCGGGGCCGTCGTGGCGCTCGCGGTCACGAGACCGCCGGTGGCGGCGACGGCGAGTGTCGCCCCTGCCGCGGAAGCCATGAGGAACGTGCGGCGTTGCATGGTGCCTCCGTGAGTGTGGTGGTGGATCGGTGGGGCGGGGCCCAGGTCCTTTCGTCCGGATCGGGCCGGATCAGGCCCGATCCGGCCCGGTCAGGGAGCGGGGCACGCGGGCCCGGCACGATCCGGACGAGGGGCCCCGGGTCAGTCGTCGGCCCCGTCGGCCGGGGTGTCCAGGAACAGCTCGATGACGGGCACCGGAGTGTCGGGGCGCTGGACGGGGATCTCCAGGGTGAGCGTTCCGGCCGGCTGCCCGCCCATCTCCGTGTTCATCGCGGGCCGGTCCGGGTCGATGTGGACCTGGATGATCTCGGAGGCGTCGTTCAGCAACTGGGCGTAGCGCACCCGTCCTGCGAGTCCCGGCAGGTGCAGATGGCGCAGCGGCCAGGCGAGGAGGTGGACGTAGAGCCGGTCGCCGCGCCGGGTGTACCGGCACTCGGGCGGGGCGGTGTACGGGGCCGGGCCGCAGCCGCGGACCGAGCGCTCGTGCAGGTCCATCCACCGGCCGATCTCACCCAGGACGGCGGCGGCGCGCGGTTCGAGGTCGCCACGTCCGTTCGGGCCGACGTTGAGCAGCAGGTTGCCTCCCTTGGACACTCCGTCGACGAGCATGCGGATCAGCAGGTCGGCGCTCTTGTGGTCCAGGTTGTCGCGGTCGTAGCCCCAGCTGCCGTTGAGCGTCTGGCACGCCTCCCACAGCACGGGCCGGCCGTCCTTGGTCATGGGACCGGAGGGCTGGTACTGCTCGGGGGTGATGAAGTCGCCGGGCAGGCCGGTCCGGTCGTTGACGAGGATGTGCGGCTGGAGTTCGCGGACCGTCTCCAGCAGCTTCGGGGAGTCCCAGTCGTCCGGCCCCTTGCCGCCCCACCAGATGCGGCCCGCGTAGGAGAAGTCGAAGAACAGGTAGTCGATGCGGCCGAAGGAGGTCAGCAGTTCACGGACCTGGCCGTGCAGATAGCTCCGGTACTCACGGATGTCGCGGTCGGCGGCCGCGGCCTTGAACTCCTCGTCGTCGCGCTGCGGATGGGTGCCGTCCACGGGGAAGGAGGGGTGGTGCCAGTCGATCAGGGAGTAGTAGAGCCCGACCTTGAGCCCCTCGGCCCGGCACGCCTCGACGAACGGTCCGACGAGGTCCCGGCCGTACGGGGTGTTGGTGACCTTGTACTCGGTGAGGGCGCTGTCCCAGAGGCAGAAGCCGTCGTGGTGCTTGGTGGTGAGAACGACGTACCGCATGCCCGCCGCTCTGGCGGCCCTGGCCCACTGGACCGGGTCGTAGCGATCGGGGTCGAAGTGGTCGAAGTAGACCTGGTACTGCTCGTCGGTCAGCTTCTCCCGGTTCTTGACCCATTCGTGCCGGGCGGCGAGGGAGTACAGGCCCCAGTGGACGAACATGCCGAACCGGTCGTCGGTGAACCAGGTGGTCTCCGGGGCCGGCGCGGGGGCCGGGTTCGCGGCGGGTGCGGAGGGGGACGCCGACGGGGTCTCAGCGCTCGGGGTCATGGGGCATCGTTCCTTGTCGTCGGCGTCCGGGCTTGCCGGTGCGCTTCCGGAGGCTGGGCTGGTCGTGCGGGAGCTTCGGGTGCGGACGGTGTGCCGGGTCAGCCCTTCAGGGCGCCGGAGGACAGTCCGTGCACGAAGGAGCGCTGGAAGAACAGGAAGACGATTACGGAGGGAAGCAGGGCCAGCAGGGAGGCGGCCATCACTACTCCGGGGGTGACGGCGGGGTCGATCCGCAGGGTACGCAGCGCCAGCGGGAGGGTGTACGAGGAGGAGTCCGTGGAGACCAGGAGGGGCAGCAGGTACTGGTCCCAGATCATGGTGAAGCCGAAGACCCCGATGACCCCGAGCGCGGGCTTGCACATCGGCAGGATGATCTGGGCGAAGATGCGCAGGTCACCGGCGCCGTCGATACGGGCGGCCTCTTCGAGCTCCCGGGGCACGTCCTTCATGAACTCGGTCATCACGAGGATGGAGAAGCCCCAGGCGCCCAGCGGGACGATCATTCCGGCCAGGGTGCCGATGAGGTTGAAGTGGACGACCGGCAGGTCGGAGAGGATTACGGACAGCGGGAGGGCCAGGATCTCCTCGGGCAGCATCAGCGTCGCGAGGATGGCGACGAGCACCAGGGTCATCCCGGGGAAGCGCTTCCTGGCCAGTGCGTACCCGGCCAGGACGGAGACCGCCACCTGGAGCAGCAGCCCGAAGCCGACCACGAAGAACGAGTTCAGCAGGTACGCGAGCACGCCCTGGTCGAAGGCGATCTTGAAGTTGTCCAGGGTGGCGCCCGAGGGGATGACGCTGAGCTGGGTCGGGTCCTTGACGTGGCTGAAGGCGCTGACCAGCAGGGCCAGCAGGGGCCCGGCGAAGACGATGAGGACCAGCAGGTAGGTGACGGCCTTCAGGATCCGCCCGCCGGGACTGCGGCTCTCCGTCAGACCCAGCGCGGTCTCGGTCGGCGCGTTCATTTGCTCTCTCTCCGTCGCAGCAGGTGGACGACGACTGTCAGGATCAGCGTCGCGATGAACAGCAGGACGGCTCCCGCCGCGCCGACGCCGAGCCGGTTCTGCTCAAGACCGAGCTTGTAGATCAGGGTCATCACGACCTCGGTGGAGCCGTCGGGCCCACCGTTGGTGAGCAGGAACACCTCGGTGAAGACACGCAGTCCCCGGATCGCGGCGAGGATGAACAGGATCGAGAACACCGACCGCAGTCCGGGCACCGTCACGTGCCAGACCCGTTGCAGCCGGGAGGCGCCGTCGACCTTCGCGGCCTCGTACAGGCCGCGGTCCACGCTGGTGAGGCCGGCGAGGAAGATCATCATGTCGTAGGGGGCACCGCGCCAGATGCCGGTGACCATGATGGAGGCCATCGACGAGTCCGGGTCGTTGATGAATCCCGAGGGGCCGAATCCCACCAGGCCGAGGATCGAGTTGAGCATGCCGTCGGAGGTGGGGTGGTACATGATCCGCCACAGCTCGGCGACGACCGCGATCGGCACCACCACCGGCAGGAACGCGGCGGAGCGCACGAACCCGAGCCGGCGGCCCTGTCCCTCCATCAGCAGTGCGAGGGCGAGACCGAGGACCATCGAACCGGCCGTCTGCCCGGCGGCGAGGACCACGGTGTGCCAGGCGGCCTCGCGGAAACCGTCGGACTGGAGCACCGTGGCGTAGTTCTCGGTGCCGACCCACCTGTTGCCGAGATAGGGCTGGACGTCCTGGAAGGACATGGTCAGCGCGCTGACCATGGGGATGAACTTGAAGTACAGGAAGAGGAGCAGTGCCGGTGCCAGGAACAGCCAGGGCGTCCACCACCGGCCCGCCCGGCGGTCGTGCCCGCGGCGGCCGGCGGCCCCGCCGGCCGCGCGGCCCGTTTTCCGGGTGGCGGGCCCGGCCGCCGGGAGGGCGGCCGGATCCGCCTGGTCAAGACTCATGACGCGGCGATTCCCTGTTCCTTGAGGATGTCGGCGAGCTGCTTGTCGAGCTCCTTGAGCTTGGTGCCGGTGTCCAGGTCGCAGTCGGCCAGCAGGGCGTTGACCGTCTCCGCGGTCGTCTGCCGGACGGGGGTCCAGTTCGGGATGGACGGCGCGTACCGGCCGGTGCTCCGGTAGATGTCGGCGTAGGTCTTCCACCGGGGGTCGGGGCGGACCTGGGAGATGTCCACCGTCTTGTTGACGGGCAGCTGCACGGTGAAGCCGGTTTCGCCGGCCATCCCGGTCTTCTGGCCCTCGGCGGAGATGGCGAAGTCGGCGAAGGCGTCCTGGCCGGCCATGTTCTCGGAGCCGGCCATCAGGTAGATGGATCCGCCCTCGGCGAGCACGGTGGCGTCCTTCGGGCCCTTGGGCATCGGGACGACCTCGTACTTGTCCTTGCCGAGGGTCTCGTCGAAGCGCGGCAGCAGATACGGGCCGACGACGAACATGCCGGTCCGGCCGGCCTCGAACGTCTCGTTGGTGGGCGGGGTCTCCATGGTCACGGCGCCGGGCTGGATGACCTTGCTCTTGCAGCCGAGGTCGCGGAACCACTCCACGGCCTGAACCGATTCCTTCGTGGTCATCGAGGGCTTGTACTTGCCGTCCCCGGCCCCGGTGATGAAGTCACCGCCCGCGGCCCAGAGGAAGTTGGAGAAGTACCAGGAGGCGTATCCGCGCTTGGTGGACAGCGGCGCGGCGAGGCCGTACGTGTTCTTCTTGCCGTCGCCGTCGGGGTCCTTGGTGGTGAAGGCGTCGGCCATCGCCGCGAACTCGTCCCAGCTCCGCGGGACTTCGAGCTTCAGCTTCTCGCGCCAGTCCTTGCGGATGAGCAGCGCGGACGCCTGCGCCGAGTACGGCAGGCCGAACTGCTTGCCGTCCACGCTCTTTCCGGAGTCCAGCCCCTGGCCGACGATCTGCTCGCTGTTCTTGAGCTTGGCCAGGTCGATCTCCCGGAGCAGGCCCTGGCTGTGCATGGCGCCGAGCTGCGTCACATCGTTCATGACGATGTCGGGCAGCTTCTTCTGCGCGGCCCGCTGCTGGAGCTTGGTCTCGAAGTCGTCGAAGATCGCCGTGACCTTGACCTTGAAGCCCGTGGACTTCTCGAAGGCGGCAGCGAGCTTGAGGGCCCCCTGCTCTCCCGGGCCGCCCGGTGTCGTCCGGGTCCACAGTTCGAGCGGTGCCTTCGAGTTCTGCTTGGCGTCCACTCCCGCAGGCCCTGATGTACAGCTGGTGAGGACAAGTGCGGACGCGAGAACACCCGCACCGATCCACCGCGTTCTCTGCATGACAACTCCTGTTTCGCCGCATCACAGCTGGCCTGGAAGCGCTTGGTCACAACTGGGCTGGAAAGCGCTCGATCACAGCTGGCCTGGAAAGCGCTTGCTGGGACGCTAACGGGGTCCGAATCCTTGGTCAATAGTCCGATGAATACAAAAGCTTCGCGTTGGCTCGCGAGAGCCTTGCCGGACCCGCCCCCACACCCCTCCCCCACCGCCCGCCACCCCGATACGGCGACCGAGCACCTCGCGAAAACACCTGATGAGCCGGTAGTTCCGTCGCCCTGAACGCCGGTCGGCCGATCGCGCACCTGCCACGCATGGGCATGACAGCGATCGGGGCAGCCTGCTTCGGGTGGCCAATCTTCATCCGAGGTCTCCCCAATCATCCGATGTATCGTGCCTGCAAGCACATCAACCAAGGCAACGAACAAGCCACGCCAATCTTCAACATCGGGTCAGACTTTTCCCCACACGCCCGACCAGGGCTCAGGAGTCGACCCGCTGACCGTCCGTCAGTAAAGAGCCGAGGAGCGCAACGCCATGAACGAGCCGGCCCGCAGACCGACAGCCCTGTTGGTCATGGAGGAAGAACGCAGGGCGGACGTCTACCCCCAGGAGGTCCTGGCCGAAGTCGAACGTCTCGTGGACCTGCAGGGTCCACCGCTCACACGTCAGCGGCTCGACGAGGATCCCGGTGTGCTGCGAGAGGTCGATGTCCTGCTCACGGGCTGGGGCGCGCCCGTGCTCGATGCCGCCTTCCTCTCGTACGCCCCCCGGTTGCGGGCGGTCCTCGTCGCCGCGGGCTCCGTGCGTCACCTGACCACACCCGAGTTCTGGGCACGCGGCGTCCCGATCGTCTCCGCCGCCGCGGCCAATGCCGTCCCGGTCGCGGAGTTCACTCTCGCCCAGGTCCTCCTCGGGCTCAAGCAGGTACATCGCATCGCCCGGGAGGTGGCGAGCACTCGCCGCTTCCCCCACAACCCGCAGGTGCCGGGCGCCTACCGGTCACGCGTCGGCCTGCTGGGGCTCGGGCACATCGGCCGTCTCGTCGCGGCCCACCTCGGCCGATTCGACATCGAGGTCCTCGCCACGGATCCCGTCACGTCCCCCGAGGCCGCCCGGCAGGCCGGCGTGCGGCTGGTCGGCGTCGAGGAACTGTTCGCCACCTGCCATGTCGTCAGTCTCCACGCGCCCCTCCTGCCCGAGACCCGCGGCACGATCGGGGCGCGGCTGCTGAACTCCCTGGGACCGGGCGCGACCCTGATCAACACCGCGCGCGGCGCGCTCATCGACGAGGCCGCCGCGGCCCGGGTCCTGCACGCCAGACCCGACCTCACCGCCGTACTCGATGTCACGCACCCGGAGCCTCCCGCCCATGACTCGCCACTCTTCACCCTTCCCAACGTCGTCCTGACACCCCACCTCGGCGGTGCCCTCGGGGCCGAACGTCATCGTCTCGGAGAGCTTGTGCTCGACGAACTCCGACGCTTTATACATGACCAACCTCTCCAGCACGTGATCGACCCCGCTCGCGCCGCGTCACTGGCCTGAGAGCGCGGGGCCGGGCCCGCGACGTCAGCGAAACGTCAGCGAAACGTGCGTGGAACGTCAGCGCGCAGCAGGAGAGTTCGGGGTCCGGCCGGGACGCCGGCCCCCGAATTCTCGGCCCGTTGGGTCTTCGCGCGTCGGGACGTCTCCGTGTCGAGTTTTCGCGTGCCGGGTCTTCGCGTGTTGGGCTTGCGCGTGCTGGTCTCACACGTACGTCCGCGGGTCGGTCGGGAGCGGCCGCCGGCACATCGCGCGGGGAAGTCCGGTCGTCGAGCCGCCGAGGATCAGGGCCGCCGCACGGGCGAGGGTGTACCGGAACGGGTCGGGGCGGCGGGGAGCCGTACCGGGGTCGCGCCGTGGTCGCGGACCCGGGGTCCGGGCACGCACCGCACCGAGCGGCCGGCAACGGCCGGCGGAGTGGGCGACGGGCTCGCGCCGGCCACCCCGCACGGCCACAGCGGAGCGAGCCTCAGTGCGGACGCCAATGGAACTTGCCGCCACCCACCCACCGCACGACACCGGGGTCGTCGAGGTCATGGACCCTGATTCCCGCGGCCGAGGCGGCGGCGAGCACATCCACCATCGACGTTGCCGCGCTGACCACCTCCCCGTCGATCTCCACCAGGCGGAACGGCGGGTCACCGGGCTGGACTCCCAGCACGGTGACCCGGGCCGACGAGATGTAAGGACTGCCACTTTCGGTCATGCGTAGATCGCTTCCACGCCACGGGCGACACTATGCCCGGCGGCAGTACGGGTGACGCCCCATCGCGAAACAGTGCGTCTACCTGGGGCAATGGCTTGCCGCACCGGGCCCCGGCCCGTACCCGGGCCGGGGCTCGCTCACCTGTCGCCGTCCGGTGGCCCGGTGCCGGGCCCCGGGGTCAGTCCTCGCCCTCCAGGTTGCCCTCCGTCTCCAGGTACGCCTGACGCAGGGCGTCGAGGATCTCCGGATCGGGCTTGGCCCACATGCCGCGGGACTCGGCCTCCAGGAGGCGTTCCGCGATGCCGTGCAGGGCCCAGGGATTGGCCTGCTGGAGGAACTCGCGGTTGGTCGGGTCCAGGACGTACGTCTCGGTGAGCTTGTCGTACATCCAGTCGGCGACCACGCCCGTCGTCGCGTCGTAGCCGAAGAGGTAGTCCACGGTGGCGGCCAGCTCGAAGGCGCCCTTGTAACCGTGCCGCCGCATCGCCTCGATCCACTTGGGGTTCACCACCCGGGCGCGGAAGACCCGTGAGGTCTCCTCGACCAGGGTGCGGGTGCGGACCGTCTCGGGGCGGGTGGAGTCGCCGATGTACGCCTCGGGGGCGGTGCCGCGCAGGGCGCGGACGGTGGCCACCATGCCGCCGTGGTACTGGAAGTAGTCGTCCGAGTCGGCGATGTCGTGTTCGCGGGTGTCGGTGTTCTTGGCCGCGACCGCGATCCGCTTGTACGCCGTCTCCATCTCCTCGCGGGCCGGGCGGCCGTCGAGTTCACGTCCGTAGGCGTAGCCGCCCCACACCGTGTAGACCTCGGCGAGGTCCGCGTCGGTGCGCCAGTCGCGGGAGTCGATGAGCTGGAGCAGGCCGGCGCCGTACGTACCGGGGCGGGAGCCGAAGATACGGGTGGTGGCGCGGCGTTCGTCGCCGTGGGCGGCCAGGTCGGCCTGGGTGTGGGCGCGTACGTGGTTCTGCTCGGCCGGTTCGTCCAGGGAGGCGGCGAGGCGGACCGCGTCGTCGAGCAGGCCGATGGTGTGCGGGAAGGCGTCACGGAAGAAGCCGCTGATGCGTAGGGTGACGTCGATGCGCGGGCGGCCGAGCTCGGCCGGCGGGATCGCCTCCAGGCCGGTGACGCGGCGCGAGGCGTCGTCCCAGACGGGGCGGACGCCGAGCAGCGCGAAGGCTTCGGCGACGTCGTCACCGGCGGTGCGCATCGCGCTGGTGCCCCACAGGGACAGGCCGACCGAGGTGGGCCAGTCGCCGTTGTCGGTGCGGTAGCGCTCCAGGAGCGAGTCGGCCAGGGCCTGGCCGGTCTCCCAGGCCAGGCGCGAGGGTACGGCCTTGGGGTCGACGGAGTAGAAGTTACGGCCGGTCGGCAGGACGTTGACCAGGCCGCGCAGCGGGGAGCCGGAGGGTCCGGCGGGGACGAATCCGCCGTCCAGCGCGTGCAGGGCGTGGTCGAGTTCGTCGGTCGTGGCGGCCAGTCGCGGTACGACCTCGCGGGCGGCGAAGTCGAGGATGTCGGCGACCGCCCGCGGGTGCCCGGCCGCCACTTCGGCGACGGCGTCCGGGGACCAGCCGGCGTCCTCCATCGCCTGGACCAGGGTGCGGGCCCGCTCCTCCGCCTCGTCGGCGGTGACGCGGGTCGCGGCGGACTCGTCGAGCCCGAGCGCCTCGCGCAGGCCCGGCAGGGAGGCGGTACCGCCCCAGATCTGGCGGGCCCGCAGGATCGCGAGGACGAGGTTGACCCGGTCGGCACCGGCCGGGGCGCCGCCCAGCACATGCAGGCCGTCACGGATCTGGGCGTCCTTGATCTCGCAGAGCCAGCCGTCGAGATGCATGATGAACTCGTCGAAGCCCTCGTCCTCGGGGCGGTCCTCCAGCCCCAGGTCGTGGTCGAGCCTGGCGGCCTGGATGAGGGTCCAGATCTGTGCGCGGATCGCCGGAAGTTTCGCCGGGTCCATCGCCGCGATCTGGGCGTGCTCGTCCAGGAGTTGTTCGAGGCGGGCGATGTCCCCGTAGCTGTCGGCGCGCGCCATCGGCGGTACGAGGTGGTCCACCAGGGTGGCGTGGACGCGCCGCTTGGCCTGCGTTCCCTCGCCCGGGTCGTTGACCAGGAACGGGTAGATCAGCGGGAGGTCGCCCAGGGCGGCGTCGGGGCCGCAGGCGGCGGACAGGCCGGCGTTCTTGCCGGGCAGCCACTCCAGGTTGCCGTGCTTGCCGAGGTGGATCATCGCGTCGGCGCCGAAGCCGTTGTCGTCGGCGGCAGCGGCGATCCAGCGGTAGGCGGCCAGGTAGTGGTGCGAGGGCGGCAGATCGGGGTCGTGGTAGATCGCGATCGGGTTCTCGCCGAAGCCGCGCGGCGGCTGGATGAGGATGAGGAGATTGCCCCGGCGCAGGGCGGCGAGCACGATGTCGCCGTCCGGGTTGCTCGACCGGTCCACGAACATCTCGCCCGGGGCGGGGCCCCAGTGCTGCTCGACGGCCTCGCGGAGTTCGGCCGGAAGGGTCGCGTACCAGCGCCGGTAGTCGGCGGCGGGGATCCGGACGGGATTGCGGGCCAACTGCTCCTCGGTGAGCCACTCCTGGTCGTGGCCGCCGGCCTCGATCAGTGCGCGGATCAGCTCGTCGCCGTCGCCCGAGACCAGGCCGGGGACCTCCTCCGTACCGAAGTCGTATCCCTGGTCGCGGAGTCGGCGCAGCAGGGCGACGGCGCTGGCCGGGGTGTCGAGGCCGACGGCGTTGCCGATGCGGGAGTGCTTGGTCGGGTACGCGGACAGCACCAGCGCGATCCGCTTCCCGGCGGCCGGGATGTGGCGCAGCCGGGCGTGGCGCACCGCGATGCCGGCGACGCGGGCGGCGCGCTCGGTGTCGGCGACGTACGCGGGCAGGCCGTCCTCGTCGATCTCCTTGAAGGAGAACGGCACGGTGATCAGACGGCCGTCGAACTCGGGGACGGCGATCTGGCTGGCGGCGTCGAGCGGGGAGACGCCCTCGTCGTTGTCCTCCCAGTCGGTGCGCGATCCGGTGAGGCAGAGCGCCTGGAGGATGGGGACGTCGAGGTTGCTGAGGACGCCCGCGTCCCAGGACTCGTCGTCGCCGCCCGCCGATGCCTCGGCCGGCCGGGTGCCGCCCGCGGCGAGGACGGTGGTGACGATCGCGTCGGCGGCGCGCAGCGCGTCGATCAGCTCGGGCTCGGGGGTGCGCAGCGAGGCGACGTACAGCGGCAGCGCGCGGGCACCGGCGTCCTCGACGGCACTGCACAGGGCGTCCACGAACGCGGTGTTGCCGCTCATGTGGTGGGCGCGGTAGTAGAGCACGGCGACGACCGGGCCGTCGGTGCGGCGGGCGGTGCGCTCCAGCGGGCCCCAGGAGGGTGCCGGGGCGGGCGGTGCGAAGCCGTGGCCGGTGAGCAGGACGGTGTCGGAGAGGAAGCGGGCGAGCTGGTCCAGGTTGGCGGGACCACCGTGGGCCAGGTAGGCGTGGGCCTCGGCGGCGATGCCGATGGGGACCGTGGAGGCGGCCATCAGCTGGGCGTCGGGGGCCTGTTCGCCGGTGAGGACGACCACGGGGCGTCCGGTGGCGAGGACTTGGTCGAGGCCGTCCTGCCAGGCGCGTACGCCACCGAGGAGGCGTACGACGACCAGGTCGACGCCGTCGAGGAGCTGCGGGAGGTCCTGGAGCGGGAGCCGGGAGGGGTTGGCGTAGCGGTAGGAGACCGGGCCGTCCGAGGCGCGGGCACTGAGCAGGTCGGTGTCGGACGTCGACAGGAGCAGGATCATGCGGCGTCGGGCCTTCCTCGGGGTGTCCACGCCCCGGGCGGTGTCGGAATGGAGTCTCCCCTGCTCGACGGAGTCGAGGGGCGGGGAAGGGAGTTCCTGACTCGCCCGGCCGGGGCCGGGCTCACAGTGGCGGGACCGTGCCGGAATCGCACCGGACTTCCTCCCCTGTCGCCGTCTGTGGCGACGACGTGCCGGATGGCCCGTCACAGGCATAGTAAGCGCCGGTCAACCGATGGAGGCATACGGATCCGGTCGGATGGTCGGTATGCTCGCCGCCATGCCCCCACCTGCCACTTCGCCTTCGCTGCCCGCAGACGCGTCTGCCCGGGACCGCGGTGACGCCTGCCCCGGCACGCTGCGGCTGCACCGGGCGGACGACGGCGCGCTGGCCCGGGTCCGGGTGCCCGGTGGTCTGCTGACGGCGGTGCAGGCGGACGCCCTGGGTGCGGCGGCGGAGTCACTGGGCGATGGTGAGTTGCATCTCACTTCGCGCGGCAATGTGCAGTTGCGCGGGCTGAGCCCCGACTGCGGTGGCGAACTGGCCGACCGGCTGGGCGGGGCGGGGCTGCTGCCCTCCGCCCGCCACGAGCGGATACGCAACATCGTGGCGTCGCCGCTCTCGGGGCTCGACGGCCGGGGAGCGGGGGACGTCGGACCGTGGCTCCGGGCGCTGGACGCGCTGCTGTGCGCGGGCGGGCGGACGGCCGGGCTTTCGGGCAGGTTCTTGTTCGTGCTCGACGACGGCCGGGGCGATGTGGACGCGCTGGGCGGCGATGTGACGCTGCTGGCGCAGGACGGCGCAGCGGCACTGCTGAGGATCGGCACGGCCCGGACCGTGGTGCGGATACCCGGTGCGCGGGCGGCGGAGGCCGCCCTCGTGGCGGCGGAGATCTTTCTGGAGCGGGCGTCCGGCACGGGTGCCTGGCGGGTGTCGGACCTGCCCGGCGGTGCCGGCCCTCTTCTCGACGAGGTCGTACGGCGGTTGCGGGAGAAGGATCCCGGCACCGCCGTCACCGAGGACCGTGGCTGTCCGCGCGGCTCGGACGGCCCGGCACCCGGGGTGGTGACCGGCCCGCACGACCGGGCCGCGCTGTCCGCCGGCATCCCCCTGGGCCGGATCACCCCGGCGCAGTGGCGGTCGCTGACGGACACGGCCCGGCACCGGGGACGTGGTGAACTGCGGCTGACCCCGTGGCGCGGGGTCGTCGTACCGGGGGTGGAGTGGCGGCGGGCGGCCGGGCTGCTGGACGGGCTGGGGACCACCGGCCTCGTCGTCGGAGCCGGCTCCCCCTGGACCGGGGTGGGTGCCTGCATCGGGCGGCCCGGCTGCGCGAAGTCGCTGGCCGACGTGCGGGCCCGGGCGGCGGCCGTGGTGGGGCCCGCGGGTCTGCTGCCGGTGTACTGGTCCGGGTGCGAACGCCGGTGCGGCCATCCCCGCGGCGAGTGGGTCGATGTGGTCGCCGTCCCCGGCGGACACCGGATCTCCGTCGTACGGGGCGAGGAGAGGGGCACACCGGTGAGCGTCCCCGACAGCCCCGGCGGGCTCGCCGAGGCGGTGGCCTCGGCCCGCGGTACGCGCGGCTGACTCCGTACGCCCGCCCCCCTGTACTCGCAGTACTTGCTGTACCCGACCGTTGCACGCCCGAGGAAGAAAGCGAAAGCACTGTGCACCAGTACGAGAAGGACGGACCGGCGATCTATCGCCAGTCCTTCGCCACGATCCGCGCGGAGGCGGATCTCGCGGGCCTGCCCGCCGATGTGAGCCGGGTCGCGGTCCGCATGATCCACGCCTGCGGGATGGTCGACCTCGTCCGCGATCTCGCTTTCACCCCGGACGCGGTCGCCCGTGCCCGTGCCGCGCTGCGGGGCGGCGCGCCCATCCTGTGCGATGTGGCGATGGTCGCCAGCGGTGTGACGCGCAAGCGGCTGCCCGCGGACAACGAGGTGGTGTGCACCCTGTCCGACCCGTCGGTGCCCGGGCTGGCGAAGGAGCTGGGCACCACGCGCAGCGCCGCGGCCCTGGAGCTGTGGCGCGACCGGCTGGACGGTGCGGTGGTGGCCGTCGGGAACGCGCCGACCGCCCTGTTCCGGCTGCTGGAGATGATCGAGGAGGGCGCGCCGCGCCCCGCCGCCGTCATCGGCGTGCCGGTGGGCTTCATCGGGGCCGCCGAGTCCAAGGACGCCCTGGCCGCGCACCCGTCCGGACTGGAGCATCTGATCGTCCGGGGCCGTCGCGGCGGCAGCGCCATCGCGGCGGCCGCCCTCAACGCGATCGCCAGCGAGGAAGAGTAGACGTGAGCGAGCAGAAGACGGGCCGGCTGTACGGGGTCGGGCTCGGCCCCGGCGATCCGGCCCTGATGACCGTACGCGCGGTGGAGATCATCGCCGAGGCCGATGTCGTCGCCTATCACAGCGCCCGGCACGGGCGGTCCATCGCCCGGTCCATCGCGGCGAAGCACATCCGTGCCGATCATGTCGAGGAGCCGCTGGTCTATCCCGTGACGACGGAGACCACGGATCACCCGGGCGGTTACCGGGGAGCGATGGAGGAGTTCTACGCCGGGGCGGCGGCCCGTCTGGCGGCGCATCTCGACGCCGGGCGGACGGTCGCCGTGCTGGCCGAGGGCGACCCGCTCTTCTACGGCTCGTACATGCACATGCACAAGCGGCTCGCCGACCGGTATCCGACCGAGGTGATCCCGGGTGTGACCTCGGTCAGCGCGGCCGCCGCACGCCTGGGCACCCCGCTCGTCGAGGGCGAGGAGGTGCTGACGATCCTGCCCGGCACGCTGCCCCAGGAGGAGCTGACCGCCCGTCTCGCGGCCACCGACGCCGCCGTGGTGATGAAGCTGGGACGTACGTTCCCCGCCGTGCGCGGCGCCTTCGATGCGTCCGGTCGGCTGCCCGAGGCGCGTTACGTCGAGCGCGCCACGATGGCCGGCGAGCGGGTCGGCGACCTGGCCGACGTCGACCCGGAGTCGGTGCCGTACTTCGCGGTCGCGGTCCTGCCGAGCAGGATCGGGGCGTCGCGGCCCGGAGGCGCCCCGGAGGGTGGCGAGGTGGCCGTGGTCGGCACCGGTCCGGCCGGTCCGCTGTGGCTGACTCCCGAGACGCGCGGGGCACTGGCCGCCGCCGACGACCTGGTCGGCTACACCACGTATCTGGACCGGGTGCCGGTCCGGCCGGGGCAGGTGCGCCACGGCTCGGACAACAAGGTCGAGTCGGAGCGGGCCGAGTTCGCCCTCGATCTGGCGCGGCGCGGACGGCGGGTGGCCGTGGTGTCGGGTGGCGATCCCGGGGTCTTCGCGATGGCGACCGCCGTCCTCGAAGTGGCGTCGCAGGACGAGTACGCGCAGGTGCCGGTGCGGGTGCTGCCGGGGGTGACGGCGGCCAACGCGGCCGCGGCCCGGGCCGGTGCGCCGCTGGGCCACGACTACGCGACGATATCGCTCTCCGACCGGCTCAAGCCGTGGGAGGTGATCGCGGAGCGGCTGCGCGCGGCCGCGACGGCGGATCTGGTGCTCGCGCTGTACAACCCCGGCTCGCGCAGCCGGACCTGGCAGGTCGGCAAGGCTCGTGACCTGCTGCTCGAACACCGCTCGCCGGACACTCCCGTGGTCCTGGGCCGGGATGTGGGCGGGCCCGCCGAGAGCGTGCGGACGGTACGGCTGGCGGACCTGGACCCCGCCGAGGTCGACATGCGCACGATCCTGCTCGTCGGGTCCTCGCAGACGCGCTGGGTGGAGCGCGGTGGGGGACAGCAGATCGTCTGGACTCCCCGCCGCTATCCGGAGGGCTGAGCCGGATCCGCCGTCGCCCACCCGTGGTGGAAGAAGTGTTCGCGCAGCCAGGCGACGGCCCCCTCCGGACCGTCGACGACCGGGATGCCCCGGGGCACCGGCGGCCGCCGCACCACCACGACGGGGATCCGTGCCTCGCGGGCCGCGGCGAGCTTGGGGGCGGTGGCGGCGCCGCCGCTGTCCTTCGTGACGACCACGTCGATGCGGTGACGGCGGAGCAGCTCGCGCTCCCCGTCCAGGGTGAACGGGCCCCGGTCGAGCAGCACCTCCATACGGGCGGGGTACGGCGCCTCGGGGGCGTCGACCGAACGCATCAGGAACCACAGTTCGTCCAGGGCGGCGAAGGCGGCCAGCCCCATGCGTCCGGTCGTGAGGAAGACCCGCCGGCCCAGCGCGGGCAGCGCCGCCGCGGCCTCGGCCAGCGAACCGGCCGGGTGCCAGTCGTCGCCGGCGCCGGGCACCCAGCCGGGCCGACGCAAGGCCAGCAGGGGAACATGGGCCCCGGCGGCGGCCGCGGCCGCGTTGAAACTGATCGTTCCGGCGAAAGGATGGGTGGCGTCGATGAGCGCGTCGACCCGGTGGGTACGCAGCCACGCGGCGAGCCCGTCGGCTCCGCCGAAGCCGCCGATG
Organism: Streptomyces sp. NPDC047917; assembly: GCF_043204345.1. Taxonomy (NCBI): domain Bacteria; kingdom Bacillati; phylum Actinomycetota; class Actinomycetes; order Kitasatosporales; family Streptomycetaceae; genus Streptomyces; species Streptomyces sp. NPDC047917. The sequence continues at coordinate 190,536 of NZ_JBIDCA010000004.1, forward strand.
CGGACCTCGCCGGGCGGAAGCCTCGGACCGGCCACCCGTCCGGCGAGCGAGCTCGTCAGCCTGGCCCCGGCCGGGAACACCTCCACCAGCAACTCGGCGAGGCGGCGGGCCTCCGTCGTGCCGCCGAGTACGAGTACATGCATCGGATCCATCCATGGGTGAGATTGAGGGCGGGCGCAGCGCCCAGCTGAAACACACCGGTCTGCGGCCCGGCTGGACCACCGGCGCCTGTGCCACCGCGGGGGCCACCGCCGCGTACACGGCCCTGCTGACGGGCGACTTCCCCGACCCGGTGTCGATCACCCTACCCAAGGGGCAGACGCCCGCTTTCGCGCTCGCGGTGGAGGAACTGGCCGGGGGGCGGGCGACGGCCGGGGTGGTCAAGGACGCGGGCGACGATCCCGATGTGACGCACGGTGCTCTGGTCCGGGTGACCGTGCGCCTGCTGCCGCCGGGCTCGGGTGTGGTGTTCCGGGCCGGGCCGGGCGTGGGTACGGTCACGCTGCCCGGGCTGCCGCTGGATGTCGGGGAACCGGCCATCAATCCGGTGCCGCGGCAGATGATCCGCGACCACATCGCCCGGGTCGCCGCGGAGCACGGGGGCGCGGGGGACGTGGAGGTCACCGTGTCGGTGGACGACGGCGAGGAGATCGCCCGCTCGACGTGGAACCCGCGTCTCGGCATCCTGGGCGGTCTGTCGATTCTCGGCACGACCGGTGTGGTGGTGCCGTACTCCTGCTCGGCGTGGATCGACTCGATCCGCCGCGGGGTGGACGTGGCCCGTGCCGCCGGACACACGCATGTGGCCGGGTGCACGGGTTCCACCTCGGAGAGGACCGTGGTGTCCGAGTACGGACTGCCGGAGATCGCACTGCTCGACATGGGGGACTTCGCGGGCGCGGTGCTCAAGTACGTCCGTCGTCATCCGGTGGACCGGCTGACGGTCTGCGGGGGCTTCGCGAAGCTGTCGAAGCTCGCCGCCGGGCACCTCGATCTGCACTCCGCCCGGTCCCAGGTCGACAAGCCGTTCCTGGCAGGGCTGGCGCGGCTCGGTGGTGCGGACGAGGCGCTGGCGGCCGAGGTGGCGGCCGCGAACACGGGGCTGGCGGCACTCCGGTCGTGCCTCGCCCGGGGTGTTCCGCTGGGGGATCTGGTGGCCGTGGCGGCGCGGGACGAGGCGCTCTCGGTGCTGCGGGGTGCGCCGGTCGCCGTCGATGTCATCTGCATCGACCGGGCGGGCACGGTCGTCGGGCGCAGCACGGTGCGCTGACCGGCCGCCCGGCCGATGCGGTGGCCGGTCAGCAGACGTGGCGTTCGCGGCCGGGCGAGTAGAGGTGGCTGTCGTGGAACTGCTCGGCGCCCAGGGTGCGGCCGACCATGATGACGGCGGTACGGATCACGCCCGCCGCCTTCACCTGCCCCGCGATGTCGTCGAGGGTTCCGCGCAGGACGACCTCGTCCGGGCGTGAGGCCAGCGCCACGACGGCGGCCGGGCAGTCGGCCCCGTAGTGCGGCAGCAGTTCCTCGACGACGCGGTCCACGTACCTGGCGGCGAGGTGGAGCACGATCAGGGCGCCGCTGCGGCCCAGGGTGGCCAGGTCCTCGCCCTTCGGCATCGCGGTCGCGCGGTGGGCGATCCGGGTGAGGATGACGGTCTGGCCGACGGTCGGTACGGTCAGTTCCCGCTTGAGCGCCGCCGCGGCGGCCGCGAACGCGGGTACGCCGGGCACCACTTCGTAGGGCACCCCGGCCTCGTCGAGCCGGTGCATCTGCTCGTTGACCGCGCTGAACACCGAGGGGTCGCCCGAGTGCAGCCGGGCCACGTCATGACCGGCCTCGTGGGCGGCCAGCAGTTCGGCGGTGATCCGGTCGATGTCGAGTTGCGCGGTGTCCACCAGGCGGGCGTCCGGGGGGCACTCGGCGAGGAGTTCCCGGGGCACCAGGCTGCCCGCGTACAGGCACACCCCGCAGGAGGCGAGGGTGCGGGCGCCGCGCACGGTGATCAGGTCGGCCGCCCCGGGGCCGGCTCCGATGAAATACACGGTCATCTGTTGTCTCCTGGGTGTTGCGCGGGCTCGGGTGCCGAGTGTTCCGCTTCGGGACCGGTCAGGGGTTTGCGTACGGACCACTGGGTGACGGGCATGGCCTGCCGCCAGCCGGTGAAGCCGCCGACCGGCACGGCGTGCGCGACGGCGAGCCGGACCAGTTCGCCGCCGTGTTCGCGGTGTGCCCCGGCGAGCAGTGCCTCGGACTCCAGTGTGACCGTGTTGGCGACCAGGCGTCCGCCGGGCGGCAGCGCCTCCCAGCAGGTGTCGAGCAGGCCGGGCACGGTCAGCCCGCCGCCGATCAACACGGCGTCGGGCGTGGGAAGTCCGGCCAGGTTTCCGGGCGCCGCTCCGGTGACCACGCGCAGGGCCGGTACGCCGAGCCGGTCGGCGTTGTGTGTGATGCGTCGTGCGCGTTCCGGGTCACGTTCCACGGTGATCGCACGACAGGAGGGGTGGGTCCGCATCCATTCGATCGCGATGGATCCCGAGCCTCCGCCGACGTCCCAGAGGAGTTCGCCGGGGGCGGGGGCGAGCACACCGAGGGTCGCGGCCCGGATGTGCCGTTTGGTGAGCTGCCCGTCGTGTTCGTACGCCGCGTCGGGCAGACCGGGTACGGCGCCCAGGCGCAGGGCTTCGGGGGCGCGCCGGCATTCGACCGCGATGACGTTCAGTGGGTCGCCCGGTGGGTGCGGCCAGTGGTCCGCGGTGCCTTCCAGGCATGCTTCGTCCGCTCCGCCGAGCTGTTCGAGCACGCGCAGCCGGCTCGGGCCGAAGCCCTGTTCGCGCAGGAGCGCGGCCACGGCGGCGGGGGTCCGGGCGTCCGGGCTGAGGACGAGGACCCGCCGGCCGTGGTGCAGGGCGGCGGCCAGCCGGGCGGCGGGGCGGCCGACCAGGGTGACGACCTCGGTGTCCTCCACCGGCCAGCCGATCCGGGCGCAGGCGTAGGACACGGAGGACGGGTGGGGCAGGATCCGCAGCACGTCGGTGCCGAGCACTTCGGTGAGGGCCCGGCCGATGCCGTAGAACATCGGGTCGCCGCTGGCCAGGACGGCGACCCTGCTGCCGGCGTGCGTGGCGAGCAGGCCGGGAACGGCGGGCCGCAACGGCGAGGGCCACGGGATCCGTTGTCCCCGGCAGGACGCGGGGAGCAGGCCGAGTTGCCGTTCGCCACCGATGAGGACCTGTGCGCCGATGAGCTCCGTACGCGCCGCGTCGGGCAGTCCCGCCCATCCGTCGGCGCCGATTCCCACGACGGTCACCGCAGGTGGGAGGGGTTGTTCGGGTGGTGCGAGAGTCACGGACGGTACCTCGGTGTTCAGGGGACGACGCAGCCGAACTCTACTGTCCGGCCGTGACCGGGCAGCGGCCAGGTGGCCGCCGTGGGGACCTGCGCCGGGGAGTGGCATTCCTCGGTTGCGTGGCGAGTGACCGGGGACGGCCGGATCGCATCGTCGCGGACACGTGCCACCGGCTCCGCTCGGCCGAGGACGAAGATCCGGTCGTTCTTGACCGCCGGCACGCTCGTCGGCGGCCGCACTCGGTCGCGGTCGCGGTCGCAGTACGGCCGGTCAGTATGCGGACATCCTGGCGAGCCATGACCTGCGGCAGTAGCCGAAGGGCTCGGCGTCCTCGGTCAGCGCCGCTCTCAGCTGCTCGGCCGTTGTTGTCGCCCGGGCGATCACGTCGGGCGGGTAGCCGTACCGGACCCGGTGGTCGGCGAACTCGTCCTCGTCGTCGACGAAAACGGTTCCCCCGTCACGTGTGCGGCAGACGTCGAGGTCCAGGTCGATCATGGTGACCTCGCCGGGGTGCAGCCACCGGGACGGGGTGGTCACATCGCAGTAGGCGTCCAGCCGTGCGGGAGCCGCCTGGAACAACCCCGTCCACCAGGCGTCGCGGGGAATGACCATCACCCTGGCTTCCCGCGTGGCGTAGACAGGGCCCTCGGTTCCCCTGCTGTACACGGTGCCGACCGGCGTCCCGAGCCAGGCCCCGTGCTCGTCCTCGCCCAGCCGGACCGCGGAGTGGTGCCAGTGCAGGCTGCCGTCGTACTTGCGGACGGAGACCAGCACCTCAGCGGCGTTCATGGCCGAGACGGTACAGCGGCGGGTGGTTCACCGTCCGCCGCACAACCGCCGGTTGTGTTTTCCGGACAGGTCGGTTGTTTGATCTCGCTGTCCCTCGCCCGCTTTGATACCGACGTTCAGCGCGCGGTTGTTTCGGAGTCGGCGAGAGGTGCATCGGGCATGGCGGGCAGGCAGGCTCTGGGGCGGCGGTTCGGCTGGTTGTGGGCGGCGTACGCGGCCAGTGCGTACGGCACCGGGCTCGGGTTCGGTGCGTTTCCCCTGATCGCGGTGCTCGTACTGCACTCCGGGCCGACCCAGGTGGCGGTGCTGGCCGCGGCGGGCCGGGCGGTGGGGGCGGCGCTCGCGGTGCCGCTCGGGCCGTGGGTGGAGTTCCGCCGCAAGCGGCCGGTCATGATGGCCATGGACCTGACCCGGTTCGCGGCCCTGATGAGCGTCCCCGTCGCGTTCGCGTTCGGACTGCTCGGCTTCGCCCAGCTCCTCGTCGTCTCCGTGGTCGTCGCCGCGGCCAGCATCGCCTTCAACGCGGCCAGTGGCGCGTATCTCAAGACGCTCCTGCCGGCGGAACACCTGCTCGTCGCGAACGGCCGGTTCGAGTCCACGACGTGGACCGCGACGATGGTCGGACCACCGCTCGGCGGGGCTGCGATCGGGCTGTTCGGCCCGGTGACGACCGTGGTGGTCGACGCGGTCAGCCATCTGCTCTCGGCGCTGGGCATCCGCGCCATCGGCGGGACGGAACCGCGTCCCGCACGGACCGGCGAACCCCGGCTGCGGGCGGGCGATCTGCTCGCGGGCTGGCGCCACATCCTCGGCCACCCCGTGCTGCGTCCGCTGCTCTTCAACTCGATCGTGGTCAACGGCCTGATCATGGCGTCCGAGCCGCTGCTCGCCGTGCTCCTGCTCGGCCCACTCGGGTTCTCCCCCTGGCAGTACGGACTCGCGTTCGCGGCCCCCTGCGTCGGCGGCCTGATCGGCTCACGTCTCGCGCGCCCGCTCGCGGCACGGTTCGGGCAGCACCGGGTGCTCCGCATCGCCGGAGCGCTGCGCGCGTGCTGGCCCCTCGGGCTCGCGTTCGTCCGGCCCGGCCTCCCCGGGCTCGTCCTCATCATCGTCGTCCAGTTCGGCCTGGTGACCTGCTGTGCGCTGTTCAACCCGCTGCTGTCCACCTACCGGCTCGGACACACCGACCCCGGCCGGGTCGCCCGCACCCTGACCGCGTGGTCGATCAGCAGCAGCGCCGCCATCGCCGTCATGACCGCCGGGTGGGGTCTGCTCGCCGCCGTCACCGGCCCTCGCGTCGCGATCGCCGCCGCCGGAGTCCTCCTCCTCGTCACTCCGCTGCTGCTCCCGCGCCGTGAGAACGCTCCGCTGGACACGGCAAAGCAGGCCGCAGGCCTCTTGTGACCGTTCGGTCCCCGTCTCGGTCACATGGCAGTGGGCGTCTCCAAAAACCCGTCCGGAAGCGAGATTTCGGCCTGTGCGGGCGGTCCGGGAGCACCCCCTTCGGCCGAGTCGGACCGGGAGCGGCGCAGCGTCACCGTGGCGGGCCTGCGCGGGGCCATGCCTCCGGAGGTCGCCGCGCCGTGGGCACGGATGGTTCCGGTGGACGGTGAGCCGTTTCGGTTCACCGTCCGGACCGGCAGGGTCCGGACCGGCAGGGTCCGCCGCGGCACGGCCCGGATCGGCACGGCCCGGATCGGCCGGGCCCGGATCGGCCGGCCTCAAGGCGCGGGCGTACGCGCGTACCCGTGGGCGAGAAGGCCCACTGTGCCTTCCGGGCAGCGGAGTCGGGGTGCTCGGGTGCCGCCCTGTTCAGGGTGACGAAGGTGCCGGTGGGGCGCGCAGTCGCGGCGCGTGGGGGAGGTGGCCGGCCGCGCATCGGCCGATCGGGCGACCCCGGTGTCGTCCCGACGTCCGCGCATCTCCCTCCGGTTCGGCGACGGCGTGGGCCGCCGGGCACGCCAGCATGGACGGTGCGGGCCCGCACCGTCCGGGGCCCGCGCCCACGGACTGAGAGGAACCATGTCTCCGACACGACGCGCCGCCCTCCTGATCGTTCCGCTCTTCGGCCTGGTCGCACTGGGGAGCGCGTGCGACGCACAGTCCGACGGTGACGCCGCCGCGCGCAAGCCTTCGGTCACCGGTTCCGGCGCCCCGTCCATGAAGCGGTCGGCCGCCGACCGCGAGCTGCTCGAAGCCGCACGTTCCGGTGACACCGGCAGGGTGCGCGGTGCGATCGAGCGGGGCGCCGACCTGGAGACCCGCGACGAGAACCGCCGTACTCCGCTGCTCCTCGCTGCCACCGGTGATCACGTCAAGTCCGCCGAGATCCTCGTCGGTGCCGGGGCCGACCCGGATGCGCTGGACCAGCAGCACGACACACCGTGGCTGGTGACGGGTGTGACCGGCAGCGCGGCCATGGCCCGGACCCTCGCGGCGGCCGGCCCCGACTACACCGTCGTCAACCGGTACGGCGGCACCTCCCTCATCCCGGCCGGCGAACACGGCCATGTCGCCTACGTGCGGGAAGTGACCACCAACCCGGACATCGACGTCGACGTGAACCACGTCAACGACCTCGGCTGGACCGCGCTGCTGGAGGCCGTCATCCTCGGCGACGGCGGAGAGGACCACCAGGAGACCGTGAAGCTCCTGCTGGCGGCGGGTGCCGATCCGGCCATCGCCGACAAGACCGGTACGACCGCGCTCCAGCACGCTCGGCAGCGCGGGTTCGACGAGATCGCACGGCTGCTGGGCAGGTGAGGCGGACCGGGCACCTGTGGTCCGCCGGAGCCTACGTCCGAGCGCTCGCGGGGCGGCCCGGTGCCGGGCGTCACGCCCGTGCCGGACCGCCGCGCTCAGTTCTGGGACTTGCGTCGCGCGGCGGCCGCGTTGCGGCCCGTCACCAGGTGTTTACCGGCCAGCCGTTCGACGCCGGCGACGTCCCGCTCCGCGATCGCCCGGTACAGCCCTTCGTGCTCCTGCGCGACGCCACCGAGGTCGTCGTGCTGCCCCAGCAGCCAGCGCATCCTGCTGCGCAGCGTGCTCTGGAGCTCGTTGAGGAGTTCGTTGTCGGCCAGCTCGGTGACCGTCTCGTGGAAGTCTGCGGCGGCACGGTGGGCCCGTACGGCGTCCCCCTTGTCCGCCGCCTTCAGCTCGGCGTCGAGATCCGCGCGCAGCTTTTCGAGGCCCGCGCGGGTACGCCGTTGGGCGGCGAGCCGGAAGGTCAGTGTCTCCAGTGCCGCGCGGACCTCGTCCAGGTCCTCGACGTCCGCCGGTGTGAACTCCCGTACGACGGCCCAGGTACGCGGCCTCGGCGTGACCAGACCCTCGGTGACCAGTGCTTTCAGGGCCTCCCGAATGGGCAGCCTGCTCACACCGAGCTCCGCGGCGAGCTCGCGCTCGACGAGTTTGCTGCCCGGTTCACGCACACCGTCGATGATCTCGTCACGCAGCTGGCGTGTGACCCGCTCCGACTCGGGCTCGAACTCCCCAGACCCTGTCATGTCCTCAATTCTCTCATCACTCGACGTCAGTGTTCGGCAGGCCGTCCGCGGGACGGGGTGCTCAGGCAGGTGCGTAGCCGCGTGCGGTGACCAGGTCGCGGGCCAGCCGGGTGAAGGCTCGTGCGGCGGCGCTCTCGTAGGCGCTCTCCCGGTGCAGCAGTGTGGCGACACGGGCGGGCAGCGGAGGGTCGATGGGAATGGGGCTGAGATGCGGGTGGTCGTCCGTTACCGCGTCGGGCAGCACGGTGGCCAGCAGCCCGGTACGCCGGACGATCTCCGTGAGGGCCTGGATGGTGTTGGCCTCCACGGCGATCGGCGGGCTGACGCGATGCGTGGCGAAGTAGCCGTCGATGTGAGTCCGGGTGGCGAAGTCGCTGCTGAGCAACGCGAGTTGCTGGTCCGCCAGATCGCGTACCGGCAGCGGCCGGTCCCCCCGGTCCCGGGCGCGGTCCGTGGTGACGACCAGGCCGAGGGTCTCGGTGAACAGTGCGGTCGCGGTGATGCCGGGCAGATGGGTGCCCGCGAAGGCGATGCCCAGGTCGAGGTCGTCGGCCAGCAGGCTCGCTTCGATGCGGTCCTGGGTCATCTCCCGCAGATCCAGCGTGATGCCGGGATGGTGCGTGTGCAGCGCCTCCACCAGTGGGCCGATGAGGTAGGCGGTGAAGGTCGGCGTCACCGCGAGGCGCAGATGCCCCCGGGAGAGGTCGGCGACATCGAGTACGGCACGGTCGGCGGCGGCCAGCTCCCGCAGCGCCCGCCGAGCGAAGTGCACATAGGCCTCGCCCGCATCGGTGGGCCGGACGCCACGGCCACCGCGATCGAGCAATTGCACACCGACGACGCGCTCCAGTTGCTTGATCTGCTGCGAGAGCGTCGGCTGTGAGATGTGCAGTTCTTCGGCGGCGCGCGTGAAGTTGCCGTGCTCGGCCACCGCGATCAGATAGCGGAGGTGACGTAGTTCCGGACCCATGCCCGAAGTATAGAGAACCTCAATCGACTTCCCGGCATAGGAACCGTGACGCCTATGGCACCCAGTCACAGGGACGCCTTGCCGACCCCTCTCCGCCATTGTCTCCATCTATGAGAATCATGGATAGCAAGACTTGGACACTATGACCGGAGCCCATGCATGGTGGAACTCACCGACCCGTCGCCCCACCGGCCACAACACAACACTTCACAACACCCGCCACCCCACACCGGAGGCCCGCCATGGACTTCGCCCAGCGCACCATCGACATCGCCCGCAAGAACGTGGAGGAGGGCGGACGCCCCTTCGCCACCGTCATCGTCAGGGACGGCGAGATCCTCGCCGAGAGCCCCAACAAGGTGGCCCAGACCAACGACCCCACCGCCCACGCGGAGATCCTCGCCATCCGGGACGCCTGCCGGAAGCTGGGCACCGAGCACCTGGTCGGCGCGACCGTCTATGTGCTCGCCCACCCCTGCCCGATGTGCCTGGGATCGCTGTACTACTGCTCCCCCGACGAGGTCGTCTTCCTCACCACCCGCGACGCCTACGAGCCGCATTACGTGGACGACCGCAAGTACTTCGAACTCGACACCTTCTACGGCGAGTTCGCCAAGGACTACACCGAGCGCCGCCTGCCCATGCGTCACGAGCCGTACGACGCCGCCGTCGATGTGTACCGGCTGTGGCAGCAGCACAACGGCGGCAACCGCCGCGTCCCCGGCGCGCCGACAGCCGCGTAACCCCCTCCCGGCCGGCCCTCCCGACATCCCCGGGCACCGGACACGGCGTTTGTCCGCCACGTGCGGGAGTGCTCTCGCCGCTCCCGCACGTGGCGGTGAGCCGGATCGGGCCGGCAGCGGCCCCCCGGAGTGGGCGAAGGCCAGGAGCAGTGCGGCGCCGCCGACGAGGGCGCCCAGCACGGAGGGGTCGACCAGCCGTGCGCCTCGGCCCGGCCGCAGCCGTACACCGTGGCCGTGAGGCTCGCCGCAGCCCAGTACGGCTCCCGCGATGTCGATGCGGGCGTGGCGGCGCCGCGAGTGATCGGCGGGCATCCAGACGGTGCCGACGAGCGCGGTGAGGGCGATCGGCACATTGGCCAGCATGGACCAGCGCCACCCGGACCATTGGGTGAGCACCCCGCCCAGCACGACACCCAGGGATGCTCCGGCTCCTCCGGCGGCACCGAAGACGATGCTCCGGCTCCTTTCGAGGGCGTCGAAGACGATGCTCCGGCTCCTTCGAGGGCACCGATGACAGCGATGGCACGGCGTCGCTCGCGGAATTCGGCGAAGGTGGTCGCGACGAGCGCGAGGCGGATGCGGCCGGCGGCGCGGCGAAGGCGCCCTGGACGGCGCGGGCAGGAGGAACGGATGTCTGAGCTTGAGGCCCCGCCGACACGGGTGACCGGCCGGGGACGCGGTTGGTACCGAGGCGACTGCCATGTGCATTCGGTGCACTCGGACGGCGAGCTGACACCGGAGCAGCTCGCGGCCGGTGCCCGGGCGGCGGGGCTCGACTTCCTGGCGACCACCGAGCACAACACCGCCGCCGCGCACGGCGTCTGGAACCGGCCGGCGGGCGACGATCTGCTGGTGATCCTCGGCGAGGAGGTCACCACCCGGACCGGGCACTGGCTCGCGCTCGGCCTCCGCCCCGGACAGGTGGTCGACTGGCGGTACGGCCTGCGGGACGGGCGGATCGACGGCCGTCTCGAAGAGGTGCGTCGAGCCGGCGGGCTGTGCGTGGCGGCCCATCCGCACGCACCGTACGCCTCGGGCACTTTCATGTATCCGTATGAGGGGTTCGACGTGGTCGAGGTGTGGAACGGGGCGTGGAGCTCGGACGTGCCCTGGAACGCCGACAACGAGGCGGCCCTGGCCGAGTGGGGACGTGGCCTGGCCGCGGACATCCACCGGGGGCGGTGGCGCCCGGCGATGGGCAACAGCGACACGCATCTGGCGGGCCAGCTCGCCATCCCGCACACCGTCGTACTGGCGGAGGAGCTGAGTGCCCGCGCGATCCTCGCCGGGATCCGGGCCGGCCGGAGCTGGATCGCCGAAACTGCCGCCGTGGAGTTGTCGTGCACGGCCTCGGCCGGTGGACGGAGCGCCGGAATCGGTGAACGGCTGAAGGCGGGTGACGCACCGGTCGTGGTGCGGGTGGACGTACGCGGTGTGCCCTCGGGCACGGTCGGCTTCCACACCGAGCAGGGCAGGGCACACAGCGCGGCGTTGCCCGAATCGGGAGCGGGCACCGTGGAGTGGCGCACCGGTACGGCGGACTCGGCGTTCGTCCGTGTCGAGGTGCGCCGTCCCGACGGGCGCATGGCGGCGCTCGGCAATCCGATCGTCCTGGCCTGACCGGGCCGGGCCGGGCCGCCTGCCCCGGCCCGAACGGGCCAGGACGCCCGCTACGCCTCCGGTGCCAGGTGCTGTCGGAGGAAAGTGTGCATCAGGGCCTCGTTGTGGGCGGACTGTTCGTTGTCGCTGGCGCCCGCGTGTCCGCCGCCGGTGTTCTCGTGGAACAGGACGGGGTGACCGAGTTCGCGCAGCCGTGCGGCCGCCTTGCGGGCGTGGCCGGGGTGGACCCGGTCGTCACGGGTGGAGGTGGTCAGCAGCACCGGCGGGTAGACCCGGTCCGCGGTGATCCGGTGGTACGGGGACAGCTCGCGCAGGTGCGGGCGGTCGGCCTCGTTGTCCGGGTTGCCGTACTCGGCGGTCCAGGAGGCTCCGGCCAGGAGCTTGTGGAAGCGGAGCATGTCCAGCAGCGGAACCTGGGCCACGATCGCACCGAACAGGTGCGGGTAGCGGGTGAGCATCGCGCCCATGAGCAGGCCGCCGTTGCTTCCTCCCGCGGCGCCCAGCATGGCCGGGGTGGTGATGCCTCGCGTCACGAGGTCGCCGGCGACGGCTGCGAAGTCCTCGAAGGCTCGTGGCCGGTCCGCGCCGAGCGCGGCCTGGTGCCAGTCCGGTCCGTACTCGCCGCCGCCCCGGATGTTCGCGATCACGTAGGTGCCGCCGCGCTCCAGCCACGCCCGGCCGGTCACCGCGTCGTAGGAGGGGATGAGGGGGACCTCGAAGCCGCCGTAGCCGTAGAGCAGCGCGGGGCCGGGGCCCGCGCCGGGGGCACGGCCGGGGCCGATCACGAAGTAGGGCACCCGGGTGCCGTCCTGGGAGGCGGCGAAGTGCTGTTCCACGGCCAGTCCCGCCGCGTCGAAGCGGGCCGGGCCCTGTTTGAGGATCTCGGAGTCGGCGCCGATCCGCCCGTGGTGGAGGGCGGGCGGCTGGAGGAACCCGGACACGTCCAGGAAGTACTCGTCGGAGACGTCGGGGTCGGTGTCGACGACCGTGACGCGGGACAGCGCCGGGACGTCCGTCAGCGGCTTGCGGGTCCATCCGCCGCCGGGGGTGGGGGCGGGGGTGAGGACCTCGATGCGGGTGCTGACGTCGCGCATCGTCTCCAGGATCAGATGGTGGCGGGTCCAGGAGTGTCCGGCCAGGGCCGTCCGCTCGTCCGGGGTGAACAGCACCTCTGCGGTGCGGTCGCCCGCCAGGAAGGCGTCGAAGTCGAAAGCGAGCAGGGAGCCCGCCGGCTGTCCGAGCCAGTCGGACTTCAGGCTGACGATCAGATGCCGACGGTGGGCGTAGGCGTTGGCGTCGTCGGGGACGTCGATCCTGACGAGCGAGGCGTCCGGAGCCAGGAGGTACGTCTCGCTGCGGAAGAAGTCCAGCCAGCGGCAGACGAAGTCCCGCTCGAACCCGGGTGTGGCGTCGTGCAGGCCCCAGGCCGCCACATCGCCCTTCCCGGCCTCGAAGACCAGGACGGATTCTTCCAGGGGCGTGCCGCGGCGCCAGCTGCGTACCGTGCGCGGATAGCCGGCGTCGGTCAGCGAGCCGGGACCGAGGTCCGTGCCGACGAAGACGGTGTCGGCGTCGATCCAGCCGATCCGTGTCTTCGCCTCCCCCACCCGGAACCCGTCGTCGACGAAGGTCCCGGTGGCGAGGTCGAACTCGCGGACCACGACGGCGTCCCCGCCGTCGCGCGACAGACACACCAGTGCCCGGTCGTGATCGGGACGGCGTACCTGAGCACCGGCCCACACCCATTTCTCGTCCTCCGCCGCGGCGAGCGCGTCGATGTCGAGGAGGACCTCCCAGTCGGGCGAGTCCTTGCGGTACTGCTCCGGTGTCGTACGCCGCCACACGCCGCGCACCTGCTCGGCGTCCTGCCAGAAGTTGTAGAGGAACGCGCCGCGCCGGACGGTGTACGGGATGCGGTCCGAGGCGTCCAGCACCTCCCGCAGGCGCTCCTTCAGGACGGGGAACGCGGCGTCGGCGGCCAGTGCCGCCGCCGTCTCGGCGTTCCGCTCGGCCACCCAGCGGAGCGCGGCCTCGCCGTCGATGTCTTCCAGCCACAGGTACGGATCTTCATCAGTCACGAGTCGCATTGTGCAGCCACCGCCCGCGTGCGGAGAACACATCCACACGTTCGACGTCCGGGCGTGCGGGCTCAGAGCCAGCCGCGGCGGGCGGCGATCACACCGGCCTGGAAGCGGTTGGCGGCGCCGAGGAGCTCGTGGAGGCGGCTGATGCGGCGGCGCATGGTGCGTACGGACCAGCCGAGCTGACGGGCTATCGCCTCGTCCTTGAGGCCGCTGACCAGGAGGGTGAGTACGCGCCGGTCCTCCTCGCCGAGCGGATCCTCGGCCGGTGCGTCGAGCGGCAGGGCCTGCTTCCAGCACATCTCCCAGTAGTTGGTGAGGGCGTCGAGCAGGGTGGACGGGCGGATCACCGCGGCTCGGACGTCGTCGAGGTCGAGGGAGAGCGGCATCAGGGCGAGTCTGCGGTCGGCGATGGCGAGTTTGATGCGCAGGCCGGGCATGACGCGGGCCTGTTCGCCGTGCCGGACCAGTTCACGGATGTCGTCGAGGACGCCCGGCCATTCCAGGGCCTCGGGGGCGTAGACCGCGCGGTAGCGCACGCCGCGGCCCATCGCCGTCGCCTCCACCGGATTGGAGGTGGTCAGCGCGTACGGCGGCCGGTCCAGGGTCATCACGTCCTCGTGGGCCTCCTGCTGAAGCCGGACGAACCAGCGTCCGAGCGCCTCGCTGCCGGTGGTGATCTCCACCTCGTCCTCGTCCGTGGCACCGGTACGCGCTGCGGCGAACAGCCGGGACAGCTCGTCGGCCGAGGCGCGGACCCGTTCCAGCTCGTTGCTCCTGGCCCGTACCAGTGCCTCGACGGCGGCCCCCGGCTCGATCGCGGCGTACCGGCGGCGGGTGCCGGCGAGCCGGCCGACCAGCCCGTGGTCGCGGAGCCGGTCCAGCGCCCTGGCGACGCGCTCGGCCGAACAGCCGAGGTCCGCGGTGAGTTCGGCGGGGGCGGCCGTCCGCCGGGTCAGGACCGCTCGGTAGACGCTCTCGTCGAACGGATCGATGCCTGCCGCAGTGAGTCGCGGTGTCTCGGTAGTCATGGACGGATGGTGGCCCAGTTGTGCCAGCGGCAGCAATGGGCCACGAAGATCCATTGTGCGGCAAGTGCCCGCACCACTAGGACCTTTACGCATGGCAATGAAGTCACGAAGATCTCGTCATGCCGCTCTCGCCGCCGCCGTTCTCGCCGGCACGTTGGCGGCGACACCCGGTGCCGCCGACGCGTCCACGCCCGACCCCTCGCAACGAGTGATCGTCGAACTGTCCGGGAGGCCCGCGGTCACCGCCGCGCCCGGTGGTTCGCTGCGGTCCGCCGAGGCCGCCGACGATGTCGGCGCCGCCCGCCGCGCGCTCGACGCACGGCAGCAGACGTTCCTCGGCTCGGCGAAGCGCGCCGGGCTGCACCCGTCGGCGACCCGCAGGCTCGGGCTGCTCATCGACGCCGTGGCGATGACGGTGCCCGCGTCCGAGGTGGGGCGGCTGTCCGCGCTGCCCGGCGTCACCTCCGTCCGCCCCGACACCCGGGTACTGACGAAGACGGACGTGAGCGTGCCGCTGATCGGCGCACCCGCCGTCTGGCAGCGCAAGGACCCCGGCAGGAACCAGGTGAACGGGACGGGAACCACCGTCGCGATCCTGGACAGCGGCATCGACTACACCCACCCCGACCTGGGCGGCGGACTCGGCAAGGGCCACAAGGTCGTCGGCGGGCACGACTTCGTCAACGGCGACGACGACCCGATGGACGACAACGGCCACGGCACCCACGTCGCCGGGATCGTGGCGGCCCGGGCCGCCACGAAGGGCGGCATCACGGGCGTGGCGCCGGGCGCGGATCTGCTGGCCTACAAGGTGATGGACGCCGACGGCTCGGGCTACACCTCCGACATCATCGCCGGGATCGAAGCGGCCTCCGATCCGGCCAATCCACACCGGGCCGACGTCATCAACCTGAGCCTGGGCGGCCCCGGCGACGGCACCGACCCGCTGGGCCGCGCCGCCACCGCGGCCGTCCGGGCCGGAGTGGTCGTGGTGGCCGCGGCCGGCAACGACGGACCGGGCGCGGGCACGGTCAGCAGTCCCGCGACGGCCGACGGTGTGATCGCGGTCGGCGCGTCGACGAGCAATGTGCGGCTGCCCAGCGCGTATCTGGCGGGCAAGAAGCCGGAGTTGATCCAGAGCTACCGCGGCATCCTGTCCGCGAACCCGCCCGAGCGCCCCGTCACGGCGCCGCTCGTCGACGTCGGCGAAGGCACCCCCGAGGACTGGGAGCGGGTCGGCGACGTACGCGGAAAGGTCGTACGGGCCCGGATGCTCGTCGCCGCGGACGCCCAGTACCTGACGGCGAGCGCGTTGGAGTGGGCGCAGGAGGCGGAACGGCGCGGCGCGATCGGCGTACTGGCCGGACTGCCCGGCAACGACGGCCCGGTGTTCGCCGCCGGAGCGGCAGGAGAGGCCCGGCCACCGGAGGTGCACCCCGAGCCGGGAGTGGCGCAGGTGCCGTCCTCGCCCGCACGGATCGACGCCTCCGGCGACTCGCTGCGGATGGACCGCCTGGTGGTCATGGGCATCGACTCGACCCAGTACACGGAGTTGACCTCCAGGCTCGCCGCCGGGAAGGTCTCCGTGACGCTGCGCGGCACCGACACCACCGACCGGATCGCCTCGTTCTCCTCACGCGGCCCCTCCCCGGCGTTCGGTCTGAAGCCCGATCTGGTCGCACCGGGGGTGGAGATCCGCTCCACGATGTCCAAGGCGCTGTACGGGCCCGGCCAGTACCGCATGTCGGGTACGTCGATGGCGTCCCCGCACGTGGCGGGCGCCGCGGCCCTGCTGCGCCAGCTGCACCCCGGCCGTACGCCCGCCGGGATCAAGGCCGCGCTGGTCGGCACGGCCGAGCCGCTGAGCGGCAGCGGGCCCACGACGCAGGGCTCGGGCCGGCTCGATGTGGCCGCGGCCGCCTCGGCCACGCTCGCCGCCGCACCCGCTTCGGTGTCCTTCGGGCTCGCCGACCTGTCCGGGCGGAAGGTCGGCGGCACCGAGAAGGTGACACTGCACAACTCCGGCAGGCGGCCGGTGACGGTCTCGCTGCACACCGACGGTCCGGCGACGGTCTCGCCGAGGCGGATCACCGTACCGGCCGGGCGGACCGCGACCGTCACGGTCTCGCTGCGCGTCGCCGGGCCGGACACGGACACCGAGATCGGCGGCCGCATCACGGCGACCCCCGACCGGGGCCCCGCGATCCGGGTGCCGTACCTGCTCGCCGTCCGGCATCTGGCGGTCCAGGCCGCACCCGACCCGAGCGACGGTCACTCGACCGTGCACATCGCCCCGCCGACCCGGCTGGCCGCACCACCGGTCGTCACCGTCACCCCGCCTCGCGGCCGGTCCACCGACATCGCCGCCACGCTGGATCCCGCGACCGGCTACTACCGGGCGAAGGTGACCGGCAGTGCGGCCGGCGCGTACCGGGTCTCGGTGCGCGGCACCGCAGCCACCGGGCAGCGGCTGACCGGCTCCAGTGCCTTCGAGGTCACCCCGGCCGACAGCCGTGGCGACCGCTGGCAGCCGGTGGGCCCCAACGGGGAGGCCGGCAGCCTCACCCTCTCGCCGGGCCGGCCGAAGCAGGCCGTCCTCACCGAGTACCAGAAGGCGGCTCCCTGGCTGACCACCGACAGCGGTGCCTCCTGGCGGCAGTTGGGACGGCTGCCGGTCGCGGACGGCACGGGGCAGCTCGTGGTGGACGCGGAGAACCCCGACCGCTGGTGGTACTCCGTGAACAGCGTCCACGACCTCAGCCGCCGGGGCACCGTGCTGCGCACCGACGACAACGGGCGGACCTGGCGCACGCTCGACTTCCCGGACACCCGCATCACGGCGTTCACCGCCGATGAGCACACCCGCACCCTGGTCGCGGTGACCTCGGACGCGCTGCTGGTCAGCACCGACGCGGGCGACCACTGGACGACGTACCCGACCGGTGTCACCGGTGCCGTCACCGCCGCCGCGATCACCGGTGGCACCCTCTACATGACGACGAACGACGGCGTCTGGGCCCGCTCCGGCATCGGCTCGGGCAACCCCGGTGAGGCGCGCCGGCTGTACGGCTCGTCCGGCGAGCACGTCGGCGGGCTGGCCGCCGACTCCTCGGTCCTGGCGGTGTACGTGACGGGCACCGGAGTCGTCGGGTCCCACGACGGCGGGAAGACCTGGGCCACCCTGCTGCCGTTGGCGGAGGGCGGCCTCGGCCTGACCGTGTCGGGCGGCGACCTGTACCTGCGCACACTGTCCGGCAGCGGCCGGCTCAGCCGCGACCACGGGCGGACGTGGACGACGGTGGCCACCCCGTCGCGTGCGGCGGTGCCGCTGGACTACGACCGCTGGGCCGACGGTTCGGTCACCGTCTCCAGCGAACAGGACGGCATCTACCGGGGCGCCTCGGACGGCACCGGGTACCGGCGGATCGGCGTCCAGGGACAGACGGTCCTCGATCTCGCGGTCAGTGACGGCCATCTGCTCGCCGCCACCGACAGCGCGGTCTACCGCACCGCCCTTCCCGTGGCGGGCCCGGAGTGGGGCCGCTCGGGCGGCGAGGGCATGCGCGGTGTCACCGTCCCGCAGCTCGCCACTTCGGCCAAGGAGCCGAAGGTGGTCTGGAAGGTCCGGCGCACCGGGTTCGGCGCGTTCACCGTGGAGCGGAGCGCCGACGGCGGTGCCACCTGGAAGAAGCGGGGCACTTCGGCCGAGGTGCCGACGGCGCTGCTGGTCCACCCCGCCGACCCGAACCGGGTGATGGTCAGCTTCCAGAGCCTGTTGGGCCAGGGGCTGTTCGCCACCAGCGACGGCGGCGCGACGTGGAAGAACCTGTACCACGAGCGCTCCTTCGACACCGTCGTGGGCGATCCCGCCGATCCGCTGCGCCTGTGGCTCGGCAACAGGTCCGGTCTCTACCGCTCGGACGACGGCGGTGTGACCGT
Organism: Streptomyces sp. NPDC047917; assembly: GCF_043204345.1. Classification (NCBI taxonomy): domain Bacteria; kingdom Bacillati; phylum Actinomycetota; class Actinomycetes; order Kitasatosporales; family Streptomycetaceae; genus Streptomyces; species Streptomyces sp. NPDC047917. The sequence continues at coordinate 208,561 of NZ_JBIDCA010000004.1, forward strand.
CACCAAGGTCGCCGACGGCCCGGTGGCCGCGATCGATCTCGACGGCCGGCGGCTCGTCATCGGCGGTGACAACGTCCGCGTCAGCACCGACGGCGGCCGGACCTTCCGCACCGCGGACACCGGAGCGCTCGCGATCCATGTCTCCGACCTGCTCCGGGTCGGGAACACGTACTACGCGGCCACCACCAGCTCCAGGGCCAGTGGTCTCCTGCAGGGCGGCCGCGGTGTGCTGCGCAGCACCGACCGCGGCCGGAGCTGGCACAACATCTCCACCGGCCTGCAGAACACCGATACGACGAAACTCGCCGCGAGCCCCGACGGCCGCACGCTCTACGTCGGCACCGTCGACGGCGGCGTACACCGTCTCGGCCTGCGCCGCTGATCAGCGGGGGATCGCGGGCGGCGGTTCACCCGCCGCCTGCGGTCCGGTGCTCCCCATTCGTCACGAGGGAGGAGGAGCGTTCGATCGGGTCCTTCCGGCGCGTGTCCGGGAGATGACCACCGTTCAGAGACCGATGTCGCGGCCGTTGATGTCGGCGAGGGACTCGCGCCGGACCAGCAGCCGTGCCCGGCCGTCCGCGACGGCGACCACCGGCGGGCGGCCGACCGCGTTGTAACTGGACGCCATGGAGAGGTGGTACGCGCCCGCGACCGGCACGGCTACCAGGTCCCCGGGACGGATGTCGCCCGGCATGGGTACATCGGCGGCGAGCACATCACCCGCCTCGCAGTGCCGGCCGACGACGGTCGCGTTGCGGGGCTCTGCCGTCGAGCGCCGGCCGATGAGCCGGGGTGCGTAGCGTACGCCGTACAGAGCGGGCCGTGGATTGTCGCTCATGCCGCCGTCCACGGCCACGAAGGTGCGGTCGCCGGTCTGCTTGACCGCGAGCACCCGGTAGAGCGCCACGCCCGCGGGCCCGACCAGCGCACGGCCGGGCTCGACGGTGAGCCGGGGCACGGGGATGCCCGCCACGGCGCAGTTCGCGGCCAGTTCGCGGTGGATCCGGGCGCCGAGCGACGGAATGTCGAGGGCGGCCTCCCCCGGCCGGTAGGCGACGGCGTGCCCGCCGCCGAGGTCCAGTTCGGGCAGGGCGATCCCGTGCTGCTGCCGGATCTGGGCGAGCAGCCCGACGACCCGTCGCAGCGCGGTCAGATAGGGCTTGGCCGTGGTGATCTGCGAGCCGATGTGGCAGTGCAGGCCCACGAGTTCGAGCCGTGGCTGGTCGAGAATCCGGGCGACCGCGTGCCGAGCGCTGCCGTCGGTGATCGACAGCCCGAACTTCTGGTGCTCCGTGCCGGTGCGGATCGCGGCGTGGCCACCCGCGCTCACCCCCGGAACCACGCGCACCAGCACCTTCTGCCGGGCGCCGTCCGGGATGAGCGCGGACAGCCGGGCGATCTCCCACGCACTGTCGATGACGATCCGTCCGGCACCCAGGCGCAGCGCGGCCTCCAGGTCTTCCGGGCTCTTGGCGTTGCCGTGCAGCACGATGCGTTCGGGCGGGAAGCCGGCCGTCACGGCGAACTCCAGCTCGCCCGCGGAGCAGACGTCCAGGCCGAGGCCCTCGTCGCGTACCCAGTGCAGCAGGGCGCGGCAGAGGAACGCCTTGGCCGCGTAGACGACATCGGTGTCCGGGAAGGACCGCAGATAGGTGCGGCAGCGTTCTCTTACTTCGCCCTCGTCGAGCAGGTAGACCGGTGTGCCGAACCGTTCGGCCGCCTCGACGAGCGAGACTCCGCCCACCGCGACATCGCCGTGGGCGGTGAGCCGGGCCGATACGGGCCAGACGGACAGGCTCGCGGTGCCGCCCGGAGGCGCAGGGGCCGGGTGAGGCGCGGCCGGTACCGAAGGCGGCTGTCCGGGGAGTGTTGTGGCCATGATTATTCCCCTCAGCCGATCAGGAGGTTGCTGCCGGGTACGACGGCCGTCCGCCGGTCGCGTGGTGGCGCGGGTGCCGTGCGCCGGGCGGGATTCACGACGGGGGCGGTGGCATCGGGCCCCGGCACGGCGAGCACTGGGTCGACGACGAGGCCGACGATCCCCAACGGCGCGACGAGGGCGCGTACCGCCGGCTCGGAGAGGCGGATCCAGGGCTGGCGGGGTCCGAGGGTGAGGGTCAGTCGCCGCTCGTGGGTGAAGGCGACGGCGGTACGCACACCGAGGGGCGTACGGAAGAGTCGGGCGCAGTGGCCCGCGGGCCCGGGCCGGACCGGAACGTACAGCGCTCCGGTCCGGCTCGGTCGAAGGGGGTCGGGGTCCTCGGCGGGCCGGCTGTCGTTCATGGCACTCCTCGTGGAGACGGGTACATCGCCCCGGACCGGTCGCGATCCGGGACGGCATGCAACGACGCTATGCCCGCTCTCATGGGGCCGGACGTCCCCATTGGCGGCTCCTTGATCCCGCGGGTCCGACCTTTGACGTGCAATTGACGACGGGGAATCACCTGTTGCTGTGCACGTTCTGGACCAGGTTGCCGCAGGTGTCGTCCAGTACGGCGGTGGTGACCGGGCCCGTCTCTCGTCACCGGCTGAGGGGCAGCCGGGAGCCCTGCCCGGCCGGGCCCACCATCGCGCCGCCGGCTCTACTCGCCGGGGAACGAGAAGTAGAGCGCGTCGCTGTAGAACGAGGCGAAGTGGTCCTGCCAGTCGGCCCGGACGGACGCGAGCCATGCGTCGTCCTTCCCGGCTATCGCCGCCTCGGCGCGGGCCACGGCGTCAGGGATGTCGTGCGCGACCAGGTACCGCACCGCCTCTTCGGGATCCTCGTCGCCGAGCGACACCATCTCCCCCGTCTCCAGCACGAAGTACGTGTCGCGCTGCTTGTCCAGATGGGCCGTGGTCCTCGCGACGCACCCGGCGAATTCACGGTCGTCCGGGAGCCCTTGCCCGACCACGCGCAGGAGATCGCCGAGAAGGGTGGAGCCTCCGGAGAAGTCCGCGGCGATGCCGATGCGTCTGTTCCAGATCATGGACGGGACTATGTTCGTCCCGCGCCCGACGAGCAGCTTGTGCGCCAGCGGAATGCTCCAGTTGTGCTCGGAGACGCACCGGATCCTCTCCGGGTTCTTTTCCGCGGTCGGCGGTGTGCTCGCTGAATAGAGGTATGAACGGTTGGCCATGGTGGTGACCCTAACTTCCCCCACTGACAGCCCGGTCCTGGCGAACAGCGAGCCCCGGCACGGCCGGATCACCCGGTGTGCCGTCAGGAATCTTCGTGGGTCTCGGTGACGGGGACGTCGTGACGAGTGGCAAAGAAGCGAACGGTGTCGGCGAGCGGCGCCGTGCCGGCACCGGGAGCCAGCCGGGTGGTCCGGATGTGGATGGCTCCGTCCTTGCTCCCGCGTACCCACCGCGGCTTCAGGAAGGCCACGGGCAGCCGGTGGCTCTCCGGCATCCGCACCGTGAGCACGGTGTCCCCCGTCTCCCGCACCCTGAGCTCGACCGACTCGGCATCGGACCAGCGCAGCACCGCCAGGTTCACGGCGGATCCGACGCCGATGCCGAGGTCGTTCACCACGAGTCCGTCGTTCTGGCTGAGCAGGCCGAAGAGCCTCAGCAGCATCAGGAAGGCGATGAATCCGGACAGTACCCTCACCACCTCGGCGAGGTGGAGCAGGTCACCGCTCGCCGCGATTCCGGCGAACGCGAGGGTGATCAGCACGTTCCGCAGGATCTGTGTTCCGCGGCTCCGCCGGTTGCGGAGGTAGGAGGCGATCGGCTCGGATCCGGGGCGCGCGGCGGGGCGGCGGCGCAGTGCGGCCTGCCCCGGGACCGCGGGCGGAGTGGCCGGGCGGGGCCGGGGCCCTGCCGGCGGCGTCGGCAGCGGCGGGGTGGACGCGGGTTCGCCGGGTGCCACAACGGTCAGGTCGATCCGGCCGGCGCAGGCGACCAGCAACTCCTCGGGGGTGGGCCGCAGTCCGGGTTCCTTCTGGAGGCAGGCGACGACCAGGGGCCGCAGATCCGCGGGGATCGCGGAGACGTCCGCGTCCTCGTGGACCGCCCGGTACAGCAGTCCGTAGACCTGTCCCTCCCCGAACGCGCTGCCGCCCGCCGCCGCGACCAGCACCGCACCCAGTGCGAACATGTCGCACGCGCCGCTGACGTCGAGCCCCTGGGCCTGCTCGGGCGCGATGAACCCGGGCGTGCCGACGGCAGCCCGGTCGGCAGTCAGCCGGGTGCCCTCCACGGCGCGGGCGATGCCGAAGTCCAGTACCCGGGGCCCGTCCTCGGCCAGGACGATGTTGCCCGGCTTGAGGTCGCGGTGGACCAGGCCGCAGGCGTGAATGGCTTGCAGCGCCTCCGCGAGCGCGGCGGCCAGTGCCCAGAGCCGCCGCTCGTCCAGCGCGCCGTGCCGGGCGATCTCCTCGGCCAGTGTCGGTCCCTCGATGTAGGCACTGGCCATCCACGGCTGCGGGGCGTCCGCGTCGGCGTCGACGACCGCCGCCGTGTGGAAGCCGCCCACCTTGCCGGCGGCCTCGACCTCTCTGCGGAAACGTCTCCTGAACTCCGGGTCCGTCGCGTACTGCGCCCTGATCACCTTGATGGCGACCGCCCGACCCGCACGGGAGCGGCCCAGGTAGACGGAGCCCATGCCCCCGCTGCCCAGCTCGCGCACGATCACGTACGGACCGATGTGTCCCCCGACCACGGCACCCCCTCGGGATCGACGAAAGCCATGGTCCCTCCACCTGTTCCGTTCCGCCGGCCGCGGGCTCGACATCCGATCCGCGCAACCGCAGTATGGCCCGGGCGTGTCACGCCTGTCAGGGAGGGAGCCAGGATGGAATCCGATGATCCGGGCGGACCCGGGAACGGGCGGCACAAGGAGCGCAGCCGGGCCCACGGCAATCCCCGTCCGGCCGGCGGTGACGGCCCGGGGCGGGGGCGGTCCTGGGAGCCGGGAGGTCCCCCCGTCCCCTCCGGTGTCCCCATGCCCGACCCGGTACGGAAGTTACGGGTGCTGATGATGGTCCTCGGTGGCATCCAGGCCGTCCTCGGGCTCGCCCTGGTGAGCAACAGCGTGGAGATCGCCACGTCGATCTGGGGCGAGGGCGAGCCGAATCCGTGGGGCCGGACGGCGGGCGAGGAGCATTCGGGGCAGGTTGTCCTCGCCGGGATCCTGGTGCTGGCCGTCGCGGCCTGGGGCATCGCCACCGCCGTCAAGTTCCCCACCCGCAACCCTGCCCTGCGGACCTCGGCCTTCGTCTACGGCTGGACGGCACTGCCCTTCACCGTGGTGTTCTTCGAGGTGATGCCCCTCCTCGGGATCGCATGGCTGGTGCCCGCGATCCTCGCCCTCGTCCGGCCCAACCAGCCGGAAACCCGGGCGTGGTTCGGCGGGCCCGGAGCCTCGCCACGTTGAGCGTCCGCGGGGGCGACCCGACCGCGCGGGCCACGTCAGCCTCCGGCTGCGGCTGCGGGACCGGGCTCCAGGAGCCCCGGACGGGGAGAGCAACGCCCCAGCCCGGGGCTCCTGCCCGCCCGCCCCGTGATCGATCCACCGAAGCCGGTCGGCGACGCCCTTCGCGGCCGGTCTGCCGTCGGATGAAGGAGCGCCCGGCGATGGGCTTCACCCTCGCCGCCGAGACCTGCTGTCATGCAGTCAGATGCCCAGTTGGAAGGCGTGCCCGCGCTGGGCCGCGCCGGCGTGCACGGGAGGCTGTATCGACGGTATGACCTGTTGCAGGTCTCGTTCTATCCGCTGGGCCGTTCCACGAACATCGTCTGGAACATTGCCCTTTTCCTGCACAAGGAGGTTGAAGATCGGAGTATCTTGGAACATGGGAAAGCTGCTCTCTCGGACTTGTCTGCGGGTGCAGAAGAGATCGTCGTGCCGGCCGAAGATTCCCCATCGCCCTGGCCCTGGCTACGGAATTCGGTTCATCAGGACCCATTCGGTCCGTGGTGTCCATCCGGTGCCCCGGACCGGGGGTGGGGCCGGATATCACTTGCGGGCGACGAACCCCCACTGGTCGACGGGCTCAGCCACTTCCTCCTCCGGGCTCGGACGCCACAGGGAGATGGACCCGAATCCCGGAGCGATCAGTTCCATGCCGTCGGCGCTCGCGCGGATCTCCTCGGGCCGGCGCACGAGATAGGGCGGGGTGTCCCCCGAGGCGTACGCCTCCTGTGCGGCCAGCGTCTGCGGCGTGGCGACCGTGTCGCAGAGAACCAGATGACTGCCGGCCACGGTGCCAGCCATGTAGCGCCGCATGAGGTCGATGCCGGACTGGGGATCGACGTGACCCAGCGTGGACAGCACCAGGACGGCTATCGGCTGTGTCATGTCGAGGGTCTGCGCGGCCTCCTGGAGCACCTGTTCGGCGTCCACCATGTTCGCGTGCACGTAGTTCGTCACGCCTTCCGGTGCGCTCGTGAGGAGAGCGCGGGCGTGGGCCAGGACCAGGGGGTCGTTGTCGACGTAGACGATGCGCGCTTTCGGTTCGATGCTCTGCGCGACCTCGTGGGTGCTGTTCTGTACGGGGAGACCGGTCCCGATGTCGAGGAACTGGGTAATTCCTGCTTCGCCTGCCAAGTACCGCACGGCACGGGCCTGGAAGGCCCGCGAAGCCAGGGCGAGGTCTCGTGTCTGGGGGTAGGTCGCGATGACCTGGTCTCCCAGCTCCTGGTCGACGGGGTAGTGGTCCTTGCCTCCGATCCAGTAGTTCCAGACTCGGGCCGAGTGGGGTACGCCACTGCGGATCTGGACTTCGAGATCAGGGTTCGTATTCATGTGAGACCTTGCTTCTTCCATACATGTCGCGGATCTGTGCCGGCGCAGGTGCGCCGGGTCGTGCGGTGTCGTCGGCCGCGTGACGAAGCGCCGGCGCAGGTTGCCCGCCCGGGGGCTCCGCCGGATCGCGGCGGCTGTGCAGCCTGTTGATACGGAAGTCTCTCAGGCCACGCCCCAAGTTGCCGCAGGCGTCGCCCCATCGGGGGCAGCCTGCGCTCCGAGCGAGTTCGTCGGCTGCCGCTGGGCCTCCCGTCTCGGCTCGACGAACGTACGAACTGAGCATGTAGATATCACGGATGTGCGTGGGTGTGGGCAGGCACGGCCGGTTCCTGATCGGTGCACCCGAGGCCCGGCGGCCGTCTCCTCCCGGCTGCCGGGAAGCGCGTGGCCGCCGTTCCGGAGGCAGTTTCCGGGATATGCGTCTTCGTGGACAAGAGCAGACGGCAGGACGAAGTCGAGATCGTCGAAGGCCGATGTGAGCCGGTGCGCTCGTGCGGCGGGCCGGCTCCTCCGGCTGTCCGGATTCCCCACTTCCCCGCTTTCCGACTTCCCGACTTCCCGCAACGACGCGTGCGGTGTTCAGGCCCCGCGACGCACCGCACTCCGCACGGCAGGGCGTCGGGCCGAGCCGCCCGGCCAGTAGCCCGTTGCGCCCTTTCGGGGAGCGCCCCGCAACCCGTCGATATCCACCACCTGGGGAATGACCACCGCTCTCCCTCCTCGTGCGGATTCCGTTCCGCTACGAGTCCCACCACATCGGGGTCCGCATGCGGCACCAGGAGATATGCGGTACTCCTCGAATGAGGAGAAGCCGCTGTCGGCGCGTCGGCGTGGATGTTCGCACAATCGATTCCCTCCCGCCCTCGTCCGACTTGGTGCAGGCAAAAGCACCGGGGCGCAATGGGCCGGACGTGCGGACCCGCTTGCTGTCATTCCAACGCCTACGAGCCTTACGAGACGGAGGCATTCGCCATGGAGACAGTCGTCACCGTAGGCCTCGACGGCTCACCCGAGAGCCTTGCCGCTGCCCGGTGGGGCGCCGATGAAGCCGAGCGGCGGAAGCTCACGCTGCGCCTGCTGCACGCGTGGCCCCTGCTGGCGCCGGAGCCGACCCGCGTTCCCGCAGAGATGGATCAGAACTACTGGGCGAGGCGGATCGTGCACAAGGCGCGGGCGGAGCTCCAGGCACGCCACCCAGGCCTTCCCATTGTCGGCAGCCTGGTTGCCGACGACGCCCAACACGCGCTGCTGCGGGCGGCGTCGGAGTCCGCGATGATCGTGCTCGGTTCGCGCGGCCTGGTGCCCGTCGAGAGCTATTTCCTCGGAGACATCAGCATGCCTGTGGTGGCACGGGCCGACGTGCCGGTGGTCCTGGTGCGCGCCGAAGCGAGCGAACAAAGGCCCCGCCCCGCTCCGGTGGCGGACGGCGGCGTCGTGGTGGCGCTGAAACTGCACGGCCCCTGCGACGACCTCCTCGAATTCGCCTTCGGTACCGCCTCAGCGCGAGGCGTGGCCCTCAGAGCGGTCCACGGCCAAAGCCTGCCACTGGTCGCATACGCGCCCTGGGGCGTGGATCACGACGTCACGGAAGAAATCACTCGGGACGCGCAGAAGCGCGTCCACCAGATCCTCCTCCCCTGGCGTGACAAGTTCCCGCTCGTCGAGGTGAGCGACAGCATCGCTCTCGAAGGCCCTGCCAAGGCTGTCGTGCGGGCCGCCCATGGAGCCGGTCTGCTCGCAGTCGGCCGACGCAAGCATCGCCCCGCCCTGTCTCACCTGGGCCCGGTCGCACAAGCCGCCGTTCATCACGCGCGCTGCCCTGTCGCCGTCGTCCCTCATGGCTGAGGTGGGGTACTCGGTCCGTCGCCGGCCCGATGGGCCAGGTGTCCGGCGACGGACACCACGCCGTCGACGCTCCTGCACAGCCGCTCGATGACGGGAATCAGGCTCTTGAACTCGACGGATCCTTCGAGTGTCACCTCTCCCTGCCGGACCTCGACCGTCACCGCCGAGGGAGCGAGGCCCATCGTCCGCTGCAGCACGTCACGGGTGATCTCCTCTCGGATGGCGTCATCGTGGCGAAGGAAGACCCGTAGCAGGTCCCTGCGGCTGACGATGCCCAGCAGTTTGTCCGTCTCGTCCACGACAGGCAGCCGTTTCACGTCCTGCACTTCCATGAGGCGGGCGGCCTCGACCACGGTCCAGTCCGGACGCGCGCACACCGCGGGAGCCGACATCAGTTCCTCGGCCCTGGCCCCCTCGGCCTTGGCCCGCTCCCACGCCTCCAGATGCGGAATGGGTGTCCGGCCGGTCGGGTCGGTCAGGTCGGCGGACTTGCGCAGCAGGTCTGCCTCGGACACCACACCCATGGGCCGGTCCAGTTCGTCCACCACGGGCATCGCGGTGACGTCGTTCTCCGCCAACAGTCTGACGATCTCCTTGAACGGCAGGTCACGCCGTGCCCGGACAACGTCTCGGGTCATGAGATCTGCAACGGTTCGGTGGTGCATGTGACTCGCCTTTCAAGGAGTGCTGGTCAGAAGTGGTCATGTGTCGAGCGGACCAGGAACCGGACGCCCACGGTTGAGCCGACCGGGGCTCGCCTCCGGGGCCGGTGGTCCCCGGCGAACGTCCCATTCGGCCCCACGGCATTGTGCTTTCCTCCTCGTACGGCGGCACGCCGTGCGTGGCAGTCCGAGTACAGCGGCACGGTGACGACGATGCGAGCTCGCCCCGGCGATCGCCTTGGCGTCGACAGTCCGGCCACCGGAACCAGCATCCACGTGTGGCCGGAACGCCGTCTCTTCCTTAACGTCGTGCCATGTCTGACGAGAAGAGTCCGGGCGGGCCGGGGAAGCTGCCGCGTTCGCTGTACGAGCGGGAGCTCTACCGGCTCCAGACCGAGCTCGTGAAGCTCCAGGAGTGGGTACGCGCCGAAGGCGCACGGCTCGTCGTGGTGTTCGAGGGACGTGACGCGGCGGGCAAGGGCAGCACGATCAAGCGCGTCACCGAACACCTCAATCCCCGGGTGGCACGGATCGTCGCGCTGCCGCGACCCACCGAGCGCGAGCGCGGCCAGTGGTATTTCCAGCGCTATGTCGAGCATCTTCCGGCCCCGGGGGAAGTGGTCCTGCTCGACCGGAGCTGGTACAACCGCGCCGGCGTCGAGCGCGTGATGGGTTTCTGCACCATGGAGGAGCACCAGCGCTTCCTTCGCCAGTGCCCGATCTTCGAGCGCATGCTGGTGGAGGACGGCATTCTGCTGCGGAAGTACTGGTTCTCGGTCAGTGACGCGATGCAGGAGGAGCGGTTCCGGCGCAGGCTGCGGGATCCCACCCGCCGGTGGAAGCTGTCCCCGATGGATCTGGAGTCGATCACCCGCTGGGAGGCATATTCGCGGGCGAAGGACGAGATGTTCGTCCACACCGACATCTCGGAGGCTCCGTGGTACGTCGTCGGGAGCGACGACAAGCGCCGGGCCCGGCTGAACATGATCGCTCATCTCCTGTCGACCGTGCCGTACGGGACGGTCGATCCACCGGTGATCGAACTGCCCCCGCGGCCTCCGTCCACCGGGTACCAGCGACCTCCCAGGGACCTTCAGACATACGTCCCCGACCACGCGTCAATGCTCGGGAAGCGAGACGGGAAGGGCAGCTGATCAGGGCGCGGGAGGTACGACGGTCACCGGGCGGTCGGCGTGCTGGAGCGGAGCACGCGCAACCCGGCCGGGCCGGAGTCCGGGGTGGCCCGCCCCGACATCGATCAGGGTGGCCGCGCCTTCCTCGTGGTACCGGTGCTCACCGACAGTGTGCCGGGGGCGAGCACGGTCGTGCGGGGCACAGCGCCATGCCCGCAGGGCATCCGGTTCGCAGCCCCTCGCCCCGGCCCCACGGAAGGGATCTGCTCGTCGCCGCCCCGGTGTCCGGTTGGCCCGCGAGGCGCCGGAGGCGATAGTGGAGGGACCGGGCGGCGGTCCGGTCCGGTCCAGTGATCGCGCGCAAGGTGCGCCCCGGCCGACAAGGCGGCCGGGTGCTCCGGGGCGCGGAGCCCACCGAGGTCCGGACGGGCCCGCGGCAGGGGCCGGACGGCCCCTGTCCGTGAACCGGCTGCCCGGCGATGCTGACACCGGAATCTACAGAGGAGGCCACCGATGAGCGGTTCTCCGACTCGCATCACCGCGGCCCTGCCCGCCCCGTACCGTGCCCGCCTGATGGGAGTCGGGCAGGAGGTCAATTTCGCCCAGGGGGTCCGTCTCTTCCAGGAAGGGGACCACGCGGACAGCTTCTGGATCCTGCGCTCGGGCACCGTCACGCTGGACATCCGTGTGCCGGGCAGTGCCCCGGTGGTGATCGACAGTCTCGGCTCCGGCGAACTGGTCGGCTGGGCCTGGCTGTTCGAGCCCCGCATCTGGCACCTCGGAGCGGAGGCGATGACGCCTGTCCGTACCCATGAGTTCGACGCGACGACCGTACGCATGATGATGGACGCGGACCCCGCCTTCGGTTCGGCCATCGGCCACTGGGTCGGTCAGGTACTCGCCCACCGGTTGCAGGCCACCCGGATCCGTCTGCTCGATCTCTACGCCCCGCACGGCAGCGGCGGATTCGTGTGAGTACGCCGTCGCGCCACCACCCATGAGCCACGCGCGAGGAGCACCCGGTGGCCGCATCCCCGTACACCGTCAGTGACGTCATGACCCACATGGCCGTGGCCATCGGCCGCGAGGCCTCGTACAAGGAGATCGTCGAGCTGATGCATCAGTGGAAAGTCAGCGCCGTGCCGGTCCTCGAAGGCGAGGGCCGCGTCGTCGGGGTCGTCTCCGAGGCGGATCTGCTGCCGAAGGAGGAGTTCCGGCAGGACGACCCGGAGCTGCCCGGCCGGCCGGAGGAGGCGGCGTCCAAGGCCAATGCCGTACTGGCCGGGGACCTGATGTCGAGTCCCGCCGTCACCGTCCACCCCGGCGCCACGCTCGCCGAGGCCGCCCGGATCATGGCTCGCAAGCGCGTGAAAAGGCTGCCCGTCGTGAACGATCTCGGCATGCTGGAGGGCGTCGTGAGCCGCAGCGACCTCTTGAAGGTGTTCCTGCGCCCGGACGAGGAGATCGACGAGGAGATCCGGTCCACCGTCGTCGCCGGACTCTCTCCCCCGGAGCAGGTGCAATTCACTGTCCTGGACGGTGTCGTGACCGTTCGGGGGCCGCTCCGGGACCGTTCCCTGGTACCGCTTCTGGCCCGGGCCGTTCGCGCGGTGGAAGGCGTTGTGGACGTACGTATGGAACTTGCCTGAGACTTCCGGGGCGAGGCTCGTCCCGGGACGAGGATGCCGGAACGAGGCTCATCCCGGGACGAGGACGGCGGCGCCGGTGACCCGGTCGGCGGCCAGATCCCGCAGAGCCCGGTCGGCGCCGCTCAGCGGATACGGGCTGACGGTGACCCGCATGCCGATCCGTGCGGCCGTGTCCAGGAAGTCGCGGCCGTCCTGCCGGGTGTTGGAGGTGACACTGCGCAGGTTCCGTTCCTCGAAGAGGTGGCGCCGGTAGTCGAGCACGGGGATGTCGGTGAGATGGATACCCGCGACGGCGAGCGTTCCCGACCGGTCCAGAGCCTCCAGTGCCACGGGCACCAGATCACCGACCGGTGCGAACAGGATCGCCGAATCCAGGGGCTCGGGCGGACGGTCGCAGGCGCCGCCCACCGATGCGGCACCCAGGTCGGCGGCGAGTTCACGGGCACGGGCCGAACGGGTCAGCACGTGCACGGTCGCTCCTTCGGCCAGGGCGACCTGCGCGGCCAGATGGGCCGAGGCCCCGAAGCCGTAGATCCCGAGCCGGCCGCCGGGCGGCAGGGCGCTGCGGCGCAGGGCCCGGTAGCCGATGATCCCGGCGCACAGCAGCGGCGCCAGCAGAGCGGCGTCCTGGTCCTCCGGGAGCCGGTAGGCGTAGTCGGCCGGTACGAGGGCGATGTCGGCGAAACCGCCGTCCGCGTCCCAGCCGGTGTAGAGGGAGGCCGGGCAGAGGTTCTCACGGCCGGCCCGGCAGTAGCGGCAGTGGCCGCAGGTGCTGCGCAGCCACGCCCCACCGGCCCGGTCGCCGACCCGGAAACCCGTGACGGTCTCGCCGACCGCCGCCACCCGGCCGACGATCTCGTGACCGGGAACGGTCGACGCCCGGTGCGGGGACAGGTCGCCCTCGGCAAGGTGCAGGTCGGTGCGGCACACACCGCACGCCTCCACCCGCAGCAGCAGTTCACCCGGCCCCGGCGGGGGGACCGCTCGTCGCACACGCACCAGCGGGCCGTCCGCGATCGGGCCGGGGCTTCCCACGGCCCATCCGGTCAGTGTCTCCGAAGCCGGTTCGCGCACCATGCTCCCAGCGTCGCGCCGGCATGCGGGTCGGGCAAACGCTCACGGCGGTACGGCGGGAGACCCAGCCGCCCGCCGTACCGCGCGGCAACGGCGCCCCGTCCGCCGGGGCAGCCGCCGAAGGCCGCTCCTGTGCTCGGCGCGCCCGTGAACGGTGGCCGTGTTGCCATGGAGAGGGCTTGCTGACGATGGGATCCGTCATGAGCGGCACACCGTCCCTGGCAGATTGCCTGCGTTCGCTGCGGGCCGTGGTCTTCGACACCGACGGCGTGGTCATCGATTCCGCGCGAATCCATGCGGCGGCCTGGCAGGGTGCCTTCGACGCCTGTCTTTCGGCCGCGGGCGGGCAGCGCCCGTTCGATCCGGTGACCGAGTATCTCCGGCATGTCGACGGCCGGTCACGGCTGGACGGGGCCGCCGGGTTCCTGGCCTCCCGGGGATTGGATCTGCCGCTGGGCGATCCCGACGACGCGCCGGGCACCGCCACGGTGTGGGCCGTCGCGGCCCGCAAGGAGGAACTGTTCACCGCGAGCGTGCGTGCGCACGGTGTCGCGGCCTGGCCGGGCACCGTCCGCCTGCTGCACGCACTGAGGCGTGAGCGGGTGCCCTGCGCCGCTGTTTCGGCGTCGCGCCACGCGACCGAGCTGATGACCGCGGCAGGTGTGATCCCCTTCTTCCGGAGTGTGGTGGACGGCAACGAAGCGCGTCGGCTGGGGCTTCCGGGCAAACCGAACCCGGCGCTCTTCCTGGAGGCGGCCCGGCGACTGGGTGTTCCGGCTCGGGACACGGCTGTGCTGGAGGACGCGTCGGCCGGTGTCGAGGCCGGTCGACGCGGCGGATTCGGTCTGGTGGTGGGAGTGGACCGTACGGCCGGAGAAACCAATTCGACCGCACTGCGCCGCCACGGCGCAGATGTGGTCGTGACCGACCCGGGCGAGCTGCTGACCGCCGAAACGGACTGATGTCCGCGGTCCGTGCCCGGTCACACGTGGGCCGACGGACGGTCACGCGTGGGCCGATGGACGGTCGAGCGATCCGGTCTCGCCCAGCGGACCGCGCTGGATCCGTCAGGAGTCGGCGCACGGCAGGCGGAACCAGTGCTGCTCCCCCGCGGCCACGGTCACCCGCCGTCCACCGGGCAGGCAGACGGTCAGGGGGGAAGCGAGCCGCGAGCCGGGCACGCGGATCGCCAGCCGGCCCGGCAGGAGCCGGACACGGATGCCTCTGTGCCCGCGGTAACAGAACGTGAATGTGCAGCGCGGCATCTCCCTGAGCGGAACGGGATCGATACGGAGCCCGTCCGGACCTGCCTCCAGCCCTGCGACGCCCCGTTCGACGAGATCGAGGGTGCCGGCCATGGCACCGAGGTGGATGCCTTCGCCGGTGGTGCCGCCCTGGATGTCCGCCACATCGCTGAGCAGGGCTTCCTCGAAGTACCGCCAGGCGTCCGGGCCTCTCTCCCGCGCGAGTACCCAGCCGTGCACCACGCTGCTGAGGGTCGAGCCGTGACTGGTGCGAGCCAGGTAGTAGCCGACCGTCGCGCGCCACGTCTCGTCGTCGAGCCGGTATCCGAGACGGTCGAACAGGGACCGCAGCTCGGCCGGGCGGAAGAGATAGCCGAGCATGAGTGTGTCGGCCTGCTTGGACGCCTGATAGCGATTGACCGTGTCCCCCTCGGACTCCAGTATCCGGTCGAGCCGGCGGATGTCGTGGTATCGGGAGCGGTAGGCGTCCCAGTCCAGTTCGGCCAGTTCGCCGTAGCCCTCGAACTGGCTGATCACACCGTCGTGGAACGGCACGTACAGCCGACGGGAGATGTCTTCCCAGCGGCTCAGCGTCGCGTCGTCCAGGCCGAGTCGCTCGGCCAGCTCCCGTCGACGGACCTCGGGGAGCCCGCCGAACACCTCTAGCGCGCGTGCGAGCACCCAGGCCGCGGTCACGTTGGTGTACGCGTTGTCGTCGATCCCGGGAGCGGCGGCCCCGGGATAGCGGTCGTGGTACTCGTCCGGGCCCACCACACCGCGGATGCGGTAGCGCTCACGACCGGCGTCGTACGTGGCCGCGGCACCCCAGTAGCCTGCGATGCCGAGCAACAGCTCGGCACCCGGCCCTTGGACGAATCCGGTGTCGCCGGTGCTCTGCCCGTACCGCCACACGTTCCGGGCGATGGCCGATCCGACGTGGCGCTGCAAGTGCGAGTGGTCGGGCAGCCAGCGGCCGGAGTGGGGGTTGAGATGCAGCGTCTGCGTCTCCTCGGCACCCGAACTGCCGCTCTGCCAGGGGAACATCGCTCCTCGCAGGCCCGCCCTGCGGGCCGCTTCGCGGGCCGCGGGAAGGCGACGGTGGCGGTACATGAGCAGGGCCCGCGCCACTTCCGGGAAGTGCAGGGTGAGACAGGGCAGTACGAACAGCTCGTCCCAGAAGACATGCCCCCGGTACGCCTCGCCGTGCAGTCCCCTGGCGGGCACTCCGACGTCCAGCTCGGCCGTATGCGGGGACAGTGTCTGCAGGACGTGGAAGAGATGCAGCCGCAGGATGCGCCCGGCTTCGCCGGGTACCCTCAACTCTCCCTGGCTCCACAGGCGTTCCCAGACCGCACGGTGGGAGGCCAGCAGCGCCTCGAACGACGCCGAGTACGACACGTGCTCGACGGCGAGCGGCAGGGGATCGCCCGAGGGGCGGTCCAGCGACGTGTACAGGGCGGCGCACTTCACCACCGCGGCCGTGTGCCCGCGGGAGACCGGCAGCCTGAAGCTCTGGACCGTTGCGGTCACGGTGCAGCTCGGTCCCACCGCCACGAGGGGCCGCGACGACGTGCGCACGGCGACGGCGATCCGTGTCCGGGACGAACGGGTGAGGCAGGACAACCAGGCCACGCCGTCCGCTCCGGCTCCGGCGTGGTGGCCGGTGAGATGGCGTCCGTCCAGCCCCCGGTATCTCTCGACGCCGCTGTTGGTGACGTCACCGTCGATGACGGACTCGACCTCGACGGCCCCGCTCCAGCCGTACGCGTGGAACGTGGTTCTCTGGGCGGCGAGATACGGGTCGCCCATGTGGACGAGTCTGGTGTGGGTGACACCGAGCCGGCTGCCTCGGCCGTCCTGGAAGAACAGCTGACGGGTGAGGACGCCGCCGCGCAGATCGAGTGACACCTTGTGGTGCCGCAGGCTCGGGTGATCGGTGGTGAGCCAGTCCCCCGCCGGTCCGTCGTCCGGCAGGCACCGGTAGCGCAGGCGCGTCCAGTCGGGCAGGTTGACCATGTCCTCGTTGCCGACCCGTTCTCCCGCGATCTCCGAGATGAGCCGGTCGTAGCACCCGGCCGCGTAGGTGCCGGGGCAGTGCACCGCGTCGGCGGGCGACTCGGGCGCGGCGCCCCTGGTGGCGAACCTGCCGTTGCCGAGGGTGCACAGGGCTTCGATCGTCCGCTCCGCCTCGGGGTCGTATCCGTTGAAGTCCCAGGCGCACGCGGTGCTCATGGCTGAGCCGGGGCGGTGATCGCGGTGTGCCGCGGTCCCTCCGGTGTCACCTGGAGCGCGCCGGTGTCCGCGGCACGGGAGAGCACGTCGTAGGCCTCCTCCGTCTGCCCGAGCCCGAAGCGGTGGGTGATCAGCGAGGACGAAGGCAGCCGACCGGCGGCCGGCATGCCCACGACGCGGATCACCGCGCCGGCCGCGTCCTTGACCGTCGGATCCGGGACGTCCTGCCACGCGATCCGTCCCGGGCGCCGGAGAACGAGTGACATCACGATGCCGCCCCTCTTCCTGTGTCTCCCGTGGGGTTCTCCCCCCAGGCTGGCCCTGCGCGGGTCCGCTCCGCATGGGCCGGTCGGTCCCTGCCGGGGCCTTTCGGACCCCTCCCGCCCCGGTTGCAGGGATGTGATGGTGAAGACGCCGCACCCACCGAAGAGGGGGCGGCGATGTCCGAGGCGGAAGTACACCTGGCCGGGCCCAGCGCTCAGCACGCCGGGCGACCGCCCCGCGGACTGGCTGATCGCCGGTCCGGCCCTGGAGCGCGTTCTGCTCACCGCCACGCTCCACCAGGAGTCCACGTCGTTCGCCACCCAGCCCCTGGAATGGCCGGACCTGCGCTGGATCCCGCGCGACCCGGTTGCCCGGTCGTGGTGATCCCGGCGGCCGCACCGAACGGCCGGCCGGAGCCGGGCCGCGTCGTCGTCGGAATGGGCGACGCCCCAGGAACCTCGGCAGCCGCCCGTTTCGTACTCGCGCCGATCCGGTTCCTCTGCTGCCGGGTTGTCGTCGGGCCGACGCGCGGTACCGCCCCCGAGCGAGCCCTGACCGCACGCACCTTCGACCTCGCGGTGTTACAAAGGGCACTGGTTAGTCGTTTCGGCCGATTCCGGAGCGCAGAGATGCGGTCACTCATGGGCAAGCACCCCCGGAGCCTCGCAGGCCAGGTCTTCGCCCTGCAGGTGGTCGTGGTCGTGCTCCTCGTGGCCGCTTCGGTACTGGCGCTCGTGGTGCAGGCCAAGCACGACAGCACTACGGAGGCGAGAAACCGCTCCGTCGCCGTCGCGCAGACATTCGCTCATTCACCGGGTCTCCTGACCGCGCTGAAGTCTCCCGATCCCTCCAGAGTGCTCCAGCCGCTCACCGAGGCGGGGCGGAAGGCGGCGGGCGTCGACTTCATCGTGGTGATGGACACGAACGGGGTCCGCTACACACACCCCCGGTCGGAGCTGATCGGGAAGAAGGCCGTCGCCACCCTTGCGCCGGCACTGGCCGGACACGTGTACACCGAGAGGGTCAACGGTCCGCTCGGCCGCGAGGTGCAGGTGATCGTCCCCGTCCACGATCACGCGCGAGTCGTCGCCCTGGTGACTGCCGGCATGAAGGCCGAGAGCGTGACCGGCGTGGTGGCACGGCAGATTCCGATCATCCTCGGCACGGGAGCGGTTGCGCTCGGGGTGGCCACGAGCGGGACGGCCCTGGTGACCAGGCGGCTGCGGCGGCAGACCCACCGGCTGGGCCCCGTCGAGATGAATCGCATGTACGAACATCACGACGCGGTGCTGCACGCCGTGCGCGAAGGCGTGCTCATCGTCAGCAAGGACGGTCGGCTGCTGCTGGCCAACGACGAGGCCAGACGGCTGCTGGACCTGCCGCTCGACGCCGAGGGGCGACGCGTCCCGGACCTGTCCAGCCTTGATCCCGGCATGGTGGAGCTGCTGAGCTCGGGGCGGACGGCGACGGACGAAGTGCACCTCGTGGGGAGCCGGCTGCTCGCGGTGAACCAGCGGCCCACCGACCGGCACGGTGGCCCGCAGGGGACGGTCACGACCTTGCGTGACTCCACAGAGCTGCGAGTGCTGTCCGGCAGGGCGGAGAACGCCCGCGAGCGGCTGCGCCTGCTGTACGACGCGGGTCTCGGGATCGGGACCACCCTCGATGTGGTGCGCACGGCCGCGGAACTGACCGAGGTCGCGGTCCCCCGGCTCGCCGACTTCGCCACCGTCGATCTGGCCGAACCGGTCCTCCACGGGGACGAGCCGACCAGCACGGACGCGGACATGCGCCGCACCGCGGTACACGGCATCCGTGACGACCATCCCCTGTACCAACTCGGTCAGCTGATCGACTTTCTCCCCTCCACGCCGCAGGCACGGGCCTTCGCCACCGGCCGGCCGGAGCTGGTGCCGGACCTGTCCGCCGCACCCGGCTGGCTCGCCCAGGACCCGGAACTGACGCGGACGATCATCGACTACGGCATCCATACGCTCATGACGGTGCCTCTCCAGGCCCGGGGCGTCATCCTGGGCATGGCCAACTTCTGGCGCTCCGAGAAGCCCCAGCCGTTCGAGGAGGACGACCTGTCCCTGGCCGAGGAACTGGTCGCACGGGCAGCCGTCAGCATCGACAACGCCCGCCGCTACACCCGTGAGCACGCCATGGCCGTGACTCTGCAACGCAGCCTGCTCCCGCGGGCCCTGCCCGAACAGAGCGCACTCGACGTCGCCCATCGCTACCTGCCCGCGCTCTCCGGCGTGAGCGGCGACTGGTTCGACGTGATCCCGCTCCCGGGCAGCCGGGTGGCGCTGGTCGTCGGGGATGTCGTCGGCCACGGCCTGCACGCGGCCGCGACGATGGGACGGCTGCGTACAGCCGTGCACAACTTCTCCACACTCGACCTGCCGCCCGACGAGATCCTCCGCCACCTCGACGACCTGGTCGGGCGCATCGACCAGGAGGAGGCGGAAACCACCGCCGACGCGGGGATCACAGGAGCCACCTGCCTGTACGCGATCTACGATCCCGTCTCCCACCACTGTGCCATGGCCCGTGCCGGGCATCTCCCGCCCGCACTGGTCCGGCCCGACGGCAGTGTGTCGTTCCCCGACCTGCCGGCCGGCCCACCCCTGGGCCTGGGCTCCGTACCGTTCGAGACGGCCGAACTGGAGGTGGCGGAGGGGACGCAGTTCGTCCTGTACACCGATGGGCTCATCGAGGACCGCACCCGGGACATCGACGTGGGGATCGAGCTGCTGCGTCAGGCCCTGGCGGGCCATCCCGACCGGTCGCCGGAGGAGAGCTGCCAGGCAGTCCTCGACGCGCTCCTGCCAGACCGGCCGAAGGACGATGTGGCCCTGCTCATCGCCCGGACGCGGGCGATCCCGCCCGACCATGTAGCCGGCTGGAACGTGCCGTTCGATCCTGCCGCTGTGGCGGGAATGCGTGCTGCCGCGGCAGAGCAGGCCGACGACTGGGGCCTGTCCGAGCTTGCGTTCGCCACGGAACTGCTGCTCAGCGAGTTGATCACCAACGCCATCCGCTACGGCTCCGCGCCGGTCACCGTTCGACTGCTGTACGACCGCACCCTGACCTGCGAGGTGGCCGACAGCAGCAACACCTCACCCCATCTGCGTGATGCCGCCGCGATGGACGAAGGGGGCCGCGGTCTGTTCCTCGTGGCACAGCTGGCCGAGCGCTGGGGCACCCGTTACACCCCGCAGGGAAAGGTCATCTGGGCGGAGATGTCGCTGCCCCGGCCCGACGGGAGCCCGGAGGGCACAGCGTGGTCGGACATACTCGACGCGGAACTGTGACCGCTGGACCGGAAGGTTCGCCGAAAGGAGCGATTCCCCAACCCGTCCATGTCACGCCTGAGCGGGTGCTGTCCATGGCCTCTCCCCGAAGGGGCGTGCTCCGGTCCGCCGGCGATTTCGGAACTGCTCGGAAGGTTCGGCTTCCACCTCGTCCCCTTCCTCTTCCTCGACCGTCGAGCTCTCGGCGTCGGAGTGGACGACGAGGAGTATTCAGTGGATGACGACCGGTCGCGCCGGTCGGCCGAGCGTCCCTCCATAGGCACGCATATCGTTCGGAACAGAAGCACGCATGTCCCGCGGAACAGCAGCACGCATGTCCCGCGGAACGGGCGGGCGGCGCACGCCGTCGGTCGGAAACGGAGGCCCGATGAGTTGCCGGGCCGGGCGGTGCACGGGTTCGTCTCCGAGACGGTGGCGCGGCGCCTGTACGGAACGCGGAAAGGCTGCCGCGGTTGTACGGCTCCCGGGCTGCCCCCCCCCTGAGGCCCGACCGGACCGGCGAACGGGACCGTTCGCCCCTGGCACGGTCCGCCTGTACGGACGGACGATGACGAGGATGACGAGACGGGACTGCGCACCCCCTGGAGCCGAGGAGGACCACCATGAGCGACAACACGGGGTTCTCGGCGCAGAAGCCGATCCGCGTGTTCCTGCTGGACGACCACGAGGTGGTCAGGCGCGGTGTGCAGGATCTGCTCGACGCGGAACCCGACATCGAAGTCGTCGGCGACGCCGGCACAGCCGATCACGCGTTGGCACGCGGCCCGGCGCTCCGCCCCGACGTCGCGATTCTCGATGTGCGGCTGCCGGACGGCGACGGGATCACGGTCTGCCGTGAGCTGCGCTCGCGGCTGCCGGAGCTGGCCTGCCTGATGCTCACCTCGTTCGACGACGACGAAGCACTGCTCGACGCCATCATGGCCGGCGCGGCCGGCTACGTACTGAAGGAGATCAAGGGCTCGGACCTCGTCACCGCCGTCCGCACACTGGCTTCCGGGCGCTCGACCCTCGACCCGTCCACGACGGCACGGCTGATGAACAGCCTCCGCGAGGAGGAGCCCGGTTCCGGCTCCGAGGAGGACGACGCGCTGGCGGGACTGTCCCCGCGGGAGAAGGACGTCCTCGCACTGATCGGTGAAGGGCTGACCAACAGCCAGATCGGCAAGCGCCTCTATCTGTCGGAGAAGACGGTCAAGAATCACATCTCCCGCCTGCTGGCGAAGCTCGGTGTCGAGCGCCGCATCCAGGCGGCAGTGATCGCCGCACATGCCACAGAGGCCACCCCGCCCAGTGCCGGGCACCATCAGAACTGACCGTACGGCTTGGCGGCGCAGCCGCGCGGCATCACGCGAAGCACCCGCGCGGCATCAGGAGAGCCGCAGCGGCACTCGCCAGCTGAGCCGGGTGCCGCCCTGTGCGGATTCGCCCACGCTCATCTCCCCGCCGAGTTTCTCGGCGCGCCGTACGAGGTTGTCGAGCCCGCTGCGGGAACCGCTGTGTCCGGACATGCCCACACCGTTGTCGGACACCGTCAGGTTCACCTGGTCCTTTCCCACCACCAGCGAGATGTCCGCCGCCGTCGCCCGTGCGTGGCGGGCGACGTTGCTCAGCGCCTCGCCGAGCACCGCGATCACCTGCTCGGCGGTCTCCGCGGGCACATCCGTGTCGATCAGCCCTCCCATGCGCAGCGACGGCTGGAAGCCCAGGGTCCGGGCGGCCTGCTCGACCGTGGCCGCCGTCCGGGCACGGAGCCCCTGGCCGGCCCGGCCCGTGTCACCGGTGCGGAGCGCGAAGATGGTGGAACGGATGATCTTGATGGTCTCGTCCAGATCGTCCACCGCGCGCAACAGCCGTTCGCTCGCCTGTGGCTGTTCCACGAGCCGCACCACGCTCTGCAGGGTCATTCCGGTGGCGAACAGCCGTTGAATGGCCAGGTCGTGCAGGTCTCTGGCGATGCGGTCGCGTTCCTCAAGCAGTGCGATCTGCTCGGCGGACTCACGCCGCGCGGTGAGCTCCATCGCCAGTGCCGCCTGTCCGGCGAACACCAGCAGGGGCTCGGTCTCCGCACCGGTGAAGGCGGGACGGTCCCGTACCCGGGCCAGCAGCAGCACCCCACGGGTCCGCTCCCCCGTGACCATCGGAACCGCGACAGCGGGGCCGAGCCCCGTCCATCGCGGCGGGCCCTCGAAGAACCTCGGCTCATGTACGACATCGAGGCTGGTGATCGCATCGCCCGCGTCCATGGCGGCGCCGAGGAACGATCCCGCCCGCGGCAGGACCAGACCGCGGTGTGTCTCGGCGTCCTGCCCGGACGCCTGTGCCACGCGGAGGCATTTCCCTTTCGCGGGCAGTGCCAGCACTCCGAGATCCGCGGCGAGGATGCGCGAGGAGTGATCCACGATCATCTGCAGGACGTGTGCCTCGTCGGCTCCGCCGAGCAGAGCCGAGACGATCTCGCTGTTGGCTTCCTGCCAGCGCTGGCGGTCGCGCGTCTCCGCGTACAGACGGGCGTTCTCGATGGCTACTCCCGCCGCCACCGCGAGCGTCGACAGCACGGTTTCGTCCTCGGCGTCGAATGCCCGTCCGCCCCGCTTCTCGGTCAGGTACAGGTTGCCGAACACCTCGTCGCGAACCCGGACGGGAGCACCCAGGAAAGAGTGCATCGGGGGGTGGTTCGGCGGAAACCCGTAGGACGACGGATGCTCGGAGAGTTCCACCAGCCGCAACGGCTCGGGGTGACGGATCAGCTCGCCGAGGATGCCGTGCCCCTCGGGCAGGGGGCCGATGGCCTCACGCTGCTCCGCCGTGACGCCCACCGGCAGGAACTGTGTGAGCCGGGTTCCCTCACCGACCACTCCCAGGGCCCCGTACTCGGCATCGACCACGACGACCGCGGCCTCGACGATCCGACGCAGCACCTGGGGCAGATCAAGGCCCCTGCCCACCGACATGACGGCATCCAGCAGCAGGGCCGCCTCGGCCGGACCCCGCATCACGGCGTCCAGCCTCTCCTGGAGATCATCCGGCAGTGTGCCCAGACGGCGATGCGCCTCTCCGCAGTGGCCGGATCCGTTGTCGACATTGCCGACGTCGTCGTTGCCGCCCACCGTGCCTCCCGTCGTGACCCATGTGGCGCGCCAAGTCGCACCTCTCACGGTAATAGCCTCACCGCGAGAAGCATCCGGTGGGCGGCAACCGGCTCGGACAAGCGGCACGGATGTCGCCCCGGACCCCGCCCGGCCGGCCGCGGTCGACGCGCTGCCGGACGGCGCCGCGGCAGCCGTGGACGCCGGCCCTCGCGACGAGGGCGGCACCGGACGCCTGCGTGCCGTGCGTGTGCGCGCAGCCGTGGAGGACGCCGCCGCGGATGTGCTGGTCCGGGTCGGCCGAGCACTCGGCGCCGCCCCACTGGGCCACGATGCCGTTCACGCGCGGGCCGTCGCGCGCTGAGGTGCTGTGGCGAGAGCGTCCTCGCCCTGCGCCCGGGGTATCGCCGGGGCCGGCAGCGCCACCCGGCCCGGCGCCTTCCGGCGAGACCGGTCACAGCGGCGGCCGGTGCCGCCTCGTAGGCTGCAACCATGACTGAGACCCAGACCCCGGCCCCGACGCCCCGCGACGCCTTTGACCTGCTGCTGGCTGGTAACCAGCGCTTCGTCTCCGGCACCTCCGAGCACCCGAACCAGGATGCCACCCGCCGCACCGAGATCGCCCCCTCCCAGCAGCCCTTCGCCGTGCTGTTCGGATGCTCCGACTCCCGGCTGGCCGCCGAGATCATCTTCGACCGCGGTCTGGGCGACCTGTTCGTGGTCCGCACCGCCGGGCACGTCGCCGGTACGGAAGTGCTCGGAAGCATCGAGTTCGGCGTGAGCGTCCTCAACGCGCCCCTGGTCGTCGTCCTCGGCCACGACTCGTGTGGCGCCGTCGCCGCAGCCTGCTCCGCCCTGGAAGACGGACAGACGCCGGGCGGCTTCGTCCGTGATGTCGTCGAACGAGTGACCCCGAGCGTGTTGGCAGCCCGCGCCGCAGGACGCGAAACGGCCGAGGAGATCCTGGCCGAGCACATCGAGAACACGGTGGACCTGCTGCTCGAACGCTCCCGCGCCCTGGCCGAGCGGGTCGCCGCCGGCCGCCTCGGCGTGGTCGGGCTGTCCTACCGGCTGGCCGACGGCAGTGCACAGCTCGTTGCCGCACGCGGCCTCGACACGGCGGTCCCCGCCGCGTCCTGACCGTCCCGGTCGCGGCCCGTTCACCATGGGGACCGTGGCCCGCAGCCCGGCAAGCCGGTTGGCGATCGTCAGCCCGGCCCGTCTTCCAGCGGCAGGGACGCGGTGCGTTGTTCCTCCCGCGGTGGAGTGTCCCCGTCGGGGTCGCGTGCAGGGCCGGCCCGGCGCGGGGGCGGGAGGCCGTGGTCGACGAGTGGGCCGACGGTCAGCCCCTCGGCCCGGAGGCCGCTGATCATGTCCGGCAGCATCGCCAGTGCGGACCGCCATCGGCCGGATCCCGACAGGTCGGCGTCGTGGAGAAGGACCGTGCCGCCGCCCCGGAGTCCGCCGCGCACGGTCGCCAGGACTTCCCCGGGGGTCGCGCCCTCGGTCCAGTCCCGGCCCCAGGCCGACCACAGCACCGGTCTCAGGCCCGCGTGCAGGGCCGCGGTCCAGCGGCCACCGGTCAGGATTCCGTACGGGGGCCGGTACCACAACGGCCGGATGCCAGAGATCCTCTGTACCGCCTCGGCGGCGCGCGAGACCTCGCGCGTGTCGCGCACAACGGTGGGAAGCCATGGGCGGCTGTGGGTCCACCCGTGAACGGCGAGTTCGTGTCCGCGGCCGACGATGTCGCGGCCGAGCTCCGGATGGCGCAGAAGGCTTTCCCCGAGCACGAAGAACGTGGCGCGTGCGGACAACTGGTCCAACATGCGGAGGAAGTGCGGGGTGGAGCGGGGATCCGGGCCGTCGTCGAAGGTCAGGGCGATGTGGCGGGGGTGTCCGAGGCCGGCCAGGGAGGGGAAGCATCTGCGCCGCAGACCAGGCAGCCAGGTGCCGGCGGGGGCGACATGCGCGGTCAGCGCCAGCGCTGAAGCGGTGAGCGGGACACGCAACGCAGGGGGGAGTCTCATGGGCCGGCTGTTCATCGGGATTCCGTGCCTCCGTCGTTGTCGGCCGTCCGTTGCGGTCGTGTCCGGGCCGTCGGGTTGTCGTTCCCTCTCGTCGAGTCCCAGTGGCCCGCCACCGCCGGGGAGAGCGACAGCCCCACCGTTCCGGCGGCCATCAGGCAGGCACCGAGCGTGGCCGGCAGCAGACGAACGCCCAGCGCGATCCGTTCGTCGAACAGTGTCTTCCCGAGCAACACACCCACCAGCGCATCCCCCAGGGTGAGCGCCGGCTGGGAGGCGGCGAGTGTCCCGGCACGCAGCGTGCTCTGGAGCAGCAGCAGACTCAGCAGACCGACACCGCACATCGCGTACAGGTACGCCGTGGCGAAGACCGCGGCCACACCCTCCGGGATCCGGCCCGTGACCTCCTTGATCAGAGCAGCCGTGCATGCGAAGGAGACTGCGGTGGCACAGCCCAGCACCGCGGCGCGGGCGGCGCCGTCGAGGGTCCGCGCGAGCAGGGTCAGCGCGGTCACGGCCGTCGCGGCAAGGATGCCTACAGCCGGCCACGTGCCGGCCTGTCCCGTTGCCTGACCCGCCGAGGGGCCGGCGGCGACCAGGAAGAGTCCCAGCCCCATGGCAAGCATCAGGAACGACGTCCATGTCCTGCCGTCCGGACGGTGATGGAAGACCGCGGTGCCGAGCAACAGTGTGAAGAGGAGTTCGCTCGCCATCAGCGGCTGGACCACCGACAGGCTGCCGACCGCCAGCGCGCCCGTCTGAAAGGCGGCGGACAGCCCGAGCGCCGCCGCACCGGCCAGCCAGACAGGGCGGCGTACCAGTTGTGCCAGTCGGCGTGTCGCCTGCCGCGCGTCCGGTCTGCTGCCCGCTCCTTCGAACTCCACCTGCTCCATGGCGGCCCGCCGTTGCAGCACGGATGCGGCGCCGTTGGCGAGAGCTGCCGACAGCGCCAGCGTCACGGCGAGAACGTTCATGTCGCTGTTCAGCCGAAGCGGGTGGCGAGCCGGTGATAGAGCCCGGGGGCGACGGAGCGCACGCATCCCGGCAGACGCAGCCAGCCGGGGACGAACACCTCGTCGCGGCCCGCCACGACGGCGTCCCAGACCGCGTCCGCGACGCGTTCCGGCAGCATGGGCCGGGGCCACGACCGGGTGTAGGGCACCCCTCGGCGTTCGAAGAACGGAGTGTCCACCACTGCGGGGACCAGATGGGTGATGCGTACTCCGGTTCCCCTCAGTTCGTAGCGCAGGGCATCGGCGAAGGTGGCGATGGCCGCCTTCGCCGCCGAGTACACCGCCTCACCGCGCACCCCTGCGGATCCCGCCACCGATCCGATCAGCACGATGTGCCCGCGCCCCGCCGCCAGCATGTGCGGCAGCAGGAGTCGTACCAAATGGACGACGGAGACCAGATCCACGGTGAGGACCCGGTCGGCGGCGGCAGCCGGCATGGAACGGAAGGAGCCGGCCCATCCGACGCCCGCCGCCGCCACGAGCAGGTCGACCCGGCCGGCGTGGTCGAGGGATTCCTCGACCAGTCGCTCCGTACTGCCGGCCGACATCAGGTCCGCGTAGAGAGCCGTCGAGCACGTCGTCGTCGCCACGTCGTCCAGCCGCTCGCGGTCGCGACCGGCGACCAGGAGCCGCCAGCCGCCTTCGGCCGCGATCCGGCGTGCGACCGCGGCGCCGATACCCGAGGAGGCCCCTGTCACCAGCGCCACACCCGCCCGGACGCCCCTGCCGTCCGACGCATCACCGCCGGGCACGCCGCGATGAGCGATCCCAGGAGCACGTGACATGGCCTCTCCCCTGTCTCAAGCACGGTACGGCTGCCTCAAGCACGGAACGACGCGGTGTCCCGGCCCCTCACCCGTTCAGAAGGGCGGGGCCTCGCGCCGCCGCGTCGGGTTAGGAGTAGCCCGGACGGGCGTCGGTAAACCGCCGGGGCCCATGCCTCACTGCACCGCACCGCTCGCACCCACAGAATGGAAGAGCCGGATTCCGTGTTGCTTCCGGTAACTGCTCCGAATGCTCGGACGAGGTGGTCATGTACCTGCTGGTCACGCGGCTGAGCCTCCGGCCGCGCATCGGATCCCCGGACAGTCGGGGGGTGGTTCCGCTACGACGGGTGAAGGAGCCTTCGGCGCTGCCGGCTCCGGACGGCGACCAGGGACCCAGGCCCGGGGGGCCGGTAGCCGCCCCCTCATGTACGAGGGCCAGGACGAGGGGGCACGCGAGATGAACATGGCGCCCGGACGCTTCCTCATCCTGAGCGCGGGCATGGGTTCCGGCCACCACGCGGTGGCCACCGAACTGGCCCGTCGGCTGGAGGCCGGCGGAGGGCTGACGACGACGGTCGATGTCCTTGACCTGCTGCCCACCGGTGTCGGCAGCGGACTGCGCGCCTTCTACCGGTCGGTCATCTGCCGCGCGCCCCTGGTCTATGCCGGTCTGTACGCGGCGTTCTTCCGCGCCGGGGCCGGCCCCCGCCCCGGGAGCGCCCCCCTGGCCGCCCTCGCGGAGCGAAGACTGCTGATGCTCGTCGCACGACAACGGCCGGACGTGGTTGTCCCCGTCTTCCATCTTGCCGCTCAGCTCACCGGCAGGCTCCGCTCGCGCGGCGCGCTTCAGGTCCCGAGCGCTGTCGTCATCACCGATTTCGCGGTTCACCGCCAATGGATGCATCCGGGCAACGACCTCCATCTGTGTCTCACACCCGACGTTGCGCATCAGGTACGGCGAGCGGTACGGCGACCGGCCGTCGCCTCCGGCGCTCTGGTGGCCACCCGGTTCCACGCCCCGGCTCCGACGGCGGCGGACTGGCAGCGGCGGTTCGACTCGCCGGACCGTCCGCCGGTGCTGATCTCGACGGGGGCCTGGGGCGCCGGTGCCCACCTGGGGCAGACCACACGGTGGGTGGCTTCGGCGGGTTACAGACCAGTCGTGCTCTGCGGTACGAACACGCGCCTGCGCCGGGACCTGTCCGGCATCGCCCATGCCGATGCCAGAGGCTGGGTCGACGACATGCCGGGACTTATGGCGGCCTCCCGCGCACTCATCGACAACGCGGCAGGACAAACGGCACTCGAAGCGATGGCCGTCGGATTGCCGGTTGTCAGCTATCGGCCCATTCCGGGGCACGGCAGGGAGGGCGCCCGACGGATGGCCGAGCACGGCGTCACCGAATACGCACCGGACCCGTGGGCCCTGATCCGGGCCCTGGACCAACTGACCGCCTCGGGCCCGGCGCGCGAGCGCCGCATCACCACGGCCCGCAGCCTGTTCTCCGGCGCCGGCGTGCGTCCTCTCGAAGCCCTGCTCCGACAGGGCTGAACGGCCACCACTGCTACGAACGCCAACCGGGCGGTCGCCTGCGCGGTCTCACCCCGGTGCCGTGCCACGGCCACCTGATCCTCGTCGACGCCCGCTGGACGCCTGGACGGCGACCACTTGATTTCCCCTGGTCCCGCCCTCTCCCCCGCTGCCGATACTCGGCACATACTCAGGCCATTTGACGGGGCGCCGGGTGGGCTCCTCATGGGGCAACCGCGTGTCCTGGACACGCATTCGGTCACCGCGTCACGAGGACTCCCGGTGGATCGAGCAGTTCCCGTTGCGTCTGTGCCCCGGTCCCCCGCTCCAGCACGCGCATGAGCACCGAAATGAATTTCGCCGCTGTCGTCGGAGTTTCTTTGGTAGCACGCCTTCGGCATCACTCCGTGTCCGGTCGCATTTCGTACGCACCGGCCCCCCGGAACCGTGAATGGTCGGCGCATTCCGACTACCATGGGATGGCGTCTTTTGAACAGGGCGCGGGCAGCATGTCGTCTCCGAAAGCCCGGAGAGGGAACATGGCCGTAGGCAAAGAAGGCGAGACAGAGAGTGTCCGGCGTCCGTCCAGCAGGAAGACCGCCGGGAAGGGAAACACGGGTCGGGCCGAAGACCGTACGAGCGCCACGAAGCGCGCGCCCCGCCGGGTTTCGGCACCGAAGGCCATGCGGTACGCGGCTGAGCAGCTCCAGGAGCTTCTCGGACGGGCTCCCGAATCCGTCTCGGCGCTGAAACCGACCGAAGACGGCTGGCAGGCGGACGTAGAAGTCCTGGAGCTGGAACGCGTTCCCGGCACGACAAGCGTGATGGCCAGTTACCGCGTGTTGCTGGAAAAGGGCGGCGAACTGGTGTCGTACGAACGCACACGGCGCTACACCCGGGGGCAGATCGACCGGGGCTGAGGCTCCGTGTCACGCCACCCACGCGCCGCCGCCGCTCGGACGTGAAGGCCGCGCCAAATCGGAGTGAGCCGTTGAAAGGGGGCACCATGACTGTGGTGCCGCAAGCCGGAGGAGCCGTTGCCAGGGGCGGTGGAGGAGGTTCCGCCAATCTCTACGACATCCTCGATCTGATTCTGGACCGTGGCCTGGTCATCGATGTCTTTGTGCGTGTCTCGCTGGTCGGCATCGAGATCCTCAAGATCGATGCCCGCATAGTCGTGGCGAGCGTGGACACTTACCTGCGCTTCGCGGAGGCGTGCAACCGCCTCGACCTGGAAGAGGGCCGCAAGGCCCCGTCCCAGCTGACCGACCTGGTCGGCGAGGTCACCGAAGGCGGAGCACAGGGAAAGACCAAGGGGGCCCTGAGCGGGGCCGCCGAGGTGCTGACCGATGCCCTCAAGGGGGGCGACGACGACGAGGAGACCGAACGTTCCGAAAAGAAGCGCAAGGAGCCCGAGGAGAGGCGGGAGCGGCCGCGGCGTCGGCCCGCCGCCCGGCGCCGCGAGGAGTGAGCCATGGCCGTGTACATCTACTCGATCGTCCTGACCTCCCATCCCCAGCGCTTGGACGGCCTCGACGGGGTGGGGGATCCGCCCGCAGCACTGCGAACGGTGCATACCGGGAAACTGTCCGCTGTCGTCAGCGACGCGCCCGAGGAACTGCGGCCCAAGCGTCGGGATCTCGGCGCGCACCAGGCTGTCCAGGAAAGACTGATGACCGACGGTACGGTTCTGCCGCTGCAGTTCGGCTTCACGGCCCCGGACGACGATGCGGTGCGAGCGGTTCTGGAGGACCGCGCGGATGAGTTCGGCGAACGTCTGCGAGCGTTGGACGACTGCGTCGAGTACCACCTGAAGGCCGCCCAGGACGAGAACGCCCTGCTGCGCCAGATACTTCAGGAGTCCGATGAGGCCCGAGAGCTCAACGAGGCGATCAGGAGTGGTGACAGCAGTCCGGAACTACCCCTTGCCCTCGGTGAATTGGTCTCTCAGGAAGTGCAGGCCCGACAGGACCATCTCGCGGCCGGGGTTCTCGACGCGCTGCGCGGATTCGCGCGGGAGGAACGCTCGTCGCAGGCTACCGGGAACGGTTTCCTGAACGTTTCCTTCCTCGTGGCACGGGACGACGAGCAGGGCTTTCTCAGCGAGGAGCGGGGTCTTGCCAAGGAACTGGGCGAGGACTTCGACCTGCGGCTCCTCGGTCCACTGCCCGCCTACAGCTTCGTCTAGGGAGCCTTCATGGGACTGCTGACTCAGCTCGCGACCCTTCCACTGGCTCCGGTGCGAGGCGTGGCCTGGGTCATGGAGCGCGTGGTCGAGGCCGCGGAGAACGAGTACTACGATCCAGCACCCGTCGAACAGGAACTCGCCCGACTGGAACGGCAGCTCTTGGCCGGGGAGATCGACGAGGAGACATTCGACCGTCGCGAGGACGAGCTGCTGGACCGGCTGGACGAGATCAGGGGGCATTTCCGGGGCACCTCCGCCTGATCGCCCGCGATCCACGGAACGAATGAGAACGGCCGGCGGCGCTGTTGATGCGACGTCATACCAGGGAATCGAGGTGCAGGGTCCGTGTCCGACTCCGTCGCCAGGAGACTGGGCGATCTGCCGTCCAGGTCCGCCCCGTACGGCCAGGGCTCCTCGGCCAATCTCGCCGACATCCTGGAACGGGTCCTGGACAAAGGCATCGTCATCGCCGGCGATATCCAGATCAACCTCCTGGACATCGAACTGCTCACCATCAAGCTGCGCCTTCTCGTCGCTTCGGTGGACAAGGCGAAGGAAATGGGCATCGACTGGTGGGAGCACGACCCGGCACTGTCCTCCGGCGCCAACGACGACTACCGGTCACTGGCCGAGGAGAACAAACGGCTGCATGCCGAGATCGCCGCCCTGCACGAGGACCGGGAGCTGCCACCGGCCGAGGAAGAGAGTCGTCCTGCGGCTCCCCGCCGCACCTCACGCACCGGACGGGCAGATTCCAGAGCGCGCGGTGAAGGGCGGGACGAGACATGACCGGAGCGGTCACCTATGCGTACGCCGTCGCGCGGGACGGCGACGGATCACTGGCGGGGGCCGTCTCCGAGCTCCCTGGGGTATCGGATGCACCAGTGCATCTGGTGCGGGCGCCCGAAGGCCACGATGTGGTGATCGCCGTGAGCCCGGTACCCGAGCGGGAGTTCCAAGAAGCTGCGCTACGGGCCCATCTTGAGGACCTCGAATGGCTGGAGTCCGTCGCCCGTTCCCACCACCACGTGATCGAGGCACTGGCCGCCCGCACCACCGTCCTGCCGCTCCGTCTGGCGACGGTGTACCTGGACGACGAACGCGTACGTGTCATGCTCCGGGCCCACCACGAGTCGTTCGATCGTCGGCTGACGGACCTGGCGGCACAGGTGGAGTGGGGCGTCAAGCTCTACGTCGAAGACGCCGCGGCGAGTGAGGGCCCGGCCGAAGCGGACACACTGACGGACCTGAGCCCTGGACGGGCATATCTCAGTCGGCGCAGGGCACAGCGGCACGCGCGCGAAGAGGCCTATCAGGATGCCGAACGGGCAGCTGAGCGCGTTCGGACCGCCGCCCGCGCCCATGCGGTCGATCGCGTGCAGCACCGACCGCAGCAGGGTGAGCTCGCTCGCGGGCCGGGAGAGAACGTCGTCAACGACGCCTACCTCGTGCCGCTGCACCAGGCCGAAGGGTTTCGCACCGCCGTGATGAGGACCACGGAAGGTCTTCACGGGGTCCGCGTCGAGATCACCGGTCCGTGGCCCCCGTACTCCTTCGCCGCCGAGATCGAACCGTTGAGGGGGGCTGCCCCATGAGGGCGGCGAGCGGCCTTCCTGCCACGTCGCAGCAGCCCCTGCCGGAACGGCAGATCGCGCTGATCGACCTGCTGGACCGGTTGCTCACTGGTGGCGTGGTCCTCACCGGCGACGTCGTGCTTTCCATCGCGGATATCGACCTCGTGCGCATATCGCTGCGTGCTCTGATCGTCTCCATCAGCGAGCAGAACCCCTCTCCGTGGAATGCCGTCTCATCACACACAGGAGAGGACCATGACGTCTTCTGAGGAACGTCCACCTGGTAATCGCCTCGACGAGGTAGCCGACGCCGCCGCCCGCGCATTCCGCCTGCTGCCCGCGATGCCACAGGACGCCCCGCCCCGGGACAGGGCGGAAGCGCGAAGGCCGGCCCGCCGGGTCACCACGGCACCGGACACGGTGGAACGGGACCTGATCAAGCTCGTCCTCACCGTCGTCGAGCTGCTGCGACAACTCATGGAGCGCCAAGCCCTTCATCGGGTCGACGCAGGAGACCTCACCGAGGAACAGGAGGAACAGCTGGGAACAACTCTGATGATTCTGCACAGTCGTATGATTGAACTCTGCGCGCGCTACGACCTTTCCATGGAAGACCTCAATCTGGATCTCGGACCTCTCGGGTCTCTGCTGCCACCGCCCGAATGACTCGCACGGAGCACGAAATGGGCATCGGAAAAAAGACCAAGAACATTGGAAAAATAGCGGAGGGGAAGACCAAGGAAGCGACCGGTAAGGCCGTGGGAAATGAAAGCCTAGAAGGAAAGGGCAGGGCCCAGAAGACGAAGGGGCAGGTGAAGCAGGTGATCGAGAAGGGCAAGGACGCCTTCAGGCATTGACGGTTTCGAGCACTGACGGTGCCGAGAGGGCCAGGCGCAGGCCTGCCGCACTCGGGGCGACGGCGGGACTGCGTCCGGTTGCCAGTCAGGCGGCCCTACGTTGCTGGTGGGCCGAACGAACGAGCAAGGGCTTGATGCGCCGACCACACGCCGGCGAAGGGGCGCCCCGTTTCTTCATCACCGCCTCACCCTTTGCCGCTCCCCTTCGACGTCTCCATCGTCCTCGTCGTACTCGTCCTCGTCGTACTCTTCACCCTCCCCCTCGCGCTCATCGTCGTCGTACTCCTCGTCGTACTCCTCGCCCTCCCCCTCGCCCTCATCCTCGTCGTACTCCTCCCCCTCGCGCTCGCCCTCGTCGTACGCCCCGCGCTCGTCCTCGTCGTACGCCCCGCGCTCGTCCTCGTCGTTCTCGGCTTCTTCTTCAAGAGCGTCCTCGTGGGTCTGCACGACCTCGCCATCGCGGATCTCTCCACGCCAGCCCTCGGGCTCTTCGTCGGTGAGCGTGACGTGGCGCTGGAAGTTCTTGAGGTCCAGCCGAAGGCGCCGTCCCTGAGCACGCCACAGATTTCCGGTCTTCTCGAAGAGACCGGACGCGTAGTATTCAACTACCAGTACAATTCTTGTCAATCCGGGTGCCAGTTCATGAAAACTGACTGCGCCGCGGGTCGACCCTTTGGCCCCCTCGGAGGTCCAGACGATGCGCTCGTCCGCCACCTGCTCCTGAACGGTCGCCTTCCAGCCACGGGTCGATGGACCAACCTTGGCCTTCCAGTCGCTTGATGTCTCATCGGTCCGTGAAACGTCCCGCACACCCTTGGTGAAGCTGCTGAACTTCTCGTACTGCGTCCAGTGGTCGTATGCAGTACGCAACGGCACACCGACGTCGATGACCTCGATGATGTTCGTGACTTTCTTGTCTCCCGACTTGCGCCCCTTCCCTCCGCCCAGGACGCCCTGAGCCTTCTCCACGATGTTGTCCTTGACGTTCTTCGCCGCGCCGGAGAGCACAGCTTTGACGGGCGAGTCACCTCCGAGGAGATTGGCTCCGATCTTGGAGAGCGACCCGCCGTTCTCGACAACGTCGGCCAGCTGGTCCGTCGCATCGATCAGCCTGTCGCCGGCTCTTTCCGCCAAGTCCCCCACCCGGGCCGTCAGGTAGTCCCCGAGTTCCTCGCGCAGTCGATCCAGTCCCGAGTACGCATTACCCTGTTCCGCTTTCGGCATGATCCATTACCTCCGGCGCTCAGTGCGCGACGATGCCTTCTTGGCACTCTTCCTGGCGGCCTTCTTCGCAGCAGGGGCGGTCTTCTTCCCCGCGGTAGCCTTCCTGGCCGGCGCCTTCTTGGCTGTGGCTTTATGCGTCGCAGCTTTCTTTGTCGTGGACTTCTTCGCGGCAGTTTTCTTGGCGACAGTTTTCCTGGCGGGTGCAGATTTTTTCGCAGCAGATTTCTTGGCGGGCGCAGACTTCTTAGCCGTTCTCTTGGCGGGCGCAGACTTCTTGGCTGTTGCTCTCTTGGCTGGCGTAGACTTCTTGGCCGCTGCCCTACCAGGGGCCGTTTTCTTCTTGGTGGCCTCTTCGGACTCCGGCTTGCGCTGATCTCTCCTGGCACGTTTCGACGCTTCGCGTCGGCCCACGGCCGACTTGCGCCTCCGCGGCGCCGGCTCTTCAGCAGCTCGTGAAGTACGACGTCGGGGTTGCTCCTCCCGCTCCTCTCCCTGCTCCGAACCCTCGTCGCCCTCCTCGCTTCCCTCTTCTGATTCTTCTTCCTCCTCCTCGTATTCCTCTTCCGGCTCCTCTTCATCGGTGTATCCGTACTCCGCCTCGCGCTCGTCCCTCCCCTCACCCTCCTCTTCTCCCTCGGCTTCTCGACCACCATTCTCCAGCTGGGCTGTTCGCTCATGAAGCGAATCAGCGAGTGTCGCCATCCGGCGGTTGAAAGCAGTGGTGACAGCATCTCGGCCGGCATCCATTACTTCCCCGCGCAGTTGGTCACCCAGTTCCGCAACCTGGGGAATTTCTCCCAGCTTACGCACCCCTTGGGCCACAAGCTGTCGTGGCTCAATACCGAATTGACGCCCAGCAATATAGGACGCCGCAGTGAGAGCGAATCGTCCTTTTTTCGTTCGGCCCAGAACATATCCGCCGACCAAGGCAGCGGCAAGCAGGATCTTGTTTCCTTCATTCATGGGCACGTCACCTTTTCGCGGAATTTGCAGCTGGTCAGAATCTGTGCAGGAGGCTGCCTCGCCGGCACACCCCTGCTCTGTCTCCAGAGTGGTCGGTCTCGGGGCCTACGCATCCCGAGCAAGCCGGCAAGCTCCTTCGGCAACCGTGCGGCGTTACCGTCCGGACGGCGCTCAGGCCGCAGCTTGCAGCCGAAGGAATGTCTGTCGGGCAGCCCACCATTGGGGTCACAGATGCCGCTCCGCCACGCCTCGTGGAGATGCCCGCGAAGCAGCCACGCGCCGGGCCCGGACCGGTGTGTTGCGGGGCTCTTCGCCCCCGGCTTCCGCAGCACGCCACGCCGCTCGGCGGCCTCGACGACCTGCTGCGCCGCTCGGCATCCTCAACGGCCTGCTGGGCCAACGGGCCCGGCAGTTGCCGTGGTGGCTCACTGGAGCCAGAGTGAAAGAAGAGCACACACGAGATCGGAGCGTGTCGTGATCATTCTTGGAGTCATCCTGCTTGTCGTCGGTTTCGTGACCGGCATTTCCATCCTGTGGACGATAGGGATCATTCTCGCCGTAGTGGGGCTGATCCTGTGGATCCTGGGCGGGATGGGACACGCTGTCGCCGGGCGAAGGCACTACTGGTAGGACCACCGGGCAAGCGCCTGAAGGGGCATGGTGCACCGGCTCTCGAACGGGGCAGCTGGTCGGTCCAGGTAGCGCGGGTCTCGCCTGTTCTTCGGCCGGGTCCCGCACCCGATCTGTGGTTGCGCCGTAGACCTCGCCCGCTTGACCCGCCGGGCGGAACCTCCGCATGACGCCGGACTGGTCCCCCACCGCTCCGGTGGACGTGAGCGCCGGGCGGAGAGGCGTGGCGCATGCCTGTGGACCACCGGAGGCGTCCCCCCTTCCATTCGGCGTCGAGTCGCCCACCAGCGGGCCGGTGCTCGCCGGGTCGGTCGGCTGACCCCTCGTATCCGCCCTTGCCGGATGCCTCGCCCTGCGGACGAATGGGCTGCCCTCCCGAGCCCCGGGACACGAGGGAACACCGCTGCGCACTCGCCCCGAGCGGACCGCTCCTCCCGAAAGGATCCAGGAATGTCTGACAGCGGCGTGAGCAAGCGGAACGTACTGGCGCTCGCCGCAAACACCCGGTGAGGGTCGGGCCGGCAGCGGGGGCGAGGCGACAGCCACGCATGGCCGGTCGTGGAGTCCCTCGGCGGGACGGGGCGGGCCCGTCCCGCCGAAACACGTCTACCACAGTGAGGAGAGACACCATGCGTGCACTCACCTGGCAGGGACGTCGGGACGTACGGGTGGAGGACGTCCCCGATCCACACATCGAGGGCCCCACCGACATCGTCGTACGCATCACGTCCACCGGAATATGCGGCTCCGACCTGCACCTGTACGAAGTACTCGGACCGTACCTGGAGCAGGGCGATGTCCTCGGCCATGAACCGATGGGGGTGGTGGAGGAGGCGGGCCGTGACGTCACGGCGGTGCGGGTGGGTGACCGTGTCGTGGTCCCGTTCAATGTCTCCTGCGGCACCTGCTTCATGTGCGAGAGGGGTCTGCACTCCCAGTGCGAGACCACGCAGGTCCGCGAGCAGGGAACCGGAGCCGCGTTGTTCGGGTATACGAAGCTGTACGGGCAGGTGCCCGGCGGGCAGGCCGAACTGCTGCGCGTGCCGTTCGGGAACACACTGCCGATCCCTGTCCCGGACGGTCCGCCCGACGACCGCTACGTCTACCTGTCCGACGTGCTGCCCACCGCCTGGCAGGCGGTTCGGTACGCGTCCGTTCCTCCGGGTGGCAGTGTCACGGTGCTGGGGCTCGGGCCCATCGGGGACATGGCGACCAGGGTCGCCCGGCACCTCGGCGCCGAACTGGTGATAGGCGTCGACCTGGTGCCCGAACGCCTCGCCAGGGCGGCCGCGCGGGGTGTTCAGGTCTTCGACGCTCACCGCTGCGGCAAGGAGCTGCCGGACGCGATCCGGGAGATCACCCACGGCCGGGGAACCGACGCCGTCATCGACGCGGTCGGGATGGAGGCCCACGGCGCGCCGTTCGCGAAGACCGCGCAGTGGGCCACCGGCCTGCTGCCCGACATGGTCGCCCGCAGGCTCATGGAGCACGCGGGTGTGGACCGTCTGTCCGCCCTGTACACCGCGATCGACGTGGTGCGCCGCGGCGGAACCGTCTCGGTCTCCGGCGTCTACGCAGGCGCGGCGGATCCACTGCCCCTGCTGACCCTGTTCGACAAACAGATCCAGGTGCGTATGGGCCAGGCCAACGTCCGGCGCTGGGTGCCGGAGATCCTTCCGCTGCTCGACGACGAGGACGTGCTCGGAGTGGACGGATTCGCCACCCATCACCTTCCGCTGTCGGACGCCCCCAAGGCGTACGCGATGTTCCAGGACAAGGAGGACGGGATGGTCAAGACCCTCCTGCATCCGTAGCCCCGCAGGCCGGGGACGGGCGATGTCCTGAGGTCCGTACGGGTCTTCGAGGCCGTGCACGCGCAGGTGTACCGGCCCTGGTGCACGTCTCTTCGGTGAGCGCCCGCTCCCCCGGCCCGAAGAACGTGCCGGGGGAGGCCGAGGAGTCGCCGGCCCATGGAACAAGGTCACTTGGCCGACGGCGCCCGGGCCAGAAGCTGGGTGGCGGCGAGTTCGCGGTAGAGCTCGTCGTCATCCATCAGCGCGTGGTGGGTGCCCACGGCCCGGACCTCGCCATGTTCGAGGACGACGATCTGGTCCGCCTCGATCACGGTGGACAGCCGGTGCGCGATGAGCAGCACCGTGCAGTGCTGGGCCAGGCCGGCGACCAGTTCGCTGAGCGCTTGTTCGTTGCGCGCGTCGAGTTGAGCCGTTGCCTCGTCCAGAAGCAGTACCTCCGGTCGGCGCAGCAGGGCGCGCGCGATGGCCAGCCGCTGGCGTTCACCGCCGGAGAGAGTGACACCCCTGGCTCCGACCGGTGTGTCCAGGCCCTTGTCCAACCGGGCCATCAGGTCGTCGAGCCGGGTGACCCGCAGAACCTCGGCGATGTCCTCGTCGGGGGCGTCCGGCGCCGCGTACAGCAGGTTTTCGCGGAAGGTGCCGGCCAGAGCGGGGGCGTCCTGCTCGACGTAGGCGATCCGGCGGCGCACCTCGGCGCGGGGAAGGGACGCGATGTCCTGCCCACCGATACGCAGACACCCGGCGGTGGGTTCGTAGAACCGCTGCAGCAGTGAGAACAGTGTGGTCTTCCCAGCCCCCGACAGGCCGACCAGTGCGGTCTGGGTACCGCCGGGGACGGTGAAGCTCACGCCGTGCAGCACCGGGGACCGTCCTGCGTAGGCGAATTCCAGGCCTGCCACTTCGACCGTCGGAGGCGGGCCGGACGTGGTGACGTCGGCGAGCGCCGAGTCGATGTCGTCCTCCAGGGGCAGGACCGCGACCTGCTCTATGCGGCCGACGGCGCCGAGACCTTGCTGCAGCATCGCCGCCCCGCCGACCAGCGAGGCTATCGGGCTCGCCAGGAAGAACACGTACAGCAGGAAGGCGATGAGCGCGGAGGCGTCCATGGTGCCGTTGGCGACGAGCACCCCGCCGAGTCCGAGCACCACCAGGAACGCCGTCTGGATCGAAGCGCCGCCGAGCATGGTGACGATCGCGCTGTAGCGCGCGCTGATCAGGCCCGCGCGGTAGGCGTCCTCCACGGCGTCCTGGGCCGCCTGCGTCTCGCGGCCTTCGGCGCCGTTGGCCTTGACCGTGCGGGTTGCCCCGAGCGAGCGGTCCAGGAGGGAACCGACGACACCGACCGCGCTCTGCTCGCGTGCGACGGCCCGCCGGATCCGGGGCAGCACGACGGTCATCACGACCCCCACAAGCGCGAGGACCAGTACCGTCGCCGCCAGCAACCCGAGGTGCAGGGTGGCCATCATGACCAGCGCTCCGACGAATGTCAGCAGCCCGTTGACCGACATGATCAGGCCCTGGGTGGCGGCACTCTTGAGCAGGGTGCTGTCCGAGGTGACGCGCGCGATGAGGTCGCCGGGCGGACGGCGGTCGATCTCGGTCACACGCAGCCGGATCAGGCGGTGCACCAGGTCGCGGCGGACGTGCCGGACCACGCGCTCGGACGTGCGCTGTTCGAGCCACGCGTTCGCCCCGGTCAGGAGCGCGCCCGCGACGAGCAGTGCCGCCAGCACGGCGATCGGACGGGCAACGCTCCCACCGGTGGCGAGCCGGTCCAGGATGTGCTGGGCGAACTTCGGCTGGACGAGTCCGGAAACGCCGGCCAGCAGGCTCAGGACGAGGGACAGCGTCAGGGCGCGCCAGTGGGGCCGGGCGTGGCCGAGGAGCGAGCCGAAGGTTCCCGGAGGGCTGTCGGCAGATGGGTTGCCATCCGTCATCGGGTGCCCGTCCTTTCCTGCTCCTGCTCGCACGCGTGGCTGCTGGAGGGCGGCTTGGGACGCGACAGGAGACCTTCGAGACGGTCGGCCGCTGCTTCGCTTCCGCCCGCCGCCCGGAACGAGAGGCCGATCGCATGCGCCGCTTCGCGGTGTCCGGCCGCCTCGTCCAGGACTGTGCCGACGGCGTCGGCGATGCGTCGCGCGTCGGCACGGCCGAAGCGCAGCCGGACGCCCGCGCCCGCGGCGGTGACCTGGCCCGCGACGATGGGCTGGTCGTCCCTGATCGGAGCGACCACCAGAGGGACGCCGTGCCAGAGCGCCTCGCAGACGGTGTTGTGCCCGGCGTGGCAGACGACGGCGTCGACGTGGGCGAGCAGCGGTAGTTGGGGCACGTGCGGGCGCAGCAGAATGTTCTCGCCCGACTCGGTCACGGTGCCTGCGGGGTCGGCGACGACGGCGCGTATTCCGGGCAGGTCCGACAGCGCCCGGACCGCGGCGTTCAGGAACGGCCCGCTCGCATCCCCGTTGGCGGTGCCCAGGCTGACGAGGACGGTGCGCTCCGCTCCTTCCAGCCATTCCCAGGGGAAGTCGGACGATTCCGGACGGTCGGTGACGGACGGGCCCACCAGCCATACGTGTTCGGGCAGTGGGGTCGGGCCGAGCAGGGCTCTGGTGGTGTGGGCGAGGACGCCGTGCGGAGACATCCTCGGGTCGGCCGTGCCCCTTCCGCCCGCGATCCGACCGCGCAGTGCCTCGATGAGGCCGTCCAGCCAGGCCGCCACCTTGGGCATGCCCGCGAGCGGGTCGACAAGTTCGGCCGAGGTGGTCGCCGAGGTGACCCAGGTCAGGCCGAGCGATTCGGCGACGAGGCCGCCCGCTACGGTCTGCTGGTCGGCGATCACGACGTCCGGGCCGAACTCCTCGATGGCCGTGCGTATTCGGGGGGCCATGTGATCGGCGAGCGGGATCAGGAACCGCTCCCACAGGAACTGGAAGGCCGCGGGGCCCTTCAGGTCGGCGCTCCGGCTCGCGAGCTCCCCGGCGTTCTCCAGGGCCGGGTCGGGCAGCACGCAGGGAAACACGCGTGCGTCGGGTCCGGCCAGGCGGTGAACCAGGTCGGCAGGTCCGGCCCAGGCGATGTCGTGCCCCCGCGCGGCGAGCACGGCCGCGGTGCCGACCGCCGGGTTGATGTGACCGACCAGGGGCGGCACGACGAACAGGAACCGGCTCATCTAGCCCGCCTTCAGAGGGGTGTGGATGTCGTCCTCGAACCAGTCCAGAATCAGGCGGGCTGTCTCCGACGTGCGCTCCACGAGCACCGAGTGCCCCTGGTCGGGCAGGACGACGGTGCGGCAGTGCTCAAGTGTGGCGGCCAAGTGGGCGGCCTGGCCGGAGAGTTTGGAGTCGGCGCCGTACAGAGCGAACACGGGGCAGCGGATCTCGGGGAACCCGGCGTCCAGGACACGGCTGCGCGGGATGTCCTCGCCCAGCGTGGTGCTGTCCAGGATCCGTCCGGCGAGCTGGAAGGGGCGCGCGTTGCGCTCGGGATCCTCGGCGAGCCAGGTGCGCACCTCCTTGACCACCAGGCCGCCTTCTTCGCCGGTGAGGCCCTCGGCCATCTTCTCGGCCCAGGACTTCACCGGCGGCTCGGACTCGATCGCGATGACGGACCGGACGCGGTCGGGCCGGGCGGCGGCCAGCCCGTAGGCGATGGCGCCGCCGAAGGAGTTGCCCACGACATGCGCCGGGCGGTTCTCCCCGAGCGTGTCGAGGAGTCCGTCCAGGTCCGATACGAAGTCTTCCAGGCGGTAGCCCGTGGCAGGCCGGCTGGTGCGTCCGTGCCCCCGCAGGTCGTACATGAGGACGTCCATGCCCCGCTCGGCGAAGGCGGGGCCGAGCGAGAAGTAGTAGCTCGCCAGGCTGTCGATGAGCAGACCGTGGACCAGTATCACGAGGGGCGGCGGGTCTTCGGCCGGCGGACCGGCCGCCGGCATGCGCTGTACGTGGACGTCGAGTGCGCCGACGCGGACCTTCGCCATGTTCAGACCTCCTCGGCCGCGGGCGCGGAGAGGGATGCCACGACGTGGTGCACCAGGTCACCCACGGTCAGCGCGATGATCTCCTCAAGTCCGCGGTCCGCGATGAAGGCGGCGAGGTTGACGGAGTCACCGTAGTGTTCGCGCAGCGCCGCGGAGAGCGTGACCAGGTCGATGCTCTCAAGTTCGAGGTCGTCGTGGAATCGGGTGTTCATGGTGATCTCGGCGTCGGTGAACCCGTACTCGCCGAGCACCTCGCGCAGCATGCCGGTCACCTCGTCCAGCACGGTCGGTTCGAGCCGGGCGGACAGTACGGCGCGGTGGCCTTCAGCGGTCATCGTCGCTCTCCTCATCGTGGGCGGTCGTCCAGGCGACGACGTAGTTCCTGGTGGGCAGTCCGGGTGGGTTGCCGACCGTCCGGTGATGGACGTGGTAGGTGTCGCCCCCGGTGCGGACGGTCAGTGCTGTGCCGGTGGCGGCGTTGATCTCGATGTTCTTCGGGGCTCCGGCCAGGCCGGTGCCGCGGGCCTTGCCGACGGCCTCCTTGGCGGTCCAGAAGCGGGTGAACCACAGGGCCTCGGGTTCGCCGGTGTCGCGGACCATCGATGCGAGCAGGTCCCGTTCCTGAGCGCCGAGCGCCACCTCAAGGGTTCCGTCCGGGCGCTCGGTCACCTCCTCGATGTCGATGCCGCAGGGGCCGGTCCTCGCGATCGCGACCGCGGCCTCTGCCCGGTGGGCGAGGGAGACATGGAGGTCGGGGAGAGTACGGCCGTATGCGCCGGTGACGTACGGGCGGCCCGTGGGGTCGTTGGCGACCCGTAGTTCCGAGGGAAAGATCCCGCCGCTGCCGGCGTCCCACAGCCGCCGGCGCACCGCATCCTTGACCGCGATCCGGCCGAGGAGCCACTGACGCCGGCCACGCGGTGCGTGCGCATCGTAGGCGGTACGTTCCTCCCCGGCCAGCATGTTCCGCATGATCAGCTCGCGGGTGGCCAGGTCGGGCCAGCGTTCATGGAGCAGCGCCCAGCCGCCGGGCTGCGGCTCGGAGAGGGTGTGGTGCTCCGGTTCGCGGTCCACCCGGCGAAGGTGCGGATCGCTGTCGAAGCGGCGGTCGCGCCAGCCTTTGAACTCGGCCCAGACGCGGCCCTGTCGGACCAGTTGCATATCGGCTTCGAGCGTGGTGTCGGTGACGGAGACGATGCGGATGAGGCAGTCGAGCCGTTCGCCCGGCGCGGGGTGCGCGCCGTGGAAGCGGATCTCCCGCACTCCGACGGGAAAGACGGTGGTCCGGGTGGGCAGTTGGGACATGATCCAGTAGCCGAGCAGCTGGCCGACGTTGTCCAGCAGGGCTCCCGGGGCGGGCGGGGTGGTGATGACTCCTCGGACGTGTGCGTCGCCGACCGCGGTCAGTCCGGTGACGCCCTGGAAGCGGGGGCCGTGGAACATCCAGCGCCGGGTGTACAGCTCACGGGCCGTCATGCCGCAGGGGCGCTCCTCGTCCTCGGGGAAGGTCCAGGCGGCGGCTGGTCGGGGATCATGGTTCCGCGCGAGTTCGACGGTGGCCCGGGCGTAGGGGCCGAGGGTGGCGGTCACCCGGGTCGCCCCCGAGGGGTGCGGAGGCCGGGGTGCGACGTGTACGGGAATGTCGACCACGGGGACGGCGGTGATCCACTGGGTGAGCCGGACGTCGTGGACGGCCACCGCGCGCAGACCGGGTGCTGACCGCTCGGCGAAGTCCATCAGGTGCCCGATGACGGTGGTGCCGGGCACGACGGGCCAGCGGTCCGACGGATCGGCCTGCGGCGGTTGCTTGAAGAAGCAGTGGTCGAGCAGGTACGGCATGGTGTCGACCGAGACCCGCAGCGATGTCCGCAGTTCGCCCGGGGTGGCCGGTGGCGGGCCGGCGGGAGGTCCGGCCGGCCGGGGTGCGGGCGTGTACGCGCCGGTCCGGGGCGTGGTGGATCGCGGGCCACCGCGGTGGCCCGCGGTGAGCACATCCGCCGCGAGCGCCGCGGTGTCGTCGAGCAGCGCGGAGAGGTCGGCGGCCAGCGGGTTCTCGGCGGCGAGGGCGTCGAGGGCGGTGGTCCGCGCGCCGTGCACCGCCCGGCGCGGCGGGGCCAGGGCGGCGCCGAGCGCCGTGCGTGTGGACTCGTCGAGGGAGATCAGGGCGCCGCCGAGGTCGAGCCTGACCGGGCGGTGCGCGGCCTTGCGCGCAGGAGTGGGGCCAAGCGCGGTCCGGTCCGGTTCGGCTCCGTCGGCCCACAAGGCGGTGGCGACCCGGCTCAGTTGGGGAAGGCCGGAGCGGTGCGGGGAATGGGCGGCCACCACGAGGTGGTCAAGGCCTCGCAGTGTGTCCGCGATCAGCGAGCCGACCTGGCCGGCTCCGAGTTGGACGAAGGCGCGGAAACCGGCCGCGTACATGGCCTCGATCACCTGGCGGAAGCGGACCGGTTCCAGAAGGTGCCGCACGAACAGCTCGCGTATCTCCTCCGGTCGCGAGGGGTACTCCCCCACCGTGGTGGCGGACCAGACCGGCAGCCGCGCGGGGTGCAGCCCGTAGGTGTCCGCCGCCTTCCGTATCGGGTCCAGATAGGGCCGGAGCATGGGGGTGTGGAAGCCTGACCGGAACGGCAGGACCTGCGAGATCGCGCCCTTGGCACGGAAGTGGTCGACGAATTCGTCGACCGCGGCCGACGGGCCGCAGATCATGGACTGGTGGGGTGAGTTGTCGTGCGAGAGGACAACCCGCGTCTGTCCCTCAAGGGCCTTCATGACGCGATCGGCGGGCTCACCGATCACGGCGAAGGCCAGGCCCGGCACGCGCAGCGCGTCCGGATCGAACGAAGCCAGGAAGGCATCGACCTCCTTCTCGGCATGAATCCCGGCGACGGCCATGGCGGTCCACTCGCCCAGGCTGTGTCCGGCGAGCGCGTCGGGCACGACGTCCATCCGCTCCAGTGCGGCGTGCAGAAGGCGGCCGAGCTGGAAGACGCCGGTGCCCTGGCGGCCGATGTCGCCGACCTTGACATCGGTACCGGAAAGCGACGGCGACAGGCCGAAGTGGCGTGCGACATCGTCGCAGTTGGCGTCGAATTCGGCTTCGAGCCCGGGAAACACGAAGGCCAGGCGGCCACCG
Source organism: Streptomyces sp. NPDC047917 (assembly GCF_043204345.1). Lineage (NCBI taxonomy): Bacteria > Bacillati > Actinomycetota > Actinomycetes > Kitasatosporales > Streptomycetaceae > Streptomyces > Streptomyces sp. NPDC047917. The sequence continues at coordinate 253,500 of NZ_JBIDCA010000004.1, forward strand.
GTGTCACCCAGCAGCGGCTCGGGGACGAACCACAGGTCGTTCCTGCCGCGCCACGGTGCGCCCCGGCCGACCACCTTGCGGGCCAGGGCGAGACGTTTGGCCGTCGGGTCCACCACCCCGAGCCGGACCGGACCGGCGGGCCGGGGTCCGGTCTCGTCCGACGCGGTGGCGAGGAGGGCCGCGTCGTCGCGGTCCAGCATGCGGGCCAGCTCGGCGGGCGTCGCGGCGGCCAGTCTCAGCACCCGTTCGGGCTCGCACACCACGGTGGCGGGTCCGCCGGGGCCGGAGGAGGGGGTGGCGGTGAACGCGGGCTGTTCCAGGACGACATGGGCGTTGATGCCGCCGAAGCCGAAGGCGTTGACCGCGGCACGGCGTACGGGGCTGTGGGGGTCGGTCACCCACGGCATCGCGGCGTCCGCGGTGGTGAAGCGGGTGCGGGCGAGTGCCGGGTGCGGGTCGTCGCAGTGCAGGGTCGGCGGAAGGACCCCGTGGTGCACGGCGAGAGCGGCCTTGATGAGCCCGGCGATTCCCGCGGCCGGCATCGTGTGACCGATCATGGACTTCACCGAGCCGATCACGCCTCGGGGAGTGTCACCCGGCGGGCCGAAGACCGCGGCGACCGTGTCGAGTTCGGCGGCGTCCCCCGCCGGTGTGGCAGTGCCGTGGGCTTCGAGCAGCCCCACGGCACCGGGCTCGGCGGGATCCCGGCCGGCACAGCGCCATGCCTCGCGGATCGCCTCGGCCTGGCCCTCGGAGTCCGGGCTGAGCAGACTGCCGGTGCGACCGTCGCCCGCGACACCGGTGCCGGTGATCACGGCGTAGATCCGGTCGCCGTCGCGCTCGGCGTCGGCGAGCCGTTTGAGCACCACGACGCCGGTGCCCTCGCCGATGAGCACTCCGTCGGCGTCCCGGTGGAACGGCCGGATGCGCTCGCTCCGGGACAGCGCGCCGAGTTGCGAGAACACACTCCACAGTGTGATGTCGTGGCAGTGGTGGACTCCGCCGGCCAGGACGACGTCGCACCGGCCGCTCTCCAGCTCTCGGGCCGCGTGGTCGACCGCGATGAGCGAGGAGGCGCACGCCGCGTCCACCGTGTAGGCCGGGCCCCGCAGGTCCAGGCGGTTGGCCAGCCGGGAGGCGGCCAGATTGGGCACGAGGCCGATGGCCGACTCCGGTGCTTCCGGACCCAGTCGGTCGGTGAAGGCGCGGCGCACCTCCTCGATGCGCTGTTCCCCGAGGTCCGGCAGGAGTTCCCGCAGCGTGTGCACGAGCTGGCCGGCGGTGCGCACCCGCTGGTCGAGGCGTACCAGGCCGGGGGTGAGATAGCCGCCACGGCCCAGGATCACTCCGGTGCGGCGCCGGTCGGCGAGGAGCCGGTCGGCGCCGCCGGCGTCCTGGACCGCCTGGGACGCCACCCGCAGCACGATCAGCTGGTCGGGCTCGGTGGCCTGTACGGAGGCGGGCATGACGCCGAAGGCGGTGACGTCGACGTCGGCGATGCCGTCGATGAATCCTCCACGCCGGCAGTACACGCGGTCGGCACGGCGTTCGGCGTCCGGGGCGTAGTACGCGGCGTCCCAGCGGGTCGCGGGGGCATCGGTGATCGCGTCGACGCCATGGACGATATTGCGCCAGTACGTGGCGAGGTCGGGCGCTCCCGGGAAGAGCGCGGCCATGCCGACGATGGCGATCGGGCGATTTCCGGGCATCGCCGCGGTCACCACCCCGAGGCGGTGTAGACGACGGCGGTGGTCTCCTGCGGGCCCCAGGCCAGCTCGCGCAGCAGGCTGATGGCGCCCTCGTCGGGATCGATGAGGCGGATGCCCCGTGCCGCGTAGCTGCGCATCAGTTCCGGGGTGACCATGCCGTTGTTGGTCCCGGTGGGCGCCCACGGGCCCCAGTGGACGGTGAGCCCGCGGCGGTCGGCGCCGTCCCCCCAGTCGCGGCCGATGGCTTCGAGGGCGTCGTTGGCGGCGGCGTAGTCGGTCTGGCCGCGGTTGCCCAGGGTGGCCGCGATGCTGCCGAACAGCACCGCGAGACGGGGGCCGTGCGAGAGCCCGCCGACGGCGTCGAGCACGGTCCTGGCGCCTTCGACCTTGGTGCTGAAGACCCGGTGGAAGGATTCCGGGGACTTCTCGGCGAGCAGCTTGTCCTCGATCACACCGGCCGCGTAGACGACTGCGTCGAGTCTGCCGTGTTCGGCGTGCACGTTCTTCACCGCACGGTGCACGGCTTCGGCGTCGAGCACGTCCACGCAGTGGTAGCGCACGCGGCTGCCCAGCCGGCTGAGTCGGCGGACCGTGTCACGGACCTCGCGCTCGGCCTGGATCCTTCCGATCTCCCGCTCGACCTGGGCCGGGGACTTCAGGCCGCTCGCGATGAGGACGGCTCGCAGTTCGGCGTCGGTGCCGGCGGCCGTTGCGGGGGTTTCTTCCTCCAGGGAGGGGAGCGGGGTGCGGCCGAACAGTTCCAGGCGGCAGCGGGAGGCGGTGGCGAGCGCGGTGGCGAACCGGGCGGTGATGCCCCGGGCCCCGCCGACGAGGAGCACCACCGACTCGTGGTCGAGTCCGAGGGCCGCGGCCTCGGCGGCGCCGTCGTCGGAGGGTCCGGCTCCGGCGCCTGCCAGGATGCCGCGGTCGGTCTCGGTCATCCGCAGCCCGCGGCGGGTGTCTCCCGTGCGCAGCACGACCGGCTCGCGGTCGGCGACGGTCAGCTCCGCGACGATCGCGTCGGCCGCGGCGGACGGGTCTGCTCCGGCAGGCTGTTCGACGACGCGTGTGAGGGTCTGAGGGTATTCCCGCGACAGCGAGCGGAAGAGTCCGCGCAGTCCCTCGGAGGCACCGGCGGCCAACACCCAGCGCGCGCCGGTGGCCAGGGCGGACTGGTAGAGGGGAACGGCACCGGGCAGTACCGGTTCGTGGGCGGGACCGCCGTCCGGGGAGGCGAGGTGGATCAGGCCGTCGAAGCGCCCGTCATCAGGTATACCGGTGGCGGTCACCGCCCGGGCACCGTGGGAGTCGAGCCGCTCGGAGACGGCCGCTGCGAGCGGGCCCCCGCCGATGACCAGGAAGGTTCGTCCGGCGACTTCGGTGGGCTCCAGGGCAGCGGGAGCGAGGTCGAACTCGGTCATCACGAGCCGCTTGGGGGCCATGACGACTGCTTCGGCGTCAGCGGGTGGAGCGGCAGGGTCGACCGCGGCGGGCCCGGGGGCGGCGGTCTCGGGCGGCGGGGTGTCGTCCTGCCGTGCGGCGACGATCAGTTCGGCGATGCCCGCGGCGGTGCGCGCCTTGGCCAGTTCCTCCATGTCGACGCCGTCGGTGGTGGGCAGGTGGAGCCGTCGGGCGAGCTGCCCGGCGATCTCGGCGCGCTTGATGGAGTCGACGCTCAGGTCGGCCTCCAGGTCCAGGTCGGGTTCGATCATGTCGGCCGGGTAGCCGGTTCGCTCGCCGATCACCTCCAGGACGGCGGCGAGGACCGCGTCCGCGGTCAGTTCGGCCGGCTCCGGGTCCGGTGCGGGCTGCGCAACGGCGGGCTCGGGGACGGCCGTCCCGGCGGATGCGGCGGGTCCGGGGAGCACGGTCGCGGTCAGCTCACGGGGTGCGTGCTCCACGGGCACCGGGCCGGGGCGGGCACCGGGGTCGACGCCGAGGTAGCCCAGCAGGACGTCGCGCTGAGCGGCCAGCATCTCACGGCTCGTGCGCAGGAACTCGCTGATAAGGGCCTCGCTGCCGGCCCCCGCCCCGGAGTGGGCGACATCGTTGTGGAGCACGTGTCCGTGGTCTCCGTCTCTGCCGGAACGCGTGGTCACAAGGGCCTCCGATATGCGTTGGGCGGGGTGCAGGGCGGTAGCCGGGACGGCACCGTCGGCGGTGCGCACGAGGTGGCCGTCGACGGTCCAGCCCGCGCGCCTGTGGCGCGGGACCTGGGAGGCGTCGACCGCGTCGCGGCCCTGGAACAACCAACCGGTGCGTACGTCGACCCCGGCGACGGCGAGTTCGGCGAGTGCGGCAAGGAAGCCGGACAGGCCCGTACGGCGCCGGGCCTCCAGGGTGACGGTGCGGTGCGGCCGGTCTCCGAGGATTTCGGTGACCTGCCGGGTCAGTACCGCACCGGGGCCCGTCTCGACGAAGATCCGGGCGCCTGCCTCGTACATGGCCTCGATCTGCTCGACGAAGCGGACCGGCGATCCGATCTGAGCGGCCAGTTCGGCGCGTATCGCCGCGGGGGTGCTGGGATAGACGGCTGCGGTGCGGTTGGACCACACCCGGATCGACGGGGTCTCCAGGGGCACCGAGGCCAGTGTCGCTGCGAAGGTATCGCCCGCGGCGGCGACCAAGGGGCTGTGGAAGGCGCAGGCCACAGGGATCCGCGTCGCCTTCGTCCCCTGTGTGCGCAGCCACTCCACGGCGGTCTCCACGTCGTCGGTGGGGCCGGATATCACCGTCTGGCGAGGTGAGTTGTGGTTGGCGACGACGACGGATTCGGCAACACCCGCCTTCACCAGGGCGGCGGTGACCTGCGATGCCGGGGCGGTGACCGCGGCCATGGTGCCGGGGGCGGCGGCACCGGCGGCGGCGAAGACGGATTCGGCGCGTGCCCTGCTGCACCACAGCAGTTCCTCGGGACCGAGGACGCCGGCCGCGGCGAGGGCGGCGAGTTCGCCGTAGCTGTGTCCGGCCGCCATCGCCGGGCGGACGCCGACGCGGCCCAGCAGATGGTGGGCGGCGAGTGCGGTGATGCCGAGCGCGGGCTGGGCGACGCGGGTGTCGGTGACGCGGTCCGCCTGGGCCTGGCGCCCCGCCTCGTCGAAGCCGGCGGGTGGGAAGAGGGCCGCCGCCGCGGACTCGTCGAGGCGCAGAAAGCGCTGGAGTTCGGGGAAGGAGACGAACAGGTCGGCGAGCATGCCGGGGCGCTGGCTGCCCTGCCCGGGGAAGAGGAAGGCCGTCTCGCCCGGTTCGGTGCCGTCCGCGAGATGGATGCCGTCGTCGGGGGCGTGCTCGCCGTCGACGGCCCGGCGCAGCGCTGCCGTCAGCTCCGGTACGGAGGAGGCGAGTACGGCGATGTGGGTGGGCAGGCCGCGCACGGCCGCGAGGTCGGCGCGGCGGGAGGCGGCCAGTGCGAGGTCTCGAAGGCGGTACGGCTGGTGGGCCGTGTGGTCGGCCTCGGCGAGAGCGAGGAGTTCCCGGGCGGCCTTTGCGGCGGCCTCGCGGTCGGCGCCCCGGAAGGTGAACAGTTCGGCGGGCCACTCGTCGCGGGCGTGGATGGGTGGGGCGCCGTCGTCGTGGGCGCGCAGGACGACGTGGAAGTTGGTTCCACCGAAGCCGAACGCGCTGACGCCGGCGACGCGTTCGGTGGGCGGCGCAGGCCAGGGCCTGGCCCGGGTGTGAAAGGCGAAGGGGCTGGTACGTGCGTCCCAGGCGGGGTTCGGCTGCCGCAGGTGCAGTGTGGGGGGCTTGACGCCGTGATGCAGTGCGAGCGTGGTCTTGATCAGCCCGGCGAGGCCGGCCGCGCACTTGGTGTGGCCGATCTGGGATTTCACCGATCCGAGGACGCAGCCGCCGGGGTCTGCTCCTGCCTGGGTGAAGATCTCGGTCAGGGCGCCCAGTTCGGTGCGGTCGCCGACGACGGTGCCGGTGCCGTGGGCCTCGACCACGCCGACCTCGGCCGGTGAGATCCCTGCGTTCCGGTAGGCGCGCGTGAGTGCCCTGCGCTGGCCGTCGGCGCGTGGCGCGGTGAGGCCGAGGGCCCGGCCGTCGCTGGAGCTGCCGACGCCCTTGACGACAGCGTAGATCCGGTCGCCGTCCCGTTCGGCATCGGCGACCCGCTTGAGGACCACGCAGGCCACGCCCTCGCCGAGCGCGATGCCGTCGCCGGAACGGTCGAAGGGCGCGGAACGGCCGGTGGGGGACAGTGCGTGCGCAGAGGCGAAGAGAAGGTAGTCGTTGATGCCGTTGTGCAGGTCGGCGCCGCCGCACAGCACGAGGTCGCTGGTGCCGGCCGTCAGTTCTTTGCAGGCCACGTCGACCGCGGCGAGGGAGGAGGCGCAGGCGGCATCGACCGTGTAGTTGGCGCCGCCGAGGTCGAGGCGGTTCGCGATCCGTCCGGCGATGACATTGGCGAGGATGCCGGGGAAGGAGTCCTCGGTCAGGCGCGGCAACTGGGCGTCCAGCTCGGGCGGAAGCTGTCCGACGTAGGAGGGCAGCACCGTGCGCAGCGTCATGGTGTTCGACAGGTCGCTTCCCGCCTCGGCCCCGAACACCACGGAGGCCCGGTCCCGCCGGAAGGGGCGGTCGGCGTATCCGGCGTCGGCGAGCGCGCGTCGCGCCACGTCGAGGGCCAGCAGCTGGACGGGTTCGATGCTCGGCAAGGAGGCGGGCGGAATGCCGTAGTCCAGGGGCTCGAAGGGGATCTCGGGCAGGAAGCCGCCCCAGCGCGAAGGGGTGTGCTCCCCCGACCCGTCCTCGGCGTAGTAGACGGAGGGGTCCCAGCGTGAGGCGGGCACCTCGGTGACGGCATCGGTGCCGGACAGCACGTGCCCCCAGAACGACTCCACATCGGGCGCCTTGGGGAACACGCAGGCCATCCCCACGATGGCGATGTCCAGTGGCTCGGAGGCGGCGGCCGGCTCGTCGGGTCCGGTGTCGAGGGCGGCTCTGCGTCGGTCGAGGAAGGCCTGCGCGCCCGTGGTGACCGAGGCGTGCAGCGCGGCGACGGTGGTGACCTCCGACCGCAGGACGGCGACCTGACCGGCCATGAACATGCCCTCGGAGAGCTGCCGGTCCTCGTCGACCTCGTACAGTTCCGCACCGACGCGTTCGATGCCCTTGCTCGCCAGCCGTAATCGTCCGACGTTGAGTTGCTCCAGCCGCTCCCATGCCTCGCGGCTGGGCACGTCACCGGTCCGCAGCTGCTCCTTGACGGCCACGAACTCGTCGGTGAAGGGGCTGCGCACACAACGGGTGGCGTGGCCGGGGGCGGTCTCCAGCAGTTCGGTGTGCTGGGCGTCGACCATCTGCTGCTGGAAAGCCGGCTGTACCGCGCCTGCCGCGACGGCCTCCTCGGTGAAGAGGTAGGCGGTACCCATGAGCACTCCACTCGCGACGCCCCGCGCGCCGAGGGTGGCGGTCATGGCGGCGACCATGGCCGCGGACCGCTCGTCGTGCACGCCGCCGGCGAACAACAGCTGGAGTTCGGCGGCGGCGTCCTTCCCGGCAGTTGCGAGGAAGTCGTCCACCACGTCGAGCTGCGCCTGCCACAGCGGGAAGCTGGCGCGGGGCCCTACGTGGCCGCCGCACTCGGAGCCTTCGAAGACGAACTTGCGTGCACCCGCTTCAAGGAACTGGTCCAGCAGTCCGGGCGAGGGCACGTGCAGGAAGGTCGAGATGCCGACCTCTTCGAGTGCCGCGGCCTGCGCGGGACGGCCGCCGGCGATGACGGCGTGCGAGGGGCGGACCTCCCGGATGACCTCCAGCTGGGCGTCCTTGATCTCCTCGTCGGCGAAGCCGAGGACCCCGACACCCCAGGGTGCGTCGCCCAGGGCGCTGCGGGTCGCCTCCAGCACCGCGCGGGTCTGCTCCGCCCCGGACACGGCGAGCGCGATGAAGGGCAGGGCGCCCTCCGCGGCCACGGCGGCGGCGAATGCCGCCTGGTCGCTCACCCGTGTCATCGGCCCCTGGACAACAGGGAGTCGAGTGCCGAGAGCCCGGCTGCCCGTGCTGTCCGGCCCGAGTACGGGCGCGCCGTCGCAGAGCGCGTCGCTCACTGCGGCGCGGATGCCACGGATCGCTGCGCCGAGTGTGCCCCAGCGCCGTTGGAAGCGGACCGGAAGAAACGCGTCCTGGCCGATCTCCAGAGGGGCCACGGCGCTGTCCGAACCGGGGACCCGCCGCTTCAACACGCGTAGACCGTCATCGATCACGGTCTCCGAGCCATCGAGCCCACTGAGCACGCCGGTGATCTCCGCGGGGAGTTCCGCCTCGGCGAGGAGCGCGGTCTGGGTGTCGAGGACCACACCGGCGGCGCCGCCCGCGACCGCCGCCGCCGCGGTGTACGCGCCGATTCCGCCGCAGGCCCATACCGGCAGCCCGTCGGCTTCGTCCGCGAGCAGCCGCTGGAGCAGCACGAACGTGCTCAACTCACCTACTCTGCCGCCTGCTTCATGGCCACGGGCGATGAGTCCGTGGGCCCCGGCCGCCACGGCGTCCCGCGCCTCGGAGCCGGAGGTCACTTCGGCCAGCACGCGACGCCCGGGGAAGTCGGTGGCGGTCGCCTCCGCCCCGGCGGCGAGGACCACGGTGTGGACACATGCGGGAAGGTCCGGCGCAGGGATGCCGTGCCCCTCGCCCAGCCGTACGCCGAATCCGGAGCGTGTCCACTCGGCGGCCAGGCGCAACTGCTCACGGGCGGACCTGACATCACCCGTCAGGTCGAGTACTCCCAGGCCGCCCGCACGTGCGGCGGCCGCGGTGAACCGTGCCGACGCGACACCGAACGGATGCACTGCGAGAACGAGATCGGTCGTCGCGGACATGCCACGATCAATGCCGAAACAGGGCGTGCGCATGGAAACACTCCAGGGGACGAGAAGGCGCGCGAAATCAAATATCCAGCAACGACGCCAGTCACTCTCTTCACAGGGCGCGCGAAAGCACGCGAGCCTGACTCGGTCTCTAAAAGAGGAGCGATCTGTCGCGAATCAAGCGCCTCGTGGGGGGTTGGGGAAAGGCATTCGAGGACAGGCAGTCGCGATCGTACTACGGAGTACGGCAATCCACTCGGCTCTCGCGGTTACAGCTTGACATCGGCGGATTGAATTTCCGGGACATCGAGTCCACAACTTCTCTTGATACGAGTCAACCCGACATTGAAGTGAATTAAGCAACAAAATTTCCCAAATCACCCGAACATGCCATTCCGAATGTGCCCGCATGATCAACATGGATACGCATTCACCATTCACGGCAGCCATCGCCACTCGACACAGGGAAAGACGACCGGGACCTGACACACCACGGGCACCCGCACCACACGGATTGCGCCAAAGCTGAACGGCATGCCTATACCAATGAAAGCGGAGGTGGCGTGATCATTTATCCACGCCGATCGCCGGATCCGGCTCACGAGAATCCCGAGAAGCGCCTCGACACCGGCCGACTAAAGAACGTCTCGGATTCAACAATTACGACATTGACGCGTACACGTCGCTTGAGATAAGGTCCGCCGAATTAGCGCGCAACCCCCCACACAAACAGCTTCCGCTTCGGTGGCTTGAGGCGGGAGCTGGAAGGAGACATTTCAATGTCCAGCCTGCCCAAAATGTCTCGATTACGGTTTCCCGGAACATTCGCACGTGCAGTAATTGCCTTGGCAGCGGGAGTTCTGCTCGCAGGGAACGTGACTGCGGGGACCGCTTTCGCGGACACCGGCGATGCCCCCCGCCACCGCGCAAACGCCGAACTCCAGGACATCCGCTGCGCGGTTCCGGCGGACCGCGCCCTGGACATCACCCAGACCGTGTACCGGACAGCGGCCGGGCGCGGCGTCACCGCCAAGGTGCTGCTCGCCGCGTTCGAGACGGGCTGGGTGGAGTCCCACATGAACAATCTGGACTGTGGCGACCGCGACTCGCTCGGCGTCTTCCAGCAGCGCCCGAGCCAGGGCTGGGGCACCCCCGAAGAGTGCATGGACCCGGTGCACGCCACCAACGCGTTCCTGGACCAGGCCATTCCGAATGATGCCGGCAACCCGGAATTCACGGCGGGTGAACTGGCGCAGAGCGTACAGCGATCGGCGTTCCCGGACCGGTACGACGAGAGCGAGGCCAAGGCCCTCTCGCTGATCGCGGAAGTTCAGGGCTGACACTCCCCGGACACGCCAGCCGATCGGCTTCCTGCGCCGACGGGGCGCCGGGCCGCACGGACAGCTCGTCGCCCCGGACCGCCGCCCCGGGAAGCACCACGCTCCGCACACTGCCGACTCCAGCTCCCGGTCGCGCAGCGCCCTTGGTCGTCCACCTGCTCCCGCAGGTCCTCCAACAGGTCCTCCAGCACCCTCACACACTCCAGGAGTGAAACATGCGCTCATCACGAGCCCGCAGACGCCTCGCGTCCCTATCCCTCGCGTTGGCTGCCGTCTGCCTGTCTGTCCCGGCTGCCTCAGGTGCGTACGCCGCGGACATCGAGCCGACGACCGCCGCCGGCAAGTACGTGGCACTCGGCGACTCCTACGCCGTCGCGCCCGGCACACGCGAATACGACAACCCCGACGACCCGTGCCGTCGTGGCCCGTCGACGTACTCCCGGTTGTGGGCCCAACAGCACCCCTCGTACTCGTTCGTGGAGGCGTCGTGCTCCGGCGCGACCACCGCGGAGCTGACCAGCCAGCAGGTTCCGCAGCTCACGACGGACACCACACTGGTGACGGTGCATGTGGGCGGCAACGACGTCGGTTTCGTCGATGTGCTGAAGAACTGCATCCTCACCATCGACGACAAGGACTGCATCGCCGGGGTGGAGGCCGCGAAGGCCGCCGCGACCAGCAGTCTGCCGACCGCTCTGGCGAGCACGTACGCGGCGATCCGGGCAAAGGCGCCGAGCGCCAAGGTCGTGGTGGTGGGATACCCCCGGCTGTACACGATCGGCGGCAGTTGCGGCATTCTCGGTCTGAGCGACCGCGAGCGGACAGCGCTCAACTCGGCCGCCGACACCCTCGCCTCGGTCCTGTCGGCCGAGGCCGCGAAGGCCGGATTCACCTTCCTCGACCCGCGTGCCGCGTTCGACCCGCACACCATCTGCTCCGACAACCAGACCTGGGTGACGAGCCTGGAGTGGGACAAGATCAACGAGTCCTACCACCCCAACAAGGCAGGGCACAGCCAAGGTTACCTGCCGTTGTTGAACGCGATCACGGGCTGATCGCGTTCAACGACGTCGGGCTGTTCAGCGGGGCCGGACACCCGGTGGACTCGTGAATCCGGTGGCACAACCTCCGGCACGCCGGTGTGCCACCGTTCTCCGACCGCGGGTTCGCACCGCACCCCGCCGGCACCGGTTCGGCCTCCTGCGGGCCGGTCCCCCGGTCGCTGCTGTGGCTCGGTTGTCCAGAGCCGCAGCAGCGACCGGGACCACGCTGTGCGTCATGTCGCCATGACGTCCAGCAGCGCCGTCAGGAACTCGTCCGGGCGTTCCAGATGTACCGCATGCCCGGCGTCGGCGACCACGACCTCCCTCACCGCACCGCCCTCGGCCGCGTAGCGGGCCAGGACGTGGCGGGTCTGCGCCACCATCGGCTGGGCCGGGGTGCCGTCCCAGCCGGGCACCGCACCGGTCGCGCCCAGGTGTGCCAGGTCGAACATCGAGGTGTCCGAGACGATGACGTCGTCCTCGCCACGGATCCAGAGCACCGGTGGCTTCGGGGCGATCACATGCAGGTCGTCGAGGCGGATGTGAAGCGGGGAAAGACAGTTGAGCACCCCTCGGGTGCCGGGCGCGACCCCGGGCCAGGACGGGGACGGCACGCTGTCGCCCGGGTAGTGGTCGTCGCCCGTCCGCGTGGTGAGCATCGACTCGACATAAGCGTCCTCGCGCTCGGGCCGCCAGTGCGCCTTGCCGTAGTAGTTCGTCAGGACGGCGCGGGGTGAGAACGGAGAACCGTCTCCGCGGTCGCTCTTGGCGAGCCCCGCCACGAAGTCGGGGTTGGCCGTACCCCCGCCCGAGCCTGCGCCGTCGGGCGAGTTGAGAACGCCGTCGTTCCCGTGCGTGCCGCCGAAACCGTATGGGGACACCGGGTTCACCAGGGTCATGGAGCGAACGGCAGCCGGATGGTCGCGCAGGTACTGCATGGCCACTCCCCCGCCCATGGACCAGCCCACGAGGTGCGCCCGCTCGATCCCGAGGGCCGTCAGCAGCGCCGCGAGGTCATCGGCATGGTCACGCAGACCGCGGGTGGCGTCGATGGGCAGTGGGTCGGTGGCGCCGAATCCGCGCAGGTCCGGCGCGATGGGACGGTAGCGGTCCGGGAGCAGCTGAAGTGTCGGGTGCCAGAAGGCGGCGGAGGAGACGTTGCCGTGCAGGAAGACGACCGGTTCACCTTCGTCCCGGACCTCGGTGATCTGCACGGTCAGCCGCTCGGTGGGCACGCGGCGGGTGCGGTTGCCACTCGTGGTCATGTGCGGTCCTGCCTTTCACACGTTCTCTGAACAGTCACGTCGGTGGGCACTCACGCCGGTCCACGTTGCTACGCAAGCCAGGCGGCGATCTGGGCGGCGGCCGAGGAGTTCCATCCCAGTTCGAGGTGGTTGGCGCCGAGGACGGTCTTCCTGCCGCCGACCGTGGGGATGCCGGTGGTGTCGAGCGCGCTGTCGATGAAGACGACACCGTCGCTGGGTCCGCGGTTCTCATTGAAGATGCCGAGCACGTCCGGGGATCCGCCGGCCAGCAGATACGTCGTGACCGAGGCCGGCACCGCGGCGTCGTGCAGCGGCTCGATCAGCGAACCGGCGTCGATCGCGGCCTGGATTCCGCTGCCAGCGGTGTAGAGGCCCCGGCCGCCGTAGTACGTCGTGTACCAGTCCTGGGCTGCGCCGTCGACTCCGTACACACCGTCCCAGCGGGCCAGCATCTGCCGCTGGCCGGGGTAGTTGTCGTGTCCGCCGGAGGGTGTCATCGAGAATTCCGGGTGGGCCGTGTACTGCCCGTAGCACGTCATGTGCGAGTGCGGGGAAGGAGCGTTGACCTTGCCTCCGCACTCCGGCCAGATGGAGAAGTCGTGCGCCCAGCCGTGCGCGTAGGGGTAGTCGTAACCGCCGTTCGGGCCGCCGACGGTCATGAGCTTGCGCACGTCACCGGCGTACGCCCGTCCCCAGCCCGGCTTCACGGACGACACATACGCACGGGCCGACATCTCGCCCTTGCTCCAGCCGACCAGGTCCACCTTGTCGACACCCAGTTTCGCCTTGATGACAGCGATCGCGTCGCCCACGATCTGTGCCTGCCTGAGGTTGTCGCCCTGCTTGTGCGCGAAGCCGACGGCGAAGACGCGGTGACCGCGCTCGGCAAGGTACTGCATCAGCCCGGTGGACGGGCAGGCGGCGGCGCCGCATCCGTAGCCGCCCGCCTCGCCGGGGTTGGCCCAGGCACGGTCCGCGGTGTCGTTGGCGCCGTGCACGAGGAGGACGGGGGTGGTCCGGCTGCCGGTGTTCCAGCCGGGTGCCGAGTAGAGCAGGAACCTGCCCGAGGAAGGCCGGGGCACACCGCCGAAGTACGTGACGCGCTTGCCGTCCTGATCACCGCGGCCGTCCGACGGGTAGTTCTCGGTGCCGAATCCGCTGGTCGTGTCGAGATAGCGCTCGACGGAGTCCCAGCCGTTGGTGACGGTCCCCGCTCCAAAACTCGCTTCGAGGGAGAGATGGGAGGGCAGTTGCGTGGCCGACGCGGTTCCGCTGGTGATCGGCCACCCGACAGCCGCTGTCAGCAGGAAGGTGAGCAGTAGGCGCCATTGCCTTGTCCGGCTTCGTCTGTGCCCCATCGTCCCGTCCCCATCTTCCCTGTCGTCCGTCCGACCGGTTTCGCCACACTGCTCTGCGAAGCGCACGTTAGGTGAGGGGTGCGGACGAACCTATGTGGGTGGCCGCCACAGGAAGGGCCACATGTATGGGGCGGCAAGGGGGCGGCTGACGAAGTCGCCGTCGTTGATACGCAGGTGGCCGAGGAGCCTCTCGTCCCGCTTCAGCGTGAGGGTGCCGCCTTCCGCATCGGTCCACGTGGTCGCGAGTTCGGTCGCTTCCAGAACGACCGGCTCGCCGTCGGGCGGCGGCATGACGGTGAACCTGCCGCAGGCCGTCAGGGCGAAGGCCATGACGAGGAAGACCAGCGCGGTACGGCTGCGACACAACACGCTCCACCCCCGGCGGGCCCTGCGGGCCGCGTGCGCGACCGGTGGACTCAGGAACCCACGCCGTACCCTGACACGCGGTTTGAACATGTTCAAGTCCGGGTTCTCGGCGGCCACCCCGGGCCCGGGAACGGGCGGGGCGCCCTGGGCGGCGCCGGCTCACTGGCTCGCGAGCCGGCGCCACCCGCAGAAGACCACGTCAGCGCACCCGGCCACGCGGCTTGAGGGGGCCGGGCGGAAGTTCGGGGCGGGCAGCCGGTCACCGTCACAACCCGTCACCTCACCGAACCGCGAGGTCTCCGTCCAGGCCCGCCGGGCCTCCTCGATCTCCTCGTGGGAGCGCCCGATGAAGTTCCACCACATACCATGCATTTCCCGTTTCTTCCCAGCTCAGGAACGTGACGGACCATCCTGGGTCAGCAAAACGTCAGCATTGGCAATCCGGGAGTCGAACCAGTGGCAGCCAAGAGCCTGGCCCACGGCATGGGCGTTTTCTTCAAGGACTGCGAGCACCCGCAGTCCAGGTGGTCCAAGTGCCCCCACGAGTACAAGTTTCGCTACCGCGACGCAACCGGCAAGCAGACCCAGGAGTCCGGGTTCCCCACCCAGGACAGGGCCATCAACCGGTTGACGGAGGTCTACAACAGCAAGAAGGTCACCCCGAGGAACCAAGCCAGGGCCGAACGCATCAAGAAGCACGGAGCGGCGCACTTCAGCGAGTACGTCGCCGAGTGGAAGGCCCGCCGGCGTCACCTCGCCGACTCGTCGGTCAGGAATCTCGACTCGCTACTGGAGCACCACCTGTTCCCGGCTTTCCGAAGCCCGGACGGCACCAAGGAGCTGATCGCCATGAGCGAGGCTACCGAGAATCAGGAGGCCTGCAGACAACGAGATCGCTCCTGCGGGCGGTTCAACTTCAGGTCAGCCACCAGGGCGTGTATCGGAAGTGTTCCAGGTTGGCCCGCGTGAGTGTGCAGGGGCAGAGAAGCCGATATGCCGGACCGTGCTCCACTTGCTGGTTGACCTGGTCGACGTGCTGTCGCAGCCGTTCACGCTGCGGTTCCTTACGCAAGAGGGGCGACAGAGGCACACCCCAGATCTCCTGGTCCCTTTCGTGGATGTGCCCCGGCCGCCAGAGGTGCTGCGGCCGGGGTTGTTCCGCTCGGGCAACGGCGCGTTCGAACCGAGCGGAGTCCGGAAGGCGTCAGCTCGGGGCAGGGCCTCTTCGTCCGGGCAGACGGGGCGTGGCCCTGCCGTGCATGGTCGGGCTGACGGTCGGCGTATGCCTGAGGCCAGTCACTTGGCGAGTGTGCCGTCCCCCCGCACGGAAAACCAAGTGCCCTTCACGCCCTGCCCGTTGGTTTCACCGGGCTGCTCGTCACCGGTGTACCAGTAGAGCGGCCAGCAGTCGATGGTGAGCTGCTCAGTGCCGTCGGGGCGGGTGTACTTGATGAGGAGCTTGGACGCGATGCCCTTGATGTTCTTCTTGTCGACGAGCTTGGCCGGCTTCCACTGCTTGAGGCAGTCGCCCTGACAGTTCGACTTCATCGGCCAGGCGGTGTCCTTGGTGAAGCGGTAGAGCGTGCGGCCCTTGCCGTCGCGGACGATCTCGCCGAGTTCCTTGTCCTCGACCGTCGACAGCGCGGGAAGTGCCTTCGGGGCACTCTCCGTCTGCTTCGCCTTCGACCCGTCGGGGGCGCCCGCGAACCACGTGCCGCCGACGCCCTGGCCCCGGGTCTGCCGGGGCACCGTGTCCTGCACATAGCGGTAGAGCGGCCAGCCCGCAAGCGTGAGCTGCCTGGTGCCGTCGGGACGTTCGACCGAGCCCAGCAGCGACGGGTCGAGGCCGCGGCCCGCCTTCGCACTGTCGGCGAGCACCGGAGGCCAGGTGGCGGCGCAGTCGCCCGCGCAGTTGGACGCGGGGGGCTCGGCCGTGTCTTTGTCGAAGCGGTACAGGGTGAAGCCCGCTCCGTCTGTCACGACCGATCCCAGATTCGCGCTCTTCCACACGCTCAGGCGTCCCGCTTCCTTGGGCTGCGCCCCGCCTTTCGAGGCGGAACGCTTGGCGGAGCCGGCGGTTGTTGCCGCCGTGCTCTGGGAGCTGCCGCACGCCGCTGTGGTCAGGACCGCGGCAAGGGTGATCGCGACCGGTGCGTAGGCGAATTTGCGCATGGGGATCCCTCTTTCGGAATTCTCGATGAATGCGTGAAATGAATTGCTGAGCTGATTGCCCAGGTGGTTGTGCGGCCTCTTCGGCGTCTTTTGATGTGCTCGATGTGCGCCTGAAGGCCCGCTCCGGCAGCCAGGGAGGAGGTCGGCCGACTGCCGGAGCGGAGTTTCTGGACCCGGAATCCGTCCTGGCCGGTCACCGTGAAAACGGCTTCGGCTGCAGAACGGTTCAATGCCGGGGGACTTCTTTTCTCGGGTCGCCTCTATCGGCGTGCGCCCGCATGCCACCATCACAACGCGCCCGGCCGTACACGCGCAGCCACACGCCTTGTCGTGCGGGGGCGCGTCACACACGTCCCGTGCCCGCCCCCGCCAACGTCTGTGTCGGGACGACCACTTGGATGCCGAGCACGCCCAGGTCCACGCTTCCGTCGCTCTCCGCGTACCACCGCCAGTGCGCGCCGGGGATGTCGCCGACGGTGAGGACCGTCCAGCTGCCGGCCTCCGGTGAGGAGAGGTCCGCGAGGGCCCGTGCCTCCTCGGCCGTCGGCGCGTCCTGGAGGACGACGAAGCCCGTGACCTCGCCGGTACGGGCCGCGCCGCGTACCAGGCCGATGCCCAGTTCCTCCGCCGAGTTGAGGATCTCGTCCGGCGCCTTGCCCTGCACATCGGTGACCGAGCGGACCCGGACCAGGCCGTTCAGGCCGGGCAGGGCGCTTGCGCTCGGGTCCACCGACACCACCACCGTGCTCTGCCTGGGAAGTTCGAGCAGACCGCGGACCAGGGCCGCCACCGTGTCCTGCGCAACGACGAGGTCACCGCTGATGCTGAGCGCACCGTTGATCTGCCCGAGGTCCACCATGACCTGCGCGCCCCGCTCGCTCACCCCGATCCGGGCGAGGTGCGGCAGTGCGAGGGTCACGTCGGCCGTCGGATCGCCCTCGATGACGGAGGTCAGCCCGGTGCGCTCCCAGCGATTGGGTTCGAGCGCGGTCCACGGCACGGGCGCCGTGTGCGCCCCCGACACCGACGCGAGCAGCTTCGTTGGTTCGGCGAGGACGCTGTAGACCCGCACCGGACGCTCCGCCTCCGCCGCGTCGGCGGGGATCAATTCGCGCAGGGCCTGCCGCACCATCACCGGCGTACGGGTGTCCGCCGCGAGCCGCCGCGCGAGCGCGCCCCGCCGACGCCGCCGCAGCGCGAGGGCCAGGCGGCGCGGCAGCCGCGGCCGCAGCACCCGGGCGGCCCGCGCGATCCCGGATCCGGTGGCGCGCACTGCCCGGCCGATCGGACGCCGCGCGACGATCACCACGGTGAGTACGGCGGCGCCGGCGACACCCCCGATCAGCCACGGCGACCCGAGCCGTTCGCCGAGCCCGGCGAACTGTCCCGAGCCCCGGCCGGCCGCGGCACGAGGCGCGGGGGAGGCGCTCCGTGCGGGAGGCTTCGCCGCGTCGGCGTTCTCCTCGGGCAGAACACCGAACTCCACGCCGGGCCCGTCCGCGTCCTCCGGCAGGATCAGCGGGAAGCCCGGGGTCAGCTGATCGGGGCTCACGAAGGCAGAACCGTCCGGCAGCTGGCGCCCGCTGTTGAGGACCAGGATCTCCTCGAACCGGTCGCCGTCGCCGAGGGTGCGCTGGGCGATCCCGAACAGCGTCTCCTGCCCACCGCCGTTCTCCTGAGCGGACTTGACCACGTAGTACTTCGTCACCTCGTCGGCCCGCAGGGCCCGGGAAGGCTGCATCCGCAGGGCCGCCGGTGCCGGTGCGGAGTCCAGAGCCCGTACGGAATCCGGAGCCCGTACGGAGCCCAGCGCCTGCGCCGGTGCGGGCAGCGCCAGCCAGGTGACGGCCGCCAGACCGCACACCGCCGTCACCCGTGCCGTCGTGCGCCACGGCGCCGACCGCCGCGCGTCGTTCGTTGTCCTCGGGGCGTCGCGCATCTTTCTCGTCCTCCTCCGTACGGGGCCTGGTGACGCGCACTGCAGATGCGTCGGCCGTCACACGCGTGGATCCCCGGAGCGGTTCAACGAGCTGAACCGAAACGTCGACCGCCCCGTTAGGTGGTGCCGAACGAGCGTGCAGCCGAGAGGAGTTGGACATGGCGCGTCGGCATACCACGGGCTGGGAGGTGCTCGGGTTCGGGGAGGACCCGACCCCCGGGAACCCGGAGGCGATCAGAACACTGGCCAGGACCTATCAGGAACTGGGCGACGGGGCGGGCGAGGCGGTCGACCTGCTGCGCGCCGACGGGGCGCTGCGCCGTGGCAAGGGCCAGGCGATGGACGCCCTGAAGACGCGGATCACCAAGGACCTGCCGGGGCTCCTGGAGAAGACCCGGGACTCCTTCCGTACCGCCGCGGGCGCCTACGACGAGTACGCGAACACCCTGACCGACGCCCAGGACCTGCTGGACCGGGCCATCGACCAGGGCGATGAGGTCGCCGCCACCGCGAAGACGGAGGTCCCGGAGCTCGCGGCGGACGCCACTCCGGAACAGGCCGAGACCCGCCAGACACAGCAGGGCGAGGTGAACGCCGCGAAGGAGGCGCTGTCCGCCGCCGAGGAGCTCGGCCGCGCGGCGCAGCGGATGCGCGAGGACGGGTCCAACAAGGCCACGGTCATCCTCGACGAAGCCGCCGAACAGGCCATCCCCGCACGGGACTGGGTGAAGCAGTTCGGTGACTTCCTCGCGGACAACCCGCTGGTGGAGATCATCGCCGGGGTCATCATCGGCATCGTCGCCGTGTTCTTCCCGGTCGTGGGTCTCATCCTGGGCGCGATCCTGTTCGCCGTCTCGGTGATCCGGATGGTGTCGCAGGGCAAGATCGACGCCGGTGAGATCATCATCGGCCTGCTCACCCTCGTGCCCGGTGGTGTGCTGCTCGGCGGGCTCGGGAAGATCGTCGGGGCGGCGGGCAAGCTGGCGAAGTTCGCGCCGTTCCTGGCCAAGGTGGGCAAGGGTGTCGGGACGGCGTCCGGGGCGGTCTCGGCCGCTCTGAAGAACTCGACGTTCGTCCGCAAGATCATCGACCCGCTGGCCAAGGGGCTCGTGGGTCTCAAGGCGTCCCCCGGCCTGGCCCTCGGCGCCAAGTTCGCGATCGATGTGACCACCGAGTTCTCCCTCGGATTCCTGGCGAGCGGGATTACGGCGGCGGTCGACGGGAAGAAGTTCGACGCGGCCTCGGCCGCCACGGGCGCCGCGCTCGGCGCCGCCACGGCCGGTGCCCTCACTTTGTTCGGCGGGACGAAGTTCGCCACCAGCATCAAGGACGCCTTCACCACCAAGGGCAAGTTCAAGAGCAACATCGACAAGGCGTTCTCCGTGAACAGCCTCGGTGTCGTCGACGGCACGTTCAAGCCCAGCAACGTCCTGTTCACCGACACCAAGGGCGCGCAGAAGACCGGCTTCCACGGCATCAACGGCACGACCAAGTCGGACCCCACCACGGGCGAGGTCAAGACGAAGGTCACGACCCCGGACGGCGCGAAGACCGAGACGAAGATCACCCCGCCCGGCCCCAAGGCCGACCAGGTCCAGGCCCCCGACGACCTGCCCTTCGGAGTCCCGGCGCCCCAGACGTCGACGACCACCACGACGCCCGACGGGTTCACCTCGACGACCGCGGACGGCACGAACACCATCAAGAGCCCGGACGGGGACGTCATCACCTCGAACGGCGCCACGACGACGATCGACACCCCGATCCAGGGCCCGACCACGAAGGAGAAGATCTTCGACGGGCTCGGCGGCGAGTTCGCGCCCGCGCACTCCGAGAAGCCCGCGCTCTCCACGGAGCTGGGACCGAACGGCGGCTTCACGACCTCGGGACCGTTCGGCGAGGTCAACAAGGGGCCCGACGGCACCACGACGTTCAGCTCGCCCGGCGGCGACGGCGGTGGTCCCACGCCGGAGTTCACCGTGAACAACAACACGGTCGCCACCCCGAACGGCCTCTCCGTGACCGACAACGTCGGCTCCACGACGGTGGGCGGCGGCGGGCTCAGCGCGGACAACGCGAACGGTGTCAACTCGGTGTTCAACGGCCCCCCGGCGGGCCAGCCGGTGGTGACCCACAACCCCGCCGACGGCAACGTCGACATCAACTTCGGCAACACCACGCTCAACGGCAACGCGGGGAATCCCGGCGGCGGATTCGCCCTGCCGGACGGCACACAGGCCAACGTCGGCAACAACGGAAACGTGAGCGTCGTCAACGGCGACGGCGGCGGCCAGAACGTCAACCTGCCCCCGGCAGGCGCGGGCGGCCCGGTCACCTTCACCGACACCAACGTCAGCACCAGCATCCCGCCGGGCGGCGGCGCCACCATCACCACGCCGGGCGGCGCCGCCACCACGCTCGACAACACGGGGTTCACGGTGAACACCGGCGGCCCCACCCCCGACACGGTGCAGTTCAACGGTCCGGGCAACTCGCTCGACGTGACCCCGCCCGGCGGTCAGCCGCAGGTCTCGGTCGGCCCGGACGGCGGCATCACCACCGGCAACATCACGACCGACGGCGGTGGCGGCGGTACGGCCACCGGCGGCGGGGGGAACGTGGCGTTCTCGCCCGCCGACATCAAGTTCGGCACGCCCGACGGCGGAACGATCGCCGTCAACCCGCAGGGACAGTTCGACCTGAACCCCTCCGGCACCCAGCCGCCGATCACGGTCAACCCGAACGGGGACATCTCCGTGGGCCCGAACGGCGTGGCCCCGGTCACCTTCAACGGCCCCGACGGCACCGCCGTCACCACCAAGCCGGGCGGCGGCCTCGACGTGACGCCGCCCGGCGGCCAGCCACAGGTCTCGGCGGGACCGGACGGCGGCGTCACCGTCAGCGGGATCACCACGGACGGCAACGGCGGCGGTACGGCCGCGGGCCCAGGAGGCAAGGTCGACTTCTCGCCGCTCGACATCAAGTTCAGCGCCCCGGACGGAACGACGTTCACCATCAACCCCAACGGCAAATTCCATGTCGACGGGATCAGCCACGGCGCGGACGGCGTCACCATCGGCGGCTCGACCACGGTCAACAACGACGGCTCGGCGAGCATCGCGCACGGCGACCAGGCGATCGACGTCGCTGCCGACGGCACCATCACGGCCAAGGACGCTCAGGGCAACCCGGTTCCGCCGGCCCTGCCGCAGCCGACCCCCGGAAATCCGGTGAACGCGGGCAACACCACCATCTCCGTGGAC
Source organism: Streptomyces sp. NPDC047917 (assembly GCF_043204345.1). Classification (NCBI taxonomy): domain Bacteria; kingdom Bacillati; phylum Actinomycetota; class Actinomycetes; order Kitasatosporales; family Streptomycetaceae; genus Streptomyces; species Streptomyces sp. NPDC047917. The sequence continues at coordinate 274,764 of NZ_JBIDCA010000004.1, forward strand.
AACGGCGGCGGCCACTCGGTCACCGTCCACGGCCCGAACGGCGCCACCGTGACGGTCGGCAACAACGGGACCACGACCGTCAGCAACGGTCCCATCCAGGCGAGTCACGGCCCGAACGGCATCAGCGGCAGCGTGGGCACCGCCAACCCGGTCCAGGTCAGCCAGGGTCCGAACGGTGTGACGACCGTCAGCCAGAACGGTACGTCGGTGAGTACGGGTGGCAACGGCCCGACCACGGTCGCACCGCAGGGCGGTCCCGCCTCGGTCACCGTCAAACCGCCCTCGGGCGGCAACCCCGCCCAGGTCACCACCGCCGACGGCAGCACCACCAGCGTCCACGGCGACGGCACCGTCACCAAGTCCGCGCCCGGCGGAACCGGCACCCAGACGGTCAACACGGGTGGCCCGGACAACACCACGGTGACGGTCGGCAACAACGGCACCACGACCGTCAGCAATGGCCCCATCCAGGCGAGTCACGGCCCGAACGGCACCGGCGGCAGCGTGGGCACCGCCAACCCGGTCCAGGTCAGCCAGGGTCCGAACGGTGTGACGACCGTCAGTCAGAACGGTACGTCGGTGAGTACGGGTGGCAACGGCCCGACCACGGTCGGACCGCAGGGCGGTCCCGCCTCGGTCACCGTCAACCCGGCCGACGGAGGCAACCCGACGCAGGTCACCACCTCCGGCGGCAGCAGCACCACCCTGACGGGGAACGGCGCCCAGACGGACGTCAACGGCAACAACACGGCGAACAGCACGATCAACAACGACGGCACCATCAGCAACAACGCTCCGGCAGGCCCCAACAGCACCGTCGTCACCGGGGCGAACGGCACCACCGCCGCCGACAACAACGGCAACTTCAGCGTGGACAACACCGGCACCGTCACCGACGGCCCGGTCACCATCACCGCCAACACCGACGCCAACAACAACCCCGTGGCCACCTTCACCGACACCTCGGCCGGCGGTGCGCAGGCCGATGTCGGCACCAACGGCGTCAACGCCCAGGGCGTCAACACCACGGTCAACCCGGGCGGCGATGTCACCGTCACGCACAGCCAGGCACCCGGCGGTCCGCCCACGACCGTCAACTCGGGCGCCGACGGCACGATCACCGCACAGACCCCCGACGGGGCCGAGGCGAAGGTGCCGCCGCCCCCGAACGCCGTTGGCGGCGGACCGGTGCCCGCACCGGCCCCGAGCACGATCACGAACAACAACGGCGCCACCATCTCGTCGGACGGACAGACCACCACATTCACCAGCGACGGGTTCACGACCACCATCGGCAACGACGGCACCGGCCCGGCCACCACCACCGTCCACCACGACTCCGGCGTCAGCCACACCGTCGACAACAACGGCCAGGCCACGGTCGGCAACTCGCCGAGCGGCGCCGGCATCACCGGCACCAACACCCAGGTGACGGTGAACACCCCGCAGCAGGAGGGCTGGGGCCTGTTCGGCTCACCGGAGATGACCGGCGGCCAGAACACCCTGTCCAACGGCCCGGCCGGACCCACGATCACCACACACGGCGCCGACCCGGTCCACGAGCCCGGCAGCACCGTCGTGCACGGCCCGAACCCGGGCGGACCCGACGGCGAGTTCTCCGTCACGTACGGGCCGGCCACCGGCACCTTCGCCCCCGGCGGTGTCACCGGCCTCGGCCCCTCCGGCACCCACGTCGACCCGGTCACCAACCTTCCGATCGACACGGCGGGCAACCCCATCGGCAACAACCCCGGCAACACCACCATCAGCACCGTCACCGGCGACGGCAACAGCGGCATCACCGTGCCCACGCCCGGTGGCGGCCCCGTCGTCCAGCACGACGGCTTCTACGGCGGCAACACCAGCGTCGACACCAACAACACCAGCATCGGCAAGAGCCCCGGCGACGTGGAGAACGCCGGTACGCCGGGCCAGAAGTCCGACATCCTGGACGGCCCGCACAACCCCTACAACCGCGGCCCCGCGCCGGGCCCCGAGACCTTCACGGTCGGCGGCAACGGCGGCGGTCCCTCCGCGGACATCCCGGTCGGCGGCAAGGGCGCCTCCACCGTCCACGGCGGCCCGTTCGACGTGAAGGCCAACGGCAACGGCAGCTTCGACGTGTCCGTGCCCGGCAGCAACCAGCCCGGCGACACGGTCACCGTCGGACCGGACGGCAGCCTCACCGGGCCCGGTGTGGCTCAGGCGCAACCCGGAGCAGGACAGGAGGGGCCCGCCGGGCCCCCGCTGGTCACCTTCAGCAACAACACCACCGTCACCGGCGGGCAGGGCGCGGCGCCGGTCGTCACCCCCGAGGGCGGCGGGGCCACCACCACCTTCGCCAACGGCGGCGCCACCACCACCGACCAGGCGGGGAACGTCACCATCACGCAGAACCCGGACGGCACCACCACGTTCAGCAACAACGCGGGCGGCGAGAACACCACCTTCACCGTCACCGAGGACGGCGTGGAAGGCACCGTCACCACGACCGACAACAACGGCAACCCGGCCACGTTCGACGTCAAGGTCAACAACAACGGCTCCGCGCAGGTGAAGGACGCCAACGGCAAGACCCTCACCGAGGTCGACGCCAACGGCTCCTTCAACGAGCAGCACACCCCGATCCACGACTACCACGCCTACGCGGGCGGCCCCACCTCCGTAACCGAGCTCCACGAATACGGCTACGAGGCCCTCACCAGCATCCTCAAGGGCGCCGTCGGCCAGGCCGTCAGCGTCGGCTACGAGGTGGGCGCCAAGGGAGCCGACGCGCAGACCACCCTGGAGAACGCGGGCATCAAACTCGGCTACGGCGTGGGCAATTCGCTGGCCGGCAAGAAGGTCGAGAACGACCACGGATTCAAGACCAAGGGCCCCGAGGTGCCGCTCTCCTCGCTCCCCACGAAAACCATCGGCGCCGTCAACTCCAACCAGGACACCGAATTGGCGAATCCGCCGGAAGAAGTACCCATCAAGGTCTGAACCGAATGACCCCACCCGTCGTGTGTAGGGCGCGGGTCCACGAACGGTCCATGAAATACCCATCCGCATCACCGACTTGGAAACAGGAGAAATTCCGATGGCCGATTACATCGTCAACGACGAGAAGACCAGCGCCGCCGCCTCGCAGACCATGAACGAGTACGAGATCGCGGTCGCCCAGCTCAACAAGATCAAGTCCGACCTGGACGCCCTCACCGCCGACGGCTACAACACCCCGTCGGCCAAGAACGACTTCCAGCCCTTCGTGCAGGAGTACACGGACAACTACGGCAAGGTCACCGAGGGCCTCACCGGCATCTCCGAGTACATCAAGAAGTACGGCGAGGGCATGACCCAGTTCGACTCCGAGATGGGTGGCAGCCTCCGCAAGTGACCCCTCCCGGACATCGGCCGGGCCGGCCCCCTCCCCGGTCCGGCCCGGCCGATGTCCCGCACAGCCTGGTGACCCCCGTGCCCAAGGAGCACTGACGATGCGTCTGACCGTCACCGCCGTCGACCCGGAGCAGGGTCAGACCGCGGACATCATGATCGAGGCCGACCCCGCGGCCCCCGCGGGCGAACTCGCCGAGCAACTGCACCGGCGGCTGCGCGGCGGCACCCCGGACACCCCGCCCGTCCTGTACCACGGGGCCACCCCGCTCCCCGCCGACCAGCCGATGGCCGCCGCCGCCCTGCGCTCGGGCAGCCTGCTGTCCCTGGACGCTCCCGCACCCGAGGCGGGCCCGGAGCCGGACGGCGTCGTGGAACTGCGCGGCATCGGCGGCGCCGACGCCGGGCTGGTTTTCCGGCTGTCGCCCGGCGACTACGAGATCGGCTCCGCCGCGTCCTGCCGCATCCAGCTCCGAGCCGAAGGGCTCGCGAAGACCGCGGCGCGCCTGAAGGTGCACGCCGACGGCACCGCGACCGTACGCTCGGTCGACCAGGACGGCGTCACACGGGACGGCACCGAGGCGCGGGACTGGACGGACTGGCCGCTCGGCGGCGTCCTCACCGTCGGCCCGGCCCTGCTCGAACTGGCCGCGCCCTCCGTGCCCGACGCCGCCCTCCAGCCCTCCGACGACGGCGTGGGGCTCGACTACAACCGGCCGCCCCGGCTGCTGCCCCCGCCCGTCAACAACCGCTTCCAACTCCCCGTACCACCAGGCAAACCCACCCGCAACAAGCTCCAGTTCGTGCTGATCTTCGCACCGTTGATGATGGCGAGCGTCTCGTTCGTCATCTTCAACAACCCCAGGTTCCTGATCTTCGGTGTCCTCTCCCCGGTCGTCGCCCTCATTTCCCAGTTCTCCAACAAGCGCCGCGGCAAAGAGAGTTACGAGGACCAGCTCAAGGAGTACGAGGAGAAGAAGGCCGTCCTGGAACAGGACGTGGACGAGGCGGTGCTCGCCGAACAGCACGCCCGGCGCCTCGCCGCCCCGGACCCGGCGTCGGCCCTCCTGATCGCCACCGGCCCACGTCAGCGGCTGTGGGAGCGCCGCTGGCGCGACGACGACTTCCTGCTGATGCGGCTCGGCGTCGCCGACCGCCCCGCCTACGTGGAGCTCCAGGACCCCGCCGAGCCGGAACACCGCCGCCGGGTCGACCGCACCACGCACTCCGTGCCCGTGACCGTGCCGCTGCGCGCCTCGGGCGTCATGGGCGTCGCCGGAGGCGACATCGCCGAGCCGCTGGTGCGCTGGCTGATCGCCCAGGCCGCCGTCCTGCACAGCCCCTCCGACCTGCGGATCTGCGTACTGTCCGGCACCGGCGGCGCGGACCGCTGGTCCTGGGTGCACTGGCTGCCGCACTGCGCGCCGCTCGGCGAGGACACCATCTCCCTGGTCGGCGCGAGCGCCGAGTCCGTGGGCCGCCGCATCGCGGAACTCACCACCGTGATCGCCGCCCGGCAGCAGGCCGGCGACCGGGCGCCGCGCGGCGGTGCCGTGGGCGAACCCGATGTCCTGGTCGTCCTCGACGGCGCCCGCAGGCTGCGCTCCTTGCCCGGCGTCATCCAGATCCTCCGCGACGGACCGGCCGTCGGCGTGTACGCGCTGTGCGTGGACGACGAGGCCCGGCTCCTGCCCGAGGAGTGCCGCGCCGTGGCCGTGGCCGGGCCGAAGTGGCTGCGTGCCGAGCAGGACAGCGCCGACCCCGTCGACGAGGTCCGCATGGACGCGCCGACCCGCTCCTGGTGCGTGGGCGTGGCCCGCGCGCTCGCGCCGATCCGCGACGTGGGCGAGGACGCCGACGAGAACCTGCTGCCCGCCTCCGCCCGGCTCCTCGACGTACTCGGTCTCGAACCGCCCACCCCCGACGCCGTCGCCGCGCGCTGGGTGATCGCCGCCCGCAGCACCCGAGCCGTGCTCGGCGAGGGCGTGGACGGTCCGTTCGCCGTCGACCTGGCCGCCGACGGGCCGCACGGCCTGATCGCGGGCACCACCGGATCCGGCAAGTCCGAACTGCTCCAGTCCCTGGTGGCGAGCCTCGCCGTCGCCAACCGGCCGGACGAGCTGAACTTCGTCCTCGTCGACTACAAGGGCGGCAGTGCCTTCGCCGAGTGCGAGGACCTGCCGCACACCGTCGGCATGGTCACCGACCTGGACACCCACCTCGTGGGGCGGGCCCTGGTCTCCCTCGGCGCCGAACTGAAGCGGCGCGAGCACATCCTCGCCGAGGCCGGGGCCAAGGACATCGACGACTACACCGACAAGCGCACCCGCCGCCCCGAGCTCGCCGCCATGGCCCGGCTCGTCCTCGTCATCGACGAGTTCGCGTCGATGGTGCGCGAACTCCCCGACTTCGTCTCCGGACTCGTCAACATCGCCCAGCGGGGCCGCTCCCTCGGCATTCACCTGATTCTCGCCACCCAACGGCCCTCCGGCGCCGTCACCGCCGACATCCGCGCCAACACCAACCTGCGGATCGCGCTGCGCACCACCGACACCGGCGAGAGCCGCGACATCATCGACGCCCCCGACTCCGGGCAGCTCTCGCCCCGCACCCCCGGCCGCGCCCACGCCAGGCTCGGCCACGCGGCGCTGCTGCCGTTCCAGACCGGCCGGATCGGCGGCCGCCGCCTCGACGCCTCGGACACGGACGAGGAACGCCCGGCGCCGATGCTCACCGAACTCCACTGGGAGGCCCTCGGCGCCCCGATACCCAGGCCGGACGCCCAGAAGGACGCGTTCCAGCCGGTCACCGACCTGTCGGTGCTGGTCGCGGCGGTACGCGACGCGGCCACCCGGCTCTCCGTACCGCCCGCCCGCCGCCCGTGGCTGCCCCCGCTGCCCGACACCCTCACCCTCACCGACCTGCCCACGCCCCCCGAGGCGTCCGACGACGGCCGGCTCGCCCCGGTGGCCTACGGCCTCGTGGACGTACCCACCGAGCAGACCCAGCGTCAACTCGCCTTCGGCCCCGACGAGATGGGCCATCTGTACATCGTCGGCTCACCGCGCAGCGGCCGGTCCCAGACGCTGCGCACCCTCGCCGCCGCTCTCGCCGGCGCGCACCGCTGCGCCGACGTCCACCTGTACGGACTCGACTGCGGCAACGGAGCCCTCCAGGCCCTCAGTGGACTGCCGCACTGCGGTGCCGTGGTGGACCGGGGACAGGTCGAGCGGGTGGCCCGCCTCCTGAACCGCCTGGCCGCCGAGGTCGGGCGGCGCCGCGAACTCCTCGGCAGGCGGGGCGTCGCCGACCTCACCGAGCTGCGCCGCGCCCTGCCCGAGGCGGAGCGGCCCCCGCACATCCTGCTGCTCGTCGACCGGTTCGAGGCGTTCGAGCGGGACTTCGCCAACTACGACCAGGGCAGCCTGATGGACGCCATGACCCTCCTGATGCGCGAGGGCGCGAGCGTCGGCGTGCATCTGGTGCTGTCCGGCGACCGCATCCTCGGCCAGAGCCGGTTCTCCGCCTCCACCGAGGACAAGCTCGTCCTGCGCCTCAACGACCGCTCCGACTACTCCATGGTGGGCCTCAACGCCCGCAATGTCCCCGAGGACCTCCCGGCCGGCCGCGGTGTCCTCGCCAGGGACACCAACAGCGCCCAGGTCGCGTTGATCCCCGGCACCGACGGCACCGACGCCACCGGCGCGGGCCAGGCCCAGGCACTCGGCGCACTCGCCGAACGGGTCGCGGAACGCGACGCCGACGTACCCGCCGAGCGCAGGCCGTTCCGCGTGGACGTCCTGCCCGACGAACTGGACTTCGCGGACGCCCTCGCCCGCAAGCCGCGGAACACCTCCCCACTGTGGGCGATGATCGGCGTCGGCGGCGACGAACTCGCCGCCATCGGAACCGACTTGTCACAGGTGCCGTCCTTCGTGGTCGCCGGTCCGCCGAGGTCGGGCCGCAGTACGGTGCTGCTCGCCATGGCGAAGTCGCTGACCGATGCCGGCACGAAGATCGTGGTGATCGCGCCGCGCAATTCGCCGCTGCGCGGCCTCGCCGGACAGCCCGGCGTCGTGGAGGTCTTCACCGACGCAGACGTCGCGGTCGCCGACTTCCGCGCCGCACTCGGCAAGGTGGACAGCCCCGCCGGAGCCATCCTCGTCGACGACGCGGAAATGATGATCAACTCCGAGCTCGACACCGACTTCGTCGCGCTCGCCCGCGGCAGCGCCGGGGACGGCTGGGGCCTGATCGTGGCCGGGAACAACGAGGCACTGCTCGGCGGCATCGGCGGCTGGCAGGCAGCCGTACGCCGCAACCGGTGCGGCGCCCTGCTCGCGCCCCGCCTGATGGGCGACGGCGAACTCGTCGGCGCCCGTCTGCCACGTGGCCTGATGGGCCAGGACAGCGAACCCGGCCGCGCCCATCTGCAGCTCGGCGACGGCCGCTTCACCACGGTCCGCGTGCCCGCCACGACGGTGGACTGACCGGCAGTACGGCGTACCGCACCACGGAGCAAGGCCGGAAGGCCTCCGCTCCCCTCCGGCCACCGGGGGGAGCGGAGGCCTTCCGGCCTTGGGCACACACGAAGAAGAGGGCCCGGCCGTTCCTCCCAGGAACGGCCGGGCCCTGTGCGAGGCCGGCGTCGGTCAGGTGGCCGCCGCGCCGGCGGCCACCGGCGCCTCCTCACCGAAGGCGAACGTCGAGGTGATGGCGTCGAAGAGGTCGCACAGCGGCTCGGCAAGCGGAATGTTCGGGCTGAAGCAGGTGATGATCAGGACCCGCTCACCACCGGGAACCGGCACGAACGTGTGCGTCACCACCATCTTGTACGAGATGCCGTCGGCGATCTCCGTCTCCTCGATGCCGCTCATCCGGCCGACCGGACCGACACCCGGCAGCGTCGCCGTCGTGAGGGTCCGGGTGGTGCCCTCGCGGCGGCGGCCCCCGGTGGCCGAGAACTGTTCGGCGATGCCCTTGGCGGAGAAGTCCTCACCGGGCGGCGGATTCACGCTGAACACCATCAGCCCCGCCATCAGCAGGCCGTCCTCGTACATGGCGGTGGTGCCCGCCGCATAGACGGCGCCGCGCATGCGGGCGCCCTCCATGATGCGCCGCGCGCTGCGGAACGTGTGGTTGATGGCGTCCCGGGTCTCCTTCTGCGGAGCGTGCCGCAGCATCTCGGCGCGGCGCTCGGCGAGCGTGTCGCCGTGCAGGTCGTACTCCGTCCAGTTCTCCGGGATGGCGATCCCGAAGGTGTGCGAACCAGTGGTCATGGGACCGTTCTCCTCAGTTCGTTCCGGGGCCGGGCCCGTGTCGGGCCAGGCGGACAGGGGGAAGCGATGAGGCCGTCGTCCTAGGACGACGGCCGGGCGGCGCCCCCGGCGGGTGTTGCGTCGCCGCCACTGCCCTGGCTGCCGCTTTCCTTGAGCGAAGAGCCCATCTTGGTGTCGAATTCGGCGAAGGCCTTCACGATGGCGTCGCAGCCGTCCTTGAGGTCCTTGCTGTTCCGCTTGACCTGCACGCGCCCGTCCTTCCACGCGTCGTCGAAGTTCGTACCGGGGCGCACCAGCGGCGGGCCGACGTCCTCGGGGTTGTAGCCCGACGGCCGGGTGTCGATGAGCTCCACCACCCGGCCCAGCAGTTCACCGAGACGTTGCACCTCGTCTCCCGGCATCTCTATCTCGGCCAAGGCTCCTCCCTCGTACGCGTCGTCCGGCGGGCGTGTCCCGCCCCGCTCCACACGACCGTGGACGCGGAACGGTTCAACGACCCGCCGGAGCAAGGGCGTACGGGACACGGAGCGGCACGGGACCGGGCCGCGGAGACGGTCACGCGGACTTGCGGACCAGCTTCCCGTCGGGCGACACGGCGAACCACTCGCCGTCCAGGCCCTGCCCGTTGACATCACCGGGCGCCATGTCGCCGACGTAGTAGTACAGCGGCCAGTCCCCGTACGTGACCTGCACGGCACCCCCCGACTGCTTCGCCTCGCGCAGCAGCGACTTCTCGACGCCCTTGCCCGCGGAGGCAGGGGAGGGGCTGGTCAGCGCTGGCCACACGGCGATGCACTCCGCGTCGCAGTTGCTGGTGGCCTCCTTGTCCTTGGTGAAGGCGTACAGGGTGCGGCCCTGGCCGTCGACCAGGATGGAGCCGAGCCCGACATCCGTCACGGAGACCTCGGTGCCGGGCGCCGCCCTGCCGGGCACTGCCTTGCCCGGCGCCTTGTGGCCGCCGGTGCTGCTGCCGGTGCCGCCGTCGCTCCCGGCACCGCAGGCGACAAGTGCCAGGGCCAGCGGGATCGCGAACAGAGCCTTGCGTGCGCGCATGGTGATGACCTCTCGTACGTCGTGAAAAGCGGCGGGGCGATTTCCCCGTGGCCCACACGTGCAGCCCGCCGTACGGGTTCAGCGAACGCCGCCCTCTCGGCGGCCGGCCCGCCGAATCACGAGCGGCGTTGAACCGGTTCGGCCGTCCGTCCGTTGATCGACGCGAAGGGCCCTGGAAGCCCAACTCCCGGAAGGACGAAAGACATGCGCAGGCTCACTGTCACGGCGGGCGTCGCCGTGCTCGTCGCCGGTCTCACCGGTTTCGCCGGTACGGCCCCGGCATCGGCCGAGGACGACCCCGGCGCCCGGGTCTCGACGGCCGCCGCCGAAGCGGCTCGGGCGCCGGCCGTCTCCCTGATCGCCCGGCTCACCGGTGACCAGGGAGTGCAGAAGAAGGACGGGCCCGCCGAGGACGGCAAGGCCGTCGCGCTCATCAAGGTCAAGGGCGACCGCGTCACCTTCGCCCTCACCTGGAACGGCATCGGCAGGCCGGCGCGCGCCCATCTCCACCAGGGCCGGGCCGGCCGTGACGGCGGGGTGAAGGCCGAGCTGTTCGGCACGGCCATGCCCGCCTCGGTGAATTCCGCCGCCGGGCAGACCTCGATGTCCTCCGCCGCGCTCGCCCGGCGGCTGCGCACCGACCCCGGCGGCTTCTACATCGACCTGCACTCCAAAAAGTCCCCCGGCGGCACGGTGCGCGGACAGCTACGGCTCCTGGACAAGCCGGTGAACCCGCTCAGCATCATCAGGGGCGGCAAGTTGCGCGCGCTCGCGGACGGCGGCCAGGAGATCCCGGCCGACGACGCCGGAAAGGCGGGCGACCCGGACGGGCACAGCACCACGTTCCTGCACCCGAGGCCGGACCGCGTCGACTACTCCATGGCCTGGGTGAACATCGGGGCGCCGCTGGCCGGACACATCCACGAGGGGGTGCTCGGCGAGAACGGCGACGTACGGCTCCCGCTGTTCGTCACTCCCGTACCGAAGAACGTCTTCGCGATCTCCGGCAGCGTCAGCACCCCCGACGCCGAGCTGATCGCACGCCTCAAGGGGAGCCCGACCAGCTTCTACTCGGACGTGCACACCCGTGAGTTCCCCGACGGCGCCGTACGGGGGCAGTTGTTCCTCTGACGTTCGCCGGAAGGGAGTTGATGGAGGTTTGGCGGGCGGATTGCGGGCAATCTTGCCTGCCCCGGTCACTGGTGCCAGTCTGCTTCCGTGCGGATCAAGCTGCCCTTCTCCCACTCCCGCCTGCTCTGGGGGATTCTTCCCCTGACGCTCGGGCTGGTCGTGTTCCTCGGCGTCATGACACTCGGCGCCGACGGGGCCGCCAGGGTGTCCAACGCGCCCGCTGACAGCAAGTATGTGGACATCGGAACCGTTGCGCCGACCCAGAGGGCCGCTGCCGGACCCGACGCATCCACCGGCTCGTACACCGTCGACTGCGGCCGCAACGAACAGGGCCACTACAACATGGACAACGTCGTGACCTCCCCGGGCGTCGTGAACGGCGCCCACCACACCCACGACTACGTCGGCAATCTCTCCACCAACGCCTTGTCCACCGACCGGACTCTGGCCGCCGCCGAGACCACCTGTGCGGGCGGCGACCGGTCCACTTACTACTGGCCGGTGCTGCGCCGCCTCGACCGCACCGGCGAGGCCCACAAGGCCGGCGTCGGCGCCCACGGCAACACCGGTGAGGCCGTCACCGCCTCCTCGGTGCGGGTGGAGTTCCGTGGCAACCCGGTCAGCTCGGTCGTCGGCATGCCCCGCTTCCTGCGGCTGATGACGGGCGACCCGGTCGCGGCCACCACGGACAGCATGAACGTCCGTGCACAGTGGGGCTGTTCCGGCTACCCGGACCGGTTCACCCGGAACTACGCACGCTGCCCGCAGGGCAGCGGACCGACCCGCACCCTGGACTTCCCGAGCTGCTGGAACGGCCTCGCCACCGACAGCCCCGACCACCGCGCGCACACACCGTTCCCCGCCGCCGACGGCGCCTGCCCACGGGCCACGTTCCCCGTTCCGCAACTGCGCGTCACCCTCACCTATGAGCTCCCGGAGGGCACGCCGTTCGCCGTCGACTCCTTCCCGGAGCAGCTGCGCGACCCGATCACCGACCACGCGATGTTCGTGAACGTGATGACCGGGGACCGCATGGCGGAGCTGGTGCGCTGCATCAACGAGGACCGGCAGTGCAAGGCGGGGTGACCAGGACCCCTCGCACAACCCCCGACCGACCTGTGACTTGTCGCACATCTGCCGGGAATTGAACCGCCCCGGCCCGCCGTCCGTGTTCAGCGCATCGGCCCAGGAGAGGACGGAGAAGATGGATGGCGGCATTGTGGTCCCGCAGCCGGCAGAGACAGGACAACGGTGACGAGGCACTGATCCGGTCCCTCTACGAGGAACACGGCAGAGCCCTGCTCGCGTACGCGCAACGCCTGACCGGCGATCGCAGCGCCGCCGAGGACGTGGTCCAGGAAACCCTGATCCGGGCCTGGAAACATCCGGACGCGCTGGTCAACGGCAAGGGCTCGGTACGTGGTTGGCTGCTCACCGTGGCCCGCAACATCATCACGGACCGGTACCGGGCCAAGGCCGCGCGCCCCACGGAGGTCGCCGAGTCGGTGACCACCCAGCCCGTCGAGCAGGACCACGCGGACGCCGTGGTCGACTCGATGGTCGTCATGGAGGCGCTCGACCGGCTCTCCCCGGACCACCGGGACGTACTCATGGAAATCTACTTCCAGGGCAGGAGCGTCGCCGAGGCGGCGAACAGACTCGGGATACCACCCGGGACGGTCAAGTCCCGGTCACACTATGCATTGAAGGCCCTGCGGGACATGTACGCGGACAGACCGACGGCAGTGAAGCTGGTGGCGTTGAAGGGGGTGGCGGTGTGAGCACCAGGGAACACGACAGCGAACTGCTCGGCGCCTATGTCCTCGGCGCGCTCGATGAGCAGGAGGTGCGAACCATCGACGAACACACGGCTTCGTGCCAGAAGTGCCGCGACGAACTGGACGGGCTGCGGGAGATGGAGTCCGCGCTCGGCGAAATGCCCCCGGAGGCGTTCCTCGACGGGCCCCCGGAAGGCGGTGACCTGCTGCTCCAGCGCACGCTGAGGCAGGTCCGCAACGAACGCGCCGGGCAGACGCTGCGGCGAAGAGCGGTCCTGGGCGCGGTCGCGGCGGTCGCAGCGGGCGCCGTGCTCGGTGGCGGCATACTGATCGGACAGAACACGGGCGACGGCCGCGCCCTGGAGGCCCGCCCGCCAGCACCCTCGGTCACGGCCACCGCGCCGGCCACGCCCCCGGGGAGCGTGAAGGTCGTCGAGGGCCACAGCACCAGAACCGGCAGCGAGATGCGCCTGAAGGTGACGCCGGCAGTCGACTGGATCCGCCTCAATGCCTCGGTCACCGGCATCCCGGCGGGAGAGCGCTGCCGCATCGTGGTTGTGGCGAAGGGCGGCAAGCGCGAGATCGCCGGCAGCTGGCTGGTCGCCAACAAAGAGAAGGGGGCGAACCTCGACGGCTCGGCAGCCGTCCCCCTGGACGACGTCGAGAAGGTCGTGGTCGAGAACGACAAGGGCAAGGAGTACGTACAGGTCAGGATCTGAGCACGCGCCGGGCCCGCACAGCCCATGCCCTTGCCGCGCCGCGGACGTACCCGGGGTGTGGGGCCACCACACCCCGGGTACGCCCACGGCCGACGCGACCGCCCGGCCTGGTGCCGGCAGGAGCGCGGCAGTGGGGGCGGTGCGCTCGTCGTCAGGGTCCGGAGGGCGGTCACGGCGGCCACCCCCACGGAGGCGCCGGTCACGATGCGCCAGATCCCGGCCCAGGCTCCGCCGCCGAGTCCGATGCGGTCCAGCAGGAGGAAGCTGAGCATGGCGCCCGGCGGGTGTCCGGCGACATGGGCGGGCCAGTTGCCCGGCGGCGAACGACGGGCTGCTCACCGAGGCCCGGTTGTACGCGGGCACCACCAAAGAGCGCGACCCGATCGACGGTCTCCGGCCGTATCCCTCGGCGGCCTGCTGAGCACCTGAACCGGCGCGGCTGGCATTCGCGCCACGCTTCGTCGTCCGTCGCCGGGAATCTTGCCGGGGCCGGGCGTAGCGTGAAGGAAGGGTCCGAAGCCTGGGAGCCGACGAGGGCCGACGCCAGCATCGTTCTTTTCCAGAAAGCCTGCCGGGTTCCTCGGGCGCTGAGGGACGAGAGGACACTCATGCCTCAATTCATGCGTGCGCTCGTAGCCGGAAAGGTCGGCGAGCCTGCCGACGTTCTGCGGCTGGAGTCCCGGCCCGTTCCCACTCCGAATGCCGGTCAGGCGTTGATCCGTGTGAAGGCGACTCCGATTCACGCCAGTGATCTGCACGTGCTGCGTGGCCGCTACGGTTTCTCCCCCGAGTTTCCCACCGTTGGGGGGCACATGGAATGCGTCGGCCGTATTGAGGCCCTGGGCCCGGATACCGAGGGCCCGGAGATCGGCGAGCGTGTGGTGGCCGCTGCGGTCCCGGCGGTCCCCGGGCCCCATGTGGCCGGCACTTGGCAGGAGTATCTTGTTGCCGATACACGAAGGCTTCTGCCGGTCCCTGACCGTCTGAGCGACTCCAGCGCCTGTCAACTCGCCGTGAACCCGTTGACCTCGCTGCTCCTCGTCACGCACGAACTCGACGTACAGCCCGGTGAATGGTTGTTGCAGACGGCCGCGGGCTCCACCGTCGGCCGGCTCGTCATTCAGCTGTCCAGGCATCTGGGTATTCGCACGATCAATGTCGTGCGGCGGCGCGATGCCGTCGAGGAGATCAAAGCGCTCGGTGGTGACGGGGTCATTTGCACCAAGGACGAGGACCTGTTGCAACGTGTGGCTGAGATAGCGGGACCGGTCGGCGTGCGTAAGGCCATCGACTGTGTCGCGGGCCCCGTGGGTGCCCAGGTGTCCCAGGCTTTGGCTCCCGGAGGAGAGGTCGTGGTCTACGGCGCGCTCTCCACCCATCGGCAGACCGACCCGGCAGCACTGACGATCCCGCTGCAGGCACGCTCGGTCATCTACGAGACCAAAGCAGTCCGCGGCTTCTGGCTGAACCGCTGGTTCGGCACTGCCTCACCTGAGGAAGTACTGCGCGCGCTGTCCCAGGTTCGAAGTCTCGTCGCTGATGAAGTGCTGAGCATCCCCCAAGGCCGGCCGTTCCCGCTCGAACGCTTCACTGAAGCCATCTCGCTCGCCGAAGCACCCGCACACGGCACCAAACCACTCTTCGTCTTCGAAGAAGGCCGGGACGAAGACGACAGGTAGGAAGCGGCTGTGCCGGTACTGGCGGCGGGCAAGGCTGCCAACCCGCGGCGCCACCCAGCTCGGGCAGACCCACCCCTCGGTCAGCCGGGCAGGGGCACCGAACCAGGACTTCGCCGCAGTCGCGTGCCGTCCGATTCGTGATCACGTGAGTCCGAGAAGGATGAGCGGCCGGCCGGCGTCGCGGGCGTTGTGCCGGAGGCCGGCGGCGATGCTGCTCTTCCCGGCGAGGCGAAGAGCACTGGCGGCGAGGTTGCGCCAGGTCGCCATGGCGCCGGGTGCTGAGCCGGTCGCAGCTGGGAAGCCTCCTCGGCGATCGTCGTGCTGCCTGCAGCGGAATCTGCTTCCAGGGAAGGGATTTGATCTGCTTGTAGAGCTTCCTGTGAAGCCTCTTCTGGTTCCGTTTCACGATCACGATGTACTGCGTCGCCGTCGATGCGGCCCAGCAGCCGACGCACCGCCGACTCCGCCGGCAGGCACCGATTCGGGAACGGCGGATCGGTCCGTACGCCGAGACGCTCCAAGGACGGACGACGGGGCGTCGGTGATCCACTCACCCACCGCCGACAGAAAGACCGCTCCGGCCGGGAACGCGCACGCGGACAGCGCAAGCATGACGACCAGAGCGTGCCGTACGCCGCGTGGATCGCGAGGGCCGGGCACCTCGGCAGGACGCTCCAGCCGGCCCGGGATGTCTCCGGGTACGCCCGGGACGCTCGCGAAGTTGGTCAAAGGCAAGCGGGATCGGCGATGACGCGTCGGCAGGCACGGTTCATTCGCCCGCGGTGTCCTCGGCCTCCCAGCGAAGCAGATCGCCTGGCTGGCACTGGAGCACCTCGCAGAGTGCTGCGAGCGTCGTAAAGCGCACCGCCTTGGCGCGGCCGTTCTTGAGTACCGCCAGGTTGGCGGGCGTGATCCCTACGCGGTCTGAGAGTTCGCCCACGGACATCTTCCGCCTGGCCAGCATCACGTCGATGTCGACGGCGATCGGCATCAGATCACCTCGTCCAACTCGGCCTGCATCTGCGCCGCTTCGACATCGCGGGCGACGGCCTGGGCGAGCAGCGTCCGCAGTACGAGCACGATGAGCGCGACCCCCAGGATGGCCACGCCAATCCCGCCCATGATGAGAGTGACGCCCGGGTCTTCCCGCTGGCCGGGCGCATTCACGGCCGTGACCGCGAACCACACGAGGGCAGCCGCGACGATCGCGCCGATGATGACGTCCACGTACCGGAAGGCGGCGTGGGAGAACACAGTTCCGCGCCGCACCATCGCCACCAGTCGCCATACGCAGACCAGGGCGACCTGAGCCGTCCCGATGCCCAGGATCGTGATCACGCGCAGTGCGGTCAGCGGGAGCGACCCGTCCTCCGGATCGTTTCCGCTGACCAACGCCCACACCATCAATGCCTGTACGAACACGGTGCCGGTGAGCACCACCACGAGCACGGTGCGCAGCGCGCGCACGGTCAGCTTTCCCATGACTCATCCTTCCATCGAAATACGATGGAAATCTATCGAATATCGATATGTGAAGCAAGGGCTGAGCCGAAGGGCGAATTCATACCCTGGTGGGACGCCCCCCTCCCGCGACCGGCGAGATGCGAAAGTTTTCGATCTTGCCGAAGTCGACCTCACTCAGTCACAGACCGGACGCCGTGCGACTACGCCGAAGCCTCCGGCACCAGGCCGCTGTGGGCGATCAGGTTCGGCTCATCGAACGCGGCCGGGACCGGGATCAGATCGAGAGGGGTAACGATGGACGACCCATGGACTGAGCGGGAATCCGGCGTGGACTCCGGTCGCTCTGCTCGCGCCCGAGCAGCGCGCTCGGCTCGGGGCGATCGGTTCGGACCTGGAGGAGCAGCCCGAAGCCGATCGACGCAGCGGCCCCGCACCCGGTTTGCGGGCCGCTGCGAGGGGACCGATCCTGAAGGAAAGGCATGCCGACCGATCGTGTGGACCGAGCACAAGGGCTGCGAAGCCCAGGACCGCGGCCCGATCCAGGGAGCGGGTTCCAGATGAGGCTTGTCGTCGATCTCAACCGATGCCAGGGATTCGCTCAGTGCGTCTTTCTCGCCCCGGACGTCTTCGCTCTGCATGGCGACGAAGCGCTGCTGTTCTCCCCGCACTTCGACGAGGCGCAACGTGACCGGGTGGAAAAGGCCGCTGCGGCCTGCCCGGTCCAGGCCATCCTCGTCGACTACTCCGACGAGCCGACGAAGGGCGTGGAGCCCCATGTCCGCTGAGACCGACGTCGAGGTCTTGCGGCGCCAGGGCCGCATTGTCGTCGTCGGTGCCTCGCTGGCCGGTCTGCGCGCGGCGGAGACCTTGCGCGACAAGGGCTTCACCGGATCGCTGACCATGATCGGCGACGAGCCGTACGAACCCTACGACCGGCCGCCGCTGTCGAAGCAGGCGCTGCTCGGGCGGGCGCGGGCCGAGGACACGGCATTGCCGCGGCGGCGCGACATCGATGCCGAGTGGCGTCTGGGCGGCGCCGCTGAGGGCCTGGACCGGGAGGCGAAGCGGGTGCGCCTGGCGAACGGCGACACCGTGCCCTACGACCGCCTGCTGATCACCACCGGGACACGAGCTCGGCCCTGGTTCCACCCGGAAGAGGCTGCACTGGACGGGGTTTTCGTGCTGCGTACCCGCGACGACTCAGCACGCCTGCACCGAAAACTGACCGGGGGCGCCTCCAGGGTGCTGGTGATCGGAGCCGGTTTCACGGGCTCCGAGGTCGCCTCCGCCTGCCGGGAGTTGGGCCTTGAGGTCACAGTTGCCGAGCGCGGCCCGGCACCGCTGGTAGGCGCGCTCGGTGGGGTGATCGGCGCGGTCGCGGACCGGCTGCAGCGCAAGCACGGAGTCAATCTGTGCTGCGGAGTCAGTGTCACCGCTCTCGAAGGCGACTATGCGGGACGACTCAGGCGCGCTCATCTGTCCGACGGTTCGGCGATCGACGTGGAGGTGGCGGTCGTCTCGCTCGGTGCCGTCCGGAACACGGAATGGCTCGCCGGTTCGGGGGTGGCCGCGGGCCCCCGGGGGATCGCGTGCGACGCCGGGTGCCGGGTGTTCGACGTCAATGGCATCGTCACCGACGACATCTACGCCGCCGGTGATGTCGCACGCAGCCCCCACCCGCTGTTCGACTACCAGTTCCTGGCGCTGGAGCACTGGGGCAACGCGGTCGAACAGGCCGAGATCGCCGCTCACAACATGATCTGTGCAGGTCCGAAGCGCCGTCCGCATCTGTGGCTGCCGATGTTCTGGTCATCCCAGTTCGGTGTCAACATCAAGTCGGTGGGTGTTCCCTCGCTGGGCGACCAGCTGGTCGTCGCCCAGGGGACGCTCTCCGAGGAGCGGTTCGTAGCGGTGTACGGGTACCGCGGCCGCGTCATCGCCGCGGCGTCCTTCGACGGAGCCAAGTGGCTGGGGTTCTACGAGCAGCAGATCGCGGCCGGCGCGCCGTTCCCGCCGGAGTACGACACGGTCGACCGTCGCACCGAAACTCTGGAGTCGGTCGACCCGGCCTTCCCCGACCCCCATCTGCCCACCCACGGGCCCACCGTCACGCTGACGGGTCACTCACCGGACGAGCGGCGTGTCGAGTTCGTTCCGTCGCATGCCTGATCACCGGCCCTGTGCCGCCCGGAGCCCCTCAGGAGACACCATGACCCCAGGCACCATCACTGCGCAGATCGCCGACTACGCCAATCGGGCCGATCCGTACCCGCTCTACGCAGAACTGCGCAAGACACCGGTCAGGCGGGAGGACGACGGCACCTTCCTGGTCAGCACCTACTACGAGGTGCGGAACCTGGCGAACGACCCGCGGCTGAGCAACGACACGAGCAACCGTCCGCCGGGCTACGCGCGCGTCGGGCACCCGGCGGAGGAGACCGGTCTGCCACCCAGCTTCATCTTCACCGACCCGCCCGTGCACGACCGGCTGCGCGACACCATCAACCGGCCGTTCGGTCCTCCGCACAGCCCCAGATTCCTCGATGGCCTGCGCGGAGAGCTGGCCCAAGTCGTCACCGAGCTGCTGGACGCCTTCGACGGCAAGGACCAGGTCGACATCGTCGAGGACTTCTCCTATCCCCTTCCCGTCACTGCCATCTGCAAGGTTCTCGGCGTGCCTCGCGAGGACGAACCGCTCTTCCACGGCTGGGCCGACGCCCTCGCGTCCGGAATCGATCCCCAAGCCGCCGGCCGGAGCGGCCAGGAAAAGGCACAGCAGGCGCGCCAGGACATCGGCGCCTATCTGTCCGACCTGATCGAGACCAAACGCCGCCACCCCGGCCCCGGAATACTCAGCGCGCTCGCCCCCGACATGACACCGGCAGACCTGGAGGCCACCGCGGTCCTGCTCCTGGTCGCCGGCCACGAGACCACCGTCAACGCGATCACCAACACGACCCTCACCCTGCTGCGCCACCCCGACGTCCTCGACCGGTTCCAGAAGGAGCCGGAACTGGCCGTCCCCCTCATCGAGGAAGTACTGCGCTACGAGCCCCCGGTCCAGTTCGTCCCGTGGACCACCGCCCTGGCCGACATCGACGTCGCCGGCACCACGATCCCCAAAGGCTCACCGGTCTGGCTCATGCTGGCCGCGGCCAACCGCGACCCCAAACGCTTCAAGGAGCCCGACCGGTTCGATCCCGACCGCAAGGACAACGAGCACCTGGGTTTCTACACCGGCATCCACTACTGCTTCGGCGCCCCGCTCGCCCGTATAGAACTACATGTGGCTGTGCCCGAACTGTTCCGCCGGGTCAAGTTCTCCCGGCTGATCGAGGACCCGCCGCCGTACCGGGCCAACGCAGTGCTGCGCGGCCCCCGCCACCTTCCCGTGGCGATCGAAGGCCTCACTGCCTGATCGTCACACAAGCCCTCCCAGGGGTGTCGGCGTATGTACTGACCGGCAGAGGGCGTCATTGAGGCCGCCGACGAGCTGCGTCACCCCGTATCCGGTGGGGGACGCACCTTTCTCGATGTCTCCGAGGGGAGCCGTTCATGACCACGGCGAAAGACCTGTTCATCATCTCCATGGACCTGAAGCATTCCGTGGGGCAGGGCGATCTGTCCCTCGCGCTCGCGGGAGCCGAGCTGATCGATCTCATCGGTGCGGGTGCGGTCGCCTTGGACGGAGACCGCGTCGTGCCGGGTGAACCTCCGGCGCTGGACGACCGGTTCATGTGCGAGGCCGCGGCAGGGCTCACTCGGCAGGCGCCCTACGAACGGGTCGAGGACTGGCTGTGGCGCCGTGGCCGAGACCTCTCGGCCGCGTACCAGGCCGCCTTGAAGGAGAACGGTGAGCTGAAGCCGCAGCGAAGCAGTCGGTTGTCCTTCGGCTCGGGACGCGTGGAACCGGTCGATACACCCGCCCGCCGCCGTGCAGCCGACCGCTGGAACGATAAGGAACCCGTCCTGGCCGCCCTCGCCTCGGTCGTGGGCATCGACGACGAACGATCCGACGACGAGACCGGCCTCGATGACGAGGCGGTGACGACCGTGGTGGCCGCCGTCCACGACGCGGTGATGGAGCTGGAGGCCGTACGCCAGAGGCGGGCCATCGAGAACGCCGCCTTCGCCAACGTCTGGCGCGGACCGTGAACCGAGACCGCCTTCAGCAGCGCGCTCGGTTCCGACATCGACGCACGGCCGTCGGGCAACTCCCCATGCTTGTCCGTGGACCAGTATCGGTCAGGGGCCCGCGGACTACACCTGGAAACTGAGTGCGCGTCCGGCCCACCGTTCGATCGCGGTGTTCCATGGACACCGCCAAGTCTGGAGTAGGACGGTCACCGGACCGCGCTGCAACTTACAACTGACACCGTGATCCTGTTTGCGCAGTCCGGCAGGATCGTCACCCAGCACTCATCGGACCTGGTCGTCCCAGCCTCGTCGCGCGCAGTGCGGAGTGGGCCCGGCCCGCGCTTGATGGGCAGCAGCACAGTGGACCGCAGTAGCGCGTACGCGCCGAACAAGCGAGATCCGCGATTCACGGCCCGCCAGGAACAACGCGCGCAGTCACTCATCGACCGGGTGTGGCCGGCAGGCAAGCCGGCGGTCTTCCGTCAGTGCCGGTCCAGCTGCTCCGCCCAGTCGGCGGGCACCCTCCCAGTGGGGCCCGGGACCGGCTGGTCGAGGGGGTGGCTGTCGGGTGGAGCCAGTTCGGGTCCGGTCTCGGAATACTCCGAGGTGTCGCAGTTCCAGAACCAGCCCTCGCCCGGTTCGAAACTGCGGATCACGGGTGTCCGGTCGCCGTCCAATGGGCGGTGGCGTGCTTGGCGGGCGAGTCGTCGCAGCACCCGACGTGGCCACACAGCGCGCAGCGCCGCAGGTGTACCCACCATCCGTCGGCGGCGTCCCACCCGAGCACACGTACCAGCTCGCCAACGGCCTGGCCGCGCACAAGGTCCCGCACAGCGGTTCGGGGTGTCACGAAGCGCCGCCGAGCAGGAATGTGCCGTAGGCCTCACGGTGCGCGGCGCCGTTTCCTCACCCGCACGGGTGACAGACCGGGCGGACCGGCGGCACGCAGGATGGGACCGGGGTCAGATCGAGAGGGTGGCGATGGACGACCATGGACTGAGCGGGAATCCTGCGTGGACTCCGGTCGCGCTCCTCGCGCGCGAGCAGCTCGCACGGCTCGGGGTGGTCGGTTCGGAGCACACCGCAGCCGCCGGGGACGTCCTCTTCGCGGCCGGCGACGCGTCCTACGACTTTTTCGTCGTCCTCGACGGGGCGGCGGACATCGTGGAACGGCTCGGTGAGACGACCGAGCGGGTAGTGGCCTCGTACGGTCCGGGCGAGTTCCTGGGCGAGATCGGCATGCTCACCGGCGAGCGCGCACGCCTCGCCGGCGTCATGCGGAGCGCGGGCCGCGTGCTGCGCGTCCCGCTGCGGCAGATCCAGGTGCTGATGACGCAGGACACCGACCTCAGCGATTTCGTTCTGCGAACGTTCCTCGAACGCCGGGCGAACCTGTTGCGCAAGCGCGCCGGTCTCACGTTGGTCGGATCCCGGTACGACCCACACTGCCGGGCACTGCTGCAGTCGTTCTCACGCAGTCGGACCGCTGTGAACTGGCTGGACCTGGAGGATCGGCCAGAGGCCGAGGCGCTGCTTCGGGAACTCCGGGTGCCCGTCGCGGACCTCCCCATCGTGCTCGTCCCGGGGCGGCCGATGCTGCGCAACCCGCAACCGGCCGACATCGCCGCAGAGTTCGGGGAGCCACCCGCCGAGGCCGACGACGACCGGGACGTCTGCGACCTGCAGGTCGTCGGAGGCGGCCCGGGCGGCCTGGCGGCGGCGGTGTACGGCGCGTCGGAGGGACTGCAGACGGCTCTGCTCGACGCGGCGGCCTTCGGGGGCCAGGCCGGCACCTCCTCGCGGACGCCGAGCTCGCCGCCCGCGGTGTCGTGCAGGCGGCCAAGTTCGGCGTCCGGTTGCACCGCAACGCCCGCGCTGCCGCCTTCGCCGGCCGCCCCGGCAGACGCTGCGTGACCTGCGACGACGGGCGCGTGTTCAGGGCCCGGGACGTCATCATCGCGACCGGCGCCGAGTACCGGCGCCTTACCGTGCCCGGAGCCGAGTCATGGGAGGGAAACAGCGTTCACTACGCCGCCACCGTCGCCGAGGCGCAGTCCTGCCTCGGCAAGCCGGTCGCTGTCATCGGCGGGGGAAACTCGGCGGGACAGGCCGCGATGTTCCTGTCGCGGACATCCGGTCCAGTACATCTGCTGGTCCGGGGCGAGGATCTGGAACATTCGATGTCGCGCTACCTCATCGAGGAGATCACGGCCAACCCGAGGATCCGGGTGTGGCTTCGGACGGAGACGGTCGCCCTCGTGGCGGACTCGGAGATCACCGCAATCGACGTCGTCGACCGGAAGGCCGGCCGGCGTTCGCGCCTGGAGGCCGGCGCCGTCTTCGTCTTCATCGGCGCAACGCCCTGCACCAGCTGGCTCGGCGGTCGGCTGGCGACGGATCGCAACGGCTTCCTGCTCTCCGGACAGGATCTCGACAGCGCCTGGGAAGCCGACCGGGCACCACTGCCCTTCGAAACGAGCGAGCCGGGCGTGTTCTGTGTCGGCGACGCACGCAGCGGCAGCGTGAAGCGGGTCGCCGCCGCCGTCGGCGAGGGATCCGCCGCCGTCCGGCTCGTCTTCGAACGCCGACGACTGGACGGCGATCGTCACCTGCTCATGTGAGGGAAGAACACGGACGGAATCGACACCATGGAACCGGCGAGGATCTCCGGGACGCGGGATTCACACCTGCATCCACGGCCGACGAGCCCGGAACGCCGATGAGCGTCCGAGAGGAATGGCCACCGACGGGTCCAGCACAGCACCACGGCGGTGTGACAGAGCCAGGCGGAGGCGACTCTCCGGATTGTAGAAGTCACACAGCAGTGCATGCTCCTTCGTGCTGCAGGAGGGAGGAGCCGTAGGTTGCCGGGCGTCGGTCGACACGCGGCTGGGAACCGCCGTGGTGGGCTCAGCGCCCCGGGCCGCAACGCGGTCGCGATGGCAGCCCGGGCGGGTGTCGTAACCCCGGCGCCGGAAGCTGACTGGCCATCAGGGAAGTCGGCGTCGGGTCAGCATTGATCCGAGCAGCCCCTGCACCAGCTGGCCACACCCACGACTCTCGGGGTCGCCTGCCGACCACCGCCGGCCGGTTCGTTCGATACCGCCCGAGGTGCCGCAACCAGCGCCGGCTCACTGGCTCGCGAGCCGGCGCCACCCGCGGAAGGCCACGTCAGCGCACTCGGCCACGCGGCTTGAGGGGGCCGGGCGGGAGTTCGGGGGCGGGCAGCCGGTCGCCGTCGTAGCCCTTCACCTCGCCGAAGCGCGAGGTCTCCGTCCAGGCCCGCCGGGCCTCCTCGATCTCCTCGTGGGAGCGCCCGATGAAGTTCCACCACATGACGATCTCCTCCTCGAAGGGTTCGCCGCCGAGGAGCATGAGGCCCGCGTCGCTGTCCGCGCGCAGCGGGAGTTCGGAGCGGCCGCAGCCGAGGTAGAGCATGGAGCCGGGCTGCACGGGCACGCCGTCGACCTCGGCGCTGCCGGACATGGAGAGCACCGCGTACTCGAAGTCCGGGTCCAGCGGCAGCCGGGCCTCGGCGCCGGCGGCCAGGGCGAGGTCGGCGCCGACGATCGGGGTGTACGCGGTGCCGGGAGAGGTGGTGCCGTCCAGCTCGCCCAGGATCAGGGTGGCGGTGAGGCCTGGGGCGGAGACGGTCGGCAGGTCGGTGTGGTGCTGGAAGTGGGGCTCGACGTGGCGGTGGGCGGACGGGAGGGCGACCCAGAGCTGGGCGCCGTGCAGGAACCTCGCGTGGGCCTTCGGGCTCTCCTCGGAGTGGCTGATGGCCCGGCCGGAGGTCATCAGCCCCAGTTCGCGCGGGCGGATCGTGCGCAGGCTGCCGACGCTGTCCCGGTGCAGGACCTCGCCCTCATGCAGCCAGCTGACCGTCTGCAGGCCCATGTGGGGGTGCGGCGGCACCTGCATCCCGGGTTCGTCCGCGATGTCGTCGGGACCGTAATGATCGACGAAGGCCCAGGCGCCGACCATCCGGCGGCCCAGGTTGGGCAGCAGTCTGCGGACCTCGGTGGACTCACCCAGCCGGACGTGGCGAGGGGTGAGGAGTTCACGCACGGGCTCGGCGACGACAAACCCCCGTCCTCCACAGACGGAGAGTGCGGCCTGGCGATCGAGATTGCTCATGGCGCTCAACCTATTCCTGAGCGGGTCCGGGAGAGCCGGTACCCACGCCGACAAGTTAGTGGAATATTCAATCATCATGCGCCGTTGGGCCAGTCACAGGGTGGTTGGGCAGCGGCTCGGCCACCGGTCGGACGGAGCGGGGCAGGAGCCCGGCGCGATCCGTTACCGAGGAGGTCAAGTGAGCGACACCTACTTCGAGTTCGGCACGGCTGCCGACCGCTGGGACCGTGCCCGGATGTTCTTCGAGGCCAAGGAGTACATGAGCGCGGCCCGGATCCTGGAGGGACTGGTCGAGGAGGTCCCGGAGCAGGTGTCGACGCGTCTGCTGCTGGCCCGGACCTACTACCACTCGGCACGGCTCGGCAAGGCCGAGACGGAGCTGCGGGCGGTGCTGGAGCGCGACCCGGTCGAGCACTACGCGCGGCTGATGCTCGGCCGCACCCTTGAGCGTCAGGGGCGGAGTGCGGAGGCGGCCGGTCATCTGCGGATGGCCGCGGCGTTCTCCGGGGACTTCGGCTCCGCTCCGGACGGAGCGGCTGCTCAGGGGCCGTCGGGCACCTGAGTCCGGGAGGGGCACGGTGCGGGCGGCGGGCGCGGCGCCCGCACGGCACGGGCGGCCGGCGCGGCGTCGTGTGCGCATCGCCCGCACACCGGAATCGACGCCGTCGGCGGCCGCCCGGCCGATTTTCGGATGCCGTGTGCTCGTCCCGCGTGATATTCCACTCGCTCATGACCGACCTTGAGACCTCTCGCCTCCTGCTCCGCCCGATGAACGCCTCCGACGCCCTGCGGGTGATCTCCGGCACGCCCGGTGAGGGGGCCCGCTGGGCGCCCGGCTATCCGTCCCCCGGGGAGAAGTCCGCGGCCCAGCGCTTCCTGGAGACCTGTGAGACGACCGGCGATCCGAGTCCCTTCTGCTCGTACGAGATATGTCGCCGCACGGACGGACTGGTGATCGGCGGGATGGGATTCCACGGCGCGCCGGACGAGGACGGGGACGTCACGATCGGCTACGGCCTCGTCCCCTCGGCACAGGGAATGGGTTACGCCTCCGAGGCGTTGCGCGCCCTGCTGCTGTTCGCCCGTGAGGAGGGGGTGCGTCGTGTGCACGGTGACACCGACCTGGACAACGTCGCGTCCCAGCGCGTCATGGAAGCCGTCGGCATGCGTCTGGAGAAGCAGGACGAGCGGCTGAAGTACTACCGGACCGACTGGGGCCCGCGGTCCGAGGAGTGATCCGGTGCGGGCGGAACGCCGGAACCCCGACGGGAGGTCCCGTCGGGGTTCCGGCGTTCCGCCCGCGTGTGTGGTGCCGGTCAGCCGGCCGCGGTGGCCGGGCGGTTCGCGCCGCTGCCTCCGGTGGTGACGGTTCCGGTCCTCGGTGCGAGCAGCCGGTCCGTCAGATGGCCGAAGAGGAGCCCGAAGCTCACCCAGAGGGTGGTCTGCACGGCGAGGGTGCTCAGTCGGAACTCCCAGAGCAGGGAGGCCGGGAAGTCCTTGCCGACTTCGTTGTACGAGGGCAGGAACGCGTAGGCGACCCCGATCACCAGGACGTACGCGGCGGATGCCGTGACCGTCGCGTTCCAGTTGCCCAGACGGGGAGCCAGCCGTTTGCCGAGGATGACGGCGGCGACGGCCAGCAGCACGCTGAGGGCGACCATCAGGAAGAACAGCGCGGTGCGCGGACCGATGGTGTCGGGGTTGCCGACGGCCGGCGGGTTGGCCGGGTACTTCAGGAACGGGACGACGTACACCGTCAGCAGTGCCGCGCCCGCGATCAGCGCGGCCGTGGCCCGGGGGCCGAACCTGCCGATCCGGCCGAGGGCATAGCAGAAGACGAGTGCGGCGATGCCGCCGATGGCGACGCCGAAGACCAGTACACCGGTGGCGAGGCCGGCGGTCGACTGCATGGTGCGGCTGACCAGTTCCTCGCCGCCGTCGTGGTGGTGGCTGTGCGCCTCCTCCAGGGCGATGGCCGCGTCCACACGCGACTCACCGAGGAAGTAGGCGACCAGCAGAGCGAGCGCGCCCGCGGCGAGTCCGGCCAGCATGCCGCGGACGAGCAGGGCTCTGACAGATATGGAGTTCATGAGGTTTCCCCAGGATCGGACGGTACGTCAGTGGCAGGGGAATCCGAGGAGGTGGCGGCCGTCGTGGACCCACTCGTGGACACCTTCGCCGGAGATGACCGCGGTGGCGCCCTGCTCGGCACCGACGAAGTACAGCAGTACGAGCATGAGGATCCCGAAGAAGACCGCCCAGGGGGCGATGGCCTTCAGGGAGATGGGGGTGATCGCCGGTACGGCGGTGGCGGGGGCAGCAGTCTGTGCCATGACAGAACCTCCTGAGGGAACACGCGTCCCGATCGTGGTGCCTGAGACGTGGGTGCTGGGTCTGACTTCCCGCACAGGTACGGGTTCACAGTGGCGCGACCGTGCCGGATTCTCACCGGACTTCCGTCACACCTACGTCATGTTCGCCGTGACCATACCGCTTGGGGACAGGTGCCGCCATGGTGCCGGTGACGGGGCCCGACCGCCCGGATGCCATGGTGGGCACACCCGAGGGGCCAGAGTTCAGGGAGTTGACCGGGCCATGGCAGTACAGGTGATGTTGGTCTCACCGGCGCTCAACGCCGCGCTGCGCGAGGCCCGGTTCGACGGTGACGCGCCGTTGGACGCGGCCGGGGTCCGGCGGGCGGAGGCGGTCGCGGCCGCGGTGCCGGCCGCCGACCGGTATCTGCGCGGGCCGTCCGAACGATGTGCCGGGACCGCCGACGCGCTGGGGCTGCGGGCCGGACCCGAACCCGCCGTCCATGGCTGGGACATGGGACGGTGGAGCGGTCGGCGGCTGGCGGCGGTGAGCGCGTCCGAGCCGGAGGCGGTGTCGGCCTGGCTGACCGACCCTTCGGCGGCTCCGCACGGTGGCGAGTCCCTGCTCGAACTCTGCGCCCGGGCCGGACGCTGGCTGGACGCGCTGGAATCCACCGGGGACCGCGGGGGCGGCCGCGTGCTGGCGGTCGTCGAGCCGGCGGTGGTGCGGGCGGTGACCGTCGGGGCACTCGCTCTGCCGGTGGAGGCGTTCTGGCGGCTGGACGTCGCCCCGCTGACGCTGACCGCGCTCAGCGGCCGTTCCGGTCGGTGGAACCTGCGGTGCGGGCAGCAGCTGTCCCCCGCGACCGGCCCCGCCGTCTGACCCGGCCGACCGATCCGATCCGGTTGACCGATCCGATCCGGCCCGCGGTCCGGTCGGCCCTGCCGATCCTGCCGATCCGAATGTGCTGTCCGGGATCCGGAGCGGACCCCCTATGGTGATGGGCGCAGCTGGTTCGCCCTGTCCGCCAGGCAGGCGCGTCGCAAGAGGGAACCCGGTGGGAATCCGGGACTGCCCCGCAGCGGTGAGTGGGAACGACCGCCGTCATCGAGCACTGGACCCGACGGGTCCGGGAAGCGACGGCCAGTAGGTGTCTCGTACACGGGACGCGCCCACGAGTCCGAAGACCTGCCACTGCCCGTGCGCGTCGGACGCGCACGGTGATCCCGGTGACCTCGTGGGCGGGTCGGCGTACATATCGAGCAGGTCACGCGCGTCGGCACGGCGCCGCGGATCCGCCCGGTCCGTCATCCCTTCGCGTCTGCGATCCGTCCCGGGGTCGTACCAGGACACGCTCGCGAAGGAGAGTCACGTGACCACCGAGTCCGCAGTCGCGGCAGCCCGGGCCACCGTGTACGGCTACCCCCGCCAAGGGGGCGACCGGGAACTGAAGAAGGCCGTCGAGGGTTACTGGAAGGGCCGCGTCACCGCAGCCGCCCTCCGGGAGACCGCCGAAGAACTGCGCCGCGCCAACTGGCAACGGCTTGCCGACGACGGCATCCACGAGGTCCCGACCGGTGACTTCTCGTACTACGACCATGTGCTGGACACCAGCGTGATGGTCGGTGCCGTGCCCGTCCGGCACCGTGAAGCCGTCGCGACCGACGCGCTGGACGGCTATTTCGCGATGGCGCGCGGTACACAGGACGTGGCGCCGCTCGAAATGACCAAGTGGTTCGACACGAACTACCACTACCTGGTGCCGGAGCTCGGCCCCGACACCGTCTTCGCCGCCGACTCCACCAAGCAGGTCCGGGAGTTCGGGGAGGCGCTGGCGCTCGGGCACGACGCCAGGCCGGTGCTGGTGGGTCCGGTCACCTATCTGCTGCTGGCCAAGCCCGCTCCCGGTGTCGCCGCCGACTTCGAACCGCTGACCCTGCTCGACCGGCTGCTGCCGGTGTACGCCGAGGTGCTGGCCGATCTGCGTGCGGCCGGTGCCCAGTGGGTTCAGCTCGACGAGCCCGCGCTGGTGCAGGACCGTTCCCCCGCGGAACTGAACGCCGTCGCACGTGCCTACCGCGATCTCGGTGCGCTCGCCGACCGGCCGCGGCTTCTGGTCGCCTCGTACTTCGACCGGCTCGGTGACGCACTCGCCGTACTGGCGAATTCTCCGGTCGAGGGCCTCGCGATGGACTTCACCGGTCCGGCGGCCGCCAATCTGCGGGATCTCGCCGGGGTCGGCGGTCTGCCGGGCAGGCGGCTGGTCGCCGGGGTCGTCGACGGCCGCAACGTGTGGATCAACGACCTCCAGCAGTCCCTGGCCACGCTCGGCACCCTGCTCGGTCTGGCCGGCCGGGTCGATGTGGCGGCCTCCTGCTCGCTGCTGCACGTGCCGCTCGACCTGGCCGCCGAGCGCGACGTCGACCCACGGGTGGGGCGCTGGCTGGCCTTCGCCCGGCAGAAGTCGGCCGAGATCGCCACGCTCGCCAGGGGGCTTGCCCGGGGCACCGCGTCGATCGCCGCCGAACTCGTCGCCAACCGCGCCGACCTGGCCTCCCGGGCGGGTTCCGCGATCACCCACGATCCGGCGGTACGGGCCCGCACCTCGGCCGTCACGGCGGCCGACTCGCGCCGTGAACTGCCCTATCCGCAAAGGGCGGTGGCTCAGCGCGCCCGGCTCCGGCTACCGCTGCTGCCGACGACCACGATCGGCTCGTTCCCGCAGACCTCTCAACTGCGCACCGCACGAGCCGACCTGGCGGCAGGGCACATCGACGCCGCCGCGTACGGCAAACGCATCGAGGCCGAGATCCAGGAAGTGATCGCCTTCCAGGAGGCTGCTGGCATCGATGTGCTGGTGCACGGCGAGCCGGAACGCAACGACATGGTGCAGTACTTCGCCGAACGGCTCACCGGCTGCCTCGCCACCCGGCACGGCTGGGTCCAGTCGTACGGCACCCGGTATGTGCGGCCGCCGATCCTGGCCGGGGACATCGCGCGCCCGGAGCCGATGACGGTCCACTGGACCACGTACGCGCAGTCGCTCACCGGCCGGCCGGTCAAGGGCATGCTCACCGGCCCCGTCACCATGCTCGCCTGGTCCTTCGTCCGCGACGACCAGCCGCTCGGCGAGACCGCGCGCCAGATCGCCCTCGCCCTGCGGGACGAGGTGAACGACCTGGAGGCAGCCGGCAGTTCGGTGATCCAGGTGGACGAGCCCGCGCTGCGCGAGACACTGCCCCTGCGGGCCGCCGACCGAGCCGGGTACCTGGCCTGGGCCACCGAGTCGTTCCGGCTGGCCACCGGCGGCGTACGCCCGGACACCCAGATCCATACGCACATGTGCTACGCGGAGTTCGGCGACATCGTCCGGGCGATCGACGACCTGGACGCGGATGTGATCAGCCTGGAGGCGGCCCGCTCACACATGCGGGTGGCCGACGAGCTGGCGTCCGCCGGCTACCCGAGGGAGGTCGGCCCCGGCGTGTACGACATCCACTCCCCCCGGGTGCCGAGCGGCGGGGAGGTGGCCGCCCTGCTGCGCAAGGGCCTCGAAGCGATTCCCGCCGAGCGGCTGTGGGTCAATCCCGACTGCGGTCTGAAGACCCGGGGCTGGCCGGAGGTGCGCGCCTCGCTGGAGCACCTCGTGTCGGCGGCCGCCGAGGTGCGGGCCACTCTGCCCGGCAGCGCCGGTCCGCGGGTCCGCTGACGGTTCCGCGGCCCGGGGCGGGTGCCCGTTCGGGTGCCCGTCCCGGGCCGCGCCACGCCGCGTCACGGGGCACCATGCCCGAGCGGGCCGGCGGTGATCGGATGCAAGAAGTGTGGTCCGTACCAAGGTATTGACAGCTCCTTGGTTCACTTCTTAAATCGCATGAAGAACCAAGACCTCTCCCTGCTCCCCCACAACGGGCCTTTGTCATAGCCATGACATTCGGCTCGCTCCATTCCGCACGGGAAGGACCCCCCATGACCTCTCCCCGTCGTCTGCTGGCGGCCGCGCTCTCCGCGCTCGCTCTCGTCTCCGCCTCGTCCGCCCTCGCCTCCGGAGCGCCCGCACCCGGACCCCGCACCACCGCGGCCACGTTCACCGACGACTTCGACGGCCCGGCGGGCGCCGGCGTGGACGGCGCCAAGTGGCAGATCGAGACCGGCGACAACGTCAACAACCATGAACGGCAGTACTACACGGCCGGGAACAACAACGCGGCACTCGACGGCCAGGGCCATCTGGTCATCACCGCGCGCCGCGAGAACCCGAACAACTACCAGTGCTGGTACGGGACTTGCGAGTACACCTCGGCCCGGCTGAACACCTCCGGCAAGTTCACCCAGACGTTCGGTCACGTCGAGGCGAGGATGAAGGTGCCGCGCGGCCAGGGCATGTGGCCGGCCTTCTGGATGCTGGGCGACGACATCGGTCAGGTCGGCTGGCCGAACTCGGGCGAGATCGACATCATGGAGAACGTCGGCTTCGAACCGTCCACGGTCCACGGCACGTTGCACGGTCCGGGCTACTCCGGCTCGGGCGGCATCGGCGCCGCGTACACCCTGCCTGGCGGCCAGGCGTTCGCCGACGACTTCCACACCTTCGCCATCGACTGGGCTCCCGGCTCGGTGACCTGGTCCGTGGACGGAACCGTCTACCAGCGCCGCACACCCGCCGACCTGGGCGGCAACAACTGGGTGTTCGACAAGCCCTTCTTCCTGATCCTCAACCTCGCGGTGGGCGGCTACTGGCCGGGCGACCCCGACGGCAGCACCTCCTTCCCGCAGCAACTCGTCGTCGACCACGTGCGGGTCACCACCAGCGATCTCCGGCCGCCGGCCTGACCGCACGGCACGCACGACACGCACGGCACGCACGACACGCACGATCTGCCGGTGGCTCGTAGGACCGGTGGCGGGCCGCCGGTGACCTGTCACCGGTGACCCGCCACCGCCGGGCCCGCAGCGCGGGCCTACGCGTCCCGGTAGGACTCCAGCAGACGCAACCAGACCTCGCTGATCGTCGGGTACGCGGGAACGGCGTGCCACAGCCGGTCGACGGGGACCTCGCCCGCGACCGCGATCGTCGCCGAGTGCAGCAGCTCGCCGATGCCCGGCCCCACGAAGGTGACGCCGAGCAGCGTCTCCCGGTCGAGGTCCACGATCATGCGGGCGCGGCCCCGGTATCCGTCCGCGTACAGGCCGGAGCCGGCCACCGCGGCGAGGTCCTGGTCGACGGCCCGGACCCGGTGGCCGGCCCGTTCGGCCTCGGCGAGGGTGAGGCCGACCGAGGCGGCCTCCGGGTCGGTGAAGACGACCTGGGGGACGGCCGCGTGGTCGGCGGTGGCCGCGTGGGCGCCCCAGCGGTCGGTCTCCAGTGGCGGTGCGCCGGCGGCACGGGCGGCGATCGCGGCGCCCGCGATGCGTGCCTGGTACTTGCCCTGGTGGGTGAGGAGCGCCCGGTGGTTGACGTCGCCGACGGCGTAGAGCCAGGTGGTGCCGTCCACGCGGCAGCTGTCGTCGACGGTGAGCCAGGTGCCGGGCTCCAGGCCCACCGTCTCCAGTCCGAGGTCTTCGGTGCGCGGGGCCCGGCCGGTGGCGAAGAGGATCTCGTCGGCCTCGATCTGTTCGCCGCCGTCCAGCTCCACGGTGACCGGGCCGTCCGGGACCGCGCGCCGCACGGCGGCGGCCGAGACCCCGGTGCGGATGTCGGCGCCCGCCTCGGTGAGCGCCTGCCCGACCAGTTCGCCGGCGAAGGGCTCCATCTTCGGCAGCAGGCCCTTGCCGCGGATCAGCATCGTCACCCGGGCGCCGAGGGCCTGCCAGACGGTGGCCATCTCCACACCGACCACACCGCCGCCGACGATCACGAGGCGACCGGGCACCTTCTTGGCGCTCGTCGCCTCCCGGCTGGTCCAGGGACGGGCCCCGTCGATGCCCGGCAGGTCGGGCACGACGGCGCGGCTGCCGGTGCAGACGGCAACGGCGTGGCGGGCGGTGAGCCGGTGTTCGGTGCCGTCGGGCGCGGTGACGGAGACCGTTTTCGTGCCGGTGAGCCTGCCCCGGCCGCGGTAGATGTCCGCGCCGATGCCCTCCAGCCAGGCGACCTGTCCGTCGTCCTTCCAGTGCGATGCGTACGCGTCGCGATGGGCGAGGACCGCCGCAGTGTCCAGCGGTCCCCGCACGGCCTCGCTGAGGCCCGGGACGCGGCGGGCGTCGGCGCGGGCCACCACCGGGCGCAGCAGGGCCTTGCTGGGCATGCACGCCCAGTAGGAGCACTCGCCGCCGATGAGCTCCACCTCGACGACCGCGGTGCTGAGCCCGGCCGCACGGGCCCGGTCGGCGACGTTCTCACCCACCGGCCCCGCTCCGATGACCACGACGTCGTACTCGGCGTTCACTGAAGGATCTGTCATGGGGACAGTCTGGTCGTGGGTGTGCGCCGCGGCCACATGGGCAGGCGGAATAGCGCAGGTGCAGGCACCGTTGTTCGGACAGATCCGAGCGGGCACAGGAAGAGGTACAGACAATGAGCACCGTTGAGCTCACCAAGGAAAACTTCGATCAGGTCGTCAGCGACAACGACTTCGTCCTGATCGACTTCTGGGCTTCCTGGTGTGGCCCGTGCCGGCAGTTCGCACCGGTGTACGACGCGGCTTCGGAGCGCCACGACGACCTGGTCTTCGCCAAGGTCGACACGGAGGCGCAGCAGGAGCTGGCGGCGGCCTTCGAGATCCGTTCCATTCCCACGCTGATGATCGTCCGGGAGAACGTGGCGGTGTTCGCGCAGCCCGGAGCGCTGCCGGAGGCGGCGTTGGAGGATGTGATCGGGCAGGCGCGGAAGCTGGACATGGACGAGGTCCGCAAGTCCATCGAGGGGCAGCAGAAGGACGGGCAGTAGGCGCCGTACGCCGCCGGAGCCTCCTTGGCTCCCGCGTTTGCCGCGTTTACCGCGCGGGTGAGGGGCCCGGCCGGGCGGGCCGGGTCCTTCGTCGTGTCCGGCCGTGGCCGGCCGGGTCCGGGAGCGCCTGGTTCGGCCTCAGCGGTCCGCGTCGGTTCCGGCTCCGGCCTCCCTCGCCCGGATCCGGGCCGAAAGGCCGAAGGACAGCTCGGCGCCGTCGACCAGCAGGGCCTCCACCGTGTGTGTCCCGGTGTCGATGTCCGCGACGATGCCCTCGCCGGAATAGCGGGGGTAACCAGACGCTCCCGTCTCACCTGTCGCCGACACCACGGCCGAGCGGACGGCCCCGCCGGGCCCGGCGTCATCGGGTTCGGCGGCATCGGACTCGGCGGTGTCGCGCTCCGCGTCATCGGCGGTGGCGTCCTCGGCGAAGCTCGGGACCAGCAGGATCTCGTAACTCTGCGGATGGCTCATGGTCATGACGCTAGGCATGCGGCGGGTGGTGCGCACGTTGCCGCGCTGGCACATGGTGCGGTCCGGCCCGCCGTGTCCGTTCCCGGTGCCTCAGGCGGATTCGCGCCCGACCGCCCCGACCCGCAGCAGGTCGTGGTGTTCGGGGGCGGCTGCGGGGTGCCGCACCAGCCGGTCGACGAGGTCCGCCAGCGGCTGGGCCGTGGCCAGCTCCATCCGTACGGTGCTGAGCCGGGGCCGCAGCAGCCTGCCCAGCATCAGATCGTCGGCGCCGACCACGGCGGTCTCGCGGGGCACGTCGATGCCCGCGTCCTGGAGGGCCCGCATCAGGAGCATCGCGTATTCGTCGTTGTAGGCGAACACGGCGTCGAGGTCCAGGGCGCGCCAGCGGTCCGCGAGCCGGGCGGCCGACTCCTCCTCGTAGCGCAGTGGCAGTGGTTCGATCCGGGCCCCGTGGGGCCGGGCGGCCTGCCGGGCCCCGGTCAGCCGGGGCTCGGCGAACAGGGCGAGGCCGCTCTCCTCGGGCATCACCACACCGATCCTGCGCCGTCCGCGCTCCAGCAGCAGGCCCACCGCGCAGCTGCCGACCTCCCGCTGGTCCATCACCAGCGCGTGGACACCGGGCACCGGCCGCGGGCCGAGGGTTATCACGGCCTTGGCCCCGGATCGTCTCAGCAGACCCGCCCCCTGAGGGGTGAGGGGGATCGAGCCCGGGGCGATCACGGCGACGGGACGCAGTTCGGCCCAGGCGCGGGGCGCGTCCTCGGGGTCCAGGCCGGTGCTGCCGTACTGGACGACGGTGTAGTCGAGGCGGCGCAGCCCCGATTCCAGTTCGTGGAAGAACCGGTGGTGGAGCGGGCCGGTCGGGAAGGCCACGGTGGGCAGCAGCACCATCCGGGTGTGTCCGGCGCGCAGGCTGCGGGCCGCGGCGTGCGGGACGTAACCCAGTTCGGTGGCTGCTTCCCTGACCCGGCTGCGGGTGGACTCGCTGATCCGCACGGTGGGGCTGTTGTTCAGCACGTACGAGACGGTGGCCCTGGAAACCCCGGCGAGCCGTGCGACGTCGGCGCTGGTGGGGACGGGGCGTTGGGCGGGCTGGTTCGGTAACTGGCTCATGGCGTCGGGCAGTCTTCCAGACCCGTCGTGCGTGGGTACGCTCCGGGGCATGGATGAATCCTCGATGGTGGGGCTGATCGGCCGGGTGACCGGAACGGTGGGGCCGGGGCTGGTCGGCGAGGTGATGGTACGGATCCGGGGCGGCGCCGAGCACTTTCTCGCCCATCCGGCGTCCGCGAAGGAGCGCATCGAGGTGGGTACGGTGGTGACGGTGATCGAACATCTGCCGCCACGCACGGTCCATGTGGCTCCCGCGTACGGGAGTTGAGGCCCGCGCGGGGTCCTCTTGACGGCATTCGTCGTCAAGAATTCGGCAAGGATCCGCATGCGCCTTCTGCGCCGTGGCGAGCAGGAGAAGACTCCCCGGTGTTCAGCGGTGCCGACGGGGTGCCGCGATAAGGGGGCGCATGCCGATGGTCATCGGCGTCACGGCGGGTCTCGCACTCGCCGCCATCATGGTGTTGTTCGGCCTGTTCAAACTGATGTGGCGAGTGGCCGAGCCGAACGAGGCACTGGTCATCTCGGGTTCCAAGCACAGGACCGAGGGCCTGGGGCAGGGCATGGGGTTCCGGATCGTCACCGGTCACGGCACGCTGGTCCTGCCCGGGGTCCAGGCGGTGCGGAAGATGTCCCTGGATCTCAACGAGACCGAGCTGTCGGTCGATTGCGTCACGCAGCAGGGGATTCCGCTGCGGGTGCGGGGCGTTGTCATCTTCAAGGTGGGCGACGACTCCGTGTCGATCGCCAATGCGGCCCGGCGCTTCCTCGATCAGCAGAAGCTGATGCCGGAGCGGGTGCACAACGTGTTCGCCGGTCATGTGCGCTCCATCGTGGGCGGGTTGACGGTCGAGGACATGATCCGGGACCGGGAGAAGCTGACCGGGCAGACCCGGGCCGCGTGCGGCACCGAGATGGAGAAGCTCGGGCTCATCGTCGATTCGCTGCAGATCCATGAGATCGAGGACCCGACGGGCTACATCAAGAATCTGGCGATGCCGCATGCGGCGGCCGTGCAGCGGGACGCCCGGATCGCGCAGGCCGAGGCCAACCGGCTGGCCACCGAGGCGGAGCAGCAGGCCGCCGCCCGGATGTCCGAGGCGACCCGGGACAGCGAGATCCTGCAGGCCGGGTACCAGGCCGAGCGCGACAAGGCGGCGGCCGGCTCCCGGCAGGCCGGTCCGCTGGCCGACGCGGCGGCCCGGCAGGAGGTGGTGGTCCAGGAGACCCGGGTCGCCGAGCTGGAGGCCCAGCGGCGCGAGCAGCAGCTCCAGGCCGATGTCCGCAAGCCTGCCGACGCCCGGGCGTACGAGAAGCGCACCCTGGCCGAGGGTGAGCGCGACGCCCGGATCTCGGCCGCCGAGGCGCAGGCGCGGGAGACGGAACTCGCCGCGGTCGCGGAGGCCAACCGCGTGAAGACGGCGGCGCTCGCGGAGGCCGAGGCGACGAAGGCGCGCGGCGCGGCGTCCGCGACGGCGACCAGGGCGACGGGCGAGGCGGAGGCCGCCGCCGACCGGGCCAAGGGGCTCGCGCTGGCGGAGGCGGCCCGGGCCAAGGGACTTGCCGAGGCCGAGGCGATCAAGGCGCGGGCCGCCGCGCTGGCGGAGAATCAGGAGGCGGTCGTCGCCCAGCAGCTGGCCGAGAAGTGGCCGGAGATCGTCCGGGCGGGCGCGGGTGCCTTCGGCAGTGTGGACCACATGGTGCTGCTGAACGGGGCCGACGGCATGTCGGACATGTTCGCGAAGGCGCTGACCATGGGCGGCACGGGTCTGGGCCTGGCCCGGCAGTTGCTGGCGACGATGGGCCAGAGTGGTCCGGCCGAACCCGCGCCGCGGGTGAACGGGGTGGCACCGGGCACCGGGGCCCCGCCGCAGAAGCAGCGGATCCCGGTGACGGGTGATCAGGAGGACGGCTCGCCCTCCTGACCGGACCGGCCGGCGGTGGCCGGTGTGCCCCCGATCCGGGCGCGCACCGGCCCCGCTCCACGGATTCGGCCGCACAGGTCATACGGTGTGGGGATGACCATCCAGCACCGTGACGCCAGCATCCACACCTCGGCGGACTTCCCCGGCCGCACCGGCACGACCGCCACCTCGGAGGCCGACCCGCGCGATGTGGGGCCGGTCCGCACCTCGTACGCCCCCGACCGGGACGGCGACCCCGACCCCGGCGAGATCGTCTGGACGTGGGTGCCGTTCGAGGAGAACGACGGGCGCGGCAAGGACCGCCCGGTTCTGGTGGTGGCCCGCGAGGAGGCGGGCACGCTGCTCGCGGTGCAGCTCTCCAGCAAGCAGCACGACCAGGACCGCGAGTGGGTGGCGCTCGGGGCCGGCCCGTGGGACAGCTCCGGCCGGCCGTCGTGGGTCGATCTGGACCGGGTCCTGCGGGTGCACGAGGACGGCATGCGGCGCGAGGCCTGTGCGCTGGACCGGGACAGGTTCGATCTGGTCGCCGGCCGGCTGCGGGAGCGCTACGACTGGAGGTAGGGCCCCTGGCCCTGTCCCGGCCCGCGCTCCTCGCTCCGGCCCGGTTCCTCCCCGTACTCCTCGCCCCGGCCCGGTTCCTCTCCGCGCTCCTCGCCCCGGCCCGGTTCCTCTCCGCGCTCCTCGCTCCGGCCGAACGTCCGCTCGAAGGCGGTCCGGGTGGTGGCTTCGGGGCTGCGGTCGAGGATGCCGAAGACGATCTGCTCGAAGTGACCGGCGAACCTGCCGCCGTCCAGGAGCAGCGCCCGGAACACTCCGGCCACCTGTGCCGGATCGTTGCGGAACACCCCGCAGCCCCAGGCGCCCAGCACCAGCCTGCGGTACCCGCGTACCGCCGCGACCTCCAGCACCCGCTCCGCCCGGGACGCGAGTGCGGCGGGGATGCGGTGGACCTCCTCGGGGGTGCGGCTGCCGATGACTCCGGCGTTGGGCGCCGGGGAGGTGAGGAAACCCGCGGTGTACGGCGTGTCGAGCAGCCGCCCGCGGTCGTCGCGGAACACCGGCACACCCGGTGAGTGAATCACCCGGTCGGTGTAGAAGGCGCTGCGTTCCGCGCGGTGGTGGGCGTAGTAGTCGGGGGCGCGCAGCAGGGTGGCGTACAGGGCGGAGCCCCGGCACAGCGCCTCTTCCTGGGCCTGGGCGCCGTTGAGGTAGCCGCCGCCGGGATTGCGGGCGGAGGCGTAGTTCAGGACGGCGACCTTGCCGGGGCCCTCGCCGGTCATCCGGTGGGCCGCCCGCAGGCTGCTCTCGCCGGTGACCTCGACGGCCGTGGTGCGGTCGGAGTCCAGCGCCGCGACCGGCACCGGCTCGGGGCCGTACAGCCTGGTTCCCGAGAGCGCGGTGGTCAGGGCGCGCTCGATGCTCACCTCGCGCCCGTCCGGTGTGCGGTAGCGGCCGGCCTCGACGATGGCCTCGGTCTCACGCGCGATGCCACGCAGTCGTGCGCTCATCGGTACTCCCCCGTGTGGTGCATACGGGGCATGCTCGGCGCTCCGACGGCATGGACGCAACCGGATTTCCGATCCGAAGGGGCACTCTTGTGCGATCCATCCGCAGGGGTTTGGGTGGTGGGGAGGCACCGAGAAGAGGAGGCCCGGCATGTCGTCCGACACCCCCGGGAAACACGGCCCGCCCGGCCAGCCCCCGCCGCTCGGCGAGGGCGAGGCCGAGGATTTACTGCGCTGCATCTGTTTCAAGACGGGACCGCCCCGCAAGGTCGGTGTGGAACTCGAATGGCTCATCCACGACCGGGATCGACCTCACGTCCCGGTACCGCACCACCGTCTCGACGCGGCCGCCGGCATCGTCCGGGGCCTGCCCCTGAGCGCGGCGCTCACCTTCGAGCCCGGCGGCCAGCTGGAGCTCAGCTCGCGCCCGGCCGACTCACTGATGGCATGCATCGACGCCACCGCCGGCGATCTCACCGCGGTACGCGACGCCCTGGACGGGGTGGGTCTCGTGCCGGTGGGGTTCGGCGTCGACCCGTGGCACCCGCCACGTCGTCTGCTGCGTGAACCCCGCTACGACGCCATGGAGGTCTCCTTCGACCGGTCGGGACCGGCCGGTCGCGCCATGATGTGCACCACCGCGTCCGTCCAGGTGTGTCTGGACGCCGGGGAGGAGGAACCTGGTCCTCTCGGCTACGGGCGGCGCTGGCAGCTGTCCCATCTGCTGGGCGCGGTCCTGGTGGCGGCGTTCGCGAACTCCTCCTTCCGGCACGGTCGCCCGACCCCCTGGCGGTCCGCCCGGCAGTCGCTGTGGGCCGACCTCGACCCGTGGCGGCCGCTGGCACCGCCCGGCCTGCTGCCGCCGCGCGAAGCCTGGGCGACACATGTGCTGGACACCCCGGTGATGTGCATCCGGGAGGAGACCGGCCCCTGGTCCGTGCCGGAGCGGCTGACGTTTCGCGAATGGATCCGTACCGGCGCGCCGAGACCACCGGTGCGTGCCGATCTCGACTACCACATCAGCACGCTCTTCCCGCCGGTGCGGCCGCGCGGCCATCTGGAGCTGCGCATGATCGACGCCCAGCACGGCGCGGACGGGTGGCTGGTGCCGCTCGCCGTCACCACTGCCATGTTCGACGACCCGGAGGCCGCCGAGACCGTGTACCGCACCGTGAAACCGCTGGCCGAGACGGCCGGGGCGGAGCCGGCGCCGCGCAATCCGCTCTGGGTCCGGGCCGCCCGTGACGGCCTGGCCGATCCCGAACTGCGGGCGGCGGCGGTGGCCTGCTTCGGCGCCGCGCTGGAGGCGCTGCCCCGGTTGGGGGCCACCACCGCCGTGCAGGACGCCGTGGCCTGCTTCAACG
This sequence comes from Streptomyces sp. NPDC047917, assembly GCF_043204345.1. Lineage (NCBI taxonomy): Bacteria > Bacillati > Actinomycetota > Actinomycetes > Kitasatosporales > Streptomycetaceae > Streptomyces > Streptomyces sp. NPDC047917. The sequence goes on from NZ_JBIDCA010000004.1 coordinate 315,093, forward strand.
ACCGTTTCGTGGCCCGGGGCCGATGTCCGGCCGACGAACTTCCCGAACTGCTCGCGCCGGGCCTGTCCGGTGGTCCGGGCCGCCCCTGGGAGGGGTCCCGCTCATGACCGATTCCGCCACACCCACCGGCTCCGCACCCGAAGGGGCGGACCCCGAGGCATTGCGGCAGCGCGCCCTCGCCGCACTGCTCACCGCCCGGGAACGCACCGCGCTGCTCACCGACAGCGTGGACGACCACGAACTGACCGCCCAGCACTCGCCGTTGATGTCCCCGCTGGTCTGGGACCTCGCGCACATCGGCAACCAGGAGGAGCTGTGGCTGCTGCGCGCGGTGGCCGGGCGGGAGGCGATGCGCCCGGAGATCGACGGGCTGTACGACGCCTTCGAGCATCCCCGGGCGACCCGCCCCTCGCTGCCGCTGCTGGCCCCCGCCGAGGCACGTATGTATGCCGCGGAGGTACGCGGCCGGGCCCTGGACGTCCTCGACGGTGCCGTACTGGACGGCGACGGTCCGCTGGTGCGGTCGGGGTTCGCCTTCGGCATGGTCGCCCAGCACGAACAGCAGCACGACGAAACGATGCTGATCACCCATCAGCTGCGCTCGGGTACGGCCGTGCTGACCGCGCCCGTGCCGCACGCCGCCACCGACGCCGCCGGCCTGCCGGCCGAAGTCCTCGTCCCGGGCGGCCCGTTCACCATGGGGACGTCCACCGAGCCGTGGGCCCTGGACAACGAACGCCCGGCGCATGTGCGCGACGTACCGGGCTTCTTCATCGACACGACCCCGGTCACCTGCGGCGCGTACCAGGCGTTCATCGAGGACGGCGGCTACACCGAGCGGCGCTGGTGGCAGCCCGGGGGGTGGGAGATGGTCCGTGAGCACGAGCTGGCCGCTCCCCTGTTCTGGCACCGGGACGCCGGCCGGTGGCTGCGCCGCCGCTTCGGGGTCACCGAGGAGGTGCCCGCGAACGAGCCGGTGCTCCACGTCAGCTGGTACGAGGCCGATGCGTACGCCCGTTGGGCCGGGCGACGGCTGCCCTCGGAAGCGGAGTGGGAGAAGGCGGCGCGCCACGACCCGGCGTCGGGGCGTTCGCGGCGCTACCCCTGGGGCGACGAGGACCCGTCCCCGGAGCTGGCGAACCTGGGGCAGCGCCATCTGCGGCCCGCGCCGGCCGGCGCGTACCCGCAGGGACAGTCCCCTTGCGGCGCCCGGCAGTTGATCGGTGATGTGTGGGAGTGGACGTCGAGCGACTTCCTCCCCCATCCCGGCTTCTCGCCGTTCCCGTACCGCGAGTACTCCGAGGTGTTCTTCGGGCCGGACCACAAGGTACTGCGCGGCGGTTCGTTCGCCGTGGACCCGGTGGCGTGCCGGGGGACGTTCCGCAACTGGGACCTCCCGGTGCGACGGCAGATCTTCTCCGGCTTCCGCACCGCCAGGGATATGTGATGTGCCGTCATATCGCCTACCTGGGGCCGCCGGTGCCGCTGGGCGAACTGCTGACCCGGCCGTCCCACTCACTGGTACGCCAGTCCTGGCAGCCGCGGGAGCAGCGGCACGGGACCGTCAATGCCGACGGTTTCGGTGTCGGCTGGTATGCGGAGGGCGATCCGGTGCCCGGACGCTACCGGCGCCCGGGGCCGGTCTGGGGCGACCAGACCTTCGCCGACCTGACCAGGGTGGTGCGCAGCACGGCGCTGCTCGCCGCTGTCCGTGATGCCACCCATGCGGACGCCGACGGCGAGGCGGCGGCCGCGCCGTTCGCCGCCGGGCCGCTGCTGTTCAGCCACAACGGTGCGGTCAAGGGCTGGCCGCACTCCTTGGCCCCGCTCGCCGCGGGCCTGCCACCGGCCGAACTGCTCGCCCTGACCGCCCGCTGCGATTCGGCCCTCGTCTGGGCTCTCGTGCGGCACCGTCTGGCCGTGGGCGACCCACTGCCGCAGGCCGTCGCCGACACCGTGGCGGAGGTGGCGGCCGCGGCGCCGGGGTCCCGGCTGAATCTGCTGCTCACCGACGGCGCGACGATCGTGGCGACGGCCTGGGGCGACACCCTGTCGTACCTCGCGGAGCCCGGTCTGCGCACGGTGGTGGCCTCGGAGCCCTTCGACGACGATCCGCGCTGGCGCCCGGTCCCCGACCGCAGCTTGCTGACGGCGACCCGTACCGACGTTCTGCTGACCCCGCTCAAGGAGCCCACTGCGTGAGTCCCTTTCTGCTGACCCGCACCCTGCCGGTGGACGCGACGGACGCGGCGCTGCGCGCCGACGTGCTGCACGGTCTGACCCGGCACCCGAAGACACTGCCGCCCAAGTGGTTCTACGACGCCCACGGCAGTGAGCTGTTCGAGGAGATCACCCGGCTGCCCGAGTACTACCCGACCCGTGCCGAGCGGGAGATCCTGATCGACCGCGCCGACGAGATCGCCCGGGCCTCCGGGGCACGGACCCTGATCGAGCTGGGCTCCGGCTCGTCGGAGAAGACCGGGCACCTGCTGGACGCGCTGGACGCGCTGCACAGCTACGTACCGGTCGATGTGAGCGAGAGCGCGCTGCGCGGGGCCGCCGAGGCCCTGCTCGCACAACGGCCCGAGCTGTCCGTGCACGCCCTGATCGCCGATTTCACGGGTGGTCTGGCGCTGCCGGGCACGCCGGGACCCAGGCTGATCGCGTTCCTGGGCGGCACGCTCGGCAATCTGCTGCCCGCCGAGCGTGCGGTGTTCCTCAAGTCGGTACGGTCGCTGCTGGCCCCCGGCGACGCGCTGCTGCTCGGCACCGATCTGGTGAAGGAGGAGAAGGTGCTGGTCGCCGCGTACGACGATGCGGCGGGGGTGACCGCGGAGTTCAACAGGAACGTGCTGCGGGTCGTGAACCGGGAGCTGGGGGCCGACTTCGACCCCGCCGGCTTCGACCATGTGGCGCTCTGGGATCCGGAGCACGAGTGGATCGAGATGCGGCTGCGGGCCCGCCGGGCACACACCGTGAAGATCCCGGAGCTGGATCTGGTGGTGCCCTTCGAGGCCGGCGAGGAACTGCGTACGGAGGTCTCGGCGAAGTTCCGCAAGGAGGGGGTCCGGGCGGAACTGGAAGCGGCCGGGCTCCGGCTCGATCAGTGGTGGACGGATTCCGGCGGCCGGTTCGCGCTCTCGTTGGCGATGGCGGTCTGAGCCCGGCGGGCCAGGTCGCGGCGGTCCGGCCGGCCGGCCGCCGGGATCTGCGGAAGTACGCGGATCTCGGCGGTCAGACCCGCCGCCGTCACCACCCGCCACAGTGAGGCGATGAGCGGATCTTCCCCGACGAACGCGGCCGCTCCGGCCGGGGCGGTGTTCTCGTGACCGGTCCGGCGGCAGCCGCCGACGGGCCCGGTCCGGCCGGTCGTTCCGGTGGTCCGGGGCGGCTCGACGCGGTAGCCGATGCGTACCGGCCGGACGGTGGCGCCCGCGTCGATCGCGGCCTGGAAGGCGGCCGGTGCGAAGCGGCCGCCGGAGCCGCGCCCGCACCAGGTGGTGCCCTCCGGGAAGACGACCACGCGTGAACCGCCCTGCAGCGCCGAGCCGATGGTACGCACGGTCGTGGGCAGTGCGCGCAGTCGGTCGCGTTCGACGAAGAGCGTGCCGCCCCGGGCGGCGAGCGGGCCGAGCAGCGGCCAGCCACGTATCTCGCTCTTGGCGAGCATCCGGCCGGGGAACACGGCCGCGACCAGCGGGATGTCCAGCCAGGAGATGTGGTTCGCGACGACGAGCGTGCCCGCCGCCCCGGATGCCGTGCCGGGTCCGGCCGGTGTGCCGACGATCCGCACCCGCACCCCGAAGGCGCGCACGACGCCGTACGCCCAGCGCCGGATCAGCCGTTCCCGCCGTGCCGTGCCGAGCACCGCCACGAACGGTGCGCCCAGCGCCCCGGCCGCGATCCACAGGCATCCGGCGAGCAGCAGGGCGGCGGCGGCCGGGCGGCCCCGTACCCGGCCGTCGTGACCGGCGCAGGTGTCCGGAGTGCAGGGGGCGGTGGGCAGCCAGGGGTTCATCGCAGCGGGGCGAGGGCGAGGAAGTGGCGCAGGTAGCGCGGGTCGGTGCGGCGCAGCGACAACAGTACGTACAGGTCGGCGACGTTGAAGTCGGGGTCGTGGGCGGGTGCTCCGCACACCCGGGCGCCGAGGCGCAGATAGCCGCGGAGCAGCGGGGGGAGCGTGGCGAGACCGGTGGGCGGGGCGGCCTGGTCGGCCGGGGTGGGCTGCCAGAGACGGTGCGGGGTGACCCAGTGGTCCTCGGGGGCCAGGTACTTCGTCCGTACGGTCTCCCAGGCGCCGGCCGCGGCGGCGCCGCCGTCGGCCAGCGGGATGGAGCAGCAGCCGGCCAGCCAGTTGTGGCCGGTGCGTTCCATGTAGCGGGCGAGTCCGGCCCAGATCAGCGCGATGACGGCGCCGTCGCGGTGGGCCGGGTGGACGCAGGACCGTCCGACCTCGACCAGGTCGTCGCGGATCGGGTCGAGCCGGCCGAGGTCGAACTCGCTCTCCGCGTAGAGACGCCCGGCGATCCGCGCCCGGTCGGGCGGCAGCACGCGGTAGGTGGCGACGATGTCGCCGGTGGTCTGCTCCCGGACCAGCAGATGGTCGCAGTACGCGTCGAACGCGTCGCTGTCCAGGCCGGGTTCGGGCCCCTCCAGCCTGGCACCCAGCTCACCGGCGAAGACCAGATGGCGCAGCCGCTGGGCGGCTCGGACCTCGTCCTGGTCGGTGGCGAGCGACACCCGGTAGCGCGGCGGGGCGGAGGTGGTGGGGGTGGGAGGGACGGGCTGCGCGGGAACGACGGGAGCGGTGGGGAGGGATGTGACGGGCAGCGCGTTCATGACGGTCTCCGGGGACGGATCGGCAAGGGCGGCCGCCGGGCCGTCGCACTGGGTACGACGGCCCGGCCCCTTACTTCTTCCGTGACCGGCTGGATTCGACATGACCGCTCGGGAGAGCCGAAATGTGCGAAGGCTGAATCCCGGGGGTGGCCGACGACGGACCGCTGCGCCGCCGCCGGCGGACCACAACACCCGGCAGTGACCGGCACCCGACCACTGCACCGGGAACGGCCGGCGCGCCGGACCACAACAGCCGGGTGCGGTCGGCGCAGGACCACAGCAGCCGGGCGCGGTCCGGCGGGGCGCGCGGGTCAGCCCCCGGCGAGCTTGGAGGTGATCTTCGCCGAGGCGGACTTCGCCTCCTGCTGCGGGTCGCCGCCCTCCAGCACCGCCGTCATGTAGGGCTTGATCGGGTTGTCGGCCTCGACGTCGGCCCACTGCGGCGAGTTGGGGGTCGCACGGCCCTGGGTGGCGCCACGGGCCATCGCCGCGGTGCCCTCCTGTCCCACGATGACACGGGCGAGTGCGGGCTTGTTGGGCACATAGCTCATCGTTCTGGCGAGCTCCTCCTGCCACTTCCGGCCCGCCAGCGCCTTGATCACTTCGATGCCCTCGGCGCGCTGGTCCGCCTTGTCCGGGACGATCAGGTCGGATCCGCCGGTGAAGACGGAGCCGGGCGCCTTCGCGGTCTTGCCGGGAATCGGGAAGTAGCCGAGTTTTCCCTTGAGTTCGGGATTCTTCTTCTCGATCTGCGCGACGGTTCCGGGTACCGAAATGATCTGTGCGACATTCCCCTCGGCGAACACATCGGCCTGCGGGGGCTTTTCCTCGTCGGCGTCCTTGGGGCCGTCACCGAGCGCCTGGAGTTCTTTGTAGAAGCTCATGCCGCGCAGCGCGGCGGGGCTGTCCAGGGCGCCTGCCCACTGGCCGCTCTTCTCATCGGCGAGTTCGCCGCCCTCGTCCCAGATGAATCCGGCGAGGACATACCAGTTCTGGCCCGCGAGGTAGATCCCCTGATTTCCGTTGCTGTTCAGCGACCGGCTGTCCGCGATCCACTCGTCGCGGGTCTCCGGCGGGTTCTGTATGCCCGCCTGCTCGAAGAGATCCTTGTTGTAGATGACCACTCGGTTGGCCGCGTACCAGGGAATGCCGTACTGCATGCCGTCGATGCTGCCCGGCTCGGCGAGGCCCGGCAGCCAGTCCTCGCTGCCGAGGTCACGTACGGACTCCAGGGTCAGATCGCGCAGGCCGCCGCTCTCCGCGTACTGGGCCACCTGGGTGTTTCCGACCTCGATGACGTCCGGGGTGTCCTTGCCCTTGAGGGCGCCGATGACCTTGGGACCGATTCCGCTCCAGCTCTGGAACCTGAAGTCCAGCTCGATGGACGGGTGCTCGTCCTTGTACGCCTTTGTGAACCGCTTCAGGAAATCGGCGGAGACACTGTCCTTCATCAGCCAGATCGTGACCTTCTTGCTTCCGGACGCCTCCGAGCCGGAGCCCAGGCCGCAACCGCCCAGTGCAAAGGTGGAAACGAGCGCGACGGCTCCGACGAGTATGCGGTTCTTCACCAGGTTCACCTTCTGCGAAACGGCACGACTTAATTCAGGACCCGGTGTGGGGGACTGCGGGCGGCGCTCGCACGGGCGTGGCTGGATTTTGGTATGGACCATTGATTTGGTCAAGGCCCGTTCACGGCACATTCTGCACATCGACCCCTCGCGGACTCGGTCCGGGTGGGGCACCGTGGTAGGGACGAGAGGAGACATAAGATGTCAAATCACACCTATCGGGTCACCGAAATCGTCGGAACCTCGCACGAGGGCGTCGACGATGCCATCCGCAGAGGCGTCGCGAGAGCTTCGGAAACGTTGCACAATCTCGACTGGTTCGAGATCACGCAGGTGCGCGGAGAGATCAAGGACGGCCGGGTGGAGCACTACCAGGTCGGCCTGAAAGTGGGCTTCCGGCTCGACGAGACGAGCTGATCCCGCCGACCGGCGCCGGTTGCGGCACCGGCAGGAGGGCCGGCACGGACGAGGCCGTGTCCGGCCGGTCGCACCCGCCGGGTTCAGGTACGGCCCTCGCGCTCCTGCGCGTCCCTGAGCGTGGCCGAGGCCTCCGCCCAGCGGGCCCGCACCACGGTGAATCCGGCCTGCTCCGCCGCGTCGCAGACGAGTTCGTCGTCGTCGATCAGCATCCGGATCTCACGGTCCCGGCCCAGCCGCTTCAGGATCTGCAGCTTGGTCTGCCGGGCCGGCCTGCGGTCGTCGTCGCGGCGCATGTACACCTGTCCCTCGGGCAGTCCGTGCGCGGCCAGCCAGGCGACGGTGTCCCGGCGGCACCGCTCGGGCCGCCCGGTGAGATACCTGACCTCACAGCTCTCGGCGCTGTCGAGCGCCAGTCGTACGCCTTCGGGCAGCGGCGGGTCGTCGACGGCCGCGGAGAAGAAGCCGTTCCAGTCGCGCCGGCGGCCCTCCAGGTAGTGCTGCCGGTGGCCGCTGTCCGCGAGCGTGCCGTCCAAGTCGAATACGGCCAGGGGCCGGTGGTCGCCTCTCATGCCGCCAGCAAATCAGACCAGCGCGGCCACCAGGAGCAGCACGACCACGATCCCGGCCACCACCGCGGCGACCCGCAGGGACCTGCGCCTCGACCAGACCGGGAGCACCTCGGCGCCGCCCGGCCCGGGGAAGACGTGGAAGACGTGGTCGGGGTCGTCCGGGATCGTGACCGCCACCAGTTGCAGCCACTCGATCTCGGCGCGTCTGGCCACCTCGTCCGGCCGGGGCGCGAGCGCCGCCTCGACGGCCTCCACATGGGCGGGGTCCAGCGCCTCGGGTATCGGCTCGTCGGCCGAGGTCAGTGTGGCCCGCCGCCACGCTCCGGTGCGCCCGGTCTGCTGGCGGACCCGCAGTGGCGGCGCCGGGTCCGGCAGTCTCAACGCGCTCCGCCGCGGCGCCTGTCCGACCGATCCGCCCGTCCACCGGGTGACCAGTCCGGTGCCCTCGCAAGGGGTGTGCTCCGTGGAACGCTTCCCCTCGCAGACCGGACAGTCCCGGAAGCCGGTGTCGTCACACTTCGGGCACTTCTCGGTGCCCCGCCCCTGGCATTGCGGGCAGGCGGTGCGCGGCTTGCGGCACTTCAGACAGGTGGTCCGTCCGGCCGCGTTCCGTTCCCGCGGCGAACCGGCCGGCGCATCGTCCTTGCGGCGCCGGCCCGTGCCGTCGCACCAGGTGCACGGTTCGACACCCTTGCACGCCGGACACAACGGGCCGGTCTCGCAGCTCAGTTTCCCGCTGGCCCGGCAACGCGAGCACGGCTGCCGGCCCTCGTCGCAGCCACAGGCCTCCGTCCGTACCGAACCGTGGAGCACCAGCTCCACCTTCCGCGACCGGGCCGGGTCCTTCGGCGGATCGACCGGATGGTCGCGGAGTTCGCCTTCGTACGTCGCCCGTTCCGATATGTCGTACTTGCCGGGCCTGGACTCCGGTCGTGTGCTGCGGGTCTCGACGGAACGGACGATGCGCAGATCCAGCATCGGAAGCCGGGAGATGCCGGCGCCGTCCTGCCGCAACCGCGGCCCCTGCCCCGGACGGCCGATGTGCCGGGCCACCGCTTCGAGGATTTCGTCGTCGGACAGTGAGTCGGCCATGATGGCGCTTCCACCTCCCCGGTAGGCGCGCCGACGCGCACGAGGCAGCGTACGGGCGGGGCCGCCGGGGGCTCAAGAGGGCCGCGCGGGGAAGGCCGTGGGCGCCGTACCGGCACCCGTCACCACTTTCACCGCGCGCACGCCCGCTCGCGCGCGGATGGGCGATCCACCCGTCACGTTCCGGGCGGATCGCAAAAGGTTGTACAGGATCCGCATGGATCGACAAGCGTTTGTAAAGCTATATTCAGGTTTGTGGCATCCAACGTTAACGATGTGAAGCGAATACTCCTGCGTTCAGGGAAGAGCCCCTACGACGTCGTCCCTGTCGAGCGCGCTCTCCATGAGGACGTGTTCGCCACCAACTCGGGCAACCTGATCTTCAGCGATGCCACTCACAAGATCCTTGAGACGCCGCGCGCCAAGGTGGTGTCGAACGGCATCACCACGCGGGTCGCCGACGCCGACCGGATCAACAGCGAGTACGACGTCTTCGTCATTCCGCTCGCCAACGCCTTCCGGCCCTCCTTCGAACGGCAGCTGGAACGGCTGACCCAGCTCATCTCGAAGCTGAAGATACCGGTGGTGGTCCCGGGCGTCGGCGCCCAGACCGGCGTCAACTACTCCGCGGACCGGCTGAAGCCGATGCAGCCGACGGTCTACGCCTTCGTCTCCGCCGTGCTCGACCACAGCGCCTCCATCGGTGTGCGCGGGGAGTTCACCGAGCGGTATCTGCGGGACATGGGATTCCGCGACGTGGACGTCATCGGCTGTCCCTCGATGTTCCTGGGCGGCAGCAGGCTCGTCGTCCGGGAGGACGGCCGGGCGCTCGGGCCCGAGTCCCGCATCGCCGTCAACGGATCGCACGACGCGGTGCGCAAGCACAAGCTCGGGCAGATCATCGACCGCACCCACGCGCGCTACCCGCACCTGCGGTTCATCGGCCAGAACCTCTCCGACGCCCGCCAGCTGCACTGGCGCGACCTGTCCCACCAGAACGCCGCGGTGACCGGCATCCCCACCCACCCCGACCACCCCATGTACGGGGAGGGCAAGGTGCGGGTCTACATCGACCCGGTCACCTGGATGGACGACCTGCGGGGCTTCGATTTCTCCTTCGGCTCCCGGATCCACGGCAACATCGCGGCGCTGCTGGCCGGAACGCCGGCCACGGTGCTCTGCGGCGACTCCCGGACGCTGGAGCTGTGCCGCTACTTCGACATCCCGCACCGGATGCTCTCCAAGGTCCCGGCCGACCTCGACCCCGCCGACCTCCACGCCACCGCCGACTTCGGGCCGCTGATGCGCGGTCATCAGGAGCGGTTCGACCGTTTCGTGAACTTCCTCGACAAGAACGGCCTGGAGAACACCTTCACCCACGGCGACGGCGGCGCGGCCTTCGACAAGCAGATGAGCGGGCTGACCTTCCCGCCGGGCGTCCGCCCCTGGGTCGGCTCCGACCCCGCCACCATGGCACCCCGGCTGAACTGGCTCCAGAGCCAGCTGACGGAACTCACCGCCGAGAACGCCCAGCTCAAGCGGAAGCTCCTGAAGAACGCCTCGCTGCCCGCCCAGCGGTCCACGTACCAGCGGGCCCGCAGCGTCGTGGGCAGGCCGATCAAGCGCGCGCTGCGTCCCTCCCGGTAGGTCCGGGGAGTCCGCCGCCGGTCGGCGGGGCAGGTCCGGCCGGGTCGCCGGAGTCACGGGACGGCCTCCGATGCCTAGAATCGGAGTGTTTGTCCCCGGCCCGTCGGCCCTGCCCCGGCTCTGCCCCGATCCGTACGGAGTCCCCGCGCACATGTCCACCCCCCACGACCCGTACGTCCGGGTGCGCGGCGCCCGCGAGCACAATCTCCAGGACGTCTCGGTCGACATCCCGCGCGACACCCTCACGGTCTTCACCGGGGTCTCCGGCTCCGGGAAGTCCTCGCTCGCGTTCGGGACGATCTACGCCGAGGCCCAGCGCCGCTACTTCGAGTCGGTCGCCCCGTACGCCCGCCGGCTGATCCATCAGGTCGGCGCGCCCGCGGTCGGTGAGGTCACCGGACTGCCGCCCGCCGTCTCGCTGGAGCAGCGCCGCTCGGCGCCCGGGGCCCGTTCGTCCGTCGGTACGGTCACCACGCTCTCCAACTTCCTGCGCATGCTCTTCTCGCGGGCCGGTGACTACCCGGCCGGTGCGGAGCGGCTCGACTCCGACGCCTTCTCGCCGAACACCGCCGCCGGGGCGTGCCCTCGGTGCCACGGGCTCGGTCTCGTCCACCGCACCACCGAGCAGTTGCTGGTCCCCGATCCCTCGCTGTCCATCCGGGACGGCGCGATCGCCGCCTGGCCGGGCGCGTGGCAGGGCAAGAACCTGCGCGATGTGCTGGACGCGCTGGGTCACGACATCGACCGGCCGTGGGGCGAGCTGGGTGCCGAGGAGCGGGAGTGGATCCTGTTCACCGACGAGCAGCCGGTGGTGACGGTCCATCCGGTGCGGGAGGCGGGGCGCATCCAGCGCCCCTACCAGGGCACGTACATGAGCGCCCGCCGCTATGTGATGCACACCTTCGCGGACTCCAAGAGCCGCACCCTGCGGGCGAAGGCCGAGCGGTTCCTGACCAGTGCCCCGTGTCCGGCCTGCGGCGGCAGCCGGCTGCGCCCCCGGGCGATGGCCGTGACCTTCGCCGGCCGTACGATCGCGGAGCTGGCCGCACTCCCGCTGACCTCTCTGTCCGAGCTGCTGCGCACGGCGGGCGGCAGCGACACGGCGCGGGTACTGACGGCGGATCTGCTCGCCCGGATCGAGACGGTCACCGAACTCGGCCTGGGCTACCTCAGCCTCGACCGGACCGCTCCGACGCTCTCCTCCGGCGAGCTGCAACGGCTCCGTCTGGCCACGCAGTTGCGCTCCGGTCTCTTCGGGGTCGTCTATGTGCTGGACGAGCCGTCGGCCGGTCTCCATCCGGCGGACACCGAGTCGTTGCTCGGGGTGCTGGGACGGCTGAAGGAGGCCGGGAACTCGGTCTTCGTCGTGGAGCACCAGATGGATGTGGTGCGCCGGGCCGACTGGCTGGTCGATGTGGGACCGCTGGCCGGTGAGCACGGGGGCCGGGTGCTGCACAGCGGTCCTCCGGCCGGGCTCGCGGAGGTGACGGAGTCGGCGACCCGGCGCTTCCTCTTCGACGAGGAGCCCGTGCCGGTACGCGAGGTGCGTGCGCCGTCGGGGTGGCTGCGGCTGAACGGGGTGGACCGGCACAACGTGCGGGGAGTGGACGCCGCGTTCCCGCTCGGTGTCTTCACGGCCGTCACCGGGGTCTCCGGGTCGGGGAAGTCGACGCTGGTCGGTCAGGTGCTGGCCGGTGCGCTCGCCGACCGCCAGGGCGGCACCGGAAAAGACCCGGACCCGGCCGCGGAGCGCCCGGCGCCCTGGTGCGACTCGGCGCAGGGGCTGGAGGCGGTGGACCGTCTCGTCCAGGTCGACCAGCGGCCGATCGGCCGTACCCCCCGGTCCAATCTGGCCACGTACACCGGGCTCTTCGACGTCGTGCGCAAGCTGTTCGCCGGTACGGAGACCGCCCGGGAGCGCGGCTACCGGGCCGGACGGTTCTCCTTCAACGTGGCGGGCGGGCGGTGCGAGACCTGCCAGGGCGAGGGGTTCGTCTCCGTGGAGCTGCTCTTCCTGCCCAGTACGTACACGCCCTGTCCGGACTGTCACGGCGCGCGGTACAACCCGCAGACCCTGGAGGTCACGCTGCGGGGTCTGGACATCGCGCAGGTGCTGGATCTGACGGTGGAGTCGGCGGCCGGGTTCTTCGCGGGTACGCCGGCCGCCGAGCGCAGTCTGCGGACCCTGCTCGATGTCGGGCTCGGCTATCTGCGGCTCGGCCAGCCCGCGACGGAGCTGTCCGGCGGTGAGGCCCAGCGGATCAAGCTCGCCACCGAACTCCAGCGCACCCGCCGGGGCCACACCCTGTACCTGCTGGACGAGCCCACGACGGGGCTGCATCCCGCCGATGTCGAGGTGCTGATGCGGCAGTTGCACGGCCTCGTCGACGCGGGCGACACGGTGGTGGTCGTGGAGCACGACATGGCGGTGGTCGCGGACGCCGACTGGGTGATCGACCTCGGCCCCGGTGGCGGCGGCCGGGGCGGCCGGATCGTGGCGGCGGGAACGCCCGATGAGGTGTCCCGGGTTCCGCAGAGCCGTACGGCTCCGTACCTCCGGGCCGCGCTCCGTCGCGACTGATCGCCGGGCCGTCGTCAACTCCCCCATTCGCCACGCGAGTTGCCGGTCCAGGCAAGCAAAGGGGAATGAAACGGCAAAGAACATTGACAGCCATCTGGTCCAGACCAATTATGGGCATGCCTCACGGCCGCTCCTCGCCGTGCGGCACGTGACCCCGGCCGGGAATCACAGGAACGGGCCGCGTCCGGCGACGGGCGCGGCCGAGCCGTGCGATCCGCCCGTTGTCTCACCCCGCTGGGAGCTGCCCCATGAGACGTCCAAGAAGAGTCGGCGCCGTCCTGAGCGCCTTGGCCACCGTCGTCGCGTCCGCAGGCCTGATCCTCGGATCGGGCGCCGGCGCGCAGGCCGCCGCGACCGCCGCCACCCCCCTGCCCGCACACGTCTTCGCCCCGTACTTCGAGGCGTGGAACGGCGACAGCCCGGCCGCGCTCTCGCAGGCGTCCGGCGCCAAGTACCTGACCATGGCCTTCATCCAGACGGAGGCCCGCGGTTCCTGCACCCCCTACTGGAACGGGGATTCGGGCACGCCCATCGCCCAGTCCGAGTTCGGCGCCGACTTCACCACCATCCGGTCCCGCGGCGGCGATGTGATCCCGTCGTTCGGCGGCTACACGGCCGACAACGGCGGCACCGAGATCGCCGACAGCTGTACGAGTGTCGACTCCATCGCGGCGGCCTACGAGAAGGTCATCACGACCTACGACGTGTCCCGCCTCGACATGGACATCGAGGACAACTCGCTGGAGAACAGCGCCGGGATCGACCGTCGCAACAAGGCGATCAAGAAGGTGCAGGACTGGGCCGCCGCCAACGGGCGCTCGGTGCAGATCTCGTACACCCTGCCCACCACCACGAGCGGTCTGGCCGACAGCGGTCTCGCGGTGCTGGAGAACGCGGTGTCCAACGGCGCCAAGGTCGATGTCGTGAACCTCATGACCTTCGACTACTACGACGGCGCCTCGCACAACATGGCGCAGGACACCCAGACGGCGATCACCGGGCTCAAGGGCCAGCTGGCCGATCTGTACCCGTCGAAGACCGACGCCCAGCTGTGGGGCATGACCGGCATCATCGAGATGCCGGGCATCGACGACTACGGCCCGGCCGAGACGTTCACCACGGCCGACGCCACCTCGGTCTACAACTGGGCCGTCGCCAAGGGCGTCAGCACCCTGTCGTTCTGGGCGCTCCAGCGCGACAACGGCGGCTGCCCCGGCACCGGGGGCAGCGACACCTGCTCCGGCATCGCCCAGGACACCTGGTACTTCACCCACACCTTCGCCCCGTTCACGGGCGGCGGCACCGGTCCGGTGACGGACGACTACTCGGTGGCCGTGGCCCCCGCCTCGGCGACGGTCGCTCCCGGCGGCACCACGACGGCGACGGTGAACACGGCGGTCACCTCCGGCAACGCGAAGACCGTCGCGCTGACGGCGAGCGGGGCGCCCGCCGGTGTGACGGCGACGCTCAGCCCGACCACGGTCACCGCGGGCGGGGCGTCGAAGCTGACGGTCGCCGCCTCGGCGTCCGCGGCCCCCGGCACGTACCGGATCGAGGTGACCGGCACGGCGGGCACGCTCAGCCACGCGGCGGCCTTCACCCTCACGGTGTCGGGCCCGGGCGGCGGCACCGGGGCCCTGGTCAACGGTGACTTCGAGTCGGGTTCGCTCGGCCCCTGGACGTGCGAGTCCGGTGGCGCGGTCGTCTCCACCCCGGTGCACGGCGGTACGCACGCACTCGCCGCGGCGGCCACCGCGTCGCAGACCGGCGAGTGCGCGCAGACGCTCACCCTGTCGCCCGGCACCGAGTACACCCTGAGCGGTTGGGTGCAGGGCAGTTACGGCTACCTCGGTGTGCGGGGCGACGCGACGGCCAGCGCCTGGGGCTCGTCGAGCGGTTACGCCAAGCAGTCGGTCGCCTTCACCACCGGCTCCACCGGCAAGGTGACCGTCTATCTGCACGGCTGGTACGGACAGGGCACGGTGTACGCGGACGACCTCTCCGTGACTTCCTGACCCCGCGAGCCGTCCGGGACTTCCCGGCTCCGGAGGCGGGCGGCCTCCGGAGCCGGGAACAGCACCGCGCCGGGGCACTCCCGGGCGGCTCGGCGGTCAGGCCGCCACCACGCCGCCGCGCAGCGATCCGATGCCTTCCACCTCGACCTCGACGAGGTCGCCGGGCCGCAGGAAGCGGTCGGAGAAGACACCCGCACCGCGCGGTGATCCGGTGCAGATCACATCGCCCGGCTCAAGGGTCCGGTATCGCGAGAGGAACGAGATCAGCTCGGGCAGGCGGTGACGTACGGGCGAGGTTCGGGGAGGGCGCCCGGATTTTCTACCGCCTTCACCCGCCCGTGCTCCGCGCGCTCGGGATGGACCGGAAGATCGTGCTCGGCCCGTGGTTCAGGCCCGTCTTCCGCGTGCTCGCGGCGATGCGCCACGTCAGGGGTACGTGGCTGGACCCGTTCGGTGCCGCCCGGATGCGCCGGGTCGAACGGGCGCTGGTCGTCGAGTACGAGGACATGATCGCCCGGGCGTGCCTGGCGCTGGGCCCGGAGAACCACGCCCTGACCGTCGAACTCGCCGAACTGCCCGACATGGTGCGGGGGTACGAGGAGATCAAGACGGCGGCGGTCGCCCGGTACCGTGCCGAGGCCGCCGGGCTCCTGGAACGGCTCGGTCAACCGCTCCAGGACGCTGCCGCGGCGGGCACTCCGGCCGGGTAGTCGCGGGGCGGCCCCGATGCCGGGGCCGCCCCGGCCCCCGCCTCGGACCGGCGGCTCTACCGGCGCACCTTGCGGGTGGCGCGCAGCCACTCCTTGTTCATGGCCGAGATCGACGGCAGCGGGATGCCCTTGGGGCAGGCGGTGGCGCACTCGCCGGTGAGCGTGCAGCCGCCGAAGCCCTCGCTGTCCATCTGGCCGACCATGTCGAGCACCCGGGTCTCGCGCTCCGGGGCGCCCTGCGGCAGCACGTTGAGGTGGTTGACCTTCGCCGAGGTGAAGAGCATCGCCGAGCCGTTGGGGCAGGCCGCCACGCAGGCGCCGCAGCCGATGCACTCGGCGTGCTCGAAGGCGAAGTCGGCGTCGGGCTTGGGCACCGGGGTGGCGTGTGCCTCGGGGGCGGTGCCGGTAGGGGCGGAGATGTAACCGCCCGCCTGGATGATCCGGTCGAAGGCCGAGCGGTCCACGACCAGGTCCTTGACGACCGGGAAGGCGGAGGCGCGCCACGGTTCGATGTCGATCGTGTCGCCGTCCTCGAAGGACCGCATGTGGAGCTGGCAGGTGGTGGTGCGTTCGGGGCCGTGGGCATCGCCGTTGATGACGAGGCTGCACGCGCCGCAGATGCCCTCACGGCAGTCGTGGTCGAAGGCGACGGGGTCGTCGCCGGCGAGGATGAGCTCCTCGTTGAGGGTGTCGAGCATCTCCAGGAACGACATGTCCTGCGAGATGCCGTCCACCTGGTAGGTGGACATGGTGCCGGGTGCGTCGGCGTTCTTCTGCCGCCAGACGCGCAGGGTGAGCTTCATGCGTAGCTCCGCTGAGTGGGGTGGACGTACTCGAAGACGAGGTCTTCCTTGTGCAGGACGGGGGGCCGGCCGGTGTCGGCGAACTCCCAGGCTGCGGCGTAGGAGAACTCCTCGTCCCGGCGGGCGGCTTCGCCGTCCGGGGTCTGCGACTCCTCGCGGAAGTGGCCGCCGCAGGACTCGGCGCGGTGCAGTGCGTCGAGGCACATGAGCTCGGCGAGCTCCAGATAGTCGACGATGCGGTTGGCCTTCTCCAGCGACTGGTTGAACTCGTCGCCGGTGCCGGGGACCTTGATGCGTCGCCAGAACTCCTCGCGGATCTGCGGGATGCGTTCGAGCGCCGTGCGCAGTCCTTCCTCGGTGCGGGCCATGCCGCAGTACTCCCACATGAGTTCACCGATCTCGCGGTGGAAGGAGTCGGGGGTGCGGTCGCCGTCGACCGCGAGCAGCAGGTTCAGCCGGTCCTCGGTGTCGGCGACGGTCTCCTCCACGGCGGGATGCGAGGCGTCGACCGGCTCGTGGTGCGGATTGCGGGCCAGGTAGTCGTTGATCGTCGACGGGAGGACGAAGTAGCCGTCGGCGAGGCCCTGCATCAGCGCGGACGCGCCGAGCCGGTTGGCGCCGTGGTCGGAGAAGTTGGCCTCGCCGATGGCGAAGAGGCCGGGGACGGTGGTCTGGAGGTCGTAGTCGACCCAGAGGCCGCCCATCGTGTAGTGCACGGCGGGGTAGATCCGCATCGGGGTCTCGTACGGGTTCTCCGCCGTGATCCGTGCGTACATGTCGAAGAGGTTGCCGTACTTCTCCTCGACCTTGTCCCGGCCCATCCGCGCGATGGCCTCGGCGAAGTCCAGGTAGACGCCCTGGCCGCCGGGGCCGACGCCGCGTCCCTCGTCGCAGACGTTCTTCGCGGCACGGGAGGCGATGTCCCTGGGCACCAGGTTGCCGAAGGCGGGGTAGATGCGCTCCAGGTAGTAGTCGCGCTCGTCCTCGGGGATCTCGTTGGCGGGACGGTCGTCGCCCCTGGCCTTCGGGACCCAGATCCGGCCGTCGTTGCGCAGCGACTCGCTCATCAGGGTCAGCTTGGACTGGTGGTCGCCGGTGCGCGGGATGCAGGTGGGGTGGATCTGGGTGAAGCAGGGGTTGGCGAAGTAGGCGCCGCGGCGGTGGGCGCGCCAGACGGCGGTGGCGTTGGAGTTCATGGCGTTCGTCGACAGGTAGAAGACGTTGCCGTAGCCGCCGCTGGCCAGGACGACCGCGTCGGCGAAGTACGTGTCGATCTTTCCGGTGACGAGGTCGCGGGCGACGATCCCGCGGGCCTTGCCGTCGACGACGATCAGGTCGAGCATCTCGGTGCGGGCGTGCAGTTCGACGTTGCCCGCGGCGATCTGCCGGGACAGTGCCTGGTAGGCGCCGAGCAGGAGCTGCTGTCCGGTCTGGCCGCGGGCGTAGAAGGTGCGGGAGACCTGGACGCCGCCGAAGGAGCGGTTGTCGAGAAGACCGCCGTACTCGCGGGCGAAGGGGACGCCCTGGGCGACGCACTGGTCGATGATCTCGACGGAGATCTGGGCGAGCCGGTGGACGTTGGACTCGCGGGCGCGGAAGTCCCCGCCCTTGACGGTGTCGTAGAAGAGCCGGTGGATCGAGTCGCCGTCGTTGCGGTAGTTCTTCGCGGCGTTGATGCCGCCCTGGGCGGCGACCGAGTGGGCACGGCGGGGCGAGTCCTGGAAGCAGAACTGGACTACGTGGTAGCCCTGTTCGGCCAGGGTCGCACCGGCCGAGCCGCCGGCCAGGCCGGTGCCGACGACGATGACGGTGTGCTTGCGGCGGTTGGCCGGGTTGACCAGCTTGGCCTGGAAGCGGCGGGTGTCCCAGCGCTCGGCGACGGGGCCCTCGGGGGCCTTGGTGTCGACGACGGGTGCGCCGGTCTCGTAGTGCGAGTAGTCGGTCATGTCAGCTCACGACTCCGGTCATGACGGCGACGGGTACACAGATGAAGCCCAGCGTCAGCACCGCGGCGAGGGCGTTGGCGACGGTCTTGAGGACGCGGTCACGGGTCGCGCTTCCCGCGCCGAGGGTCTGGGCAGCGCTCCAGAAGCCGTGCTGGACGTGGAGTCCGAGGGCGAGCATGGCGACGATGTAGATCGTGTTGCCGTACCAGGTGGAGAAGGTGTCGATGACGTTCTGGTACGGGTGCCCGGACTGGAATCCGCCGGGGTGCACGGTGCCCGTCGTCAGGTCGAGGATGTGCCAGACGATGAAGAGGGCGAGGATGATCCCGCCCCAGCGCATCGTCCGGGTGGCATAGCTGGCGCGCGGCCTCTTGTGCACGTACTTGGCGGGACGTGCCCGGATGTCGCGTCGGCTCAGCTGGTACGCGGAGACGGCGTGCAGCACCACTGCCGCGACGAGCACGACGCGGACGATCCACAGGGCCCACTCGTAGTGCAGGAAGGGCTCGCCCATGGTCCGCAGCCAGTGCGCGTAGTGGTTGAACTCGCCGGACCCGAAGAAGATCTTCAGGTTGCCGATCATGTGGACGACCAGGTAGAGGAGCATGATCAGGCCGCTCACGGCCATGACCGTCTTCTTGCCGAGGGACGAGTCCCAGAGCGTACGCGTCATGGACGGCCGTCGGTCCGTCCGGGTTGCCAATGCCATGGACACGACGCTAAGTCCGATCCACCTGATCAGTCCAAGACATGGAATGGCTCATGTTCATAGGCTTGGACTATCGTGGCCGATCGAGGTGGGCGTATGCAGTTCCAGCAGCTGATGTATTTCGTGGCCGTGGCCGAGACCCGGCACTTCACCCGTGCCGCCGAGGAGGTGCATGTCTCGCAGCCCTCGCTCTCCCAGCAGATCCGGGCGCTGGAGAGTGAGCTGGGGGCCGAGCTGTTCAGCCGGGCGCGCGGCAACATCACGCTCACCGACGCGGGCGAGGCCCTGCTGCCGCTGGCCCGCCGGATCC
The DNA here is from genome assembly GCF_043204345.1 of Streptomyces sp. NPDC047917. Taxonomy (NCBI): domain Bacteria; kingdom Bacillati; phylum Actinomycetota; class Actinomycetes; order Kitasatosporales; family Streptomycetaceae; genus Streptomyces; species Streptomyces sp. NPDC047917. The sequence goes on from NZ_JBIDCA010000004.1 coordinate 334,299, forward strand.
TCGCGGACGCGGACACCGCACGCCACGAGGTGCAGGAGCTGGCTCAGCTGCGCCGGGGCCGGGTCCGGCTCGGTGCCACCCCCAGCCTCTGCACCGGCCTGCTCCCGGACGTGCTGCGCGCCTTCCACGACCGGCATCCGGGGATCCAGCTGCTGCTGGAGGAGGGCGGCTCGCTCGACCTGGTGCGGGAACTGGCGCGCGGCGCGCTCGATCTCGCGCTGGTGGTGCTGCCGCTGCCGGCCGCGTCCCCCGCGCTCACGACCGTGGAGCTGCTCCAGGAGGACCTGGTCGTGGTGTCGTCGGCGCGGGCCCCGCGACCCGGCCGGGGCGGGAGCGTACGGATCGCCGATCTCCAGGGCGCACCGCTGGTGATGTTCCGGCACGGGTACGACCTGCGGGAGCTGACGGTCGCCGCCTGCCGGGCCGAGGGCTTCGAGCCGTCGTTCACGGTGGAGGGCGGCGAGATGGACGCCGTGCTCGGCTTCGTCCGGGCGGGGCTCGGGATCGCGGTGGTGCCGAGCATGGTGGCCGTCCGGTCCGGTCACGAGCTGCGGACCACCCCGCTGGCCCGTCCTGGGCTGCGGCGCACGATCGCGCTCGCGCACCGCAGCGATGTGGCTCCGCCGCGCGCGGCACGCGAGCTGCAGAAGGTGCTGCTCACCGCCGGACGGGCCTGAGCAGGCCCGTCCGGCGGGAGCGGGACGGGAGCCGGGGCCCGCCCGGCCTCACACCGCGTCGGCCAGCAGCAGCGAGTGGATCCGGTCCGGCGCGCCCGGCCGGGCGTAGTACCAGCCCTGTGCCGTGTCGCAGCCCAGCTCGCGCAGCTGCTCGGCCTGGGCGCCGGTCTCCACGCCCTCGACCGTGACCGCGAGGTCCAGGCTGTGCGCCAGGGAGACGATGCCCTCGACGATCTTGAGATCGACCGGGTCCGCCGGATGCTGCTGCATGCCCATGGTGAAGGAACGGTCCAGCTTGAGCACGCTCACCGGCAGCCGGCGCAGGTTCGCCAGGTTCGAGTACCCGGTGCCGAAGTCGTCGAGCGCTATGTCGACCCCCATTTCGGCCAGTTGCCGCAGCGGTTTGAGCAGGTCGTCGTCGGCGCCGATGAGCGCGGACTCGGTGACCTCCAGGCAGAGCGCCCCGGGTTCGAGCCCCGAGCGCTCCAGCACGTCGACCGTCTCGGCGACCAGCCGCGGGTGGTGCAGCTGGGTCGGTGAGAGGTTGACGTTGATCCGCAGCGGGCCGCCGTCGGTGTGCCGCTTCTGCCAGAAGTTGGCCTGCCGTACGGACTCCTCCAGCACCCAGCGGCCCAGCGGCACGATCAGTCCGGTGTGCTCGGCGAGCGGGATGAACCGGTCCGGGCCGAGCACCCCGTGCTGCGGGTGGCACCAGCGCACCAGCGCCTCCGCGCCGTGCACCGTGCCGTCGCCGAGGTGGACCAGCGGCTGGTACTCGATGAAGAACTCGCCGCGTTCCAGGGCGGCGGGCAGTGCGGTGGTCAGCCCGTGCCGGGTGATGGCGCGGGCGTCGGCCTCGGCGTCGGCGAGTTCGAACCGGTTGCCGCCCGCGGACTTGGCCCGGTACATCGTGATGTCGGCGCTGCGCAGCACCTCGGCGGCGTTGCGTTCGCGGGCGGGCCCTTCGACGACCCCGATGGAGCCCCGTACGGTCAGCTCACGGCCGTCCAGGCGGATCGGGCTGCCGAGCACGCCGAGGATGCGGCAGGCCAGTTCGACGACCTCCGTCTCGGTCCCGGGACCGGTGGTCAGGGCCACGAACTCGTCGCCGCCGAGCCGCGCGACCATCTCGCCGGGCGCGGTCGCACAGCTCTGCAACCGGTCGGCGACCTCGACCAGCAGCCGGTCCCCCGACGCGTGGCCGAGGCTGTCGTTGATCGCCTTGAAGCCGTCCAGGTCGAGGTAGCAGAGGCCGAAGCGGCTGCCGTCCTCGGCGGACAGTGCCTTCTCCAGCCGCTCGAAGAACAGCGTCCGGTTGGGCAGACCGGTGAGCGCGTCGTGGGTGGCCTCGTACCGCAGCCGCAGATTGAGCAGCCGGCGCTCGGTGGTGTCCTCCATCAGCGCCAGCTGGTACTGCGGCTCGCCCTCGGCGTCACGCAGCAGCGACACGGTCAGATTGGTCCACAGCACGGTGCCGTCGTTGCGGTAGTACGGCTTCTCGACCCGGTAGTGCTCGCGTTCGCCGCGCACCAGCTCGTCGTAGTACTTCCACACGTGCGGCGAGTCCTCGGGGTGGACCCACTCGTTGACCTTGTGGCTGCGCACATGGTGGTCGAGCCCGCCGAACATCCGGGTGAGGGTGTCGTTGACCTCCAGGACATTGCCGTCCAGGTCGGCGATGCCGATGCCGATGGCCGCGTCCTTGAAGACCGCGCGGAACCGTGCCTCGGTCGCGTGCAGCGCGTGTTCGGCGTCGGTGCGGGCGGTCAGCGCGGAACGCGCGATGGCCTCCTGCTCGGCGAGGGTGCGCTCGCGCAGCGCCTGGGTGAAGCCACCCGCGAGGGTGTGCTGGATCCGGGCGCAGCGGGCCCTGCTGTCCTCGGTCGACAACGCCGTCACGCCGTTGCTTCCGCAGTAGAGCACCAGATACGAGTCGATCACGCCGAGCGTGCTGCTGAGCGCGTCCGGATCGGTGCAGTGCGCGGAGACGAGGGCGGCGCCCACTTCGCCCGCCGGTGCCGCGTCGAAGGGCCGGGCGTGCAGGATGTCGCTGAGATCGCGGGCCAGCGGCAGCAGATGCTGTTCGAACTCGGTGCGCGTCAAGGAGGTGGCCGTCGAGGGGAAGATGGCCCGGCTCCATATGGTGGCGAATCTCCGGAGCCGGTCCTCGGGACCGTCGGGCTCCGTGTCCGGCACACCGGACGACTGGGCGGGGATGCTCACGCCTTGCGTCCCACTCCCGCGAAGCCCGAGAACGCGAATGGGTCCTCCTGCTCCGTCACCACCGGTGCGTCCGGCCGCCAGTGCGGCATCGACACGAGGCCGGGCTCGATCATCTCGTATCCCTCGAAGAAGCCGGCGATCTCGGCGCGGGACCGCATGACCAGCGGGTTGCGGATGTTCTTGTAGACCTCCACCGTGCCGCCCGCCTCTTCCCGGGGGAGCGGAATGCCCTCGTACGAGGCGTGGGTCATGACGACGATGCTGCCGGGTGCGAGTGCTTCCCGCAGTTCGGCGACCGCGCTCTGCGGGTCGTCGGCGTCCTCGATGAAGTGGAGCACCGCGACGAGCAGAAGGGCCACCGGGCGGTCCAGGTCGAGCAGTCCGGTGATCTCCGGGTTCTTCACGATCTCCCGCGGGTGGCGCAGATCGGCGGCGGCGATCACGGCCCGGTCGTTTCCTTCGAGTACGGCCCGGCTGTGCGCGACCGCGACCGGGTCGTGGTCGACGTACGCCACCCGGGCCTCGGGGTCGGCCGCCTGGGCGACTTCGTGAACATTGCCGAAGGTCGGTATTCCTGAACCGATGTCCAGAAACTGACTGATGCCCTGGCTCACCGCGTAACGCACGGCTCGGCGCATAAAGGCGCGATTCGCCTGCATGATCTTGGGGAGTCCCGGCATGAACTCCATGGCCTTGCGCGCCGCTTCCCGGTCCACCTCGAAATTGTGCGATCCGCCCAGATAGAAGTCGTACATGCGAGACACGCTCGGCACCGAAATGTCTATGCCTTGCGGTGCCCAGGCGGGACGCTCCATCAATGTCTCCAACAAGTCGCCACGGCGATCCGGCCATGTTCATGGTCAGTGTTGACCAGAGGCTACTGATCCACTGCCAAGAGAGCGAGCGGAAACGGAAATTAGCCGTCCGTTATTGGTCACACACCAGTGGCATGTGCAACCACGCCGTCGCTGCGTGTGACATTCGACGCCGAACGGCTCCGGCGGAGGTGTTGCCGGGCACCATGGGCCGTCCCACTCCCGGCCGTTGATGAATCCGGTGATGCAGCCGGTTTCTCATCGGGCATTAGGTCTGGACCGGATGACGGCCGATGTCCCGGCAGTTGAGTCGGCCGGGTCGATTGAGGGTGACAAATGCCTTGGCGGTGACGCCTTTGGAAGCATTCTTTACCAATGAGGCAATGCCCGGTCACTTCATCGACCGCTTCAACGTTCGCCTCGTCGGCGGTTTCACCGGGCGCTCGGTCCGTCGCTCGGTCCGTCGCTCGACCGGTCACGTGGTGGCACAGGAGCCGGCCCGGCACCGGACCACCGTTGCGGCCGGGGGTCCGCGTCAACCTCCGTACGGCACGTCCCGGTTACGCGGGGCGCCACCGCCACCCACGACACCGGGCGCCCGCCCCGTCCCCGCCGGATCCGTGCTGGTCCCGGGCGCTCCCCCGACGGTAAACACCCGTCACTCCAGATCCCCACCATCAGGCGAAACACACCTTCTGTCCGCGTGTCCCGCGACCGGCCGGAACATGCTCCCGGTCGTGTACGGATCACTCATAGGACGGCTCACGGCAGCCGTCGCCCTTCTCTGGCTGCTCTCCGCCCCGGCTCCCGCCGTCGCGGACAGCTGCGCATACGCCTCCATCGGTGAGAACGGGGGCAGTTCGTCGGTCGCCACGTCGGGCGACGGCAGTTGCCACGCGGGCCCGATTCCCGAACCGACGCCACCGCACACCCCACGGCCGTCGCCTCCGCCGCCCCCACCGCCGCCACCCCCGCCACCGCCCGCACCGCCCGCACCGCCGCGAGCGGAACCGGTGCCCGTACCGCCACCGCCCGCCCCGGCGCCCACACCCACGCCCTCGCCCACACCTCCTCCCCCGCCCTCCCCCTCCCCGTCCGTACGCCCCACGCCCCGGCCCGTGGCACTGCCCACCTACCGCAAGCCACCGAGCAAGGTCGTGCGACACGGCACCTCCCTGGTCAACCTCACCCTGCTGATCACGGCACCCGCGGTCTTCGCCGTCGCCGTACTGCGTCCCCGCTCCCGCTGACCTCCGGAGGATCACCATGTCGGAATGGCTTGTTCTCGCCCTCGCCATGGCGGCGGCCAGCGCCGTCGTCCTGACCATCGCCGTGCTCAACAACCGCCGGATCGGAGAGGATGACGACCCGTCCGAGACGCCTGACGTCATCGAGTACATGACGATGATGATCGGCGTGGTCTACGCGATCGTCCTGGGCCTCGCCATCGCGGGCGTCTGGGAAGGACGCGGCGCCGCGCAGGAATACGTACGTCAGGAGGCCCAGGCGCTGCACGAGGTGAGTGTCCGCTCCGCCGTCTACCCGGCCGATGTGCGCTCCCGCATCCGCGCCGATGTCGATGCCTACGTCCACCACGTCGTCCACGACGAGTGGCGGGCGATGAGCGAGCACGGCGCCCTCACCGAAGAGGGCACCCGCCTACTGGCCAAGGTACGCACCGATGTCACCCAGTACCGGCCGCGGAACGACCACGAGGGGCAGGCATATCAGCCACTGGTCGACGAGGTGGCCGCGGCCGACGACGCCCGCAGCGCACGCGGGCAGAGTGCCGGTGCGACCATGCCGGGCGTGGTCTGGTTCGGCCTGATCATCGGAGCCCTGGTGACCGTGGGGCTGTTGTTCACCCTGCAGATCCGCAGAACCTTCCGCGAACTCCTGCTGGCGGGCCTCTTCAGTGTTCTGATCGCCTTTCTGCTGTTCCTGATCTGGGACTTCGACTCCCCCTTCGGCCGGGAGATCTCGGCCACCGCGGCGCCGTTCCTCGACCTGTTCCCCCGTGCGGCGGGCGGATAGCGGTCCGTCGGAACACGGGCGGTGCGCCGCTCGGGCGAACCCGGCGCCCGCGCGGCGCACTCCGATCGCGAGCGTGGTGGACGGCTCCTAGCGTTTGGCGCGTCGAGGTGCATTTCTGACGCTTTGTGGAAATTCGTTCCGCAAGTGCTCCTCGGGGATCCGGAGGACTCACCCATGCGCGCAATAGGCGTCGCACCCGTCGCCCTGCTCGGCGCCGCCGCTCTCGCCCTGACCGCTCCGTCCGCAACCGCGTACGCCGCGACGTCAGGAGGCGCGTCCTCCGCGACCGGATTCACCGTCACTCCGTCGGTGATCACGCCGGGAAGCCGGGTCACCCTGGCCGCCCGGGGGTGCTCCACAACCGCAACCGCCGGCTCCGGCGTCTTCGACACCGTCACCATTCCCGCAGGTGGCTCCGTCAGCGCCACGGTCGACTGGGACGCGAGACCCGGCGCCTCCTACGAAGTGACGTTCAACTGCGGCACGTCGTCCGGCTCCGCGGCGAAGTCCGGTCTCACCATCGCCGCGGCTCCGGCACCGACCGCCCGTCCCACGGTGGCAGCGGCCGGCCCGCAGGGCGGACCGGGCGACGCCACCGGCACGACGAACGGTGTGAAGATCGCCGCCGGCGCGGCGTTGGCGGTGGCAGCGGCCGCCGGCGCCGTCCAGGTGGCGCGCCGTCGCGGGGAGAGCCGTTCGCACTGACGGCAGGACAGTGCCGACCGAGAAGTCGCCCCGGGTCCCGGTACGGGCCCCGGGGCGACGGCGTACCGGGCCGGCCGCCGATGCCCGCCCCGGCAGGATCGCCCCGGGCTCCGCCCTTGACGGACCCTCACCGGCCCCGCCCCGTCTCGTCCCGGCACGGCGCGGGCGCCTCACGGACCCGCCCGGTCCTGTCGCCCTCAGCTGCGCCGGGGCACCGTGATCCGGTAGCCGTCGTCGAGCAGTTCGGGCAGGTACCGGCGCAGTGCGGCCACGCTCTGCGAGCGGTCGCCCCCGGCGTCGTGCGACAGCACGACGACACCGGGGGCGGCCCCCTCCCGGACCCGGCGGACAATGGTGCCGACGCCGGGTTCGGTCCAGTCCAGCGTGTCGAGGGTCCAGGCCATGGGCTCCATTCCCATGGCGGCACCGATCTCGAAGGAGTTGCGGTTCCACGCTCCGTACGGTGCCCGGTACCAGAGGGGCGCGGCGCCGGTGATCTTCTCGATCACCTCACTGGTGGGGCCGAGCTCGTCGCGGACACCGGCCCGGGAGAGCCTGGTGACCAGGGGATGGCTCCACGAGTGGTTCCCGATGGTGTGCCCGTCCTCGGCGATGGCCCGCACCAGGTCCTGGTTGTCGTTGGCCATCTCTCCGCAGAGGAAGAACATCGCGCGGACATCGCGCTCACGCAGGGTCCTGAGGATGTGCGGGGTGTGGAGCGGGTCCGGCCCGTCGTCGAAGGTGAGCACCATGGCCCGCCCGATCCCGGGAAGTTCCTCGATCGGCCTCGTACGGACCTGCGGTGCCGCCGGGCGGAAGCGGGCCGGGGTACCGGCCGTCATGGGCTGGAGGCGATAGCCGGCCGGCCGGGCCCGGACGGCCGACGGAGGCCCGGCCGCCCCGGCCATGGGCGCGTCGAGGTACCGGACCGGCGTCCCGGCCGGATCCACGACGGTCATGCGCACGGCGGCGGCCGCACCGAGTCCGGCGGCCAGTCGCAGCAGCGTCCTGCGCCCCGGCAGCCTCTGATCACTTTTCATGACCAACTGCTCGCACGGCGCCGCTCCCGCCGCGGCCGCCGACACCGGCCGCGGACGGTTTTGCACCCGATGGAGGGATCCCGGGCAGGGCATCCGGCAGCCCCGGCCGAGACCGTGCCGCAGCCCGCTCCGGAGTCCGCCCGGACAGCGGATAGCCTCACTGCCGTGACAGAACCGCAGCCTCATAAGTTCGAACGTGGCACTGATGGTCCGAAAGTGATCGTCGCAGGCCTCGACGGGTCCGATTCCTCCATGCGCGCCGCGGCCTACGCTGCGGGGCTGGCCCGCCGCCAGGGCGCCATGCTCGCCCTCGTCTACGTCCAGCCGGTGCTGCCCGCGGGGGCCGCTCTCGGCGCACCGATCGCCGACACGACCGGCGAGGTCGCGGAGGGGCTGGTGAGCGAGATCCGGGAGGCGACCCGGCGGATGAAGGACATATGGGACGTGCGCTGGGAGTTCCACACCTTTCGCGGCGACCCCTACAACGGGCTCGTGACCGCCGCGGACGAGCTGAAGGCGGATGCCGTGGTCGTGGGCGCGTCGGAGTCGGCCGGGCACCGGTTCATCGGTTCGGTCGCGATCCGGCTGGTCAAGGCGGGCCGTTGGCCCGTCACGGTGGTCCCCTAGGCGTCGCGGAATCCTCCGCTCCGCCGGACGGCACGCCGTCTTCCGCACCGGCTCCGCCTGGGCCATCATGAGCGCCCGTCAGGACAGCCGTCAGCGGAGAGGTGACTCATGGCAAGGCTCCGAGTGGGCGAGGGTGTACTGCGCCGCAAGCCGATCGAGCACATCGACGAGAAAGGGCCTGCGGGGGAAGTCGCCACCCAGCTCACCAGAACGCTCGGGCTGTGGCAGCTCACGGCCATCGGCGTGGGCGGCATCATCGGCGCGGGCATCTTCACCCTGGCCGGCACGGTGGCGAACGGCACCGCCGGTCCCGCGGTACTGCTCTCGTTCCTGATCGCGGGCGTGGCGAGTGCCGCGGCCGCGTTCAGCTACGCGGAGTTCGCGGGCCTGATCCCCAAGGCCGGCTCCGCCTACACCTACGGGTACGCGGTGCTCGGCGAGCTGGTGGGCTGGTTCATCGGCTGGGACCTGCTGCTGGAGTACACCGCGATCGTGGCGGTGGTCGCGATCGGCATCTCCGGCTACTTCAGCTTCCTGCTCGGGGAGATGGGGCTCGAAGTGCCTAAGTGGATGCTGGGCGCGCCCGGCACCGGCGACGGCCACAAGGTGGATCTGTTCGCCGCGCTGCTCTGTCTGCTCGTGGCGTATCTGCTCACCCTCGGGATCAGGAACGCGGCCCGCTTCGAGACCGTCGTGGTCGTCCTGAAGGTCCTGGTCGTCCTGCTCGTCATCGGCGTCGGCGTGTTCCACATCAACACCGCCAACTACAACCCGTTCTTCCCGTTCGGGGTGAGCGGGGCCTTCACCGGTGCGGCCACGGTGTTCTTCGCGGTGTTCGGGTACGACGCCATGTCGACGGCGGCCGAGGAGTCCAAGGACGCCCAGCGCCACATGCCGAAGGCGATCCTGTACTCCCTCGCGATCTCCATGGTCCTCTACGTGGCGGCCTGCCTGGTACTGACCGGGATGCAGAGCTACAAGGACATCGACCCGGAGTCCGGCTTCTCCACGGCCTTCAAGTCGGTGGGGCTCGGCGGGCTGGCCGATGTGATCGCGGTGGGCGCGATCATCGGCATCCTCACGGTGATGTTCACCTTCATGCTCGGCGTGACCCGGGTGTGGTTCTCGATGAGCCGTGACGGACTGCTGCCGAAGTGGTTCGCGAAGACCCACCCGACCCGGCACGTGCCGACCCGGGTGACCTGGATCGTCGGTGCGGCCTCGGCCCTGATCGCCGGTTTCCTGCCGATCGGCGAGGCCGCCGAGCTGACGAACATCGGCATTCTGCTGGCGTTCGTCGTGGTGTGCATCGCGGTGATCGTGCTGCGCTACAAGCAGCCGGATCTGCCGCGCACCTTCCGTACCCCCGGCATGCCGTTCGTCCCGGCCCTCGGGGTGGTGTTCTCGATCTGGCTGATCACCTTCCTCCAGTGGCAGACCTGGGTGCGGTTCGTGGTCTGGTTCCTGATCGGTCTGGTCATCTACTTCGGCTACTCGTACCGGAAGTCGAACATGGCAAAGACACCCGGAACGGACACGGGGACGAGCTGACCGGTCCGTCGGGGGGGGGGCGGGCGGGCCCCCCCCCCCCCCCCCCCCCGGCCCCCCCCCCCCCCCGGACCCCCCCCCCCCCCCCCCGCGGGGACCCGCGTACGTTCGTCGCCTGATCCGGCGTCCGGCGTACCGAAGGGGGGGGGGGGGGGGGGGGGGGGGGGCGCCCCCCCCCCCCCCGGGGGGGGGGGGGGGGCGCCCGCCCCCCCCCCCCCCCCCCCCCCCCCCCCCCCCCCCCCGACCGTTCACCGCACCATTCGCCGCACTGTGCGACCGCTCGTCGCACGAGGCCGCCCATCGCCTGTTGCTCGGCGCCCCGATGGGTTCGTATACGCCAGTCGGCAGCGAAGCCACAGGGACCTCGGCGGGAAGGGCGTTCACGATGACCATCACGACGACCGATGAGCGGGCCCTCGCCGATCTCCAGCGGGAGCACGGGCCCGCGCTGCTGCATTTCCTGCTCGGTCTGACCTTCGGCGACCGGCAGCGCGCCGAGGACCTGCTCCAGGAGACCCTGGTCCGCGCCTGGCAGCACCCGGAGGCCTTTGACTCCGCGTACGACTCGATGCGGCCCTGGCTCTTCACCGTCGCGCGGCGGCTCGCGATCGACGCCCGCCGCTCCCGGCAGGCCCGGCCCACCGAGGTCTGCGACACCGTGCTGGAGACCACGGCGGCCGGGGACGACACCGCGGAAGCCACGGTCTCGGCGCTCGATGTGCGCGATGCGGTGCGCACCCTCAGCCCGGAACACCGCGCGGTCCTCGTGCAGATGTACTTCCGCGGGCTCACCGTGGACGAGACCGCCCGGGCTCTCGGCATCCCGGCGGGCACCGTCAAGTCCCGGTCCTACTACGCGCTGCGCCAGCTCTCCCGCACTCTCCCGGGCTACTCCAGCAGGTCCTCCTCGCGCGACAGGGCGAGCAGGGAGACGGCCTCCGCGGCCTCCACGTAGTCGGCGGCGCAGCGGTCGCAGGACCGCAGATGACGGGAGACCGTTCGGGTCTCGTCGGCCGTGAGCGCGTCGAGTACGTAGGCACCCAGTTCATGGCGCACGTGCGGGCCCTCCCCGGGATCGGCGGTCATCGCATCCTCGTGTCGTCGACGCATCCGGTGGTGACGGATCCTGTCCTTCTGGCCACGCGGGGCGCGCTCCCCCGGTTCAATGCTCCGTGAAGCGCGGTACCGAACACAGAAAGAGGCGAGACGGGATGCGCCCGGAGCGTCAGGACGGAACCGGTGGGGGCGGCCTGCTGGTTCCGATGGACTGGATGTACGCGGAGTACATCGCCGACGATCTGCTGCGGACCGGCGATCTGATGGAGCCGTCCACGCTGGAGTACCGCGCGGGGCGCGACGCCCTGGCGCTGACCATATTCCTCTCCGACGGCTCGGTGGCCGACGCGCTGCCCGCGGCCCGGCTGGACGAACTGCGCCTGCTGACGGCGTACGGGGCCACGTGGTGCGGCTGGGTCCGTGAGAGGCTGGGCCCGCCGCACGCGGCCCCGGTGGGCGGGACGGCCGGTGCGGATCCTGATCTGGCGCTGGCCCGCGCGGCCTGGCGGTGGCTGGAGGAGACCGAGCTGCTCGCGGCCGACCTCGACGCGATCGCTCCGCCGCCGTGGGAGCCGGCTGGCGAGGAGCCGGACGCGGAGGAGGCGGCCCAGGTGTGGACGCCGGCCTGGCAGCTGGGGCTGCCGCTGGGGCATCTGGCGATCCATCTCCACTGACGGGAACCGGTCCGGCCGGTCAGGAACCGTGCACACCGGCGCGGTACTTCGGCAGCCGTACGGTGATCTTCATCCCGGCGCCGACACCCGTCTCGATGACCAGTCCGTAGTCGTCCCCGTACACCTGGCGCAGCCGTTCGTCGACGTTGAGCAGTCCGATCCCGGTGGAGCGGCCGCCCTCGCCGCGCAGGATGTGGCGCAGCCGTTCCGGGTCCATGCCGGTGCCGTCGTCCTCGATGACGACCTCGGCCTCGGAGCCGGCGTCCAGGGCGCTGATGGTGATGCGGCTGGAGGTGACGGCACCTTCGAGGCCGTGCTTGACGGCGTTCTCGACGAGCGGCTGGAGACAGAGGAACGGCAGGGCGACGGGCAGCACCTCGGGAGCGACCTGGAGGGTGACCAGGAGCCGTTCGCCGAAGCGGGCCCGTACCAGTGCCAGGTATTGGTCGATGGAGTGGAGTTCGTCGGCGAGGGTGGTGAAATCGCCGTGACTGCGGAACGAGTAGCGGGTGAAGTCGGCGAATTCCAGGAGGAGTTCGCGGGCGCGTCCCGGATCGGTGCGGACGAACGAGGCGATGGCGGCGAGTGAGTTGAAGATGAAGTGCGGGGAGATCTGGGCCCGCAGCGCTCGGATCTCGGCCTCGATGAGCTGGGTGCGGGAGCGGTCGAGTTCGGCGAGTTCCAGCTGTACGCAGACCCAGCGGGCCACCTCTCCGGCGGCCCGTGCCAGCACCGCGGACTCGCGCGGGGCGTAGGCGATCAGGGTGCCCAGCACCCGGTTGTCGACGGTGAGCGGCACGGCGACGGCCCAGCGCAGCGGGCAGTCCAGGTCGTCGCAGTCGCTGCGGAAGGCGGTGTCCCGGCCACTGGCGAGGAGGTCCCCCACCTGGTCCATGACGTGGCGGCCGTGGTGTTCGCCCTCGCCGTCCCAGACGAGGACCCGGTCGCGGTCGGTGAGGCAGAGCGCGTCGGTGCCGAGCAGGGAGCGCAGCCGGCGGGCGGATCGGCGGGCACTCTCCTCGGTGAGACCGGCGCGCAGCGGGGGCGCGGCGAGCGAGGCGGTGTGCAGGGTCTCGAAGGTGGCGTGCTCGACGGGTGTTCCGACGTCGCTGGTGCGGACGGGCCGGGCGGTGCGCCGGCCGAGCAGGAATCCGGCAGCGAGCAGCAGGAGGGTGAGCAGGACGAGTACGGCGTAGCCGGCGCCGGTCATCGGTGCCTCCCCGATGTCAGCGCCTCGGGCAGGTGGAAGCGGGTCATGGCGGCGTTGGTGCCGGGGGGTATCCGGCCGGGGGTGGCGAGGGACACCAGGATCATGGCGAGGAAGCCCACCGGCACCGACCAGACGGCGGGCCAGGCGAGCAGGGTGTGCGGCCAGCCCGGTGGGCGGACCGCGCCGCTGACGGTGATGGCGACGGACAGGAACGCGGAGCCGCCGCCGAGCAGCAGTCCGGCGATGGCGCCGGGCGGGGTCAGCCGCCGCCACCAGATGCCGAGGACCAGCAGTGGGCAGAAGGAGGACGCGGAGACGGCGAACGCCATGCCCACGGAGTCGGCCACCGGCACCCGGCTGACGACCAGCGAACCGGCCAGCGGTACGCACATGGCGAGGACGGTGGCGAGCCGGAAGTGCCGTACGCCGCGCGAGGGGAGCACGTCCTGGGTGATGACCCCGGCGACGGCCATGGTGAGCCCGGAGGCGGTCGACAGGAACGCGGCGAAGGCGCCGCCCGCGATGAGCGCGCCGAGCAGGTCCCCGCCGATCCCGCCGACGATCCGGCCGGGCAGCAGCAGCACGGCGGCGTCCGCGTCCCCGCCGTGGATCAGCTCGGGGGCGTACAGCCTGCCCAGTGCGCCGTAGACCGGGGGCAGCAGATAGAACACGCCGATCAGGGCGAGGACGGCGACCGTGGTGCGGCGGGCGTCGCGGCCGTTGGGGCTGGTGTAGAAGCGGACGACGACGTGCGGCAGACCCATGGTGCCGAGGAAGGTCGCGACGATCAGCCCGTAGGTGGCGTACAGCGGGTGGTCGGCGCGGAATACGGTGAGCTGCTCGTCGAAGGTGACGCGGGGCTGCCCGTCGCCCTGCCAGGCGAGTACCAGGAAGATCGCGGGGACGAGGAGCGCGGTCAGCTTCAGCCAGTACTGGAAGACCTGCACGAAGGTGATGGACCGCATGCCGCCCGCGGCGACGGCGATGACGACGACGGACGCGACGAGCACGTCGCCGAGCCAGCCGGGCGCCCCGGTGAGGGTCTTGAGCGTCAGCCCGGCGCCCTGGAGCTGCGGTACGAGGTAGAGCCAGCCCGCCGCGACCACGAAGACGCTGACCAGTCTGCGCACCTGCCGTGACTCCAGCCGGCCCTCGGCGAAGTCGGGCAGTGTGTACGCCCCCGAGCGGCGCAGCGGTGCGGCGACGAAGACCAGCAGGACCAGATAGCCCGCGGTGTAGCCGACCGGGTACCAGAGCATGTCCGGGCCGTGTACCAGCACCAGGCCCGCGATGCCGAGGAAGGAGGCCGCGGAGAGGTATTCGCCGCTGATGGCCGCGGCGTTGAGCCGGGGCCGTACGGTGCGTGAGGCGACGTAGAAGTCGGAGGTGGTGCGGGAGATGCGCAGTCCGAAACCGCCGACGAGGACGGTCGCCAGGACCACGGCGGCGACCGCGGCCACCGCGTACGTACGGCTCACTGTGCGGGGCGGCCTTCCACGAGCCGGGCGAAGTCGCGTTCGTTGCGCTCGGCCCGTCGCACGTACCACCAGGCGATCAGGGTGAGCGGCGGGTAGGCGGCGAATCCGAGTACCGCCCAGACGAGCGCGGCGCTGTGCAGTGCCTCGAAGACCAGGGGAAGCGTCCCGACGACCACGGCGAGGACCGCGAACGCGGTGAGTCCGGCGCGCAGTTGGCTGCGCATCAGCGAACGGACGTACGCGCCGCCGAGCGCGGTCTGCTCGTCGATCTCCGACTGGGTGCGGTAGCGGGGCAGCGGGCGCACCCGCCGGGGCTCCCCCGTCACCACTTCGCGCCGGGGCGCTGGCTCTGCGGACATGGGCCCGGAGTGTATGCGGCACCGGACTGCCGTGGGAAGGGCCGGATCCTGGTAGGCGCTGGTCAGCGGCCGGTCTGGCGCATCAGCAGATCACGCAGCGCACGGGTGTGGCGGCGGCTGACCGCGAGCTCCGCGGAGCCGATGCGGACGCTCATGCTGCCCGCGTCCAGGCGGAGTTCGTCGATCCGGCCCAGGGCGACGAGGTGGCGACGGTGGATGCGCACGAAGCCCCGGGAGCGCCAGCGCTCCTCCAGGGTGGTGAGGGGGACGCGGACGAGGTGGCTGCCGGTGGCGGTGTGCAGCCGGGCGTAGTCGCCCTGGGCCTCGGCATAGGCGATGTCGTCGATCGGGACGAACCGGATGACGCCGCCGAGTTCCACCGGGATCTGGTCGCCCGCCGTGTCGAGCACCGGCGCGGAGCGGTCGCCGACCTGTTCGGCGACGCGGCGCACCGCCTCGGCCAGCCGCTCGCGGCGTACGGGCTTCAGGACGTAGTCGACGGCCTTCAGGTCGAAGGCCTGGACGGCGAAGCCCTCGTGGGCGGTGACGAAGACGATGAGCGGGGGCGCGGCGAACCCGGCCAGCAGCTGCGCGACGTCGAGGCCGGTGAGGCCCGCCATGTGGATGTCCAGGAACACGACGTCGATGGCGGCCGGGTCGTCCGGGCCCGCCTCGACGGCGGCACCGATGCGGCGCAGTGCCTCGGTGGCCCCGGTGGCCCCCTCGGCGCTGCTGATCCGGGGATCGGCGCGCAGGAGGTAGAGCAGTTCCTCCAGGGCGGGTTCTTCGTCGTCGACGGCGAGTACGCGCAGCATGGGCCGGAGTGTAGAGCGCGCACGGGTGTGCGGGGCCGGGTGATTCACCTCTTCTTCGCGCACCGTCCGGCCCCCGCACCCCGGCGGGTCATTTGAGGAGCCTGGACAGGCGGCGGTCGGCCAGCGGCCTGCCGCCGGTCTGGCAGGTCGGGCAGTACTGGAGCGAGGAGTCGCTGAACGACACCTCGCGGATGGTGTCCCCGCAGACCGGACAGGGCTCGCCGGTGCGTCCGTGGACCCGCATCCCGCTCTTCTTCTCGGCCTTGAGCTTCCCGGCCGCGACGCCGCTGGAGCGGGCGACCGCGTCCTGGAGCGTGGTGCGCAGCGCGGTGTGGAGGGTGGTGATCTGCTCGTCCTTGAGGTTCGCGGTGAGCAGGTACGGCGACATCTTCGCGGCATGCAGGATCTCGTCGCTGTAGGCGTTGCCGATGCCTGCGATCAGCGACTGGTCGCGCAGGGCGCCCTTGATCCGGCGGCGTTCCCCGGCGAGCAGCGCGGCGAACGCGTCGCGGTCGAAGGAGCCGGCGAGGGGGTCGGGGCCCAGCCGGGCGATGCCGGGGACCTCGGCCGGGTCGTGCACCAGGTACACGGCGAGACGTTTGGTGGTGCCCGCCTCGGTGAGGTCGAAGCCGTCACCGCCGGTGAGCACGGTGCGCAGTGCCAGGGGGCCCTTGCCGGGGCGCGGCGGCTCGGCGGGGAAGGCGTCCTTCCAGCGCAGCCAGCCGGCCCGGGCGAGATGGGTGACCAGGTGCAGTGGCCCGGCGCCGATGTCCAGGAACTTGCCGTGCCGGGCGATGCCGGTGACCGTGGTGCCGTGCACGGCGGACAGCGGTGGGTCGTACGTCTTGAGGACGCTGACGTTGAGCGGCAGGACGCGGTCGATCTCCTTGCCGACCAGGTGGTCGTCGAGGAAGACCCGCAGGGCTTCGACTTCCGGCAGTTCGGGCATGGTTCCAGACTGCCGGAAGCCTCGGCGGGATGCCTATCCAAGGCCGTAGACCCGCTCGGCCGTGGTGGCGAACACCCGGTCCTGTTCGTCCTCGGTGAGGGAGTCGGTGAGGGCGCGTGCCGCGTCGACGACCTCCCCGTACGTCGCCGCGAGCCGGCAGACGGGCCAGTCCGAGCCGAACATCAGCCGGTCGGGGCCGAAGGCGTCGAGGACGGTGTCGGCGTACGGGCGCAGGTCGCGCACGGTCCAGGCGCGCGGGTCGGCCTCGGTGACCAGCCCGGAGAGCTTGCAGACGGTGTTGGGGCGGGCGGCCAGGGCGCGTACGTCGTCGGCCCAGGGGCGCGTCCGACCGGCGGCGACGGGCGGTTTGCCGGCGTGGTCGAGCACGAAGGTCAGCTCGGGGAGCAGAGCGGCGGCCTGGACGGTGGCGGGCAGCTGGCGGGCCTGTACGACGACGTCGTGGACGAGTCCGGCGGCGGCGACGGCGCGCAGTCCGCGCAGGACGTCGGGGCGCAGCAGCCAGCCGGGGTCGGGTTCGCCCTGGACCTGGTGGCGGATGCCGGCGAGCCGGTCGCCGCCGGGGAGTTCGCGCAGCGCGGCCAGGGTGTCGGCTACGTCCGGCGCGGTGAGGTCGCACCAGCCGACGACGCCGGCGACGAGGTCGCTGCCGTGGGCGAGGGCCAGGAACTCGGGGGTCTCGTCGGGGACGGTGACGGTCTGGACGAGGACGGTGGCGCACACTCCGGCGGCGCGCGCCTCGGGCTCCAGGTCGGCGAGAGCGAAGTTCCTCCGGAGCGGGGCGAGTTCGTCGCCGTTGATCCAGTCCTGGTCGCGTACCGACAGGTCCCACACATGGTGGTGGGCATCGACGATCCGCTGCCGGCCCGCCATGTCACAGCTCCCAGGCGACCGGGAGCCCGGCTGCGGCGCCGTCGGCCGAGTAGTCGTGGGACACGTCGAGCAGCTCGTCCATCCTGGCCTGCCAGGCGACGTTGACGGGGAGCTGCTCCAGCTGTGCGAGGAGTGCGGCGTAGTCCTCGCAGTCGATGACGTGGAAGAGGTCGGTGCCGCTGCGCCAGATCGTCCAGGAGGTGGCGCCGGCCGCGCGGATCGCGGCGGTGAGCTCCGCCGGGACTTCGCGGTGTGCCGCCTCGTACTCCTCGATGCGGTCGGCGCGGACCTTGGTGTGCAGGGCGATTCTCATGTCAGTGTCCGTTCTCGGTCAGCAGGCCCTCGGCGCGCAGTTCGTCCCAGAGCTCGTCCGGGATCTCGCGGCGGAGCAGGGCGGCGGCGTCGCGCACCTCGTCCGGGGAGCGGGTGCCCACCAGGACTCCGGCGACGGCGGGGTGGGCGAGCGGGTAGTGCAGGGCGGCGGCGCGCAGCGGGACGCCGTGGCCCTCGGTGACGGCCTTGATGCGCAGGGCCCGGTCCAGGAGGGAGAGGGGTGCGGCCGCGTAGTCGTACGTGGCGCCGGGGCGCGGGTCGGCGAGCAGCCCGGAGTTGAAGACGCCGCCGACGACCACGCTGCGGCCCCGGGCGGCGGCCTCGGGCAGCAGCTCGGTGAGCGCGGACTGGTCGAGGAGGGTGTAGCGCCCGGCGCAGAGCACCACGTCGGCATCGGTGTCGCGCAGGAACCGGGTCAGCATCGCCGTCTGGTTCATCCCGGCACCGATGGCGCCGACGACGCCCTGTGCGCGCAGCTTCTCCAGTGCCGGGTAGGCCTCGTGGAACGCGGCTTCCGCGTGGTCGTCCGGGTCGTGCAGATAGGCGATGTCGATGCGGTCGGTGCCCAGCCGTTCCAGGCTGTCCTCGATGCTGCGGTGTACGCCGTCGGCGCTGAAGTCCCAGCGGCGGCGGTGGGTGGCGGGGACGGCGAAGCCCTCGGACAGGGCGTCGGAGCCGTTCCCGGAGCCGGTGGCTCCGGCGGGCAGCGGGTCGAGCACCCGTCCCACCTTCGTGGACAGCGTGTACGAGTCGCGGGGCCGGCCGCGCAGGGCTTCGCCCAGTCGCCGTTCGGAGAGGCCGAGTCCGTAGTGCGGGGCGGTGTCGAAGTAGCGGACGCCCTCGTCCCAGGCGGCGCCGACCGCCGCTGCCGCCCGTGCCGGTTCGACGACGGTGAAGAGATTACCGATGGCCGCCGCCCCGAAGGACAGCTCGGTGACCTCGACCGCGCTGCTTCCCAGCCTGTTGCGCCGCATGCTTCCGCCGCCCTCCCCAATGATCGCTTCTTGCACACAGCGAATATTCATCGGATCACTTGGGCACGTCAACACCTCAGGCGCCACCAGCTGTGACACTTTCCCGGGCATCTGTCCGACCTATGACCATCGGAGCGGCGGGTCGCTCAGCGCGTCGCCAGCAGCGTGAGCAGCTCGGCCACCTCGTCGTCGGCGCAGCGCGCCAGCCGGTCCAGGTCGGGCAGCGCCTTGCCGTCGGCCACCAGCCCGACCCGCACCCGGCCGCCGTACGTGGACATCGCGACGGCGAGGGACTGCCCCCTGGCGAGCGGCGCCATCGGGTAGACGGCGCGCAGCGGGCAGCCGCCGAGAGAGAGCGCCGAGCGCGGCAGCGGCACGCTGGTGACCAGGACGTCGAAGAGCATCCGGGCGGCGCCCCCGGCGATCGGCGCTCCGAACCGGTGGGCCAGCGAGGGGAGTTGGTCGGCCAGCACGGCAACGGCACCGGCGCCGCGGAAGGGGCCGGCGGTCTTGTTGCGGTCCATGGCGGTACGGACCAGGGCGAGCCGCCGCCACGGGTCGGGTTCGCCGACCGGGAGCCCGAGCAGATAGGCGGAGAGCTTGTTTCCGCTCGCCGCCGCCTGGCCCGGCCTGCGGCGGGAGACCGGCACCAGGGCGCGCGGATCCTCGTCGGGCAGCGGCTCGCCGCGCTCCCGCATCCAGCGGCGCAGCGCTCCGGCGACGACGGCGAGCAGGACGTCGTTGGCCGTACCGCCCGCGGCGCGGCGGATCCGCTGGACGGCTTCGAGGTCCAGGTCCGCCGTGGCCAGGCGCCGGGTGCCGCTGGAGCTCGCGGTGAGCGCGGGCGCCCCGCGCGGGTCGAGGCGGCTGGCCCGCACCATGGAGGCACCGACGCCGAACGCCCGCCCGAGGTCCTCGATCCGGCCGAGCGCGAGACCGGCCACCTGGCGCGGGCCGGGCATCCAGGAGCGGGGCGGGACGGTGCGCGCGCGGCGGACGGGGGCCCCGGCGCGGGGGCGTCCGGCGGCGGCGATCTCGTCGAAGATCCCGGCGCCGATGGCGACCGCGCGCATGCCGTCGGCCAGCGCGTGGTGGAGCTTGACGAGCACCGCGAAGGACCCGCCGTCGGCGCCGCCGATCACGTACATCTGCCAGGGCGGCAGCCCGCGTTCGAGCGGCCGCTCCATCAGTTCACCGGCGAGCCGGGTGGCGCCCGCCATGAATCCGCCGTCCTCGTCCCGCGCCTCCGCGCCGGTCAGCCGTACCCGCTCGATGTGCCGGTGCACGTCGAAGTCCTTGTCCACGAACCAGGCGGCCCCGCCGACGGGCAGCAGGACGTCCCTGACCCGCATCCGCAGCCGGGGAATGGCGGCGGCGCGGGTGCCCAGCAGTTCGAGCACGGTCTGCGCGTCGGCGCCCTGCGCTGCGCCCGGGGCCGGGGCGAAGACGGCGAGTGCGCCGAGATGCATCGGGTGGGCATCGGATTCGAGGTGCCAGAAGGCCAGATCGAGAGGTGCCAGCAGCTCAGTTCCCAACGGGTCCTCATGTCATCGAAGACAAAGACTGACGGGTCGCAGTCAATCGCTCGCGGTCGGTTACGGTCAAGTACAGACATGTTACGTTCTGTTACTGTCGAGTAGGATGCACGTTTCCGGCATTGGAATTCCTTGTGGGCGGATAAAAGCATTTCCGTCACCTGCCGCGCGGCCGGGATCACGTTCGTCACGCGCGCCGGAATCGCCTTCGTCACTCGTGTGCCGGGATCACGAATTCGCACCAGACGCACTTGCCGCTGCCCCGGGACTCCACGCCCCACAGATCCGCCAGCCGGTCCACCAGCATCAGGCCCCGCCCGGAGACCCCCGCCTCCCCCGCGTCCCGGCGCCTGGGCAGCGCGCTGGACCGGTCCTCGACGTCGACCCGCAGCCGCCGCTCGGGGCCGGTGAGCACCCGGATGGTGACGATGGCCCCGCCGTCCGTGTGCATGAGCGCGTTGGTGATCAGCTCGTCGGCGGCGAGCTCGACCTCGTCGGCCCGCGCCTTGGCGCCCCAGGCACGTACCGCCGCCCGGATCATGTGCCGCGCCGAACTCAGTGCCTCCGGGTCGCTCTGCGCGACGTGCTGCTGGAGCCGGCCTCCCGGCTGGGGTGCGTGGGCGACCTTGCGGCGCAGCAGCAGGACCGCGACATCGTCCTCGCCGCCGCGCTCGTCGACCTCCTCGCAGAGCCGGTCGGCCAGCCGCTGGAGGTCCTGCGGGCCGTTGCGCACCATGGCCGTCAGCAGCTGTATGCCCTCGTCGAGATCGGCGCCCGGCAGCTCCACGAGCCCGTCGGTGAACAGCAGCAGGGTCTGGCCGGGATCCAGCTCGACGGTGCTGACCGGGTATTCGAGCCGCCCGAACTCGGCCGAGAGCCCCAGCGGCAGCCCGCCCTCCGCGGGAAGCCTGCGGCAGCTGCCGTCGCTCTCGCGCACCAGCGGGTCGACATGGCCGGCCCGGACCAGCTGCACCACCCCGGTGGTCAGGTCGACCTCGGCGTAGGTGCAGGTCGCGAAGCGTTCCGTGTCCAGCTCGTGGAGGAAGACGGAGGCCCGCGCCATCACCGTGGCGGGGCTGTGCCCCTCGGCCGCGTAGGCGCGCAGCACGATGCGCAGCTGCCCCATGACGGCCGCCGCATGGGTGTCGTGGCCCTGCACGTCACCGATGACGGCCCCGACCCGGCCGCCGGGCAGCGGAATGACGTCGTACCAGTCACCGCCGATGTCCCGGCCGAGCCGGGCCGATCGGTACCGGACGGCGACCTGCGCCCCCGGCACGTCCGGGATCCTGCGCGGCAGCATGGCCTGCTGGAGGCCCTCGGCGAGGTCGTGCTCCTGCTCGTAGAGCATGGCCCGTTGCAGGCTCTGCGCGATGGAGCTGCCGAGTGCAACCAGCAGATTGCGTTCGTCGCCGGTGAAACCGTCCTTGTCGCTGTAGAGCAGGCCGAGCGCGCCGATGGGGCGAGCCTGGGCGATCAGCGGCAGATAGGCGGCGGAGGTGATGCCGAGGTGGCTGATGTGGGGCCACAGGATGGGGTACGAGGTGGCGAAGTCGGTGGCGGACTCGATGAAGCGGGGCGCGAGCGTGCGCACCACCTCGCTCATCGGGTACTGCTCGTCCGTCCGGGTGTACCGGGTGCCGGGCACGAACGAGTCCTCCGGGCCGTCGGCCACCAGATGGATGCGTCCGGCCTCCATCAGCCCCATCACCAGGCTGGTCGCGCCGAGGTGCGCCAGGCCCTGGGAGTTCTTGAGCACCTCGATGACGTCGCCGACGGTGCGGGCGTGGGCCAGGGCGGCCGTGGTGCCGTCCACCAGGCTGGTGCGGCGGCGCCGCTCCAGGTCCAGCTCCCGGCGGGCGGTGGAGTCGGCGAGCTCCTGGGTCGCCTCGCGGACGATGCCGATGATGCGGTGCGGGCGACCGGTACCGTCCCGCCGGATGAAGCCCTGGGTGTGGGTCCAGCGGAGGCTGCCGTCGCGCCGTTTGATCCTGAAGTACGCGCCGTAGTTGCTCTGCCCGCTCTTGAGCGCCTGGGCGACCATGGCGTCGAGCCGCACGCCCTCGTCCGCCGGCACCCGCTGCCCGAGCGACTCCGGCCGGTCGTCGTACTCGTCGGCCCGCAGGTCGAACACGTCGAGCGCGGGCCGGTCCATGTGCATGAGGCCACTGTCGAGATCCCAGTCGAAGCTGCCCATACGGTTCAGGGCGAGGCTGAGATCCGGGTGGGCGGGCCAGTCGTCCGGGAGTGACAGGGCACCCGCTACCCGATCATCCATGTGGGTCACTCTGCCATCATTTGTCCGATTCTTCGAGCGAACCCCGCACGGCCGGGCGAATCCCTCACCCCGCGCCACCCGAGTGCACTTCAAGCCATTTCGGGCACCGGACGGCGGGCCCGGACGTCTCGTAGGGCGAACCGCCCCGAACTCGCGGACCGACACCGGTTACGGTATTCCGTGGAGCACGGTAAGCCCAGCCTTACCTTTACCCTGAGCTGCACTGTCCGCATCAGCACGTTCTAAGGACCAGCACCTGATGACCCGCCCCGTCCGCGTCGCCATAGTCGGAGCCGGCCCTGCCGGCATCTACGCAGCGGACGCGCTGCTGAAATCCGAGGCCGCCCAGGAACCGGGTGTTTCGATCGACCTGTTCGAGCGGATGCCCGCCCCCTTCGGCCTGATCCGTTACGGAGTGGCTCCCGACCACCCGCGGATCAAGGGCATCGTCCAGGCACTCCACCAGGTGCTCGACAAGCCGCAGCTGCGGCTGTTCGGCAACGTCGACTACCCCAACGACATCGACCTGGACGATCTGCGGTCCTTCTACGACGCCGTGATCTTCTCCACCGGCGCCGACGCGGACCGCGCGCTCGACATCCCCGGCAGCGCCCTGGACGGTTCCCACGGCGCCGCCGACTTCGTCTCCTGGTACGACGGCCACCCCGACGTGGCCCGCACCTGGCCGCTGGAGGCGGAGAAGGTCGCCGTCCTCGGCGTGGGCAATGTGGCCCTGGACGTGGCGCGGATCCTCGCCAAGACGGCGGACGAGCTGCTGCCGACCGAGATCCCCGCCAACGTCTACGAGGGCCTCAAGGCCAACAAGGCCCTCGAAGTGCACGTCTTCGGGCGCCGCGGCCCCGCGCAGGCCAAGTTCAGCCCCATGGAGCTGCGGGAGCTGGACCACTCGCCGAACATCGAGGTCATCGTCAATCCCGAGGACATCGAGTACGACGCGGGGTCGATCGAGACCCGGCGGAGCAACAAGCAGGCCAACATGGTCGCCTCCACGCTGGAGAACTGGGCCATCCGCGATGCCGGCGACCGGCCGCACAAGCTGTTCCTGCACTTCTTCGAGTCCCCGGTGGAGATCCTCGGCGAGGACGGCCGGGTCGTCGGCCTGCGCACCGAGCGGACCGAGCTGGACGGCACCGGCAACGTCAGGGGCACCGGCGGCTTCACCGACTGGGACGTGCAGAGCGTCTACCGCGCGGTCGGCTACTACTCGCAGGAGCTCCCGAAGCTCCCGTTCGACGTGGTCTCCGGCACCGTCCCGCACGCCGCCGGACGCGTCGTCGACGGCGGGGAGCACATGCCCTCGGTGTACGTCACGGGCTGGATCAAGCGCGGCCCGATCGGCCTGATCGGCCACACCAAGGGGGACGCCAACGAGACCGTGGCCTGCCTGCTGGAGGACCGGGCCGAGGGACGGCTGCCCGCTCCCGTCCGGCCCGAGCCGGAGGCAGTCACCGCCTTCCTGGAGGAGCGCGGCGTCCGTTACACCACCCGCGAGGGCTGGTACCGCCTGGACGCGCACGAGCGGGCCCTGGGCGAGGAGCAGGACCGCGAGCGGATCAAGGTCGTGGAGCGCGAGGCCATGCTGGACGCCTCCGAGCCCCGTTCCTGACGGTACGGCGCACCCTTCCGGCCGGCCGCCGTCACGGCCGGCCGGACCGGGCAGCTCCGGCCGCCTCGGCGGAGCTGCCCGGTCCCGGCGGGTGCCGCGGTGCCTCAGCGGCCCTGCAGCGCCCTGACGTTGTCCCCGAAGGTCCAGCCCTTCGAGCCGTCCCAGTTGAGCGACCAGGTCATCAGGCCCTTGAGGGCGTTGCCGTAGTGGTTCCAGGCCTGTGACACCTGGCCCGTCGACATGTGGCCGCCGCCCGCGCCCGGCTGGGCCGGCAGCCCCGGAACCTGCTTGTCGTACGGGACCCTGATCGTGGTGCCCTGGATGACGAGCCCCTTGTCCAGGCAGTCGGTCTGAGCGGTGAACCCCTCGACCGTGCCCGCCGAGTACGAATCGCCGGCACACCCGTACATGCTGCCGTTGTAGTACTGCATGTTGAGCCACCACAGGCGCCCGTTGTCCGCGTACTTCTTCACGATGGGCAGGTACGCGCCCCAGATCGAGCCGTAGGTGACACTCCCTCCGGTGACATAGGCCGTCTCCGGCGCCATCGTCAGGCCGAAGTTCGAGGGCATCTGCGCGAGTACCCCGTCGATGATGCGGATGAGGTTGCTCTGCGAGGCCGACAGCTGACCGATGTTGCCGCTGCCGGTCAGACCGGTCTCGATGTCGATGTCGATGCCGTCGAAGTTGTACTTCTTGAGGATCGGCACGATCGTCTCGACGAACCGGTCGGCGACGGCACTGGAGTTGAGGTCGATGCCGGCGGCCGCGCCGCCGATGGACATCAGCGTGGTGAGCCCGGACTCCTTCGCCCGGCACATCTCCTCCGGGGTCGGGACCTTCACGGTGGAGTCCATCCCGTCCTCCCACAGGACGGTGCCGTCCGAGAGGATGACCGGGAAGGCCGCGTTGATCACGTTGTAGCCGTGCTGCGGGATGCGGCTGTCGGTGACCGGGATCCAGCCGAGCGGCGGGTGCACACCGTTCGCCGCGCCGTCCCAGTTCTCCCAGTACCCCTGGAGCACCTTCCCGGCGGGCTTCGATTTGACCGCGCAGGTCTCGTCCTGCGCGCTGCTCGGCTCCGCGCCCACCAGCAGTTGTACGACACATGCCGCCGCGAGTCCGACCCCCAGCAGGCGCGATGTCCGACCGAACATGCTCAGTTCCCTTCGTGTCGAGACCGGGCGGCGCCGGGGCGGTACTGCTGCCCGAGGCGGCCCGGCACGGGGCGAGTTGGCGCGTGAATGGCGTGCCCCTGACAATTCCAGGCGGAATGCGGTCTCGCATTTCACGGCTCGCCACACGCTAGGGAGGTCCAGACCTTCCGTCAATAGGTCTGGACCAAAGTCGTGACCGGACGGCGGCGGCGAACCAGCCCCGAAGGGAACCCGAAGCACTTACCGGGGGGCCGGTTGTAGCTGCACAAAGGCTTAGCTTAGGCTTGCCTAACTCCTTGCGATCTGCATCGGGGGCCGCCCGCCGTACCCCGTACGGGCGCTCCTTCGGCATGCCCTCACGCGGTCCCGGGGAGCTGCTGCTCCATCCGTTCAAACATGAGGAACATCCATGTCCCGGTTCACCCGCGCGCGTCGCCGGACGCTCGCCGCAACTGCCGCCGCCGCAGCCCTCGTTCTCGCCCTCGGCGGCTGCTCGTCGAGCGACGACGGCAAGGAGACCTCCGGCGCATCCGGGAAGAGCAGCGGCGCGTTCCCCGTCTCCATCAGGAGCGCGCTCGGCACCGCGGAGATCAAGGAGCAGCCCGAACGGGTCGTCACGCTCGGCCAGGGCTCCGCCGAGACCGCCATCGCGCTCGGCCACACCCCGGTGGGCATCGAGAAGTACGAGTGGGGAAGCGACAAGACGGGCTATCTGCCCTGGATCCACGACGCGGTGAAGAAGTCCGGCGACAAGCTGCCGACCCAGTTCACGGGCGGTGAGGACATCGACTTCGAGGCCATCACCGAGCTGGAGCCGGACGTCATCCTCGCGCCCTGGTCCGGGATCACGCAGAAGGACTACGACATCCTCAAGGACATCGCGCCCACCGTCGCCTATCCCGATCTGGCGTGGAGCACGGACTGGGACCAGCAGATCGACATCATCGGCAAGGCGCTGGGGCAGACGGACGAGGCGAAGGGCCTCGTCTCGAAGATCGAGAAGCAGCTGTCCGACGCGGCGGCGACCCGGCCGAACTACAAGAACTACAAGTTCTCGTACATCTACAACACCGGCCCCGGCACCCTCGGTGTGTTCAAGCCCGAGGAGCAGCGCGTCAAGATGCTCACCTCGCTCGGTCTCACCGTCGACCCGGTGGTGAACTCCTTCAAGGAGACCAAGGGCACCGACTCGGCGCTCATCGGCCTGGAGAACGCCGAGAAGCTGAAGGACAGCGATCTGCTCTTCACCTTCTACATGGATGACAAGTCCCGCAAGGAGATCGAGGCCCAGCCGCTGTACGCGGCGATGCCCGCGGTCAAGAGCGGCGCCATGGTGTACAGCAACGACAACTCCTTCGTCACGGCCTCCTCGATCATCAACCCGCTCACCGTGCCGTGGGTGATCGACCGTTACCTGCCGCTGATCGACAAGGCCGTCGAGTCCGCCGACAAGGGCTGAGACGGACCACCACCCACATGGCCACCACCACGCACGCGCCGCCGAGCGGTGCCGGTACCTCACGGACCGGCGCCGCTCGGCGGGTGTTCTTCCTCGTCGTCGCAGTCGCCGTCCTGGTGCTCGCGGTGCTCGCGAGCGTCATGTTCGGCAGCCGCACCACCTCGTTCGGCGATGTGCTGGACGTACTGTCCGGCAACGCGGACCCGAACGTCACCACCATCGTCGAGAGCCGCTACCCGCGGACCGCGCTCGGTGTGCTGGCCGGACTCTGTCTCGCCGTCGCGGGCACCCTCATGCAGGGGGTGACCCGCAATCCGCTGGCCGATCCGGGCCTGCTCGGGATCAACGCGGGCGCCTCCGCGAGCGTCGTCGCCGCGACGGCGTTCCTGGGGGCGTCGGGCGCCACGGCCACCATGTGGTGGGCGCTGCCCGGTGCGTTGCTCGCGGGCCTGCTCGTCCATGCGATCGGTTCCGCGGGGTCGGGCGGCGGTCTCGTCCGGCTGGTGCTCGCCGGCGCGGTGCTCTCCGCCGTGCTGATGGCGTTCATCCAGGCGGTGACCCTGGGCCGCCCGAAGGTGTTCGACAGCTACCGGTACTGGGTCGTCGGAGCGCTCGGCGGACGGGACTTCGACGTCTTCTGGTCGGTGCTGCCGTTCGCCGTGGCCGGTCTGGTGCTCGCCGCGGTGCTCGGTCCCGGCCTCAACGCGCTGGCGCTCGGCGATTCGACGGCGGCGTCCCTGGGGGCGAATCCGGCGCTGGTGCGGGCGGGCGGGCTGCTCGCGGCCACGCTGCTGAGCGCGGCGGCGACGGCGGCGGTCGGTCCGATCGCCTTCGTCGGACTGGCCGTTCCGCATGTGGTGCGGGCCGTGGCCGGCGTCGATTTCCGCATGCAGATTCTCTTCTCGGCGCTGGCAGGTCCGGCGCTGCTGCTCCTCGCGGATGTCTTGGGCCGGGTGGTCATGCGCCCGCAGGAGCTGATGGTCGGTGTCGTGACCGCGTTCATCGGGGCGCCCGCCCTGCTCGTCGCCGTACGCAGGATGAGGGGCAACGCATGACGTCGCAGCAGGCCGCGGTCCGCACCGCTTCGCCCCGGAAGGTGCTCAGGGCCGGCCGGAGGGTGGCCGTGCCGATCCGGCGGGTGTCGGTGCTGACGGCCCTGGTGCTGCTGGTGCTGCTGGTGGCGGGCGCCGTCGCCACCTTGTCGCTCGGGCGGCTCGGCATTCCGCTCGCCGACCTGGCCGGGGCGGTGACCGGCGGGGCCGAGGGCAAGGACGCGTTCGTGCTGGAGCGGCTGCGCGGCCCCCGGCTGACGGTCGCCGTGGGCACCGGTGCGGCGCTCGGGCTCTCCGGGGCACTGTTCCAGTCCGTCACCCGCAATCCGCTCGGCAGTCCCGACGTGATCGGGCTGGCGTCCGGGGCCGGGGCGGGTGCCGCGATCACCGCACTGCTCTTCCCGGACACCGTGCCGGTGGCGCTCGGCGCGCTGATCGGCGCCGTCCTCGCCATGGTGCTGGTCTATGTGTCGACCGGCACCGGGTTCCGCAACCCGGCCCGGCTGGTCATCGCGGGCATCGGGGTCGCCGCGATCGGGACCGCGATCACCCAGTACGTCGTGTACGCCATGGAGCGGGACCGGGCCGCCGTCCTCAGCGCCTACGTCAACGGCAGCCTGTCGGCGCGGTCGTGGGAGGACGCCACCACCATCTGGCTGGTGTTGCTGGTGGTGGCCCCGCTCACCGTGCTCCTCTCCCGGCGGCTGGACATCGGCGAGATGGGCGACGACATCGCGGCCGCGCTCGGCTCGGAGCCCCGCCGCACCAAGACGGCCGCCGTGGTGCTGGCGATCGTGCTCTCGGCCGGGGCGGTCGGTGTCGCCGGTCCCATCGCGTTCATCGCGCTGACGTCCCCGCAGGTCGCCAAACGGATCACCCGGGTCTCCGGCCCGCACCTGGCACTGTCGGCGCTGACCGGCGCGCTGCTGCTGGTGCTGGCGGATCTGTGCGCCCAGCAGCTGCCGCTCTTCGACAATCTGCCCGTCGGGATCTACACGATGGCCATCGGAGGCGTCTACCTCGGCAGTCTGCTGGTACGGGAGTGGCGCCGGGGAGCTCTGTGAGGCGCGGCGCCGTACGCCACTCGCCGGCGAAACAGCCGTACGGCGCCACGGACACGCCCTCGACGACACACCTCGGGTCGTCCTCCCCCGCCGTCGGGTCCACCTCACGCGCCTCCAGCACGCGCATGGACCAGACGGAGAACCCGGCGTGGAAGTCGTGGCCGATGTCGCACGGTGTGCTGGTGTATCCCTTGGCGTGCGGTTCGGCCACGACGTCGTCGATCAACCGGTGGGTCAGCCGGATCCCGTCGTAGCTCGCCTCGGCCTCGCCGCCCTGCTCGCTGTAGCCGATCTCGACGAGTTCCACGGTGTCGTCGGGCGCGTAGGTGATCACGAGCGTCGGCGTGGTGTCGTACACGGCACGGCGGCCGGCGGCGGGGCCGGGGCCCGGCGGGCCGACGCGCCCCTCGACCCGGGTCCGGTGGTCGCCGGTCATGACGAGGCCGACGCCGCGCCCAGGGATGATCTCCATGCCGGGCATCCTGCCATCGGCGCCCGGGTCCTCCCTTCCCGCCCTTCGCGCGACCGGCCCCTCCCCGCCCTCGCACGCCCCTGCTTGAACACGTTCAAGAAAGCTCGTAGAGTCGGCGCCGAACATAGTTGAACACGTTCAAGTCGGGGGCGGCGATGTCCGTACTGGTCAATTCGATCGTGATGCTGGGCATGCTGGTGGTGGTCCCCGCGGGACTGCGGCTGACCGGCGCGGCCGAGCTGGACCGGATCCGGCGGCTCTGGCCGCTCTTCGCCGTTCCCGGCACCGTCTCGCTGTGGCTGCCGCGCGGCATCGCCGCCACCGCCCTCGCGCTCTGTTACGCGCTCGGCGCCGTACTCCTCGCGCTGCACGCCCCGCACCGGCTGCTCCGCGGTCCGTCGAGGTCCACGGCACCCGCCGAGATCGCCCTGCTCACCGCCCTGGTCACCCCGTCGGTCGCGGCCCTCGCGCTGGTCGCCGAACGCTCGGGTCACACGCTCTTCGGCTTCGGGCTCGGCATCCTCGCGCTGACCGTGCCGCACTTCCACTTCGCCGGATTCGCCGCCGCGCTGGTCGCGGGACTCGTCTGCCGGGTCGCCGACAGCACCGCGGGAAGGTTCGCCGCGCTGAGCGTCCCGCTGGGCACCCTGCTCGTCCTGATCGGCTACTTCATCGGGGACTGGGCCGAACTGGCCGGCGCGGTCGTACTGACGGCGGGAATGTGGACCGTCGCCCTCCTCACCTGGCGGTCCGTCCGCACCGGGCAGCGGGACCGGATCACCCGGAGCCTGCTCGCCGTCTCGTCCGCCGTCCTCGCCGTCACCATGGTGCTCGCCCTGAGCTGGGCGCTCGGCGAGGCCACCGGAATCCCGCACCCCTCACTGGCCTGGATGGCCGCCACCCACGGCCTCGGCAACGCGCTGGGCTTCGCACTCTGCTCGGTGCTCGCCTGGCAGCGGCTGCGCGAGCACACCGACCCCGTAGAAAGCAGGACCGCATGAGCACCCTCAACTATCCCGAGGTCGGCGCCACCCGTCTCGGCCCGCTCCCCGCCGGGTACCACCACCTCCACCACCGCACCCCGGTCGGGCGCGGCCGGGCCGACCTCGAAGCGGCGGGGGCGGCGATCACCGAATGGCGCATGCACCGCGCCGGCGGGGCCCAGGTGCGCGCCTCGGCGCCCCGCGCCGGGGACGGGGTACGCGTCCGGGTGTCGCTGGGCATCGGCCCGCTCAGATTCTCCGCGCCCTGCCGGGTCGTCTGGGCCGCGTACGAGCACAACCGCATCGGGTTCGCCTACGGGACCGAGGTCCGGCACCCGGAACGCGGCGAGGAGTGCTTCGTGGTGGAGTCGGCGGACGACGGGACGGTGTGGTTCACCGTCATGGCGTTCAGCCGCCCGGCCGCCTGGTACACCCGGATCGCCGGACCCGTCGTACCGGTGCTCCAGCGGCTGTACGCCCGGCGACTGGGCAGCACGCTGCGTCGCATCGTGGACGAGGAGCGCGGCGGGCGGGGCTGAATCGCCGATACTGGAGGTGATGAACTGGTTCACCGCAGACGGGTACTGGCTCAGCCGGCTGATCTTCCAGCGGGCGCTGGCCGCTGTCTACCTGGTCGCGTTTCTCACCGCCGCGCTCCAGTTCCGGGCGCTGATCGGCGAACGAGGCATGCTGCCGGTACCCGAGTTCCTGCGCCGGACCGACTGGCGCGACGCTCCGGGGCTCTTCCGGCTGCACTACTCCGACCGCTTCTTCGCATTCGTCGCCTGGACCGGCTGTGCGCTGGCCGTCGCCCTGCTCGCGGGCGCGGACTCGTACGTTCCGCTCTGGGCGGCGATGCTGCTCTGGGCCCTGCCCTGGGCGCTGTACCTCTCGATCGTCCAGGTGGGCCAGACCTGGTACGGCTTCGGCTGGGAGTCGCTGCTGCTGGAGACGGGCTTCCTCGCCGTCTTCCTCGGCAACGCGCACACGGCTCCCCCGGTGCTGGTGCTGTGGCTGCTGCGCTGGGTGCTGTTCCGGGTGGAGTTCGGCGCCGGACTGATCAAGATCCGCGGCGACGAGTGCTGGCGCAGGCTGACGTGTCTGTACTTCCACCACGAGACCCAGCCGATGCCGGGGCCGCTGAGCTGGTTCTTCCACCGGCTGCCGAAACCCGTCCACCGGGCCGAGGTGGCGGCCAACCATGTCACCCAGCTTCTGGTCCCGGTGCTGCTGTTCACCCCGCAGCCGGTGGCGAGCGCCGCCGCGGGGCTGATGATCGTCACCCAGCTGTGGCTGGTCGTCTCGGGGAACTTCGCCTGGCTGAACTGGCTGACGATCACCCTCGCCCTGTCCGCCGTCGACTGGTCCCTGTTCACCGCGCCGCCCGCGCAGTCCGCGCCACCGCTCTGGTACGAGATCGTGGTCCTCGCGGCGACCGCGCTGGTCGTCCTCCTCAGCTACCGGCCGGCGCGCAATCTGGTCTCCCGCCGCCAGGTGATGAACCGCTCGTTCGACCCGTTGCACCTGGTCAACACCTATGGCGCGTTCGGCAGCATCAGCCGGGTCCGGCTGGAGGTGGTGGTCGAGGGCACGGACGAGCAGGTGCTCCACGAGGGAACCCTCTGGCGGGAGTACGGCTTCCGGGGCAAGCCGGGCGATCCGCGCCGGATGCCCCGCCAGTTCGCCCCGTACCATCTGCGGCTGGACTGGCTGATGTGGTTCGCGGCGCTCTCCCCCGCGTACGCCCGGCCCTGGTTCGGCCCGTTCCTGGAGCGGCTGCTGGAGAACGACCGGGACACCCTGCGGCTGCTGCGTCACAACCCGTTCCCCGATGCGCCGCCCGCCCATGTCCGCGCCAGGGTGTACCACTACCGGTACACGACCTGGCGCGAACTGCGGGCCACCGGACGCTGGTGGCACCGGACCTATGTGCGGGACTTCATGCGCCCCGTCTCGCTCGGTCCCGCCCGGCTCAGCCCGACCAGGCGATCTTGAACACCCAGGCGTGCTTTCCGGTCCGGCGGGCCGCCGCCGGTACGTCGATCACCAGCGAGCCGCCCCGGACACGCCAGTTGAGCGGCCGGTCGTGACCGAGCAGGGTGACCCGGTCACCGCCGCGGACCGGCACCGGCGCCTCGACGGTGAGGGTCGCGCCGGGCCGTACCAGGGAGTGGATGTAGAACGCCCGGTTCGGCCGCAGGGTGAACCGCAGGTCCGCGCCCAGCTGCGGCATCCGTGACCAGTACGTGGTGTCGTAGACCGCCTCCCCGTTGGTCTTCAGCCACTCCCCCGTCTCGCGCAGCCTGCGCTGCATGATGTCGGGGATCGTGCCGTCGGCCCTGGGCCCGATGTCCAGCAGGAAGTTGCCGTTCTTGGAGACGATGTCGACGAGCGAGTGCACGATCTCCTCGGCCGTCATGTACTTCTCGTCCGGCGTCTGGGCGTTGTAGCCGTAGCTGAACGGATCGAGGCCGCGGCTGGACTCCCACTTGGCGGTGACGATCTGGTCGTACGTCGTGTACTCGGGCGTGGTGAAGTCGTACGCGCCGATACCGGAACGGTTGTTGACGGTGACCTCGACCGGGCGGGCCCGGTTCTTGGCATGGTTGAAGTACTCGGCCAGCACCCGGTGGCTGTCGTTGTCGCCGCCGATGTCGCACCAGAGGATCTCGGGGTCGTACCCGTGGATCAGCTCCAGCATCTGCGGACCCTGGAACTGGGTGACGTAGTCCTTGCCCGCCGTGTGACCGGTGTACGGGACGGGCTCCAGGGTGTACGGATTGCGCGGGGCGTGACCCATCCACGGGTGGTCGGGGTTGAACCATTCGGGCATGGAGAAGTACAGCCCGGGGTGGAGCTCGGGGGTGTAGCGGCGCGAGGCGTCGAAGAGCTCCTTGACCAGGTCGCGCCGGGGCCCCATCTTCACCGAGTTGCGGTCCGAGAGCTTGGTGTCCCAGAGCGCGAAACCCTCGTGGTGCTTGGAGGTGAGGACGTGGTACTGGGCGCCGGCGTCCCGGAACAGCTCCACCCAGGAGCGCGGGTCGAAGCGTTCGGCGCGGAACCGCGGGATGAAGTCGTCGTAGGCGAAGGACTCGCCGTAGGTCTCGCGGTGGTGGGCGTGGGTGGGGTTGCCGGGGTCCTGCATCTGGTTCCAGTACCACTCGGCGTACTGCGTGCCGACCGGCGCCCAGGCGGGAACCGAGTAGACCCCCCAGTGGATGAAGATCCCGAACTTCGCCCGCTGGAACCAGTACGGCGCCTGGTGGGTGGAGAGGGAGGCGTCCGTCGGCGTGTAGTCGGGGACGCCGAGCGTGAGCGAACGCCGGACCGTGGCCGCCCGCGCCCCTCGTCCGTGTGCGACAACGTCGCCTTCCCGGGCGGTGCCGGGTGCGGTGCCGGGTCTGCTGCGGATGCCGATGCGGACGCGGGCCTGTTCGCCGGGGGCGAGGCGGCTGACGCGGGCGGGCGCGACGGTGCGGGCTCCGGGCACGTCCACGGAGAGGGTGAGGCCGTCGGCGGCGAGGATGCCGACGGTGCCGGCGTTGACGACGGTGGCCTCTACGCTCTGGGCTCCGGAGTCCAGCAGCGAGGTGGTGGAATGGGCGTCGCGAAGCGCCAACGCCCTTCCCTGGGCGGCCGGCTGGAGCGAGAGCGCGAAGATGTGCAGGGACGGCTTGCCGGCCTCGGCGGGCTGGGTGGTCGGCAGGGTGAGCGCCACGGCTTCCCTGGCCGGGTCGAGCGCGATCTCGCCGACCGCGATGGACACCGGATGCAGGTCCTTGGCACCGTCGGCGGTGTAGCGGTACGCGGCGGTGAGGACGCCGCTGCCGCCGTACCAGTCGGGCCCGCCGAGCAGCGGGGTCGTCGTGGTGCCGTCCGCGTAGTGGACGGTGGCCCTGCCGGACGCGGCGCCGTAGCTGCACGAGGTGAGGAGGAGACCGGAGAGATAGCGGCCGGGCGGCAGGTCGATGCGCTGGCCGAGGGCGACGACATTGTTCTTGGTCCCGGCGGCGGAGCCGGGGAAGAGGAAGGCGGTGCCGCCGATCTCCCGTTCCCCTGCGGGGAGTTCCTCACCCGGGAAGGTGTAGCCGGATCCGTCGAAGTCGCCGCCGCGGGCGTCGGCGGTGTCGATTCCGTCGTTGTCGAACCACGTGTCGAGCGGCACGGGGACGGCGGCGGGAACGGTGCCCCACCCGCCGCCGTCCGTGCCCGATCCGGTGCGCGTGGCGGCTGCGGGGTGCGGGGCCGCATCGGCGGTGGCGGGGGTGAGCAGGGCGGCGCCGACTGCCGCCCCTGCCGTCATTCCGAGTACATGGCGCCTGGGAAGTTCGGTCATGACATCCGATGATTGAAGCGCGACGCGAACCTGTCAATGCAATCTTCCAGACAGAACGAAACACGCTTCCCGCATCCATCCGATGACTGAGTGGGGCCGCGATCGGTCCGGTCCTTCAGGATCCGGCCCCCGCAGGGTCCCTCACTTGGACTCCTCCCGGGCCCGCAGCAACTTGGTGATCTGTCTGACGAGTTCGTCGTCGCTGGTCACGGCCTTGCCTGAGACCAGGGCGCCGAGGCGCTCGGCGGTCTGGAAGTCGTACGCACGCTCCCGGTCCGTACCGGGAACGCGCTCGTACTCGTCCTCCGCGCGGAAGCCGACGGTCAGATGGACCACCTTCGCGATGATCCAGGTGAGGATGAAGGAGAACGCGATCACGGAGACGACGGCGACGAGCTGCTTGCCGAGCAGCCCCCAGCCGCCGCCGTAGAAGAGCCCCTTCTTACCGCTGATCCGCGCGGTGGCGAACAGACCGACCATGATCAGCCCGATCAGACCGCCGACGCCGTGCACACCCACCACGTCGAGGGTGTCGTCCACGTCGAAGCGGTATTTGAGCGTGATGGCGAAGGCGCACACCGCCCCGACGACGAGACCGGTGATGACGGCACCGAGCGTGTCGATCTCACCGCAGGCGGGGGTGATGGCGACCATGCCCGCGACGGCGGAGGAGACGACGCCCACGGTGGTGACCGTGCCGGTCCGCCACTTCTCGACCAGCGGCCAGGTGACCATGGCACCCGCCGCGCCGAGCTGGGTGTTGATGAACGCGGCGGACGCGGTGCCCTGGTCGCTGAGCGCCGAACCGGAGTTGAATCCGAACCAGCCGAACCAGAGGAGCCCGACACCGATCACCACGAGTGGAATGTTGTTGGGCCGCTCCTCACGGCGGGCGAAGTCGCGCGGTGCCCGCAGCACCAGCGCGACGGCGAGCCCGGCGACCCCGGAGTTGAGCTCCACCGGCAGACCACCGGCGAAGTCCAGCGCGCCGAGGTGCTTGACGATCCACCCGTCCGGGTCGAACACCCAGTGCGCGAGCGGGATGTAGACGATGAGCAGCCACAGGACGACGAAGACGATCCAGCCCTTCATCGTGGCGCGGTCGGCGATCGAGCCGCTGATCAGCGCGACCGTGATGATCGCGAAACCCATCTGGAACGTGCTGTAGACGTAGGTGGGAATGTGGCCGGTGAGCGTGTTCAGCTCGATGTCGTGCATGAACACGTGGTCGAGGTTGCCGATGAGCCCGGCGCCGCCGACGTCCGGCCCGAACGCCAGCGAGTAGCCGATCACCCACCACAGCAGGGTGCCGAAGGCGAGCGCGGCGAAGCTCATCTTGATCATCATCAGGATGTGCTTGGTGCGCACCATGCCGCCGTAGAAGAACGCCAGTCCCGGCGTCATCAGCAGCACCATGGCGGTGGAGGCGAGCAGCCAGGCGGTGTCGCCGGAGTCGTACGCGGCCGGCATCGGCGCGGGAGCGGTGTTCATCGGCGGATACCTCGGGATCGGGGTCGGGGAGGGGGTTCGAGTCGGAATCGGAGGGTTCGGCCGCCGTACGTCACGGCTTGCGCAGTGCGGGTGCGGGGTGGCCGGTGAGCAGTCGGCGCACGGCGTCCCAGGCGGTGTTGTGCGCTTCGGCGACCCCGACCGGGCTGTCGTCCAGGAGCCGGACCCAGGCACCGCAGTCCCGGGGCAGCACACTGACCCCGTACAGGACGCCGAGCCCGGCCAGCGCCCCGTGGAGGGTGTCGGCCACCTCGGCGGCCGGGGCACGGTCGGTGACCACGAAGAGCGACGCCACATGGTCGTGCCCGGCGAACACACCGGGGCCGACGACGCCGTTTGCGCCCGGCCCCGCCCCCGGTGCCAGGCGCAGGGTGTCGATGGCGAGGAGGGTGCCGTCGGGCCGGGCGATGTGCAGGTCGGTGGAGAGGACCCGGTAGTCGTGGCGCTCGCCGTGGGCGAGCCGCCCGGCGGTCAGGGTGTCACCGACGACCACGGTGGCTCCGGGCGCGACCGTGACCTCGGTGCGCTGGTAGAACCGCGAGCCCTTGAACGGGATCAGCGGATCCGGCAGGTACTCCACATAGGCGCCCTCGTCCGCCGTGATGTGCACGCGCTGGCTGGCGTAGTCGTGCTCCATGCGGAAGACCTTGGTCGCCGCCTGGGTGGTCAGGTGCACTTCGGTGCCGGGACCGCAGCGGAAGTCCATCCGGTAGCGGTCGGCCTGGGCGATGCCGCCGCCGGTCGCCATCAGATAGACGTAACTCATGCCGGGCGCCGCCGGGTCGATCCACAGCGGCCGCATGATCTGCAACGGGGTCTTCTGGTACCGCTCCACGAGTTCGGTGCGCCCGCCCCGTACGGCGAAGGCCAGGTCGAGGATGCCGACCTTGGCCGGGGAGCCGGGCCCGAGCGTGTCGGGCACGGAGGCCAGGGCGGCCACTTCCGGGGGGACGCGGACCGCGCTGTAGTAGTCGGGGACGAGCCGGTCCGGCCGGGACGGCGACGGGGCGGGGCGCATCTCAGATCAGCGCCTTGCGGCGGGATTCGAGGTAGCCCGCGACGTCCTCGATGCCGATGCCGGTGAGGCAGTCGGTGAGGACGACGGGGCGGTTGTCGCGGACCCGGTGGGCGTCGGACTCCATGACACCGATGTCGGTGCGCACGTACCTGGCGATGTCGATCTTGTTGATGACGAGCAGATCGGAGTCGGTGATGCCCGGACCCCGTTTGCGGGGCATCTTCTCGCCCTCGGCGGTGTCCAGGACGAAGATGAACAGGTCGACCAGGGCCGGGCTGAAGGTGAGCGTGAGGTTGTCACCACCGGACTCGTAGAGCAGCGTGTCGGTGTCGGGGAAGCGCTCCAGCATCTCGGCACCCGCCGCCAGGTTCATCGTGGGGTCGTCCCGCACGGCGGTGTGCGGACAGGCTCCCGTCTCGACCCCGACGACACGCTCCGGTTCGAGGACGCCGGCGAGGGTCCGGCGGACGTGCTGGGCGTCCTCCTGCGTGTAGATGTCGTTGGTGATGACGGAGGGACGGTGGCCGCGCTCGATCAGTACCGGTACGAGCGCCTCGATGAGCGCGGTCTTGCCGGATCCGACCGGTCCGCCGATGCCGACCCGAAGTACGTTGTCGTCCATGATGCTCCCTGACTCGTGGGGGGGGTGGATGGGTCAGCTGGCGAACAGGCGTGCCTCGGCGCGTTCATGACGGCCCGACATGATGTCCGAGGCGAAGACGGTGGCGCCGATGTCCGCCGCCTCGCGCCGCAGCGCCGCCTCCGTGGCCGCCTCGATGACGGGTGCGGCGTCCCGCAGCAGGGTCTGTGCCCTGCGGTGGTCGGTGAGCCGCAGCCGCAGGGCGGCGCCCGCGAAGCTGGCACAGAACGCGAACAGGTCCGCGGCGACCGCCTGGCGGACCGGGACGCCGGTCGCGGCGTTGATGACGCCGGCGGCCACCGCCTGGGTGCCGGGCGACTCACGGCGTTCGACACGGTCGAAGTGTTCGGCGATCTCCGGGCGGTCGAACACCTCCCGGGCCAGGTCGAGGAGCTGCCGTCCGGTCCGGGTGGCCGCCTGGCGCATCTCGCGTCCCAGCTTGGTGGCGAACAGGTGCTCGTCGACGCGGACGACGGCCGCCGCGTCGCCCGCGCGGGTCGCCCGGTGGGCGAGCGCGAGCGCGGTGGCGTCGGCCGGGCCGACGCCGTGCAGCAACAGGTCCTCCAGCAGCAGCGGCAGGCTCTCCTGGTCCACCGCCCCGGCGTGGGCGAACCCCTCCAGGCTGTGCGACAGCGTGTAGAAGCCGCTCGGGAACGCCGAGTCGGTCAGCTGGAGGCTGACCAGCAGCGGTCCGAGCGCCGACTCGGGTGTGCGCACCGGGGCGGTGGACGCGGCCGATGCCGGGGCGGGTTCGCCCAACGGGTCGCTCTCGTCGCGGTACATCGCCCTACACCAGGAAGTACAGGTGGTTGAGGGGGAGTTCCTCGGCCGGGTCGATGGTGGCGACCCTGCCGTCGAGCGTGACCCTGAACGTCTCCGGGTCGACCTCGATGTCCGGCAGCGCGTTGTTGCGGATCATGTTGTGCTTTCCGATGGTCCGGGTGCGGCTCACCGGCAGCACCATGCGTTCCAGGCCCAGTTCGGCCGGAACCCCGGCGGCGATGCCCGCCTGGGACATGAAGGTGACATGGGTCGCGGGCAGGGCCTTGCCGTACTGCCCGAACATCGGCCGGTAGATCACCGGCTGCGGGGTCGGCAGCGAGGCGTTGGGGTCGCCCATCTGCGCCCAGGAGATGATGCCGCCCTTGATCACCATCTTCGGCTTGGCGCCGAAGGAGTGGATGGGCCAGAGCACGATGTCGGCGAGCTTGCCCTTCTCGATCGATCCCACGTGGTCGGAGATGCCGGTGGCGATGGCCGGGTTGATGGTGACCTTGGCGAGGTAGCGCAGCACCCGCTGGTTGTCGTTGCGGGCGGAGTCGCCCTCCAGCGTGCCGAGTTTGTCCTTGCAGTGGTGGGCGGTCTGGAAGGCCCGGGTGACGGACTCGCCGATCCGGCCCATGGCCTGCGAGTCGGAGGAGAACATGCTGATGACACCGAGGTCGTGCAGCACCGACTCGGCGGCGATCGTCTCGGCGCGGACCCGGCTGTCGGCGAAGGAGACGTCCTCGGGGATCTGCGGGTCCAGGTGGTGGCAGACCATGACCATGTCGAGGAGCTCGTCCACCGAGTTCTTGGTGTACGGCAGCGTCGGGTTGGTGGAGGACGGCAGTACGTTCGGCTCGCCCGCCACCCGCAGGATGTCGGGGGCGTGACCGCCGCCCGCGCCCTCGCTGTGGAAGGTGTGGATGGCGCGGCCGTCGATCGCGGAGCGGGTGTCCTCGAAGAAGCCGCTCTCGTTGAGGCTGTCGGTGTGGATGGCGACCTGGACGTCGTAACGGTCGGCGACCTTCAGCGAGTTGTCGATCACGGCGGGGGTCGCGCCCCAGTCCTCGTGGACCTTCAGGGCACAGGCTCCGGCCTCGATCTGCTCGTCGAGCGCTTCGGGCAGGCTGCCGTTGCCCTTGCCCATGATGCCGAGGTTGACGGGGAAGGACTCGGCCGCCTGGAGGAACCGGGCGATGTTGTAGGGGCCGGGTGTGCAGGTGGTGCCGTTGGTGCCGTCGGCCGGGCCCGTGCCACCGCCGATCAGGGTGGTGATGCCGTTGGTGAGCGCCTGCTCCGCCTGCTGCGGCGAGATGAGGTGGACGTGCGGGTCGATGGCACCCGCCGTGGCGATGAGGTGCTCCCCGGCGATGGCCTCGGTGCCCGGTCCGATGACCAGGTCCGGGTGGACGTTGTTCTGCGTCTGCGGGTTGCCCGACTTGCCGATGCCGGCGATGAAGCCGTTCTTGATGCCGATGTCGCACTTGACGATGCCGACCACGGGGTCCATGACCACCACGTTGGTGATGACGGTGTCGAGCGCGCCCTGGGCGGCGGTGGCCTGCGGGTCGGAAGCCATGCCGTCGCGCATGGTCTTGCCGCCGCCGTAGACGACCTCGTCGCCGTACAGACCCTCGCTGTAGTCCTTCTCGACCTCGACGACGAGGTTGGTGTCGGCGAGGTGGAATCGGTCGCCGACCGTCGGGCCGAACATGTCGATGTACTGCTTGCGCGGCATGATGGACATCAGCGCGAACCCTTCTTCTTGGCCTTGGAGTCCTTCGGGCTCTTGGTGCTCTTGGCGCTCTTGGCGTTCGCGGTGCGTTCCTGGGGTGCGCCCGCGTCACCGCTCTCCTGCGTGCCCTGGAAGCCCAGCTCGATCGCCTTGCGCACGGCCTCGACCTTGATCGGGTGCGAGGCGAGGCTGCCGTTGAGCAGCCCGCTGAAACCGACGAGCCGGCCGGTTCCGGCGTACGTGCACAGCTGCACGTCGCGGGTGCCGCCGGGCTCGATGCGTACCGCCGTTCCGGCGGGAATGTCCAGGTGCATACCGAGCGCCTTCTGACGGTCGAACGACAGCGCCGAGTTGACCTCGAAGAAGTGGTAATGCGAGCCGACCTGGACCGCGCGGTCCCCGGTGTTGCGCACGGTGAGCTTCACCGTGCGGCGGCCGGCGTTGATCTCGATGGGTTCCTTGCCGTAGATGTACCTCTGACGGGGCGTCATGTGGTGCTCCTGATGACTCGGCCCGCACCGTGGACATGCGGGTGCGGGTGCGGGTGCGGGTGCGGATGCGTGTGCTGATGTCCGTGGTCGTGGCCCTCGCCCGGCGGGTGGGTGTGGGAGTGGCCGTGGTGGTCCGCGGCCGTCAGTCCGGCCGCGATGCCGTCGTCACCGCGCTCGCCCCGGTGCCGCCGGGCATCGGCCACGCGCTCGGCGAGCACCCGGGCCAGCGCCGCGGGAGCGGTCAGCGGACCGGCGCGTTCGACCCGGATGCCGGGCACGTCGGGCATCGGCGGCTCGGCGAACGCCGCGGGGAGCAGTACCACGTGCCGGGCACCGAGCAGCCCGCAGCGCCGGACCCCCTCGGCCGGGTCCGGGTCTCCCCCGGTGAACGCGACCTCGACCAGGCCGTGGCTCCCGTAACGGCGGACCAGGCTCGCGACCCGGTAC
Organism: Streptomyces sp. NPDC047917; assembly: GCF_043204345.1. Classification (NCBI taxonomy): domain Bacteria; kingdom Bacillati; phylum Actinomycetota; class Actinomycetes; order Kitasatosporales; family Streptomycetaceae; genus Streptomyces; species Streptomyces sp. NPDC047917. Next base: position 375,275 of record NZ_JBIDCA010000004.1, read on the forward strand.
AGCTCGGCGTCCTCGAACGGGTCGCCGGCCGGGGCGGTGACCAGCAGCGCGGCGGTCCGCGGGGCGCGGGCCGCCGCAGCGCGCAGCCAGCCGACCAGGTGCTGGGAGGTGCCGAAGGGCTCGGCCAGCACGGTCCCGGCGCGCTCGGCGGCGGGCAGCGCGCGCAGCGTGCGGGCGGTGTCCGCGACGAGTTCCGGTTCGCGGCCCAGCGTCATCGGGACGACGCAGCTGCGCTCGCCGCTGCGGCTCAGCGCGGCGACCGTCCGGAACAGTTCACGCCCATTGGCCACGACGGTCACCGCGGGGTCCACCAGGCCGTGCAACGCCTCGCCGTACGCGGCTTCGTGGCCGCACACCGCGATCACCCGGCAGTGGTCGGGCATCGGCTCAGCCGCCGATGGGGTCGTGGCAGGACACCAGCTTGGTGCCGTCGACGAAGGACGCCTCGATCTGGAGCAGCCCGAGCATCTCCCGGACGCCGGGCATGGTGTCCTTCTCGCCGATGACGTGCCGGCCGAGTTCCATGCAGTCCGCGACGCTCCTGCCGTCGCGGGCGGCTTCCAGGATCGCCTCGCTGATCAGCGCCACGGACTCGCTGTAGTTGAGTTTGAGGCCACGGTCCCGGCGCTTGCGGGCCAGGTCGGCCACGACGTACACCAACAGCTTGTCGATCTCGCGCGGTGCGAGGTTCATCGTCAGTACCTTCCTCTGGAATTCGGGGAGGGGCGAGAAGGAGCCGGCGGCCGGGCGGTCAGCCGCTCCTGCGGAAGCGGGGCATCAGCGGGACGGCCGCCATGAGCACCCAGGTCACGAGGATGAAAGGCCAGGTGAAGGTGTGGCCGCCGAACGGTTTGAAGAACGAGGTCAGTGAGGCGGTCAGGCCGGTGGACGCGACGGCGCCGAAGAGGGCGTAGGCCCCGTTCCACACCGTGCCGGTGAGGAAGACCGCGCCGACGGCGATGGCCACGAGCACGGCGTTGTAGCCGTAGATCCCGTTGGCGATCAACGAGGTGGGGGCGCCGAGCGCCCAGGCCGCGACGATCCCGACGACGCTGCCGGCCGCCGCGTACAGCACCACGCGCGCTCCGGAGAAGGCCAGCCCGACGAGCATGATGAGCCCGACGTACCAGGCGTCCACCAGGAAGACCTGCGAGACGTTGGTGAAGAAGGCGTGCCACAGGTCGTTCCAGGAGATCGCGGTGTCGCCGCTGGTGGTGCTGGACACGGCCTTGGGCGCCCCGTGCCAGATCCTCCCGAACGACGGAGCACCGAGCACCATGACGCCGGAGACCAGGCAGAACGGCGCGGTGAGCGCGGTCAGCCGGTACGGCGCCAGCAGGGTGGTCAGCGACATCGTCAGGATGGTGCACAGGATCGAACCGATGACCGCGAGCACATAGGTGGCGGGGTGGTTCCCCAGCGAGGTGACCAGCGCGATGCCGGTGAGACAGCCGGAGTAGCCGTGCAGGCCGAGGGCGATGCCGGACCGGTCGATGCCGACCGCGTACGCGGTCAGGGTCGAGACGACGGTGCCCAGGGTGGCGAAGAGACCGATCCGCCAGCCCGCCGCCCACAGCCCGGCGAGGATGAACGCGCCCGTCCAGATGCCCGGCTGGAGATCCACCTGTCCGACGCCGCGCACCGAGGCCAGGAGGAAGGCGGTCGGCTGCCGGCTTTCCAGCTTCCGGACGGCGTCCGGCTCGGCAATGGGCAAGGGGAGCTCCAACGGCTCGGCAGGCGTCGTCCGTTCTCCTCGCGGAGCACGGACGGCGGGAATTGGCTTATCGCCATCAATGCATATGCCGGACAGCTCTTCTCGCCGTGCGGTGTTCCGGTCGTCCATTCGAGTCCGAAAGTAGGCCGTTGCGCGTGCTGCGCGCGTGTGGCCGGGGTCGCTCGTTAGGTTCGCCGGATGTCCCCGCGGATGAGACTGCACCACCACACCCACCCCGATCACCACCCCGGAGCGCAGCCGGCCGTCGTGGTGGCCGTCGCGATCGGCGGCGCCGCCGGGGCCGCCGCCCGCTACGGTGCCGAGCGGATCTGGCCCACCGGCGCTTCGGCGTTCCCCTGGACGATTCTGCTGGTCAACACTGTGGGCTGCTTCCTCATGGGCGTGCTGATGGTCACCCTGAAGCTGCGCTTTCCCGGTTCACCGCGGCTGATCAGTCCGCTGCTGGGCACCGGTGTCCTCGGCGGGTTCACCACGTTCTCCCACTACACGGACAACGTGCGGCAGCTCTTCGAGAACGGCCGGCCCGGCTATGCGGTCGGCTGTCTGGTCCTGACGGTGGTGGCGGCCCTGGCCGCCGTGACGGCGGGCGCCTTCGCCGCGCACTTCGCCCTCGGACATGGCTACGCGGCCCAGGACGGCGACCGATGACCGACTGGCTGCTCGTGCTCGCGGGGGGACTGGCCGGCGCTCCGCTCCGCTATCTGCTCGGCGTGGACGCCAAATTCCGTCTGCGGACCGCTTTTCCCTGGGGCACCTTCGCGGCCAACGCGGGTGCGGCGCTGCTCCTCGGCTTCCTCTCCGAGGCCGTGACCGACGGGGAGCTGGGGCCCCGGCTCCAGCTGTTGCTCGCCACCGGCTTCTGCGGCGCCCTGTCGACCTGGTCGACGTTCTCGTACGAGTTGCTGACCCTCACCTCGGCCCGTCGGCTGTCCATGGCGGCGGGGTATCTGGCGCTGACCGTGGGTGCGGGTGTCGGGCTGTCGTTCGCCGGGGCGGCCGTGGCGGGTGCCCTCCGGTGAGGCGGCGGGCGCAGCGACGGGCCGAGCTCCGGGCCGCGCGATGCGGACCGGAGCTCGGGTGCCGTGCTGTGAAGCCGTGTCAGTCGATGCCGGGCAGGATGTGGGGCTCGGCGAGGTCGTCCTCGTAGCCGGCCAGCCGGATCGGTGCGGACCTGGCCCAGACCTCGATGTTCCGGAGCTTCTCGGGCCTGCGGGCCCGCTCTCCGTGCCGATCGGCAGGTCGCTTCTCTTGCTTCGTCAGTTCCGGTGTCGTCACCGCGCACTCCTTTGTGTCGCGTCACCCCGGGCGTCGCCGATGCTCCGGCCTCATCGCCGGGGGATCAGCCACCCGTATGGGCAGGGGCAAGAACAGTTCGGTCGCGGTGGCGCCGGGATACGGGGCAGGACGGCGGCTTGGTTGACAAGCCTGTCCCGGGACGGTCGAGGAAGGTTTGTGGACTCCTCGATTACGTCCGTTCACATCAGGGTAACCAAATGAGCGCTTCCATGCTCGATGGAACGTGTGCTCTAGGTCACTTTCAGCCACCGGGCAGGGCGCCGGACACGCGAAAGACCCGGTCGGGAGCGGGTCCCGACCGGGTCGACGACTGTTCATGCACGCCGCATCGGCGGCGATTACCAGTTGGCGGGCGCGTAGTCCTTGAGGAAGCAGCCGTACAGATCCTCGCCCTCCTCGCCGCGCACGATCGGGTCGTAGACGCGGGCGGCGCCGTCGACCAGGTCGAGCGGGGCGTGGAAGCCCTCCTCGGCGAGGCGGATCTTGTCGGGGTGCGGGCGCTCGTCGGTGATCCAGCCGGTGTCGACCGCGGTCATCAGGATGCCGTCCTTCTCGAACATCTCCTGGGCACTGGTGCGGGTGAGCATGTTCAGGGCGGCCTTGGCCATGTTGGTGTGCGGGTGGCCGGCGCCCTTGTAGCCGCGGCTGAACACGCCCTCCATCGCGGAGACGTTGACCACGTAGGCCCGCTTGGCTGCGGTCGCGGCCATGGCCGGGCGGAGCCGGCTGATCAGGATGAACGGTGCGGTGGAGTTGCAGAGCTGGACCTCCAGCAGCTCGATCGGCTCGACCTCCTCGACCGTCTGGATCCAGCTGTTGGTGTCGTGCAGGTCGGGCACCAGTCCGCCCGCGTCGATCGCCGTCCCGGCGGCGATCCGCTCCAGCGACGCGGAGCCGGTGACCAGCGCGAGCTCGGTGACGTCCTGCGCGCTCAGCCCCTCCTTTCGGGCGGCCGGCAGGGCCGCGACCCGGTCGACGGCGCCGCTGCCGAAGGTGCCGATGACCTCGGCGGCGGGCAGCTCGCCCGCCGGGAGCGGCGCCGACTCGGCGTTGACCAGCTCGCTGTAGGCGTTGGGCGAGCGGCGCACGGTCTGCGCCGCGTTGTTGATCAGGATGTCCAGCGGGCCCTCGGCGGCGACCGAGTCGGCGAGGGCGACGACCTGGGCGGGGTCGCGCAGGTCGATGCCGACGACCTTCAGCCGGTGGATCCACTCGTCGCTGTCCGGCATCGCCTTGAAGCGGCGGATCGCGTCGTTGGGGAAGCGGGTGGTGATGGTGGTGTGCGCCCCGTCGCGCAGCAGCCGCAGCGCGATGTACATGCCGATCTTGGCCCGGCCGCCGGTCAGCAGCGCGCGCCGGCCGCTGAGGTCGGTCCGGGCGTCGCGGCGCGAGCGGTTCTCCTGCGCGCACTGCTGGCAGAGCTGGTGGTAGAAGGCGTCCACCTCGACGTACCGGGTCTTGCAGATGTAGCAGGAGCGGGGGCGCCGGAGCACGCCCGCGATCTCGGCGCGGGCGGACGACGACGGCAGGACGCCCTGCGTCTCGTCGTCGATCCGGTCGGCCGAGCCGGTCGCGGTGGCCTCGGTGACCGCCTTGTCGTGGGCGGTCTTGGCGGCGCGGCGTTCCTGGCGGCGGCGCTGCTTCACCGTCCGGTAGATCCCCGCCGTGGCGCGGCGCACGAGGATGGCGTCCGGGTGGTCGACCTCGATGCCGTCGAGTTCGTCGAGCACGCTCAGGCAGACGGCCAGCCGCTCCGGGTCGATGCCGGGACCGAACTCCTCAGTTCCGGGAGCGAGCTCCGGGCTGTCCTGTGTCACCGTCATTGCCGTTCCTCTGCCATCCGTCTCTCGTGGCGCCGACCGCCGTACCTGCTCCTGCCGGGCCGAACGCCCCGATCAAGTCTGCCATGCACCGGCCGCTGCTCCGTTCGCGTGACTTCCCGCACGGCTCCGCGGTCGGTCGGCCGGGGACGCGGACGCCCGCGGGCCGCCCGCGCCCGGACGTCTCCTCCACGGACAGGTCACATATGCTTCGCTGCCATACGGCCGGGGTGGGCCGTGCCGTACGTGCGGAAGAGGGGGGTGCAGTGTGACCGGGCTCCCCGCGGACGGCTCTCCGGCGAAACCTGTGCGTTCGGACGTCGTCCCCGTACAGCCGGGACCCTCCCCCCTCGGCGGCGGATCGGTCTGGGACGTCGACGCCGTGATCCTGCTGGTCGAGGACGACGCCGGCGATGCGCTGCTGGTCGAGGAGATGCTCGCGGACAGCGAGCTGGACTCCGCGTTGACCTGGTGCAAGACACTGGCCCAGGCACGGCACTTCCTGGCCGGGAGCCGCACCCCGTGCTGTGTGCTGCTCGATCTGCATCTGCCCGACGTGTTCGGTCTGGACGCCGTCACCCAGCTCGTCGAGTCGGCGCCGGACGCGGCCATCGTGGTGCTGACCGGCCGGGCCGAATCCGATACGGGCCTGTCGGCCGTGGCGAACGGCGCCCAGGACTACCTCGTCAAGGGGCGGCTCGATCCGCAGGCGCTGGGCCGCTCGGTCCGCTACGCCCTACAGCGCAAGCAGGTCGAGCGGGCGGCGGCGGCGCTGCGTGCCAACCGTCTGATGGCGCAGGAGAACGCCCGCCTGGAGCGTGGTCTGCTGCCGGTGCCGCTGCTGCTCGACGACTCCTTCGAAGCGGTCGCGCGATACGAGCCGGGCCGGGCGCACGCGCTGCTCAGCGGGGACTTCTACGACGTGGTGCAGACGTCCGACGGCACGGTGCACGCGGTGATCGGCGATGTGTCGGGGCACGGGGCGGCGGAGGCGGCGCTGGGGGTGTGCCTGCGGGTGGCGTGGCGTACGGCGGTGCTGTGCGCGACCGGCCAGCTCGAACAGGTCCGGCTGCTGGAGGAGATCCTGGTCGCCGAGCGTTCCGACCCGCATGTCTTCGCGACCGTCACCTCCCTGGCCTTCGACCCGGACCGGCGCCGGGTGCGGGTGGTGCGCGCCGGGCACCCCGGGCTGCTGCTGCGCGGCGGGGCCCGGGTGAGCTGGGAGGAGCCCGAGCCCGGGATGGCGCTGGGGCTGGTGCCGGGTACGGGGACGGAGCGGTGGAGCGCCTCGGAGCTGTCGCTGCCCGGGGACGGCCGGCTCGTGCTGTTCACCGACGGGCTCTTCGAGGGGCGCTCGGGACCGGGCACCCGGCTGGGCGAGGAGGGACTGCTCGCCCTGGCCCGCAGGCACGGGGCACTGGCGGCCCGGGACTTCGTGGACACCCTGGTCGACGAGGCGGCCTCGGCGGCGTCCCCGTACGGCGGTCTCGCCGACGACGTCGCCGTGCTCCACCTGGGCTGGGGACGGAGCGGCACGCGATGAGCGGCCGCGACACCCCGCCGGGCACCCGGCCCACAATTGCCTCGCGCCTGTCGGTCCAGCGCTGGGTCCATCTGATACTCGCCGTCTTCGTGCTGATCGTGTGCGCCGGTGGGCTCGTCGGTGGCCTGGTCCAGTCCCGGATATCCGACCGCACCACCGACCTGGTGGACCGTATCCAGCCCGCCCGTTCCTCGTCCTTCCAGCTGCAGAACGCCCTGCTGGAACAGGAGACCGGGATCCGTGGCTTCGCGCTCACCGGTGACACGACCTTCCTGCGGCCCTACGAGGAGGGGATGCGCGACGAGGACCTGCGGCTGGCCCGGGTGCGCGCGCTCGTCGGGCACGAGCAGCCCTTCGCCGACGATCTCGACCGGATCGCCGCGGCCGCCCGGGAGTGGCGCGGCCAGCACGCCGAGCCACTGGTCGCCGAGGTCCGCCGGGACGGTCCGGCCTCCGAGTCCTCGGCCCCGATCCGGCAGAGCAAGGACGAGTTCGACACGCTGCGGCGGCTGTACAAGGCCCAGCAGGCCCATCTCGATGTGGCGCGCGACCTGGCCCGCGCCGATCTGGGCACCGCCCGCGCCACCAGGGACCGGGTGTTCATCGCGCTGGTCGTGGGTTTCCTGGCGGCCGTGGTCGCGCTGGGGCTGCTGCTGCACCGGATGGTGGGACGGCCGCTGAGCCGGCTGGCCGCCGCCTCCGACACCGTCCGGTCGGGGGCGTTCCGCAACCGGATCGAGGTCGGCGGGCCGTCGGACGTGCGGGCGGTCGCGGCGGCCGTCGAGGACATGCGCCGCCGGATCGTCGAGGAGCTCGCCGATTCCCAGGAGCGCGAACAGCTGCTGGCGGAGCAGGCCCAGGAGCTGCGCCGGTCGAACGCGGAGCTGGAGCAGTTCGCCTATGTCGCCTCGCACGATCTGCAGGAGCCGCTGCGCAAGGTCGCCTCGTTCTGCCGGCTCCTGGAGAAACGGTGCGCCCGGTCGCTGGACGGCCGGTCCCGTCAGTACATCGACTACGCGGTGGACGGCGCGACCCGGATGCAGGTGCTGATCGACGACCTGCTCGCCTTCTCCCGCGTGGGGCGGGTGCACGACAAGTGGAAGCCGGTCGGCCTCGACCGTACGCTCGACCGGGCGCTGGCCGATCTCGCGCTGGTCGTCGAGGAGTCCGGTGCCACGGTCGTACGGGAGTCCCCGCTGCCCGAGGTGACCGGGGACGCGACGGCGCTCTCGATGGTCTGGCAGAACCTGATCGGCAACGCGGTGAAGTTCCGCCGCCCCGATGTGCCGTGCCGGATCACGGTCGGCTGTGTCCGGGAGGGCGAGGACTGGCACTTCTGCGTCTCGGACAACGGGATCGGCATCGCGCCGGAGTTCGCCCAGAAGGTCTTCGTGATCTTCCAGCGGCTGCACGGCAGGGACGAGTACGAGGGCACCGGCATCGGTCTGGCGCTGTGCCGGAAGATCGTGGAGGTCCACGGGGGCCGGATCTGGCTGGACGAGGAGCCCTCGGACGGCACCCGGATCCGTTTCACCCTGCCGGTCTCCGCGGCCGTGCCCGCGCGTTCGGCGACGGGGCAACCCCTTGCGGACCCGGCAGCGGGGCAGGGCGGCCATGGCTGAGATCTGCCGGGTTCTCCCCGGAGTGGGACCGTTCGTCGCGGGTAGGCGGACGTCGAGAAGCTGTCACCGAACACCCCTGCGTCGCCCTGGCTGGAGCACATGAACGAACAGGTCACCTCGCGACCGGCCGGCTCCCCCTGCCCGGACCGGTCCACGGAGGTTCTGCACAGCGCCGAGGTGTTCGACGGTGAGCCCGGCTGCATCGCGCAGGCCCGGGCGCTGGCCGATCGTTTTCTGGTCCGGCTGGCCGCCGAGTGGCTCGCGGTCTTCGGTGAGCACACCCGCAGCGATCTGCTGCTGGCGGTGAGCGAGCTGGTCACCAATGCGGACCGGTACAGCCAGGGCCCCTATCTGCTGGAGCTGGAGGGCACCGCGGAGCGCGTCAGCGTCACGGTGTACGACTCCAGCACCGCTCTGCCGCTGTTCTACTCCCCCGACCCGACGCGCCCCGGCGGTCACGGCATGGAGATCGTGGTGGCGCTGTGCGATCGGCTGACCGCGGAGCGGGTGCCGGTGGGCAAGCGCATCCGGGCCGAGTTCGAGCTGAGCAGCTGAGCAGCCGAGCTGTGGGGCGGGCGGGACGCCGCCCGCCCCACGACCAGGTCACGGGTCAGCCGGCGGGGCACCCCGCCACGACCGGGTTCGACGCGTCACGGACGAGCGCTTCCTGCGCCGCCCGGATCCGTTCGACGTCGGGCTTCACGATCCGGCGGTCGTAGGTGAGCAGTCCGTTCAGTTCGCCCTCGACGTCCGAGATCTGGGTGTACACGGCGCCGTTGCCGCCTTCGCAGGCGAGCTTCCGCACCTCGTCGAGCCTGGCCAGGTAGTCGTCGGTGTAGGTGGCCGGGTCGACCGCGATGTACGACTGCTGTACGGCCCAGGCGTGCCCCGGTACAGCCAGGCCCAGCCCGCCGTACTCACCGCTGACCAGAGCGCGCTTCCCGTCGGGCCGCGGCAGCGCGGGGCTCGGATAGCCGTGCGCGTCGGCGATGTCGCCGTTGCCGCCGTCCACCGCTCCGCAGCAGTTGAGCCCGCTCATGTTGTTCACCGGCCGGGTCGGATCCCAGGACTTGGCCCGGTCCGCGATGCGGGCCTGATCGTACTGACCCCAGCCCTCGTTGAAGGTCACCCACATGACGACGGACGGATGGCCGGCGTGTTCGTCGATCATCTCCTTCATCTCGCGCTCGTACTCGGCGCGGGCGGCGGTGGAGGGGTTGACCGTGTTCATCGCGGGCATGTCCTGCCAGACCAGCAGGCCCAGCCGGTCCGCCCAGTAGAACCAGCGGTCGGGCTCGACCTTGATGTGTTTGCGCACGGAGTTGAACCCCATCGCCTTGTGCATCCTCAGGTCGTACGCGAGGGCCTCGTCGGTGGGCGCGGTGTGCAGCCCGTCGGGCCAGAAGCCCTGGTCGAGGGTGGCCATCAGGAAGACCGGCCTGCCGTTGAGGACGGTGCGCGGGGTGCCGTTCACCTTCTCGACGGCGATCGACCGCATCCCGAAGTAGCTCCCGACCCGGTCCGATCCGACACGGACCTCCAGCCGGTAGAGATGCGGGTCGGCGGCGGACCACAGATGCGGGTCGGGCACCGGCAGGTCCAGTGCGGCGCCGGTGTGTCCGCCAACGGTCGCGACCTTGCGCCTCCCGTCGTACGCGGTCGCCGTGACGGGCACCCCGTCCCGTACCCCGCGCACCTCGACGGCGAGCTTCTCGCCCCGGACGTCGGGGGTCAGCTTCAGCGAGTCGGCGTGGTCGGCGGCGACCGGCTCCATCCACACCGTCTGCCAGATCCCGGACGACGGGGTGTACCAGATGCCGCTGGGGTCGAGGCGCTGCTTGCCCATCGGCGGGTTCTCGCCGTCCGCCGCGTCGGTCGGGTCGTGGACGCCCACGATGAGTTCCTGGGTGCGGCCGGGCTTCAGCGCATCGGTGACGTCGGCGCTGAACTTGTCGTAGCCGCCCTTGTGTTCGGTGACCTTGCTGCCGTTGACGTACACCTCGGACTGCCAGTCCACGGCCCCGAAGTTCAGCTGGAGCCGCCGGCCGGAGCCGATCCTCCAGTCCCGGGGCACGGTGAAGGTGCGGCGGTACCACATCCGGTCCTCGTGCCGCTCGATCCCGGAGAGCTGCGATTCGACCGGGTACGGGACGAGGATCCTCTCGCCGAGCTTCCTGCCGACCGGGGGCCGCTCTCCTGCCTTCGCCGCGGCGAACTCCCAGGAGCCGTTGAGGTTCTGCCAGTTGTCCCGGGTGAGCTGGGGCCGGGGGTACTCCGGCAATGCGTTGCGCGGGCCCACCTCGTCGGCCCACCGGGTGCGCAGCTCGTACGTGGAGCGGTTCGGCCCGCCGGACCAGAAGGCCCCGACGGTCTTTCCGTCCTCACCGGCCAGGGCTCCCGCGCCGTCGTAGCGGACGTCGGCGAGCCCGGTGGCGTCGCCGGCCCTGTTGCCGACGACGGGTTCCTCCAGCGCCACGGTCAGGCTGCGCGGGTCGGCCGGATCGGCCTCGACGGCGCCGAGCGGCCACTCGGCGCCGCCGATGACGGCGTCGAGGTGGTTCACCAGCCCGGCGGGCGGCGGCGCGAGTTTCTGCGCGAAGTCCAGCTTGAGCGTGCGGCCGTCCGCGAGGACGGTGGCGGCGATGGCCCCGTCGTACGCGAAGCCGTCGGGCAGCCGGAAGGCGGACTGCGGCACCGGTACCTTGCTGCCGCCGGGTTCGGTCCACTTCAGGTGGAGGTTGGATCCGCCCTGGTGCTCGAAGAACTCCACCTTGAGGTCGTACGCCCGGCCGGCGGTCAACTCCACGGGCTGCGAGGTCTGTTCCTTCTCCCAGTCGTCGACCCAGTGGTCGATGACCGGCTTCCCGTCGATCCAGAGCCGGAAGCCGTTGTCGCCGATCATCGAGAAGAGATGGGCGCCGGTCTTCTCCGGCACGATCTTCCCGGTCCAGCGGATGCTGGCGTCGTCGTTCTGTCCGGTGGCCGAGGCCAGCCGGGGCTCCAGCGTCGGGAAGTCGATGTCCGGGTCGAATCCGGTCGCCCTGAGCTGCCCGAAGTCGAAGGCACCGGGGGCGGACTGGGTGTAGTACTCGCCCTTGAGACCATGCACGTCGCCCGGTTCGGGGGCGGCCGACGCGGTGGGCACGGCGGTCAGACCGGCGGCGCCGAGAGCTGTGGCGAGAAGCAGTACCAGTTTCTTTCTGATGCGCACGGATCCTCCTAGCTGAGGAAGGGTGGCGGCTCGTTGCAGCACGATGTACAACGTTGGAAGGAACGGCAGTTGGCATGACAGCACGACATCCGAGCCGATGTCCAGGTGCATGACAAGTCGAGGGGGGCGCCGTGGTCCGGCGCCGCGGGACCGGGCTCCCCGGCCCGCCCTCAGATGCGATACGCGCCCCTTCGTCGGCTCCGGAACCAGGTCGAGCGCGGCGGCCCGCCAGGTTGCAGGGATCGCACCAGACGCCGAGCACGAAGATCCGGCCGTCGAGCCCGGGAGTGCCGAAGACACGGGCGGACACCTCGCTGCCACCGTCGCCGTCGCCGTCGGCGATGCCGTTGCCGTTGCCGTTGCCGAGCGTGAACGTGACGGGTCCGGGACCGGTGAGCCGGCCGGCCGGTGTGCGCGAGGAGCGGCGGCGGATCCGGCGCTCCCGGGTCAGGTGCCCCCGGGCCCTGCACCTTCGAAGACACAGTCCCCGCACAGGCCGCCGCCCGGCGTGCGGTAGTACAGACAGCAACTGCGGCGGCGGAAGCCCGCGTCGTGCGGAGCGCCGGTGTTGCGGAGGTCCGGGTGGTCGAAGAGTTCGGCGGCCAGTGCACGGGCCCGCGCCGCCGCGTCGGGGCGGTGGTGGGTGCGCGCCCCGACGAGGAGCTGGCGCAGGGCTCCGGCCAGGGCGGACCCCGCGTTGCCCCACAGCAGCCGGTCGGACAGCGGACCGTCCCGGTGGACCGCCTCGGCCAGGGGTACGAGGTGGCCGTACTGGACGACTTCACGGATCCGGTGGGCGGTGGCGGGCAGCGACCCGGCGCCGTCCAGCCACAGGTCGTCGGGGGCCGGATGCCGGGGATCCCAGTGGAGGTCGCCGGGCTCAAGGGCGGGAAAGCGGCCGGTCATTGCCGCCGGTCCGAGTGCGACCGACCAGAGGCGGGAGGCCAGCCCCAGGTGCGCGACCGAGGCGGCGACCCTGCGCTCGGAGGTGTCCAGCCGGGCGGCGACCGTGTCGATCCGGTCCGTGAGCGGATCCTGCTCCCCCGCGTACAACCGCGCCAGCGGACGGTGCGCCCCCTGCGGCGGCGCGGTGGTCCGCAGCGCGAAGAATCCGCCCATCGAGGCCGCTGCGGACCCGTCCATCGCACGTGCTCCCTCCCGGTGTTCCGGCCACCGGTCCCGACTGCGCGGCCGCCCCGGCATGCCGCGGCCCGGCGCTCACCGTAACCCCGAGGGGTCACGGCTCCTGAGCCCTACGGGCGAGAACTACCCTCCGGAGGAGGACACTGGGACCACGGTCGTACTACTGAAGCAGTACGCCGAATCGCCGTCTCAAGGACGACGACGCAGCCGCGTCGAAGAGACATCGTGGTGTACATGAGTTCCCTTGCGCTGTCCGTGCTGCTGTCACTGGTCTCCGCGGTCGCGTACGCGGCCGGGGCGATCGTCCAGGAGCGCGTGGCGACGACCGGCGGGGGTCACTCGCCGGCGCCGCTGCGCGACCGGGTCTGGTGGGCCGCCGTGGCACTGAACGGCGTGGGCGCGGTGCTCCATGTCGTGGCGCTGGCCTACGGCCCGCTGAGCCTCGTCCAGCCGCTCGGTGCGCTGACCATCGTCTTCGCCCTGCCGATGGCGGCGCTCTTCGTACGCCGCCGGGCCGGGGGCACCGCCTGGCGGGGCGCGATCATGGCGACCGTCGGTCTGGCGGGCCTGCTCACGCTCACGGGGCACGCCGAGTCGCACGCCCTGAACGGCCGGGACCAGCTGATCGTCGCCGGTGCGACGCTCGGTGCGGTCGCGCTGCTCCTGCTGATCTCCACGGGCGTGCACCGGCCGGTGGTACGGAGCGTGGTACTGGCCGGGGCGGCGGGCATCGCGTTCGGCATCGCCTCGGTGTTCACGAAGACCGTCGCGGTGGGGCTGGCCTCCGGTGCCATGGGGGCCGGGCTGCCGGCGCTGCTGGCGATCGCCGGTTTCGCCGCCACCGGGCTGCTGGTCTCCCAGGCCGCGTACCGGGGCGCCGGGCTGACCGCGCCACTGGCGACGGTGACCGTGGTGAACCCCGTGATAGCGGCGGTCGTGGGCCTCACGATGTTCGGCGAGCAGTTCCGGCACGGCACGGTCGGGACCATGCTCGCGCCGGCCTGCGCGGTGATCGCCGCGGGCGGTCTGATCCTGCTCACGACGGAGCGGCTGGGCGCGGAGCACCGGGCCGCTCGGGCGGCCGACGACGCACTCCCGGACGCCGGGGCGGACGGGAAGCCGGAGGGCGCGGTACGTGACGACATGGAGCGTGAGGAGGCGCCGCGAGAGGACGTGACCGCCCCCGAAACGGCTCCCGGGCCCTCCGCGCCCGGCGGGGCCGTCGAGGCGGTCCGCGGCACGTCCTCGGCGGTGCGTCGTCCCTTGCCTGTGCTGATGCCGCTGGAGTGCCTGGGCCGGGTGGTCTTCGGGCCCGGCATGTCGCGGTACCCCGGCCCCGCGGGGCCGGCCGATCCCGATGACGCGGCCGACCCCCGGGGCGCCGTTCAGACTCTGACGCCGCCCGCCCTGAGGTAGGCCAGCGGGTCGATGTCCGATCCGTAGCCGGGGCCGGTGCGGATCTCGAAGTGCAGGTGCGGTCCCGTGACGTTCCCGGTGGAGCCCGAGCGCGCGATCCGCTGGCCCGCCGAGACATGGCGGCCCTCACGCACGTGCAGTGCGGACAGGTGCGCGTACTGGCTGTACTTCCCGTCGCTGTGCCGGATGACGACCTGGTAGCCGTACGCGCCGCCCCAGCCGGCCGAGACGACCGTGCCGGAGGCCACCGCCCTGATCGACGTACCGGTCGGGACCGGGAAGTCGACCCCGGTGTGATAGCCGCTGGCCCAGGAGCCGGACTGGTGGTACGGGGTGCCGATGCCGGCCGCGACGGGTGCCACGAGACCGGCGTGCTGCTCCGTACGCGGCTTCGGCCGGTGGCTCTCGGTCTTCTTCGGTTGCGGCTTCGGCTTCGCGGTGTCGTGGTGGGGCTTCGGCTTCGCGGTGTCGTGGTGGGGCTTCGGCTTCGCGGTGTCGTGGCGGGGCTTCGTCGCGGCGGCCTGCTGCTCCGGTGCGGCGGCCCGCTGGTGCGGCTCCGCCTTCGGGCGCTCCGGTGCGGCCGAGCGCTGCGGTGCGGTGGACTTCCGGGGCTTCGGCGCGGCCTTCGGCTTCGTCTGCGCGGGCGTGCCCGTCCTCGCGGACCGGGCCGTGTCCAGGCTCAGGCGCTGCCCGGGCAGGATGAGGTCCGGATCGTCCCCGACAACCTCGCGGTTCTGCGCGTAGAGGTGCTGCCAGCCGCCCCGGACGCGCTCGCTCGCGGCGATCGCGGAGAGCGAGTCGCCGCGTGTCACGGTGTACGACTCGCGCTTGCCGGGCACGGTGGTCGGCGTGGCGGGGGCGGAGGTCCGCTTCGTCGTGGGCCTGCCGGAGACGGTCCGGTCCGGGGAGGTCCGGTCCGGGGAGGTCTTGGCCGGGGCCTTCACGTGGCCGGTGCGCTGCGACTGCGGGGTGATGTCGGCGGCGTCCCCGCGGCTGCTCAGCCCCGCCTTGGCCGAGCAGCCGGGCCAGGCACCCGGCCCCTGTGCATCGAGCACCTTCTCGGCGATGGAGATCTGCTCGCCCTTGGTGGCCAGATCGGCGCGCGGGGCGTAGACCGTGCCTCCGTACGCCGCCCAGGTCGAGCGGGTGAACTGCAGTCCGCCGAAGTAGCCGTTCCCGTCGTTGATGTGCCAGTTGCCGGTCGACTCGCAGGCGGCGACCTTCTCCCACACATCCGGGGTCGCGGCGCCGGCCGAGGCCGCCGCGATGAGCGGGAGTGCGAGGCCCGCACCGCCCGCGGTGACCGTGAGCGAGGCACGGTTGATCCGGCTGGGCTGATATCTGCGGTGCCGTCCGTTCGCGGCCATGACTTGGCTCCCCCACTGGCATTGGGACACGTCGCAAGCGCCCAACTTATGTGCAGGCAAAGGGCGGTGACAAGAGAGCGGCCGGACTCACCCGTCACGGCCGGCCCGGCGGCCACCGCCCTTTGCCGACGGCGGTCACCGGGCGGGCGCGCCCGCCCGGGCGGTGGCACGGTGCCGGGCCGCGTCCACGAGGGCGGTCATGACCCGGGTGTCGTGGCCCATCTCGGGATGCCACTGGACCCCCAGCACCAGGCTGTCGTGGCCGGTGAGTTCCACGGCCTCCACCGTGCCGTCGGGGGCATGGGCGCTCGCCGTGAGGCCGGATCCCAGACGGCCCACGGCCTGGTGGTGGTAGGTGGGCACCACGTCCGGTTCCGCGACCGCGGCCGCGTACGCCGTACCGGCAACGGGAATGACGGGGTGTTCGCCGAATACGCCGGGGCCGCCGGTGTGCCCGTCCAGGTGCTGGTGCAGGGTGCCGCCGAGCGCGACGTTGAGCAGTTGCATGCCCCGGCAGATGCCGAGCAGCGGCACGTGCTGGGCGATCGCCGCCTCGATCAGGGCGGTCTCCCACGCGTCGCGCTCGCGTGCGGGCGGGCCGGTGCGGGGGTCGGCCACCTCGCCGTAGCGGGCCGGTTCGACGTCGGCGCCGCCCGCGACGACCACACCGTCCAGTGCCGCCACGGCCTCCCGGGCCGCGTCGGCGGTGTCGTCGGGCGGCAGCATCACCGCCAGGCCGCCGGCCGCCCGTACCAGGCGCGGATAGACGGCGGGCAGCAGGACGGCCGGTGTGTCCCAGACGCCCCACCGGGCCGGTTCCTGGTAGGTGCTGATGCCGATGACGGGCCGGTTCACGGGCCCCTCCTCTGGTTCGTTCGCTGTTCGGTCGTGGTGCCACCACTGCGCGTACGGGCGCGGCGGCGGTGCGGGAGTGGGCGACGCCCTTGTCCCCCGGTCCCCTTCAGTCCCGCGCCAGTTCGGCCTCGGCCGCCGCGAGGGCGGCGAATTCCTCCTCCGGGGCGCTCGCGACGAGGCGGTGACGGCTGTAGAGGGCGAAGTAGGCGAGCGCCACCACGTACACGCCGAGCGCGATGAACGCGGCGTCCCGGTCCACCAGGAAGGTCGCCACCAGGGCCGAGCATGCCAGCACGAGCGCCACGGACGAGGTGAGCGCGCCGCCGGGTGTGCGGTAGGGCCGTTCCAGGTCCGGTTCGCGCCGGCGCAGCACGATGTGGGAGAGCGCCATCAGGGCGTAGCTGATGGTGGCGCCGAAGACGGCGACGTTCAGCATCCGGCCGCCGTTGCCGATCCAGGCGGCGAGTGTGAAGCCGATCGCGCCGGGGATCAGCAGGCCGAGGTAGGGGGACTTGCGGCGGTTGGTCAGGGAGAGGAAGCGGGGCAGATAGCCGGCCCGGGACAGCGCGAACAGCTGGCGGGAGCCGGCGAAGATCAGTGAGAAGAAGGAGGCCACCAGGCCCGCCAGACCCGCGTAGTTGACGAAGCGGCTCAGGGCGGTGGGACCGCCGTCGCCCTGCAGCGCGACGACCAGGGGATTGCCCGCCTCCTGGATGGCCTTCGCGCCCTGTGCGCCGGTGGCGGAGAGGAAGGTGAGGACCGCCAGCCCGACCAGCACGGTGAGCGAGATGGCCAGTGCCCTCGGCATCGATCTGACGGGGTCCTTGGCCTCCTCGGCGGCGAGCGGCACGCCCTCGACGCCCAGGAAGAACCACATGCCGAAGGGGAAGGCGGCCCAGATACCGAGAAGGCCGAAGGGCAGCCAGGAGGAGGAGCCGAGTGCACTGGTGTCGACCGGGATGTCGTTGAGGCGGCCGGCGTCGAACTCGGTGAAGGCGCCGATCGCGAAGATGAGCAGGGCGGCCACGGCGACGGCGGTCACGACCAGGCTGAACCGCAGCGCCTCGCCGACGCCCCAGAGGTGGATCCCGATGAAGACGGCGAAACAGGCGAGATGGACGGGCCAGCCGGAGGTGAGCCCGAAGAGGCCGAGGGACTCGACGTAGTCGCCGATGAACAGCGAGATGGCGGCGGGGGCGAGGATGTACTCGATGAGGATGGCCGTACCGGTCAGGAAGCCGCCCCAGGTGCCCAGGGCGCGGCGTGCGAAGCCGTAACCGCCGCCCGCGGTGGGCAGGATGGCGGAGAGTTCGGCCAGGGCGAAGACCAGGCACGCGTACATCAGGCCCATCAGCACGGTGGCCGCGGCGAGCCCGCCGAAGCCGCCCTTGGACAGGCCGATGTTCCAGCCGGAGTAGTCGCCGGAGACGACATAGGCGACGCCGAGTCCGGTCAGCAGGAGCCAGCCCGCGCTGCCCCGGCGCAGCGTACGGCGGTGCAGGTACTCGTCCTTGCCGGTCACCGCGCCGGCCGGGTCGCCGGGTGGGCTGGTGGGTGTGTCGGTTCCCTGGGCCATGGGGCGCTCCAGATGTGTGTCGACGGCGCTGCGTCGAGGCGTGGCAGACGAAACGGGCGCATCAAAGGTTCGTCGCCATACCTTTGTGGAACGTCAGGCGAAACACAAGGGGCGCGCGTCAAACAGTGGTTACCGATGTGCGCCCGGTTCGTACGGGTGCGTCGGGCGCCTCCGAAGGTGTTTCACCACCGTCGGCCGGGCCCTCTTCCCAAGCAATGGTTCCCTGTCATACCTTACGGATCTCGGTGCACCCAAGGAGGAATCCCGTGGCAGACCGCACACCCCCGCTCGCCGTCGAGGAGCTGCGCTCGCTCGTGGCGAGCGGGGCCATCGACACCGTCGTCCTGGCCTTTCCCGACATGCAGGGCCGGCTCCAGGGCAAGCGGTTCGCCGCCGGGTTCTTCCTCGACGAGGTTCTGGAGCACGGTACCGAGGGCTGCAACTACCTGCTGGCCGTGGACACCGACATGAACACCGTCGAGGGCTACGCGATGTCCTCCTGGGAGCGCGGCTACGGCGACTTCGCGATGGTCCCGGACCTCGACACCCTGCGGCTGCTGCCCTGGCACGAGGGCACCGCGCTGCTCGTCGCCGACCTCGCCTGGAACGACGGCGGCCCGGTCGTCGCCGCACCGCGCCAGGTGCTGCGCCGCCAGCTGGACCGGCTGGCCGGCCTCGGCTACCGGGCCCAGGTGGGCACGGAGCTGGAGTTCATCGTCTTCAAGGACACCTACGAGCAGGCCTGGGACCGCGGCTACCGCGGGCTGACCCCGGCCAACCAGTACAACATCGACTACTCCATCCTCGGCACCGGCCGCGTCGAACCCCTGCTGCGCCGCATCCGCAACGAGATGCAGGCGGCGGGGCTGACCGTCGAGTCGGCCAAGGGCGAGTGCAACCTCGGCCAGCACGAGATCGCCTTCCGCTACGACGAGGCGCTGGTGACCTGCGACCAGCACGCCGTCTACAAGACCGGTGCCAAGGAGATCGCCGCGCAGGAGGGCGTCTCGCTCACCTTCATGGCCAAGTACGACGAGCGTGAGGGCAACTCCTGTCACATCCACCTCTCGCTCACCGACGAAAACGGTGACAACGCGATGCCGGGTGACGGCCCGGACGGCATGTCGGACCTGATGCGGCACTTCCTCGCCGGACAGCTCGCCGCCCTGCGCGACTTCTCCCTGCTGTACGCGCCGAACATCAACTCCTACAAGCGGTTCCAGCCCGGCTCCTTCGCGCCGACCGCCGTCGCCTGGGGTCACGACAACCGCACCTGCTCCCTGCGGGTGGTCGGCCACGGCCGCTCCCGCCGCTTCGAGAACCGGCTGCCCGGCGGCGACGTCAATCCGTATCTGGCCACCGCCGGACTGGTCGCCGCTGGGCTGTACGGCGTGGAGCACGAGCTGGCGCTGCCGGAGGTCTGCACGGGCAACGCCTACACCGCCGAGTACGAGCAGGTGCCGACCACCCTGCGCGAGGCCGCCGATCTGTGGGAGGCCAGTCCCATCGCCAAGGAGGCGTTCGGGGAGGAGGTCGTCGCGCACTATCTGAACATGGCGCGTGTCGAACTCGCCGCCTACGACGCCGCCGTGACCGACTGGGAGCTGCGCCGCTCCTTCGAGCGCCTGTGACCGCCGTCCCGTCCAGCACGTCCCCCGCACTCCCCCGCTCCCCTCACGTCCCTCACCCCTGATCGAGGCCCGTACGTGTCCCACCACTTGGCACCGCACAGCCTGAACGTCCTGAACCCGGCCACCGCCGAGGTCGTCGCCACCGTCCCGACCACCGACGCCGCCGCTGTCGACGCGGCGGTCGCCCGCGCCGCCGCCGCCCAGCGCGTCTGGGCCGCGGCGGCGCCGGCCGACCGCGCCCGGCTGCTCCGCCGGTTCGCCGCCACCGTCGACGAACACATCGAGGAACTGGCCCTGCTGGAGGTCCGCGAGGCCGGTCACACCATCGGCAACGCCCGCTGGGAGGCGGGCAATGTGCGCGACCTCCTCGACTACTGCGCCGGTGGGGTCGAACGCCTGCTGGGCCGGCAGATCCCGGTCGCCGGCGGCATCGACTTCACCCTGCTGGAGCCGCTCGGCGTCGTCGGGGTCATCGCCCCGTGGAACTTCCCGATGCCGATCGCCGCCTGGGGCGCGGCCCCGGCGCTCGCCGCCGGCAACGCCGTACTGCTCAAGCCCGCCGAGACCACCCCACTGACCGCGCTGCGCCTGGCGGAGCTGGCCCTGGAGGCCGGGCTGCCCGGCGGGCTGTTCCAGGTGCTGCCGGGCGAGGGTCCGGTGGCGGGCGCCGCCCTGGTGGACCACCCCGGCGTGGCCAAGATCGTCTTCACCGGCTCCACCCGGACCGGCAAACACATCATGACCCGCTGCGCCGAACGCGTGAAGCGGCTCACCCTGGAACTGGGCGGCAAGAGCCCCAGCGTCGTCTTCGCCGACGCCGACCTGGAGGCCGCGGCGGCCGGAACACCGATGTCCTTCCTGGACAACGCGGGGCAGGACTGCTGCGCCCGGACCCGCATCCTGGTCGAGCGCCCGGTCTACGACCGCTTCCTCGATCTGCTGGCACCGGCCGTCGCCGCCGTGGTGGTCGGCGACCCGTCGGACGAGAAGACCCAGATGGGTCCGCTGATCTCGGCCGTCCAGCGGGAACGCGTGAGCGGGTTCGTGGCTGCCCTGCCCGACGGCGTACGGACGATCCTCGGCTCGGCGCCCGACGGCCCCGGGTTCTGGTATCCGCCGACCGTGCTCGCCGGGGTGTCGCCCGATGCCCCGGTGGCCGTCGACGAGGTCTTCGGGCCGGTCGCCGTGGTACTGCCGTTCGACGACGAGGCGGACGCCGTACGACTGGCGAACGCCACGGAATACGGTCTGGCCGGATCGATCTGGACGCGTGACGTGGCCCGCGCGCTGCGGGTCGGCCAGGGGCTGCGGGCCGGGAACCTCTCGGTCAACTCCCACTCCAGCGTCCGCTACGCCACTCCCTTCGGCGGCTACAAACAGTCCGGACTGGGGCGCGAGCTCGGCCCCGACGCACTCGCCGCCTTCACCGAAACCAAGAACGTCTTCATCAGCACGGAGGCCTGAGCACCATGACCGACACCACCGCTGTCTGCCGCCGCCTGGTCGGCCGCACCGCCGTAGTCACCGGAGCCGGGAGCGGCATCGGGCTGGCCACCGTCCGGCGCCTGGCCGCCGAGGGCGCGCACGTCGTCTGCGCCGATGTGGACGAGGCGAGCGGCAAGGCCGCCGCCGAGGAGGTCGACGGACTCTTCGTACGCACCGACGTCACCGACGCCGAGCAGGTCGAGGCGTTGTTCAAGGCCGCGTTCGACACGTACGGCTCGGTCGACATCGCGTTCAACAACGCGGGGATCTCGCCGCCCGAGGACGACTCCATCCTGGAGACCGGTCTCGAAGCCTGGCGCCGGGTGCAGGAGGTCAACCTCACCTCCGTCTACCTCTGCTGCAAGGCGGCCATCCCGTACATGCGCCGCCAGGGCAGGGGCTCCATCATCAACACGGCCTCCTTCGTGGCCCGGATGGGCGCCGCCACCTCGCAGATCTCCTACACCGCGTCCAAGGGCGGCGTGCTGGCCATGTCGCGCGAGCTCGGTGTGCAGTTCGCCCGGGAGGGCATCCGGGTCAACGCGCTGTGCCCCGGGCCGGTCAACACCCCGCTGCTCCAGGAGCTGTTCGCCAAGGACCCGGAGCGGGCCGCGCGCAGGCTGGTGCACATCCCGCTCGGCCGGTTCGCGGAGCCCACCGAGATGGCGGCCGCCGTGGCCTTCCTGGCCAGCGACGACTCCTCGTTCGTCAACGCCACGGACTTCCTGGTCGACGGCGGGATCTCCGGCGCCTACGTCACCCCCCTCTAGACGGCGTGCGGCCGGGCCGCGGGTCGCGCGGCCCCGGCCGTACGACCACGCCGCCCGGCCGGGCGGCCACCGGACCTTCGGCCGGGCGTCACCGGACGCCCGGCCGTTCCGTCCGCCCCGCCCGCGATGTCCGCCCACACCACAGGAGTGTCCTCGGCGTGCCCAGATCCCGTCCCGCATCCCCGCCCGTACGGCGTTCCGCCGCACGGCTGACCGTCGCCGCGCTCGCGCTGGCGGCGGCCCTGACCACCGTCACCGCACCCGCCGGAGCCCACGACCGCCCCGGCCGCGCCTGTCCGCAGCTGTCCGTCTCCACGGGCTGGTACGGGGCCAACCAGGCCCGTATCCAGCGCCTCATCGACCGCTACGGAAGCTGCTCGCCGCACCACCGCAACGGCCGGGCGGCGCCGGTGGCGGTCTTCGACTGGGACAACACCGTCATCAAGAACGACGTCGGTGACGCCACCATGTTCTGGCTGCTGCGCAACTCCCGGATCCGGCAGCCCGAGCACGGGGACTGGCGCACCACCAGCCGTTACCTCACCGACGCGGCGGCCGAGTCGCTGCGCGCCGCCTGCCCGGACGGCACCGGCCGCGACCGCACCCTGCCGACCGCGACCGACACCGGCTGCGCCGACGAGATCCTCTCCGTCTACAGCGAGGCCACCACCACCTCCGGGCAGGACGCGTTCGCCGGCCACGACCGGCGCACGATGGAACCCTCGTACGCCTGGCTGGCGCAGCTCACCCACGGCTGGACGGCGGCGCAGGTGCGCTCCTTCGCCGCCGAGGCCCGCGCCGAGAACCTGGCCGCCCCCGTGGGCGCCACCCAGCGGGTCGGCAGCACTACCGACGCCACCGGCTACGTCCGCTACTACGACCAGCAGCGCGACCTGATCCGCACGCTGCGCCGGGCCGGATTCGACGTGTGGATCGTCTCCGCGTCACCGCAGCCCGTGGTCGACGTCTGGGCCGGGGGCGTCGATGTCGCGCCCGGGAACGTGATCGGCATCCGGTCCACCACCGAGCGGGGCCGCTACACCTCGCACCTGAGCTCCTGCGGCACCGCGCGCCCGGGCGAGGACTCGCAGATCACCTACATCGACGGCAAGCGCTGCTGGATCAACAAGGAGATCTTCGGTGTGCGCGGCGCGGCCGCCTCCCGGGTGCAGGACCCCGAGCGGCGCCCGGTGTTCGCCGCCGGGGACTCCGACACGGATGTGTCGATGCTCCGTGACGCGACCGGACTGCGACTGGCCCTGAACCGCAACAAGGCCGAGCTGATGTGCCGTTCCTACGACGACGCGGACGGCAGGTGGCTGGTCAACCCCATGTTCATCGCGCCGAAGGGCAGGCTGAACGGCGCCTATCCGTGTGCCACCACCGGCTACACCGCGTCGGACGGGACCCCGGGCCCGGTGCTCCGTGGCGACGGCAGTGTGATCCCCGATCAGCACGACACCGTCTTCGCGGGCTGACGTCCGGTAGGCGCGGTGGCGGGGGAAGCCGGATCCGGCTCTGTCCGCCACCGCGCCCCTCCCGTCTCAGCCGCTTACGCTCGCCGCGCCCGTCTCGATGTGTCCGGTGTACCGCCGCGACCAGGAGGCGTCACTGCCGATCTTCACGGTGAAGTCGTACCAGCCCTTGGTCAGCGCCACCGCGTTGAAGTAGTCCTCCTCGCTGCCGCCGGCCGGGACGGTGTACGTCCAGGGGCCGTCGCTCCGGTACTGGCCGGAGGTCACGGTGAACGTGACGGCGTTCGCCGAGGTGTTGGTGAGGGTGAACCACAGGGCGGGCCTGCCGGTGTCCGGTGCGTCGGCGTAACGGGCGGCCACCTCGCAGGACCTGCCCGCAGCCGTGGCGTCGCCGGTGAACCGGCGCAGGAACCTGTTGGGTCCGGCCATGGTGAAGTCGTACTTGCCGTCGCCGTTGGCCGTGCCGATGTTGAAGAAGTCCGTGGCGGTGCCGCCCGCGTCCACGGTGTACTGCCACGGCACCGTCGAACGGTGGGCATTGGGGTGCACCGAGAAGTGTGCGGCCCGGGTCGCGGGTGCGCCCTTGTTGGTCATGGTCAGCCAGAGCTTGACGACTCCCGCGGCACCGTACTCCAGCCGGTCCAGATCACCGCCGGGCTGGTAGGGCAGCGCACGGGCGGGCCGGGTGCCGGGCTCCTGCGCGGGCAGTGCGTTGTTCTGCGGTACGGGGTTGGGCAGGGGGCCGCAGGTGTTCATCCCGATCACCGGGGTGGCCGGCAGGCCGGACGGCACACCGTTCACCGGATGGGCGAAGTCGAAGACGCCCGTGAGGTCACCGCTGACCCTGCGCCGCCAGGCACTGATGCCGGCACAGACCGCCGGCTTCCCGAGAGCCGTGGTCCAGGTCTCCAGGAAGCGCAGCACGGAGGTGTGGTCGAAGACCTCCGAGGAGACCCATCCGCCGCGGGTCCAGGGCGACATGACGATCATGGGGACGCGGAAGCCGAGGCCGATGGGCACTCCGCCGAGGAATTCCCCCTCGGTTCCGGCGGGCGGCGACGGGGGCGGTACGTGGTCGAAGAAGCCGTCGTTCTCGTCGTAGTTCAGGAAGAGCACCGTGGAGTCGAAGACGTCCTGATCGGCGGCGAGCGCCCGGTACACGAGGTCGACGAAGTGTGCGCCGTCGCCGGGCGGGGCGTACGGGTGCTCGGAGAAGGCCTGGTTGGCGACGACCCAGGACACCTGCGGCAACGTACCGGCCACCACATCTGCCTTGATGGCGGCGGCGATGTCATCGGGGGTGGAGCCGGTCACCTTCCTCACCGACGCCATCCCGAGGTCGTGCAACGGGTCGCCGGCCGGCGCGTCCGTGAACTTCCGGAAGTAGGCGAGGCCGTTGTCGCCGTAGTTGTCGTCGGCGTTCTGGTAGACGCGCCAGGACACACCGGCCCGTTGGAGCGCCTCGGCGTACGTCTCCCAGGTGAGCCCGGACTCGTCACCGCCGTCCTTGCTGGACGCGTCCACCTTGCCGCTCCACAGGAAGGTGCGGTTCGGGCCGGTGGCGCTGAGCGCCGAGCTGAAGTAGGCGTCGCACACCGTGTAGTTGTCGGCGAGCGCGTAGTGGAAGGGGAGGTCCGAGCGCTCCAGGTGGCCGAGCGAGCGGACGTTCCCCACGCCCGTCACCCAGTTGTCCATCCGGCCCTTGTTCCAGGCCGCGTGCTGGGACGTCCAGCTGTGCGGCAGATCGCCGTTGCACTGGGCGATCGTCTCGGGATCGGCGCCGCCCGCGGCCGGAGTGGCGCTGAGCTTCCAGGGATACTGCCGCCCCGTACCGTTGGGCTGGTCGAAGACGCTGCGGCCGCCGCCGATGGTGAGCCCGGAGCGGTCCGAGAAGCCGCGCACGCCCTTGAGCGCGCCGAAGTAGTGGTCGAAGCTGCGGTTCTCCTGCATCAGCACCACGACGTGCCGGACGTCCTTGATGGTGCCGGTCGCCGCGGTCGCGCTCGCCGTGCCCGTCCGGACCGCGGCGCCCGCGGTCACCGCGGGCATGGCGGCTCCCGCCGCCACGCCCGCGCCGAGCGCCACGAATCCCCTTCGGGTGATCGGTGTCATCTGCCTGCCTTCGCCGGATTCGGATGCGTCGTCGGGACGCCGAAGCCAGGGTGCCGCCCCAGATGGTCCGACACCAGACCTTTGACCGGAGACTTACCTCAAACTATTGCCAACTCATCAGCAGTGAGGGTGAATTCAAAGGTGTGTAATGGAATGTTTGTGGAAGCGGATCACGGTCGGTGATTGCCGTTCAGAGGCGTCGGCCTCCCCTCCGGCGCCGGGTCGGACAGCACCTCCCGCAGTCGCGCGGCGAACGCCCCGGGGTCCTCGACACAACCGGTGTGCCCGCCGGGGAACTCCACGAGCCCGCCGATCCCCCGGTCCGTCAGCCGGGCACCGGGAATCGCCGTGAGCAGGGTGCGGGAGTCCTCCCCGACGCCGATGACCAGCTTCTCCGCACCGCGCCGCAGGGCCGCCAGGTCCGGCACGTACCCGCTGAACGAACACAGCACGTGCTCCAGGAACACCGGGAGGTTGTCCCCCATCCGCCGGAACGCCTCGGCCTCCCGCGCGGAGGGTTCGGGCGCCGCCCGGTGTCCGCCCCCGGCCGGCTCGGGCGCCTCCGGGTCCGTCAGCCCCTCGGTCATGGTGGCCAGCGCCGCGGCCACCCCGCCCCTGCGGAAGGAGTCGCGCACCGCGGCGAAGAGCTTCCGTCCCCGTTCCGGATCGGGCAGCAGTTCCACCGACGGCGGTTCGTGCGCGACCACTCGGCGCAGCCGCTCCGGGTGGCGGGAGAGCAGGTCCAGGGCGACGATCGCGCTCGAACTGGAGCCGAAGACGGCCACCGGCCCGCCGTCCGGCGACAGCAGCTCGATCAGCCGGTGGGCGTCCTCGCTCTGCACCGCCACCCGCTGCTCCTGCGGCGCGCCGTCGAGCAGGCTGCGCGAGTAGCCGCGCGGGTCGAAGGCCGCGACCGTCCAGCTGTCGGCCAGCCGCGCCGCCATCCGGTCGTAGAGCCCCGCGTCGCCGCTGCCGCCCGGCATCAGGAGCAGCAGCGGGCCCCGGCCGCGCACCTCGTAGTACAGCGTCGCCCCGGGCACCTTCAGACGTCCGGTGCGCTCCGGCAGCATGTGGTCAGTCATGTCCGTTCTCCCCCTCGTCGGCGTCTTCACCGGTGGCGGACGGCCAGTGCTCCAGCAGGAAGTGCAGGGCCTCGACGGAGCGCTCCCAGGACTTCTGTACGTCGCGGGGCGCGCCGAAGCCGCCGCTCGCCTCCAGGGCGCAGTAGCCGTGGAAGGTGCTGCGCAACAGCCGTACCGCGTCCGTCAGATCGGGCTCGGACAGCCCGTAGGCGCGCAGCATCGCACCCGTGGTCTCGATGGTGCGGTGGTACGCGGCCGACCTGGCGACGATCTCGGGGTCGACCCGCATCTGTGTCGCCTCGTACCGTCCGGGCCGCTCCAGCGCGAAGGCCCGGTAGGCGTCGGCGAACGCGACCAGGGCGTCCTTCCCGGCCCGGCCGGCGACCGCGGCGCCGATCCGGTCGATGAACTCCCCGGCGGCCAGCAGTGCGACCCGGACACGCAGGTCGTGCAGGTTCCTGACGTGGGAGTACAGGCTGGCGTCCTTGACCCCGAAGCCGCGGGCCAGCGCGGAGATGGTGACCTTGTCGAAGCCGATGGAGTCGGCCAGATCGGCCGCCGCCGCCACCACGCGTTCGGTCGTGAGACCCGCGCGAACCATTCGCCACCTCCATCGAACCTCGCCTAGGCACCCTAGGCATTTTCCTAGAATACACAGGTGACTCCATCCGGGCGATGCCGAACAGGCCGTTGCCGCACCCCGTACGCATACTGAAGATCCCGGCATTGCCGAAGATCCGGGCATCCCCGAAACAGATTGCAGAGCACACAGATGAGCGGCACTGCACAGACGAGCGGCACTGCACAGATCGGCGTCACAGGTCTCGCGGTCATGGGCCGCAACCTCGCGCGCAACTTCGCCCGCAACGGATTCACGGTCGCGGTGCACAACCGGACGGCCGCGAAGACGGACGCGCTGATCGAGGAGTTCGGCGACGAGGGCGTCTTCGTCCCCGCGCACACCCCGCAGGAGTTCGTCGCGGCGCTGGAGCGTCCACGCAGGCTCGTCATCATGGTGAAGGCGGGCGATCCCACCGATGCGGTGATCCAGGAGTTCGCCCCTCTCCTGGAAGAGGGCGATGTCATCATCGACGGCGGCAACGCCCACTTCGAGGACACCCGCCGACGGGAGAAGCAACTGCGCGAGCGGGGCATCCACTTCGTCGGCACCGGCATCTCCGGCGGCGAGGAAGGCGCGCTCGACGGACCGAGCATCATGCCGGGCGGCAGCAAGGAGTCCTACGACTCGCTCGGACCGATGCTGGAGAAGATCTCCGCGAAGGCCAAGGACGGCGCGCCGTGCGTCACGCACATCGGTCCGGACGGCGCCGGGCACTTCGTGAAGATGACGCACAACGGCATCGAGTACGCGGACATGCAGCTCATCGGCGAGGCCTACCAGTTGCTTCGCGACGTGGCCGGATACTCCCCCGCGCAGATCGCGGACATCTTCCGCGTATGGAACACCGGGCGCCTGGACTCGTACCTCATCGAGATCACGGCAGAGGTGCTCTCCCATGTCGACGCGGCGACCGGAAAGCCCTTCGTGGATGTCGTGCTCGACCGGGCGGAGCAGAAGGGCACCGGCCGTTGGACCGTGCAGGTCGCCCTCGACCTGGGCGTTCCTGTCTCCTCCATCGCCGAGGCCGTGTTCGCCCGCTCCGTCTCCGGCCACGCCGCCCTCCGTGACGCCTCACGCCACCTCGCCGGACCGACCGCCCGCAAGCTCGGTGAGGACGAGGCGGCGGCATTCGCCGACCAGGTCGAGCAGGCACTGTATGCCTCGAAGATCGTCGCCTACACCCAGGGCTTCCACGAGATCGCGGCGGGCAGCGAGCAATACGACTGGGACATCGATCTCGGCAGAGTCGCCTCGATCTGGCGCGGCGGATGCATCATCCGGGCCGCGTTCCTCGACAGGATCACCAGCGCCTACGAGGCCCAGCCCCGGATGGCGAGCCTCCTGTCCGACAAGAGCTTCGCCGGAGAGATCGCCGCCGCACAGGACGACTGGCGCACCGTGATCGCCACCGCCGCGACCCAGGGCGTCCCCACCCCCGCCTTCGCCGCCGCCCTCGCCTACTACGACTCCCTGCGCGCCGGACGCCTTCCCGCCGCCCTCACCCAGGGCCAGCGCGACTACTTCGGCGCGCACACCTACCACCGCGTCGACCGCGACGGCACCTTCCACACCCTCTGGGGCGGTGACAGAACCGAGGTCGAGAGCTGACCGGTACCCGCAGAGCCGATGGCGGGGCGGGCGACCCTCCTGGTCCGGGCGAAACCTGCCCGCAGGGCCGGTCGTCGTCGCGGACGTCGGCGTCCGGGGCCGCCCGGGGCGGCCACCGCAAGGGGCATGATCCGCGCAATTCGCGGTCTGACAGAATGGCCTTTGAAATCTCAGGCGACGCGCGTCAGGAAACCGGTGTGAATCCGGTACGGTCCCGCCACTGTGACCGGGCTGCACACAGCCCGGAAGCCAGATACTGACCGCGCCGCCTTCTCGTACAACCAGGGGACGAGGACATCCCCCGGAAAGGCTCGGCCATGCCCCCGATACGCCGTGTACCCCTCGCGCTCATACCCCTGCTTCTACTGCCGCTCACCGGCTGCGGAACCGGTGGCGAGAGCAGGGCAGAGGCCGCACCGGCCGCCGACGGTTTCCCCTACACCGTCACCAATTGCGGTACGAGGACGACCTTCGACGCCCCGCCGAAGCGGGTCGTCACCATGAACCAGCACGTCACCGAGATCATGCTGGCCCTCGGGCTCCAGGACCGGCTGGCCGGGACCGCCTACCTGGACGACAGCATCCTGCCGGAGTACCGGTCCGCGTACGACGGCACCAAGGTGCTCGCGAAGGAGTACCCCTCCAAGGAGGTACTCCTCGGCGCCAACCCCGACTTCGTCTACGGCGGGTACGCCAGCGCCTTCGACAAGGCGAAGGGCCAGGACCGGGCGGGGCTCCAGAAGGACGGCATCAACACCCGGCTGAACATCGAGAACTGCACCAGGGGCAGGGTCGGCGTCGATCAGCTCGCCACCGAGATCACCCAGGTGGCCAGGGTCTTCGGCGTACCGGAGCGCGGCAGGAAGCTGATCGCCGACGAACGACGGAAGATCACGACGGTCGGGACGGAGCTCAAGGGCTCCGCACATCCCTCGGTGTTCGTGTACGACTCCGGCGAAAGTTCCGCTTTCACGGCGGGCGGCAAGGGCATCGGCAACGAGATCGTCCGGCTCGCCGGGGGACGGAACGTCTTCGCGGACCTCGACGCCACCTTCGGCGACGTGTCCTGGGAGCAGGTCATCAAGCGCAAGCCCGAAGTGGTCGTGATCTACGACTACGGAGGCACCACGGTCGAGGCCAAGAAGAAGCGGCTGCTGAACGACCCGGCACTCGCGGACGTGCCGGCGATCAAGAACAAGAAGTTCGCGGTACTCCCGCTGTCCTCGGCCGTGCTCGGTGTCCGGGTCGCCGACGCCGTACAGGACCTGGCCGGGCAGCTGCACCCCGGCACACTGTGAGCGCGGGGCCCGCCAGCCCCGGCCCCCAGTCCGTCCTCCGCTCGGCCCCCGTCGTGACCGGCGCCCTCGTGGTGCTGCTGCTCGCGGCGGTGGTGGCCGGACTGGTGCTCGGCCCGGTACGGATTCCGCCGGGAGAGGTGTTGCGTACGCTCCTGGGCGGTGAACGCTCCGGCGCGTTCCCCACGATCGTGTGGGAGGTACGGCTGCCCAGGGTGCTGCTCGGGGCCGTCGTCGGCGCCGGGCTGGCCCTGTCGGGCGCGGTGCTCCAGGCGCTGGTGCGCAACCCGCTGGCCGATCCGTTCCTGCTGGGCGCCTCGTCCGGGGCATCGGCGGGCGCCGCCATGGTGATCGTGCTGGGGGTCGGCGCCGGGGTGGCCACCGACGTGGCGCTGCCCGTCGCAGCGTTCGCCGGGTCCATGGCCGCGCTGGTCGCCGTCTACGCGATGGCCCGGCGCGGCGGCACCATGACGACGGGCCGGCTGATTCTGGCCGGGGTGGCGATCCAGTACGTGCTGTCCGCGTTCACCAGCCTGATCCTGGTGCTGTCCTCGCGGGCCGAGCATGTGCGGGCGATCCTGTTCTGGACCCTGGGCGGCCTGGGCGGCGCCCGCTGGGACCAACTGGCGCTGCCCGCGGTGGTACTGGGCGTCGGTGCCGTACTCCTGATCAGCCTGGCCCGTCCGCTGGATCTGCTGCTGACCGGGGAGGAAGGGGCCCGCAGCCTCGGTCTGGACCCCGGCCGTTTCCGGGGCGGGGTCTTCGTGCTGGTGTCGCTGATCATCGGCGTGCTGGTCGCCTACAGCGGGGCGATCGGCTTCGTCGGCCTGATGGTTCCGCACGCCGCCCGGCTGATCGTCGGCGCGTCCCACCGCAGGCTGCTGCCGGTGACGGCGCTGGGCGGGGCGGTCTTCCTGCTGCTGGCCGATCTGCTGGCGCGGACCGTGGCAGCCCCGGAAGAGATTCCGGCCGGGGTGGTCACCGCCCTGGTGGGCGGCCCGTTCTTCCTCTGGCTGCTGCGCCGCTCCAGCCGTACCGAAGGGATCACCGGATGAGCCCGGCACCGCCCCCGACGGCGCTCGCCGCCGACGGGATCAGCTACGAGGTGGCCGGCCGTACCCTGCTCGACGCGGTCACCCTGGACGCCTCCCCCGGCGAGACGGTCGGCCTGGTCGGGCCGAACGGCAGCGGCAAGACCACCTTCCTGCGCTGTGTGTACGGTGCCCTGCGCCCCGCGGCGGGTCGGGTCCTGCTGGACGGAGCGGACGCCGCGGCGCTCAGTACGAAGGAACGGGCCCGCCGCGTCGCCGTCGTTCCTCAGGACAGCCCCGGCACCTTCGGCCTGACCGTACGTCAGATCGTGGCGATGGGCCGAAGCCCGCACAAACGGTTCTGGGAGCAGGACGACGCCGAAGACGCCCGACGCATCGACCGGGCGCTCCAGCGTGTCGGCGCGGCGCCCCTGGCCGGCCGGCGGTTCGAGGAGCTGTCCGGCGGGGAACGGCAACGGGCCCTGATCGCCCGCGCCCTGGTCCAGGAACCGGGGCTGCTGGCGCTCGACGAACCCACGAACCATCTGGACGTCCGCTACCAGCTGGAGGTCCTCGGCCTGGTGCGGACCCTGGGCACCACCAATCTGCTGGTGCTGCACGACCTCAATCTGGCTGCCTCCTACTGCGACCGGCTTTTCGTCCTCAGCGCCGGACGACTGGTGGCGTCCGGTTCCCCGCACGCGGTACTGACGGAAGAACTGCTGGCCGAGGTCTACGGGATACGGTCCCGGATCGGCGTCCATCCGGTCACCGGCTCCCCCAACGTCGTCTACCTCCCGCTGTCATGAGCGACGACGCCTCCCCCGTCTGGACACCGTTGCCGCACGGACCACGCTGGCAGGTCACCGAGGGCGAACCCCCCGCGAGCGAAGCAGGGCAGTGGCTGGCGGCCGGCCGACTGGCCGATCCGGCGAGCGAGGAGCTGGCCACGCTGCTGGAGCGCGAACGCACGAGCAGCGGCCACCGCAGCGGCCATGCGACCGCCCTGACCCTGATGGCGGTGTACGCGGGCCGGGTCACTGCCGCCGCCGTGCTCCACTGGGCGCTGCACGACGAGGTACCGGACATGCGGTCGGGCAATGTCCTGGTGCGCCCCGCCACGCACGGGATCGGCGGAGTCCGCGTGCGCAGGTCCCGGCTGCTGGTGCCCCGGGCCGGGGAGGACTCCGTACGGCTGCTGCACCGCACCCTGCTCGACGGCCATCTGCTGCCGATCGCCGACGCGCTGCGTCATCGCACCCGCGCCGGGGCCAGGCAGTTGAGCGGAGGGGTCGCCCACGGCTGCGCCACGGCACTGTGCGCGTACGGCGACCAGGTGGATCTGCTGGCCGCCCGCTGGCGGCAGTTCGCGGACGCCGCACCCGGCGGGCTCGCGGCGCTGGGCGAGGTCGCACGGGTCCGGCGAACGCCGGACGGACCGGAGCGGCTGGTCTATCTGCGCAACACCTGCTGCCTGTACTACACGAGCGCGGAGGAGGTGCGCTGTGCGAGCTGTTGTCTGACAAGCCGCGAGGAGCGGCTGCGCGCGTACGCGAGTCCGAAGTGACGCCGGCGGGCGCGGGGCCGGTACAGCCGCTCCGCGCAACCGGCCGGACGGGCCGGCTTCCTGTCGATGGCGGCCGACTCCCGTTCCACTGACGCGCGTTCGGCCACGCCGGACGCGGGGGCGACGACCGACAGCAACGACGCGGGCCGCGTCGGTCCGGCCGCCGGTCCGGCGGAGCCCCCGCCCTCTGCCCTGCGGGAGAAGCGGTGATCAGGACCGGCACACCAGCCGCAGTTCGTGATCTTCATGGGGTGACCCCGTGATCTACATCGGGTCACCACTGTCCGGCGTCACCAGCGGGCGACGAGCGTCTCCTCCTTACCCCGGTTGCGGTACAGCCAGGTGGTCCCCGGCGCGACGGCCCCGCTCAGATGGCCGACGATGGGCTCCCGCTGCGTCGCGCTGTCCAGTTCACCGAGCAGCTTCAGTGCGTCGGGCAGGGGGAAGAAGGCGGCCTGTTCGATGTCGTCGTCCTTTGGCGCAACGTCCCCGGACCACTCTTCGATCTCGAAGGCAACGGCCAATGCCGACGGATGCTGCTCGGAATCGATGTGCATGAGGAACGCGGTGCGCACCGGGTCGCCCACCAACAGCCCGGTCTCCTCCCGCAGTTCGCGCCGGAGAGCTTCGTGCATGAGCTCGCCGTCCTCGACCCCGCCACCGGGGAGGGACCAGAGCAGCGCGCCGTCGGTACCGAGCCGCTCTCGCACGAGCAGGATCTCGTTGCCCCGGCGGACGATGCCGATGACCAGCTGCACCCGGGGTCTGGGGGCCTTCGAATCTTCTGCTGTCATGCCGCAGACCGTACGTGATGATCAGTTCGCCGGTGGCCGGGACCGGCGCGGAGAACGGCGCACGTCGAGTCCCGCTACGACCGCTCCCGCCGGCTGCTCCGGCTCGCAGAAAACGCAGCGGGCGAGAGTCGCTCGCTCCTGCCGACACCAACTGCACCCGCGTACTCGGCGAAGCCGACCAGTGACACCGGAGGCACCAGAGACACCGGCACCGGCACCGGCTCCGGCACCGGCTCGCCCCCTTCCTCCGCACCAGGCACGAGGAATCCCGACCAGGGTCCGGCCCTGGGGACCCAAGGCCCCGCCGTCGATCCGGGCATCCCCGAAATGTTCCAGCCGGGGCCACCCCGATGCGGCCCCCTGAGGCTCAGTCGACTTCCGCACCACAACGTCGATTGCCCTTGCAAACCGCTCCGGCTCAACCGGGCTGTGCCCCTCCCGAGGGCCGGGCGCTCTCGCCGTGCGCGACGAGCCTGAAGACCAGTGTACGAACCAGCATCTGCTGCCGGTCCGGATGATCGCCGCCACCTGCCAGCAGACCGGGCGGAAGATCGAACCACAGCAGACCGTCCGCGACCACGACGGCCTCGTCCTGCCTCGTCCGCTCAGGCGGCGGGAGCTGCCGCCAACATCCCAACCCTGCAATCCGCGTCCCGTGAAGGGGTTGTGCCACCTGCCGTATCGGTCGCGGCGACACGTGGAGCATTTCCACTCACGGATAGCCTGTCTCATCATGACGCGCACCTGGATCCTGCCGACGCTGCTTGTGCTCTGCGGCTCATGCGTCTCGACCGGACTGCTCCTCAGCGGGAGCCCCGGTGAAGCGGCAGCGGTCCTGCTGCTGTCCGTGCTGCTCGCAGGTGTGAACTCGCCTCTGGTTTTCCCGAGGTCGATCGGTGCGCTGGAGGCACAGCGCCGCAGCGCGATCGATGGCCGGCCGGTCGTCCTCTGGCGGCCGGGCTGCACCTACTGCATACGACTGCGTATCCGGCTGGGCCGGGACGCCCGCCGGGTGCACTGGGTCAACATCTGGCGAGATCCGGCAGCAGCCGAGGCGGTGAGGGCGGCCAACGACGGCAACGAGACCGTGCCGACCGTTGTCGTGGCGGGCCGGCCACACACCAACCCCGCTCCCGAATGGGTGCGCGAACAGCTCTCCCCTCCCGCGTGAGCAGAGAGCAGAGAGGGGACCGGCTCGGCTTC
Source organism: Streptomyces sp. NPDC047917 (assembly GCF_043204345.1). Classification (NCBI taxonomy): domain Bacteria; kingdom Bacillati; phylum Actinomycetota; class Actinomycetes; order Kitasatosporales; family Streptomycetaceae; genus Streptomyces; species Streptomyces sp. NPDC047917. The sequence continues at coordinate 409,534 of NZ_JBIDCA010000004.1, forward strand.
TCGCTCAGCCTCTGGCAGCTGAGCGTCCCGGTCGGCCTTCGAGTGCTCCGGTTGTCCAACGTGACGTTCACCGGCACGGTGCGTGAAGGGCCGCACTGTGTCGGTGGCGCATCGGCACGGTGCGTGATGACCGCACTGTGTCGGTGGCGCATGGGCCGTCCGGCGGGACTGTCGTTGATCCATCGGCGATGTGTCGGCGGCCGCTGAAACCGTGGGTGTCAGGTTGCCCGCACAGCAGCCGCGGCCACAGCCGCACTCAACAACAAGGGAGTCCCCTCGCCATGTCGTCCACATCCTCCGCCCCACCCTGGAATGTCGAACGGCTGCCACGCGCCGACGGCAGCACGTTCCTGGTCACCGGCGGCAACGCCGGCATCGGGTACTTCGTCGCGGAGCAGCTGTCGGAAGCCGGCGCGACCGTCGTGCTCGGCAGCCGGAATCCCGCGAAGGCCGAGGCCGCCACGGCCTCGATCCGGGCGCGCGTCGCCGGGGCGCGGGTGCTGTCCGTACGGCTGGACCTCGCCGACCTCGGTTCGCTGCAAACAGCGGTGCAGTCACTGGAGGTCGAACGCCTCGACGCGGTGATCCACAACGCCGGCGTCGCGCTTGACGACCCGCCACGCAGGGAGACCGAGGACGGTCACGAGCTCATGTTCGGGACCAACCACCTCGGGCACTTCGCGTTGACCCACTGGCTGATGCCACTGCTGTCGGCTGCGCCGGCGGCTCGTGTTGTGACCATGGGCAGCTTCGCGGCGAAGTCGGAACGGCTCGACCTGGACGACCTGCAGTCCCGGCATGACTTCCGGCCCAAGCGCACCTACGGACGTTCCAAGCTGGCACAGATGTATTTCGGTCTCGAACTCGACCGCCGACTGCGCGCAGCCGGCAGCGCGGTGACAAGCACCGTGGCCCATCCCGGCGGCGCGCTGGACTCCCTCACGCCCTCACGGCCGCCGGTCCATGTGAGAACCATCGGCGCACGGCTGAGCGCGGCGCCTGCGGCTCTCCTCGTCCAGGGCAAGCATGCCGGCGCGTGGCCCGCGGTCCGGGCGGTGCTCGACCCTGCCGTGCAAGGAGGCCAACTGTGGGGACCGCGCGTCTTCGGCCTGCGCGGCAAGCCCCGAACTGAACCGAGGTGGAACCACCTTGCCGACACCACCGTCGCGGCGCGTTTGTGGGACGCAAGCTGTGACCTGACCGGCGTCGACCCTGGCGCCGTCCCTGGCTGAGGACAGCCCCGTAAATGGTCTGCGGCATGCCGTCGACCAGCGGGTGCGGAGCCCTTTGAACCCGTTGCGGCCAGCCGCTGCCGGATTCCGGCGCACCGACAGGCCCCATGGTGCATGCATGACACCCCTACGGACACTGCGTCAGCCGCAGGGGGCAGCCGTGCGCTGTGCAGGGTGTGTGAAGCTCTGTCAACTCCCCTTCGTCTCCGCTAGCTTGACAGCCGCGCGCAACTTGCGTGTGGAGTGAAGCCAGTGTCCTTGAGATCTTGCAGTCGCTCTGGCCGAACGTCCGATGCGGCCCCTGTGGCCCGCCCCGGGGCCGGTGAATCTGGAGGTGCTTGCGATGGCGGATGTAGATGTCTCGCAGATTGATCCGCGTGTACGTGATCAGGTAGCGCGAAGGGGCCTGTTCCTCGTCTCTCCCGACTCGAACCCCGCTGATGGCCTGTCGCCGGAGCAGCGGTACGTGTTCGTGTGCAAGGACCCCGACCCGGACGACGTCGGCTTCACCGGGGTCGGGCATGTGATCGACGACAGGAGCACTCAGACCTATAAGGAGGTTTTTGCGCTGGATGGCACGTTCAGCATGGGATCCCCGGCACGCCAACAAGTTCCCGGCCTGTGCATGAGTTGGGAACAGGGAATCATGACCGTACTTGAAGCTTTCGACCGTTGGTCCGGCCTCTACCCGAACTGACGAGCTCGTTCATGGTTGCCCGGGCGCGCACCGGCGAACAGGCTTCTCCTCCGCTCCTGCGACCGCGGACCGCCGTAACCGCCTGGTCGTCAAGCACACGGATCGAACGGATCACGGATCGGTGATCCGTGATCCGTGATCCGTTCAGTGTGGATACAGCCTTCCAGAAAGCGTCACGTGTTTGCGGGCATCGCCAGCCACAGCAAAGGCTCCCCGCCTTTCACATCCGGCTGCCCGGGGGGCCACAGGCCCCCGGGACGCGCCCCAAAACCTGCGCCGCGTCCACGAAGTCGAGCTGCGGTGAGGTCAGCCTGTCAGCTGCCCGTACCCAGAACCGGTTCTGGCCGGCCAGCAGCGCCGCCGGCCAGTCCAGGTCACTGCCCGAGGGCGTAGCAGGGGCCGAGCCCGCGGGACAGCGCGCACCGTCCCGCGGGCCGCCTCAAGGATCGTCTCGCCCACCAGGAGGAGCGACCGGACATCCAGCCGCTCCAGGCCGGCAACCGCCTCCGTGTCGGTTGCGATGCGCAGGGCGGCCCGCTGCTGCGACTCGTCCCACTCCAGGTGCAGAAAGCCTCCCTCGGCCAGGACGGCCGGGTTCGGGGACAGAAAGACCACGTACAGGCCGAAGAGCGGCCATCGTCCGGGCAGGTCGACAGGCAGTTCGTCGCCCGCTTCGCCCGCTTCGTCCTGCGGCCAGGGAATGAGGCCGTCGTCCGGGTGGACCATGTGCCGCCCTGCGGCCCGCCATGCCCCGATCGACGCCGGTCGCGCGGCATCGACGGACCTCCGTGCCGTCGTGGAGGCACCTTCGGTGCCCGTCCCGCTACTGGTGCAGTGATGCGCCAGCACCTCCTGGACCCGGGCCACCGACAGCCAGCACCCGCGCCCCGTGATCGCCGGACCACCCGGCCAACGCATCGACGCCGGACCCTGCCGGAACGCGGCCGGCACCACTTGCAGTCCTCACATGAGCACCCGCGAGAGCCGGGTGGTCCGCGTCCGGCCAGGCGCAGGTCCGGATGCTGTGGGTCATCGGGCACACAGACTTTCACCTACTCTTATTGCAGATGAGTTGCATTTGATAATGACTGGCAGGAGGACGGGACGTGGAGTCTCCAGTGGTGCTCGGTATTGAGTCCTCGTGCGACGAGACCGGCGCCGGCCTCGTACGCGACGGGCGTCTGCTCGGGCATGCGGTGGCGTCGAGCATGGACGAGCACGCGCGCTTCGGCGGAGTGGTCCCGGAGATCGCCGCGCGGGCGCACCTCCATTCCTTCACGCCTGTCGTCCGGGAGGCCCTGGACCGGGCGGGGCTGGGAATGGCGGACATCGGCGCGGTGGCCGTGACGACCGGGCCCGGTCTCTCGGGCGCGCTCCAGGTGGGACTGGCCGGAGCGAAGACCCTGGCGTTCTCGCTGGGGGTGCCACTGTACGGAGTGCATCACCTGGCCGGTCATGTCGCCGCCGACACCCTGGAGCACGGGCCGCTGCCCGATCCCTGCATGGTCCTGATCGTCTCCGGCGGGCACACCTCTCTGTTGCTCGTACGGGATCTGGCCCGGGATCCGATCGTGCACCTGGGCGACACCATCGACGACGCGGCGGGCGAGTGCTTCGACAAGGTGGCCCGGGTGTTCGGACTGCCGTACCCGGGCGGACCGGCCATCGACCGCAGCGCACGGGAGGGCGATCCGCGCGCCGTGGCGTTCCCCCGGCCGCTGACCGGAGCACGGGACGCGCGCTACGACTTCTCCTTCTCCGGGCTCAAGACCTCCGCCGCCCGCTGGGCCGAGCAACACCGGCTGCGCGGCGAGGAACTCCCGCTCGCGGACGGGGCAGCCTCGCTGCAGGAGGCCGTGGCCGACGTGCTGACGCGCAAGGCGGTGGCCGCCTGCCGCGAGTACGGCGTGGGAACGCTGGTCGTCGTCGGCGGGGTGGCCGCCAACTCCCGGGTGCGGGCTCTGGCGGAAGAACGCTGCCGCGCCGCCGGGATCGTGCTGCGCGTACCGCCGCTGAAGCTGTGCACCGACAACGGGGCGATGATCGCGGCCGTCGGTGACCTGCTGGTCCGGGCGGGAGCCGAGCCGGCGCCGCTGGACGTGTCCATCGACCCGTCCGCGCCACTGGAGTATGCGGCACTGCGGCCCGTTGCGCTTGCTGCCGTGAGGGCGGCCTGAACACGGTGACCGTCGGCCGTGTTCCCCACCGGGCGCCGCCGTCCGCACGCAGCCGCAGCTCCGCGCGCCGAGCGCACCGCCGCGTGGCGCTGTAGTGGCCGGGAGGCCGGCGAACCGAGCGCGAGGGCCCACGTTCCGCACGCTCCGCGGCCGCGAGCGCCCGGAGGCCTTCGCGGGCCGTCGCGGCAACGGAGGGGCGACTACGGCGGGGCGACTACAGCGGGGCGACGACGGCAGGGCAACAACGGAGCGGCAACTACAGCGGGGCGACTACAGCGGGGCGGGCCCACCCGCCCGCCGACCGGCTCGCTCGGCCGGGTGACCCGGGTTGCGACGGCGTCACGCCTGTGCGTAATTAGCAGCGGACCCATGTCCCGTACGCACCACAAGCGCACAGCTCTTTCCCGACATTGCGAGCCCAGGGGAGCCTTCGTATGCCCGACGCCACCGCGGATTCGGATCCCACCGCGGCCCAGCCCGTCGTCGCGCCGCTGACCAGCGCCGCACTCATCCTGGTCGCCACGATCGAGCCCGGTGGTGAACCCGCTGTGCGCGAGGTGCTGCCCGATCTCGCGGCCTTCGCCCGCTCCATCGGCTTCCGCTTCCCCGACGCCGGTCTGGTCTGTGTGACCGGCATCGGCTCGGGGGCCTGGGACCGGCTGTTCGACGGGCCGAGGCCGGAACAGCTCCACCCGTTCCAGGAACTGCACGGCGCCAAGCACCATGCGCCGGCCACCGCGGGGGATCTGCTGTTCCACATCCGGGCCGAGCGGATGGACGTGTGCTTCGAGTGGGCGACCCAGCTGCTCGACCGGCTCGGTGGGGCGGTGACCGTGGTCGACGAGACGCAGGGGTTCCGCTACTTCGACCACCGGGACCTGCTCGGATTCGTGGACGGCACGGAGAACCCGGTGGGGGCGGACGCCGTCTCGGCGGCCCTGGTCGGCGCCGAGGACCCCGCGTTCGCGGGCGGCAGCTACGTCATCGTGCAGAAGTACCTGCACGACCTCACGTCCTGGAACGCGCTGAGCACCGAGGAACAGGAGCGGGTGATCGGGCGCACCAAGTTCGACGACATCGAGTTCGCCGACGACGCCAAGCCCGCCGACTCGCACGTCGCCCTCAACACGATCACCGACCCGGACGGCACGGAGCACGACATCCTGCGGGCCAACATGCCGTTCGGCAGCTTCGGCCGGGGCGAGTTCGGCACGTACTTCATCGGCTACGCCGCCGATCCGGGGATCACCGAGCAGATGCTGCGCAACATGTTCCTCGGCAGTCCACCCGCCACCCACGACCGCATTCTCGACTTCTCGACCGCGGTCACCGGCACACTGTTCTACGCCCCTGGCGCCGACTTCCTCGACGCCCCGCCGCCCCCGCCCTCGTCGGCCGGGGCCGACACCGTGCCGGAGCCCGCGTCCGCGCCGGTGACGGCGAAGACCCCTGCACCGGCCGTCCCGGCCGACGGTTCGCTGCGCATCGGCAGCCTGCAAGAAAGCGCCCAGTGATGAACAATCTCCATCGCGAACTAGCCCCTGTCACGGAAGCCGCCTGGGACCAGATCGAAGAAGAGGCCCGGCGCACCTTCAGCCGTCATGTGGCGGGCCGCCGGGTCGTCGATGTCACCGGTCCGGACGGCCCCGAACTGGCGGCCATCGGCGACGGCCATCTGCGCGACATCGATCCGCCCACCCCGGACGTGATCGCCCGGGCCCGCACCTCGGTGCCGGTCATCGAGTGGCGCGTGCCGTTCACGGTGACCCGGTCGGCCGTGGACGATGTCGAGCGCGGATCGGACGACAGCGACTGGCAGCCCGTCAAGGACGCCGCCCGCACCTGTGCGTTCGCCGAGGACATGGCGCTCATCGACGGCTACGCCTCGGCCGGGATCACCGGCCTCCGGGACGGCTCCTCGCACGCGCCGCTGACGCTGCCCGCCGATGCCCGGGACTACCCGGCCACCGTCAGCCAGGCGCTGACCCAGCTGCGGCTGTCCGGTGTCGACGGCCCGTACCGGCTGCTGCTGGGCGCCGACGCCTATACCGAGGCGACCGAGACCTCCGACCACGGGTACCCGGTCGCCACCCACCTGGCCCGGCTGCTGGACGACCAGATCCTGTGGGCGCCCGCCGTGACGGGCGGGGTACTGCTGTCGACCCGAGGCGGCGATTTCGAACTGCGCCTGGGCCAGGACCTGTCGATCGGCTATCAGGACCACGACGCCACGAACATCCGGCTCTACTTCCATCAGGCGTTCACCTTCCGGATGCTGACGCCCGAGGCCGTGGTCCCGATCATCGCCTGACCTACCGTCCCCGGTGTCCGGTCGCCCTGACGTTCCAGGTCAGGGTGTCGGTGGCCAGGGCGCGGACGGCGGGGTCGCGGATGGCGTCCGTGCGGTCGACGGCCTCGGCGGTCACCCGGTGGCCCCGGCCGTCCGCGCGGACGCCGAGTGCTGCCGGGGTGGGCGCGGTCCGCCCGCGGGCGGACACCCTCTCGACGCCGTCCACGTACCAGCGCAGCTCCGGCCTGGCGAGGCCGGGCCGGTGGGTGCGGGATCCGGCGGCGGTCCCGGCAGCGGAGGTGCCGAGGTCCGCCAGGCTCACCGCGATGCGCCGGCCCGGACCGACGGGGGCGTCGGTGTCGACGGTACTGCTCAGCACGTTGCCCGCACGGTAGAACCCGGCGATCATCGCCTCACGCCCGGGCAGGTTGAACTCGGTGTTGCTCAGCTCCCGCATGATCGACGAGTCGGTGGGGCGGTTGAGCCCGAGCGGGTAGTAGGCGCTGCCCTCGAACGTACCGACCGTGCCGCCCGCCGGATCGCTCCGCCCGAGCCAGCGGTACCACTTGGCCTGCTTCTCGGTGAGCTGCGCGGCGGTGTAGGTGGTGGAGTTGATCCCGCCCGGCTCGCCGCCGGTCCACGTCCCGTACTCGGGATACGTGTACTCGTCGTCCAGCAGGCCGACCGAGTGCCCTATCTCATGGGCGGCGATCAGGCTGGACGAGGCGTGGTCGGAGGAGAGGGTCGAGACCCCGTTGAAGGGGCGGCCCTCGGCCAGGAGGCCGGAGTAGCCCGCGCCCCCGTACTTGGTGGAGTTGGCGATCACGACCACCAGGTCGGCGGCCGGCGCCTTCGCGGCGTACGCGGCCACCTTGTCGATGTCGGTACAGATCAGCCGCTCGATGTCGGAGCACCAGAAGTAGCTGCCGAGCGCGGTGTCCTTGACGGTGTCCGAACCGGGATCGCCGCTGATGCCGGACTCGTTGGAGACCGCTTCGACGGTCCATACGTTGAAGAGGCCCTGGTAGCTCTTGTAGGGCTCCAGGGCGGTGATGTCGGCCCACTTGGCGGTGGCATCGGCATGGAAGTCGCCCTGCTGGCCGGCCGTGTAGCCGTCGCCGATGATCACGACGTCCAGCCGGTCGTCGGACGGACCGGTCACCGCCTGTTCGCCCACCGTGCCGTCGACGGTGGCCTCGGCCGCGCTCAGCGGTGCGGGTGACTTCCCTTTCCGTACGGGGGTGTTGGCGGGGACCTCGACGGTCCGGCCCGAGCCGCCGGGGTCGGGGAAGTACTCGGCGGCGACGCGCCGCTCGCCGCCGGAACCCGAGGGAGCGGCCGAGGCAGGCGTGGTGGCGGCGGTCGCCGCCAGGAGGCCGGCGAGGGCGAGCCCTGCCAGAGCTCCTGCCGCGCGATGCGTGTGGGGGCGTATTCGCATGGACAACTCCTCGGGATCCGGGGGATCGCAGGGCACGGACAGCACGTAACCCATGAGTTAACTCAACTTAATGCGATGCTTAACCTAGAGGTGTGCGGCACTTCGAACAAGGCCCGAACGCCCGGTGGTTGGATCCCGCAACCGGGCATTTACGATGCATGGACCGCATTTCGGGGCGGGGCCAGGCGGAAGGGGCGGCACGATGGACGAGAAGCGCACAGCGAGCGGGGGCCCGGGGGCCGGCGACGACCCCGGAGCCGTCGGCCGCCGGGTCCAACGGCTGCGCAGCGAACGCGGCCTGACGCAGCGACAGCTCGCGGAGCCCGCCTACACCCCCGCCTACATCTCGACGCTGGAGGCGGGCCGGGTGCGCCCGTCGGAGGCGGCCGTACGCCACCTCGCGGACCGGCTCGGGGTCAGCTACGAGGAACTGGCGACGGGGCGCCCCGCCCATCTCGCGACCGGTCTGCGGCTGAGGCTGGTCGAGGCCCAGCGGACGCTGGCCACCGGCGCGGCCGAGGACGCCGCCACCGCCTACGCGGGCCTGCTCGCCGAGGCCGTCCGGCACGGGCTCCCGGACGAACGCGCCGCGGCGACGCTCGGGCTGGGCCACTGCGCACTGGAGACGGGCGATCTGCCCGCGGCCCGCGAGCACTTCGAGGCCGCGGAGAAGCTGCTGGCCGGCGCCCCGCTCCCCCGGCGCGCCCCGGCCGTCCGGGGCAGAGCCGTGGCCCACCTCCTGGCGGGCGAACTCCGGTACGCCTGCTATCTGCTGGAGAGCGCGATCGACGAGCTCAACACCTCGGGCCTCCAGGACCCCGGCGCGCTGCTGCTGCTGTACACGGCCGCGATCGCCCCGTACATGGACATGGGCGCCCATGCGCGCGCCGCCCAGGCGGGTGAGCTGGCGCTGGCCCTGGCACCACAGGTGTCCGATCCGGAGCTGGTCGCCGGACTGCACCGGAGCGTCGCCCGTACGCTCATAGCGGCGGGCCGCACCGCGGAGGCGGACGCCTCACTGGCCAGGGCGGCCGAGATCTACCAGCAGTTGCAGATCCGTACCGAGCTCGCGCACTGCCACTGGATGCGGGGGTATGTACACGCGCAGGACGGCGACCTGGCCGGCGCCGAGACCGAATTGCGCGCCGCCCGCGACATGCTGGCGTCGAAGCGGGCCGCTCTGTACACCTCCCAGGTCGAGGTGGAGCTGGCGGATGTGCTGCGTCGGCGCGGAAAGACCACCGAGGCCCGGGAGCTGCTGCACCGACTCCTCGGCGAACTGCACCCGGACCGGGGATCGGTCCACGCGGGCGGCGCGCACCGGCTGCTGGGACTGATCCACGAGGAGGCGGGCGAGCTCGATTCGGCGGAGGAGCACTACGTCACCGCGCTGGCCCTGCTGGAGCGGGCGGGTGCCGCCGGGGACCTCGCGGACATCTGCCGGCTGCTGGGCGATCTGCTGCGGCGGGTGGGCCGGACCGAGGCGGCGATGGACGCCTACCGGACCGGGCTCGGCCACCGGGCGTCCCCCGGGAGCACCACGCTGGGCCCGGCGCCGATCCGCCCGCCCACCGCGTGAGCCCGGCCGCACGAAGGCTGCCCGCCCGTGGTCACCCGCCCTGCTGGGGTGCGGGTTCCGGGGCCGGGGCGGGGCGGGGTTCGGGCGGCTTCGGGATCGGGTTCGGCGCGGGGCCGGGCGGGACGGGACCGGGTGGCGGAGGAGCCGGCTCCGGCAGCGGTGACGGCGGCCCGGGGAGCGGTCCGGGGGTGGGCGCCGGCGGCACCGGATCGGGGTACGGATTCGTCATCGGGAGCCTCCGAACGGTTCGGGTGGATCTGCCTCCACCGTCTCCCGGAGCGGCTGCCCGCGCTCGGCGAGTCCGGGCGCGCGGGTTCCGGATGACCGGCCGGGGCCGGCGGGCGTACGGAGGTCAGCGCAGAGCGGCGGCTGCCGCGTCGAGACCCGGCCCGGGGCTGGAGAGCACCGGGACGCGGGTGACCGTACGGGTGACCGCGTCGGCCATGGATGCCTGAGCCAGCACGATCACATCACAGTCCGTGACCACATCGGCCGCAGCCGCGACGAGGTCCAGATAGCCGTCCCGGTCGCCGGCCTCGAAGCACGCCCAGGCGCCGTCCACCACGACCGTACGCACATCGACGGCCCGCTCCCCCGCTTCCTCGGCGAGCAGCGCGAGAGTGGGTGCCAGAGTGCCGGTGATCGACGCCAGCACCACCACGCGGTCCCGTGCCGCGGCGGCGGCCGCCATCGGGCGGTCGACGCGCAGCACCGGAACACCGAGCGTCACCGACTCCGCCTCGGCGACGGCGCCGATCGTCGAACAGGTGCAGAGCACGGCGCGGGCGCCGTCCGCGACGGCGCCCGCGAGCAGTGCCCGGACATCAGCCGCCACCGCCCCGGGGCCCGACTCCCTGGCCCTGGCGAGCAGGTCCTCGTGCACCAGGTGGCGCAGCGCGAGTCCGGGATGGCGGGCATCCCGGAGCGCGTCGAAGACCGGTATGTGGACCGGGGAGGTGTGCAGCAGCGCGAGCGTCATCTGCCGACGGTACAGCCCCGGCCGACCTGGCCGACGTGGCCCATATGGCCTACGTGGGCCATGCCGGTCAGTACAGCTCGGGACGGGCCTTGAGCTGCGTCTTCGCCTGTTCCACCAGCTCGGCCGGGGCCTCGGGAGCCTGGTCGGGGTGGCGAAGCGCCCACTTCGCCGCGTACGGGCAGAGCGGCACCACGGGCACACCTTCCCGGGCCGCCATGGCGTAGAACTCCTGGACGAGGGCGCCCGCGACGCCCTTGCCCTCGTGGCCGGGCTCGACAACCGTGTGCACGGCGACGAGCGCGGCGGGGTCACCGTCCATCACGAAGTACGCGATGACTCCGGCGGCCTTGCCGCTCTCGTACGCGAGCAGGTTCCCGCTCGCCCGGTCGTCGCGGATGTCGAGTTCGATGCGTTCGTTCTGTTCTGCCATGACGATGCTCCCTGAGGTGGCCGGAACGGATCAGCGCGCCACCGGAACGGCGTGCGGACTCCGCTCGGTGTCGGTGCCGGGTACGGGTGCCGAGGCGTCGGCTCCGACTTCGATGATCCGGTTGTCGGCGTCGACGTGCACGACGCGCGGCTTCAGACCGCGCGCCCCGGCGTCGTCGACCTGGGCGTAACTGATCAGGATGACCAGGTCACCGGGGTGGACGAGGTGGGCGGCGGCGCCGTTGATGCCGATGACACCGGAGCCGCGCTCGCCCTCGATGACGTATGTCTCCAGACGGGCGCCGTTGTCGATGTCGACGATGTGCACCAGCTCGCCGGGCAGCAGATCCGCTGCCTCCATCAACGCGGCGTCGATGGTGACGGAGCCGACGTAGTGCAGGTCGGCCTGGGTCACCGTGGCTCGGTGAATCTTGGACTTGAACATCGTGCGCAACATCGAGACACTCCCACAAGTAGGCTCCCTGCCTGCGTTTTTGCAGGTCAAGGGCTGTTTCCACACCCTACAACGAGTCGCATGTCCGGGCAGCCTTCCCCAGGTTCTTCAGAACTCATGCTGACCACTTGCCGACTTTCCTGACGAATCATCAGCCACCCCGGGGGCCTTCGCCCACTCTCGCGGATCTCACCGTGGCAACGCCCCAACCTACGCAGCACCCCGAAGGACGTCCGTGATCACCGTCACGCGGACGGTCTGGACGGCAGTCAGGAGCGAAGGCGCTCGACCGGAAGTCGGGCCACGCGCCGCTATGGATCAGCTGGCCCAGGCCCCTCTCGTCCCGCCTCAAAGGAGGAGTCACCCAAAGTTCCATGAATACGAGAAAGGCGGTCGGGTCGCATGACGCGGAAGAACCGAGACGGGGAAGCCGAACGTCGGGAAATACGCGCCGCCGCAGAACGCCTTCTGGCTGGGACGCCCCTGCGATCGCCCCTCGGAAAGCTCACGGGGACAGAGCTGATCGCCGAAGTGCGGGCTCGGGCGCGACGTCGTCTACGGCGATCACAAGGAGCTCGTGGACGAGTTCCGGGCACGGGCCAAGGCGCAGAACTTCACTCCGCAGGTCGTCCAGAACATGGCCGAGGACAATGCCGGGCTCCGAGAAGCCTTGGCGAAGACCAAGACGGACCTCGCCACGGAGAGGGAACGAGTCCGCGCCCTGACACGAGCCCCTGCAGAGCTGTCGCTAGAACTGGAGCAGGCGCGAGGAACTCGCCGCAGCCCAGCAGGTCACACGGCTGCCTGGCCGGCCCAGATCCGACAGCTGACGAGAGCCAGGGAGATGGCGGCGGTGGAGCTGCCGGGGTCGTGATGTCGGCGCCCGCGTCGGGTCGGACGTCGAGCAGTAGCGGTCGTGGGCGCGTGAGCGGTACCAGGCCCGCTCCAGCGGCCAGGGCTCTGGCCTAGGAGACGAGGCGTATCGAGGCGGCGTCGAAGAACAATTCGGCTAAGTTGATCCACAGCCCGTCTCACGATCCGAACGCGCCGGTCCCGGAGGACGGGGAAGATATCGTCAGCGCACTTCGAGCTGAGCTGTCCACTCGCGTTGGCGAGTCCCACGCCTCTTCCGCTCCCTCGAACGAGGGGGCTGCGGCCGATCCGTCCCTGCTCGGCTCCTGTGGCTGCCTGCCCGTCATGGTGATGACACCCCGGCGCAGAGCCCGGGCGGCGCGGTGAAACTCTCGGATTGTCGTACCCGACAGGTTCAATGGAACCGACGAGACGACCGACGGGAGCACCGCGCATGGAGTCAACCTTCTTCTCAAGTCCTGAGGAGTTCCGGGACTGGCTGGAGGAGCACCACGCGACTGCCTCCGAATGCCGGGTGGGCATGTGGAAGAAGGGAACGGGCAAGCCCACCCTGAGCTGGTCGGAGGCGGTCGACCAGGCCCTGTGCTACGGCTGGATCGACGGCCGGCAGAGCCCGATCGACGACTCCTCCTGGACGATCCGGTTCACCCCGCGCAGGCCGCGCAGCAACTGGAGCCAGGTCAACCTCCGCAAGATCGAGGAGCTGACCGCGCAGGGGCTCATGCGGCCGGCCGGCATCGCGGTGTTCGAAGCCCGTGACCGGGACCACGAGGAGAAGCCGGTCTGGGAGTTCGAGGCTGCGCAGCTGGCTCGCTTCCAAGCGGAGCCGCGGGCGTGGGAGTGGTTCAGCGGGCAGGCCCCGTCCTACCGCAAGTCGGCCATCCACCATGTGATCAGCGCCAAGCGGGACGAGACTCGGGAGCGGCGGTTGGACCAGCTGATCGCCGACAGCCTGGAGGGGGTGCGGCTCAAGCCGTTCCGGCGACCTGGAACCTGAGGGCCCGCCGCAACAGGCCGAGCGCGATCGCGTAGCCCTCCAGCTCGGCCGTCCAGCGCGGGACCTGCCGCTCCGGGAACCCCTCGGGCTGGCCTTAGCCGCCCATGGCCCACGGCCCGTGATCGACAGCGCCGCCTACGAGGCACCAGCCGCCGCCACAACCTGCATCGCCCGTCGCGGCCTCGACCCCGGAAGCGCGCCGAGTGCGTGGCGATGCCGGCCCGGCACGAGACGGTCCACCCGCAGCGAGCCGGGCCGGCGGACCCGCCGACTCGTGACCAGGCGACTGCCGGAACGGACAAAACCCACCCTATTGAGCGGAACTTTTCTCGAAGCCCTGCCTCGTCCGCTTCAAGAGGGGTGAAGGTCTCCACTGGTGCGCGGCCGGCCGTATCGTTCGACGAGGGCGTTGCCCATCGAGGCCAGGCGGTCTCGGACACTCGGAGGGCCGGTCACCTCGACCCATTCGACCAGCCCGGAGAGCTCGCCGGCGAGGATGTACTCGTTGGGGCCGCGGATCACGACCTCGATGCGGCCGTCGGTCGTGGAACCTCCCACGTCGAGCCGGTCGCCGAGCGCCATCCGTAGGATGCCTATCCCGTCGGGTGTGCATACCGCCTGAACCTCCAGCGGCGTTCGTTTGCGATCGACCTCTTTGGCGATCTCGTTCCAGCTCTCGGCAAGGTCGAAGTCCCCGGGTCGGTGCACAGGGTCGCCGGTCGGGTCGGCGGACGACACGCGGTCGATCCGGAAGACCCGTCGGCCGGTCTCGGTGTTGGAGACGAGGTACCACACAGGACCTTTGGCGACGATGCCCAGCGGGTGGACGGTTCTCCGGGTTTCGACGCCTTTGCCATCGACGTAGCCGAGCGACACCTGGACGCCGCGGATCACCGCGTCCTGGAGTTCGTCGAGGAAGCGAGGCGGCCGGTGCTCGATCCGGCTCGCCCCCCATCGCTGCGGGTCTACGACCAGCGACGCCGCCGCTGCCTCGGCCTGAACCTGGAAGGGCTTCGGTAGAGCATGGACGAGCTTGCGCAGAGCTGCCTTCATCGCCGGCGTCGCATCCGAGGCCGGACCGACAGCCAGGAACAGGGCGCGTGCCTCACTGGCGGTCAACCCGGACAGGTCGGTACGAGCACCGCCCACCAGGCGCCAGCCGCCACCTCGGCCCTGTACGGAGTACACGGGCACCCCGGCCATGGCCAGGGCGTCGAGGTCACGGCGGGCGGTGCGCTCGGAGACGTCCAGCTCTCGGGAGACCTCTGCGGCTGTCACCTGCTCGCGCCGTTGGAGCAAGAGGAGTATGGCCACCAGCCGATCGGATCGCATACTGACAAAACTCTCATAAAAACCGGTCATGAGGTGACCGGTTTGGGGAGCAAGCTGGCGACATGACCTCATCGAGGAGGTCGACCACCAGCGAACGCCCCCAGAGAGGAAATGCAGTGTTCAACCAAGCAGAATTCCCCGAGCCCACCCTCATCCAGGTCAACGGTGTGGAGCTCGAAGTCTTCGAAGCAGGCCGAGAAAACAAGGGCAAGCCCATCGTGCTCTGCCACGGCTGGCCGGAGCACGCCATCACCTGGCGTCACCAGATGCCCGTCCTCGCCGCAGCCGGCTACCACGTCATCGCACCGAACCAGCGGGGATATGGCAACTCATCCCGCCCGACCGAGGTGACGGCCTACGACATCGAACACCTGACGGGTGACCTCGTCGCACTCCTGGACCACTATGGCTACGAGGACGCCACCTTCGTCGGCCATGACTGGGGTGCGTTCGTCGTCTGGGGACTGGCCCTGCTGCACCCCGACCGGGTGAACAAGCTGATCAACCTGAGCCTGCCTTACCAGGAGCGCGGAGAAACGCCGTGGATCGAGGTCATGGAAACCTTCCTCGGCGGTGACTTCTACTTCGTCCACTTCAACCGGCAGCCGGGCGTCGCGGACGCCGTATTCGATGCCAACCCCTCCCAGTTCATCCGCAACCTCTACCGGAAGAACGTGCCCCCCGCACCCCCTGAGCCGGGCATGGCATTCATCAATCTCGCCAAGGCGGAAACACCACTCGGTGAACCTGTCATGACCGAGAGTGACCTGGCCGTCATCATCTCCGCGTTCGAGACGTCGGGATTCACGGGCGGCATCAACTGGTACAGGAACCTCGACCGCAACTGGCACCAGCTGGCGGACGCGGACCCGATCATCAAGCAGCCCACCCTCATGATCTACGGCGACCAGGACTTCGCGGTCCCGAGGTTCGAAAGACTGGCAGAGTTCGTGCCCAACGTGGAAGTGGTCGGCCTGGACTGCGGTCACTGGATCCAGGGGGAAATGCCCGAAGAAACCAACCAGGTGATTTCGGAATGGCTGGAACGGCAGGGCTAATGTCCTGTGATCCGGTTCATATCACCTGAAGGCCGAGTTCTCGCATCACACCGATGACAGCCGGACGTGGGGGCGGGCCAGGTCGCGCGGCCTCCTCGTCAGGGCTTCAAGGTCATCTGGTAGCGGGTTTCAGGCTCACCCTGGGGTGGAACCCAACCTCCCCACCGCGGCTCGTCGAGCCCGAGCGACTGACCCGAGCCCCGACAGGTGTCGTCCCGACAACCCACTTGCCTAAGGGCTGTCCCGCAAATAATGCGCTGAGCCGGGCGACTGGCACGACTTGGTACGGTTGTCCGCATTTGGATGGCCTGGACGTGTAGCGGGCCTCGGATTTGATGGAGGCCGAGTGGTGCGGTTCGTCTGCCGGAACTTTGGACTGTCTGATCTGCCACGGCGTAGCCTCGCCCCGCACGACGCTCCCCTGGAAGTGCTTCTCCTCGACATCGAGGCAGAGCTGTCCATCTGGGAAGAGAGGAAGGTGGTGTGGTCCGAGGGGGCGTTCCCCGTGGCCGAGCTGGCGTATCACTTGGCGCTCTGGCTCCGGAGTCCGGTCGACGGCCAGAAGGGTTTCGAGCTCGACTCGATGCAGGCGGGTGCGGAACTGATCCGCATCATGGGCTCCGACGACGGCTGGCGGATTGGCTCCAACCTCACGCCCGACTTCTGGACCTCACCCGTCACCTGGGATGTCCTTGTCGCGGAACTCAAGCAGTTCGACCGTTCCGTGCGCGAGGGTGTCGCCGCCATGGGCATCGAGCCGTCCTTCATCCCAGAGGTCTGACGGCTCTTCGGCCCAGTCGGCCCGGTCGGCCCGGTCGGCCCGGGTGAGATGATCACGGTGTGGCTGGTGTGATCACGGCGTCAGAGCCGTCTTGGACAGGCCGTTCACCGGGCTGAGCCCGCGCCAGTTCACCAAGCTGGTGACCTCGCTGCGGCGCGACGGAGCGGACGCGATCCGCAAGGGGCGCCCATGGGGTCTTCCGTTGGAGGACCGAGCGTTGCTGATCGCCGTGTACTGGCGCACGAACTTGACGATGCGCCAGCCTGCCCCGCTGTTCGGGGTCTCAAAGTCGGCCGCAGACCGCATCATCGACCATCTCGGCCCGATGCTCGCGCTCGCGGCCCACAAGCGGTTCCGCAAGGACACCGTGCTCATCGTGGACGGCACCCTGGTACCCACCCGGGACCACACCGTGGCCGAGCAGTCCAAGAACTACCGGTACTCCACCAATCACCAGGTCGTCATCGACGCCGACACCCGGCTCGTCGTCCTGGTCGGCCGGCCCCTGCCCGGTAACCGCAACGACTGCAAGGCATGGGAGGAATCCGGCGCCAAGGCCGCCGTCGGCAACACCATGACGATTGCCGACGGCGGCTACCCGGGCACCGGACTCGTGATGCCCCACCGGCGCCGCAAAGGCGAGGAACTGCCCGACTGGAAGCAGGCGCACAACAAGTCCCACAAGCAAGTCCGGATCCGCGTCGAGCACGTCTTTGCCCGCGTGAAGAGCTGGCAGATCCCGCGTGACTGCCGTCTCAGGGCGACGGCGTCCATCACGCCATGAGCGGCATTGCCCGCCTGCACAACCTCGCCCTCGCTGGACAGGCGAACGGACCGAACCCGATCGACCCCTCCCTCAGCCACTCCAAGATCAGTTACGGGACAAGCCTTAGCCCGGCATCATCACGACATGGGTAAGGACATCTGGGGCTTCATCGAGTGCCACCGCGATTATCGAGACCATGAGGCGGACTCGTTCTGGCACGCCGCCATCGACCTGGACCACCTGAAGGTGCCCAGGAACTACGACGCCTTCGGCTCTCTGTTCGGCGTCTGCGACAACGAGCAGTTCGTGCCAGTGGCTCCTGTCCGTGGACTGCCTGCCAACGCGTCGAACCGCGTCCGCGACGGCCATGAGGCGACGGCCGGGCGAAGCGCGAGCTGGGTCAGCTGGGCAGAGCTCAAACGGGTCGACTGGGATGAGGAGTCCGCCGAGCCCGATGCCTACATCCGCGAGTACTACCGTGATCAGCAAGGCGACTGGCAATTCCTTCGGCGGCACTACTCCGCTCCTCGGCAATTCGTCGACCTCTGCGGACAGCCGGCTCACATGGCGGTCCGGCCCGGCGAGCACTTCCCGGAGGGCTCCCAGTGGATCGATGAAGACCAGATGTTCCGTGTTGAACGCCTCAGGCGCCGCGACGCCGTACCCGACGAAGAGTGGGGCTCCGTCTGGGCCGTCATGCGCACCCTCGCCGAACTGCACGGCGACGACGAGGTCAGGCTGGTCGTCTGGTTCGACGACTGACGTCACCCCACGGCCCAGATGAAGATCCCGGCGATGTGCAGCGCGGCAAGACAGATCGTGGCCGCCCGGTCGTATCGGGTGGTGAGCCCGCGCCACTGCTTGAGGCGATTGATGCCGATGTCCGTGCCATGGGCGTCCGCTCCGCCGCCGAGGCTCCGGCGCCGGAAGCATGGTCAACCACAGCCTGTTCGTCGCCACCGCCAACCCCCTCGGACATCACTTGCTGTTCGACCGCTTCCTCTCTCCGCGGCGGGCCTCGCATCCGGAGATCGATATCGACGTCGAATCCGCACGCCGCCTTGAGGTCCGTTTCGCCCGGGCGGTGCGGACGAAGTCGTCGCCGAGCACGGACAGCATCTCCACCCGTACGATTCGCGCTGGCACCGCCGTCGCACCGGTCGCCAGTGCCGGCAACGGCAGCACGAACGCGCTCGCGCCGCCGTTACCGGCTACCGGGAACCAGCCAAGGCGCACGGCGGAGAAGGCGACGAGGCCCACCGCGACCAGGAACTCCGGGACGGCGGCCAGGAACACGCTCACCGAGGTGAACCCCAGCTCGACGCCCCGGCGTCTGCCGCCTCTGGTCGGTACCGCGAACAGCCCGCCGAGGGGAACCGCCGGGGCGACCACCACCACGAACGCGGGCACGGCCGGCGCGAGCGTCGCGGGCGCACGGTCACCGATCACTTGCGACACCGGCAGGTTGCTGGTCATCGACGTACCGAAGTCGCCGGTGAACAGGCTGCCCAGGTAGTGGTCGTACTCCACCCACGGCGGGTCGTTCAGGCCGAGTGCCTGTCGCCGGGCCTCGACCAGCTCCGGCTTGCGGGGTCGGACGCGATCGCCTGCGTGAAGGTCCTGCCTTCCGCCGGCTCCTGGTGTGCGGTCCGCCCCTGTGTGGACTGCGAGACTCCCCCATGCGCGCTGCCCGTCGGCGCCAGCGCGCCGAGCAGCACCACCCGGCGCCTCACGACGTCACTCCGTGGCGGAGATGGTCCACGGCGAGCCGGGCGGCCCTGCCGATCGAGGTATCGACAGCGGGCCGGCGGCCCTCCAGGGAGTCCGCGCGGGTGAACACCGCTACGGCGTACTGTCTGCCGTCCGGGTAGGTCAGCACACCTGCTTCGTTGCGGATCGCGGGAAGCGTGCCCGTCTTGGCCGCCACCTGGACCCCGGTGTCGAGGCCGGACGAGATCCGGTGCGGCCAGATCTGCCGCCCCATGATGGCGCGGACCTTCTCGCAGGCCCCGGGATCGGCCGCGCGGTCGGTCCAGATCGCGTCGAGCAGCCAGGTGATCTCCCGCGGGGTGGACGACGTCGTCCTGGCCGGGTCCAGCACCGCCAGCTTCCACAGCTGTTCCGGGGTGGCCGCGGCGAGCACGGCCTCCGCGTCGTCGCCCTCGCCAGCACCGAGGTCGGACAGCAACGACGCGAAGAGGTCCTCGCAGCAGCCGCGGATGCGCGTTCGGGACAGCCCGAGGTCGGTGAGCACGCGGTCCACGGCGTCCTGTCCGACCCGGTGGAACACGACGTCGGTGGCCGCGTTGTCGCTCATGGTCATCATGAACAGCGCCAGGTCGCGCCAGCTCATCTCCACGTCGTCGACGCACCCGGCCGTGCCGATCCCGCCGACGCGGTAGCGTGCGGTGACCCGTGACCGTTCGGTCTCGTCCAGCCGTCCGGCGGCCACCTCGCGGACGTAGGCGACCGCGACCGGGATCTTGAACACCGACGCCAGGACCACCGGGGCGTCCGCGCCGACGGCGACCTCGGGGCCGTCGGTCACCCCGACCTCACGGGCGTGCAGGAACCCTTGCGCTCCCGCCTCGGCGAAGATCGCGGCGATCTCGTCGGCGATGGCGTTCACCGGCTCACCCGCCGATCGGCCCGGCCGGTGTGCAGGAACCGCGCCCGCCCGGTCCCGTCGTCCCCTACGAACGCTTGCACCATGTGCATGCCGCGCTGCGGCTTCACGGGGATCAGCTTGTCGCCGTCGTACGCGACCAGTTCGATCCTTTCCGGCGGACCGCCGTCGAGTTCGGCGAACACTCCCTTCGGGGTCCGCTCGACCCACAGCCTGCCGTCGGCGTCCTCGCTGACGACGGTGTCGCCGACGGACGACGCGTACGTGCCCACGAACCTCGCCGTCTCGACACGGGGGGCGTCGGCGTCCGGCACCGGGAGCGCCGGCATCTGTGTTCCGGCCAGCTCGCGCAGCACGCGTCCGACGAGTTCGACGTACAGCGGGAGAGGGTTGCCGCCGTTGGTCAGCAACGCCACCGCGATGTCGTGTTCCGGAGCCACCCGTAGGAAGGCCGACTGGCCGAGCGTGCCTCCGTCGTGGCCGACCACCCTGCCACCGGGCCAGTCGAAGAGCGACCAGCCCAGTCCCCAGGCGTCGCCCATCAGACCGAGATCCGGCAGTTCCACCTCGCGGCGCCGCATGGCGAGCGCGCTCTCCGGCGTGAGCACCGCCGTCCCGTCGGGCCCCCTGCCCCCGTCGAGATGCATCCGGGCGAACGTCAGAAGGTCCCGCGGCCGCATCGCCAGCATCGATCCGGCGGGCGCGTTCGACCGGGGCAGCGCCCAGACCTGCGCGGGCTGCGGCTCGGCGTCGGGGTCGGGGTCGGGCGTGAGGTGCCCCGACGCGGCACGGAACCTGACAGCCTCGTACGGGCTGGGGGCGACGTGGGTCAGCCCCAGCGGCGTGCACAGGTGGTCGCGCAGGCAGTCGTCGTACGACTTGTCGCGCAGCACCTCGACGATGCGACCGAGTACGCAGAAGGCGGCGTTGTTGTATGAGAACATCTCGCCCGGCGCGAACAGCTGGGGCACGTCGGCGAGGAGGGTGACGAGCCTGTGCACCGCATCGTCCCCGCGACCGGTGTCGAGGAAGACGTCGCCCTCGAACCCCGAGGTGTGGCACATCAGTTGGCGTACGGTGATCTCCGCGGAGGCCGTCTCGTCACCGACGGCGAATTCGGGCAGGTACGCCCGGACCGGGGCGTCGATGTCGAGCGCGCCCTCGTCGACGAGCTGCATCGCCAGCGTGGTCGTCCAGACCTTGGTGATCGACCCGATCTGGAAGACGGAGTCCGTGGTGGCCTCGACGCCGGTGTGCTTGTTCAGCACCCCGGCCGCATGGTCGATCATCTCTCCGTGCGCGTATACGGCGATCGACGCGGCCGGCACCTTGTGTTCGGCCAGCAACTCGGGAAGGCGACTTTCCAACCAGCCACGGATTTCATTGAGTTCGGACATGTGCACCTCTTGTCTCGGCTAGGGAGAACGGGTGATTCCGGGAGGGTATGGCCTATGCGCTCATGGCCGATTCGTGAGGAACGACGAGAATTGCCGAAACCTTCATCGCGACCGACGAAACGCCCGGCCGCCGCTATGGGTTACCGCCTGAGCCAGTCCACCGCCCGGGCGGCGGCGAAACCGATGAAGGCGTCACGCTCGGGAACTCTCGAACGGGCGTCGACGGCCCTGGTGAAGACGCCGACCGCGTACCGGCCACCGTCCGGGTACTCCACCACGCCGATCTCGTTGCGCAGCGAGGGCAGCGTGCCGGTCTTGCCGCTGATCCTGACGTCGTCGTCCGCGAAGCCGGAGCGCAGCCGGTGCGGCCACACCTGCAGTTCCAGCCAGCGCCGGACATCGGCGCACGCCGTCGCGGGTGCGGCTTCGTCACGCCAGATCAGGCCCAGCAGGCGGGTACTCTCCGCGGCGGTGGTCCGGCAGGTCTCTTCGGGTGTCAACGCGCGCAGCTTGGCCAGTTGTTCGGCCGGCATCGCGGCCAGGATCCGTTCGTCGTCCTGGTAGTCGATCCCGAGGTCCTCGCCGATCGTGCGCAACAGGTCCCCGCAGTCGTGGGGGACGGCCGTGTGCGGGAGGTCGAGCCGCCGCAGCGTCTTGGCGACCGCGGCCTTTCCCACCTTCCCGAGGATCAGGTCCGTGGCGACGTTGTCGCTGATGCCGATCATCAGGACGGCGAGGTCGTACCAGGACATCGTGAGGTCGTGGCGGAACGTCGCGAGGCCGTACGGACTGGCGGTCGGATGTCCCGGTGGAACCGTGATCCGCTCGGCGAGGTCGAGTTCACCGTCGGCCGCCTGCCGGGCAAGTTCCACTGCTACGGGAACCTTGAACACGGACGCGGTGACCACCGGCTCCTCGGCGTCGATACCCACCTGTCGCGGGCTGTCCAGGTCAGCGGCGTGCAGCCATACCTGGACGCCGACTTCCGCGGCCCGGCCGGTGATTGTCTCGACCAGTTCCGATTCGGTGACCATGGGGTCCCTTCTTTCTGTCGGGGGTGGATTCTGTCCGGACGGGATCTGTTTCCCGGGTACGCCGGCCGATTATTTGGCGCCGGCCGACCACTTGGCGCCGGTCGACTACTTGGCGCCGGCAGGCTCCTTGGTTCCGGCCGGCGGGAAGGTGAACTGTTCGGCTCGCTGCGGGACCCAGAACGCGATCACCGCGGTGAGCAGCGTGGTGCAGATCAGGAAGCCGAACGCGGCGGTGTAGGAGAACGCGTCCGCCAGCCAGCCCATCGCCAGCGGCGCGATCACACCGGCGACCTGGCCGCCGAAGTTCGTCACTCCGGAGCCGAGGCCGGCCACCGCCGTGGGAAGCACCCGCAGCGGAAGGCCGAAGACGCACATCGTCGCCATCCCGAACACTCCGACGGCCAAGGTCTCGTAGAGAGTGAACGTCGCCGCGCTGCCCGCCGACACCATCAGAACGAGCAGGACCGCGGTCACCGTCGCG
The DNA here is from genome assembly GCF_043204345.1 of Streptomyces sp. NPDC047917. Lineage (NCBI taxonomy): Bacteria > Bacillati > Actinomycetota > Actinomycetes > Kitasatosporales > Streptomycetaceae > Streptomyces > Streptomyces sp. NPDC047917. The sequence goes on from NZ_JBIDCA010000004.1 coordinate 432,154, forward strand.
ATGGACACCAGGTACCACCTGGCCTTGTCATGGAAGTACCGGTCGAACAGCCAGCCGCCGAAGATGGTCGTCGCGAAGCCCACCAGACTCGGGATCGCCGACAGCACCCCGGTCTCGTTCAACGACAGGTGTCTGGCCTCCAGCAGATAGCTGGGCACCCAGGTGACCAGGCCGTAACCGAGCATGTTCATCGCGCAGAACAGCACCGCGAACTTCCACACCGCCGGGGACCTGAGCACTTGCGCGCGCGAGACCGCGGGCGGCGTCACCGTCGTCTGCGGAAGCCGGCTCAGCCGGTCCGGCAGCGCCTTGGGCAGAAGCGCCCACAACCCAATGCCGATGGCCGCACCGCAACCCGCCATCCAGAAGAAGGTGTGCCGCCAGCCGATGCCCGTCAGCAACGGGGCGACGAGCAGCGGCGCGAGGCCGGCGATCCCGCTGGCGGACAGCATCACGCTCGTGGCGGTCCCCCGTCTCGCCGGTGTCGTCCGTTCCGCCATGGCTTTGAACGACGCCGCCGGGAAAGCTCCCTGACAGGCACCGAACAGACCGCGGAACAGCAGGAGCAGACCGAACGTGCCGGCCATTCCGGTCAGTGCGGTGAACAGCGACCACAACACGAGCGTGACCAGCATCGGTCCGCGGGAGCCGTACCGATCGGCCAGGAAACCCGCGGGTATCTGGCAGATCATGTAGACCAGCGCGAAGACGGTGACGAGCGAGCCCTGTGCCGTCTTGCCGAGTTGGAACTCCTCTCCGATCGACGGCAGAGCCATGCTGATCGAGAAACGGTCGATGTAGTCGATCGACCAGGCGCACAGCATGACCACCATCGTGATCGTTGCCGTCCGGTTGACCCGCTTCGGTGTCCAGGTGTCCTCGGTGATCACCGCCGTCATGGCTACCTCCGTACCGCTGCGTCGGGGTTGACGGCCCATCCTGGACATCAGGTGACGCAGCGGATTCGTGGAGTTCCACAAACCTTCAGGTGGTGTTCGGGCGGTGCGGACGTTGTCCTGGTGCGGCGCCCGGCTTCTGCTCGCGGTGGCGAGCCGGGTGGAGCCGGAGTTGCAGCATCGCCGCGAACCGCTCGCCGGGGTCGTCCAGATTGATCTCACCGACTTCCGCGACCCGTCGCAGCCGGTACCGGAAGGTGTTGGGGTGCACGTACGCCGCGGCGGAAGCGGCGGCGACGTCGCCGAAGGCGTCCAGCCAGCACGAGAGCGTGTGGACGAGCTGCGACTGGTGCCGGGCGTCGTAGTCGAGCAGGCGGGCGACGGGGCCGGTCGCCACGTCCCCGCGCGCGGCGGCCAGGTCGGCGAGGTCGAGCATGAGTGCGTCGACGTGGACCTCCTCCGCCGTGGCCACGCGCCGGGCGCCCCCGTTGGCGAGCAGCACCCGCAGCGCGCGGTCCGCGCCGTCACGCGAGCGGCTGAGCGCGGAGCCGTCGAGAGCGGGCGGGCCGATGCCGATCGCCGCGTCCACGCGTTGCCCGGTGCGCTCAAGGAAGGTCGACGCGACGCGGACCGAACGCTCCCGGCAGTCCGTCTGGCTCCCCGGCATCGGCACGATGCCGTAGGCCACGTCGCCCACCAGCGCCACGGCCGAGCGCGCCTGGACCGCGCTCAGATGCATGGCCAGCGCGTCGGCGACCCGCTGGCGGTCCGCGACCCGGCGCAGACCGTCCTCCGTCGACGGATCTGCTTCCGAGCCGCCGAACAGCCCCAGGGCGAGGACGATCGCGGGCTGTCCCACGAGCCCGAGCCGCGCAATCGCCTCCGGTGCCCCGGTGCCGCCTTCCAGCGCGGTGCTCACCAGGTCGGCGCGCAGCCTGCGTTCGACATCGGCGCCCGCGCGCAGGCGCAACATGTGGAGCGCGACGACCTTGCCGGCGTCGACCAGCGCCTGCGTCCGCTCCTTGGACAGGGGCCCGGGCACCGCGGCCCAGATCGAGCCGAGGATCTCGTCGCCGGCCCGCACCGCGAGCGCCACCCGGGGAACGGTCATCGACTCGTCGTGGAGCGGATCGACGTACACGGGCGCATGGCCGCGATGAAGTCGATCGAAGACTCCGTTGCGTGCCAGGTCGAGGGTGAACCGTTCCGGTACCTGGCGCCCCAGGATCGTCTCCACGCGGGACTGGTCGGCCTCGTCCTGGCGGCCGGAGAAGGCGAGCACGCGTGAGCTGCGGTCCTCGATGGTGACCGGCGCGTCCAGGAGCGAGGCCACGGCGTTGGCCAGCGCGAACAGGTCGCCCGACGGCATGCCGCCCAGCGTCTGCGGTGAGATGTCGCCGATGTCTCCCTCGACGAGCAGGGTGCGGAGCATGGCGGCGATCTGCGCCCAGGAGGCTCCGCGGGTGAGTCCGAGCAGGGCGACGCCGGACTCGTCGGCTGCCCGCCGGATCTCCACGGTCGCGGTGAACGGTGACCGGACGACGAGCGCTGCCGCGCCCTTGCGACCGAGGTCGTACAGGAGGCGGACCACGTCGTCCGGTTCGTGGACACCCACACCCAGGACGACGGCCTGCGCGGGGAACTGCGCTTCGTCGAGCGGGTCGTGGATGACTACGCCGCTCAGTTGCCGGCGCGTGCTCCCGCCGCCGGCGATCGACTCCAGCAGCACGTCCCCGAGGTCGTCGAGGACGCGCGCCAGGCTTGTGTGTGGCTTGCCAGACGTCGGTGTCAGCATCGCCCAAAAGTATCTCCGGCCGCACCGGAACCTATTGGTCCGATCCGACCGGATTTCACGGCGAATTCGTCGCGTGCTACGAACCGAGCCACGCCTTCGAGGTGGTTACCTCCGCCAGCAGGTCGGGAATCGGCCTGACACCGAGGCCCGGCCCCTGGGGCACCGGCAGGTGTCCGTCCTTCAGGACGAACGGTTCGGTGATGTCGGTCCGGTAGAACCGGTCCGACGCCGAGGTGTCTCCGGGCAGGGTGAATCCGGGCAGCGAGGCGAGCGCGACGTTGGCCGCCCGGCCGAGCCCGGTCTCGATCATGCCACCGCACCAAACGGGGATCCCATGGGCGGCGCAGACGTCGTGCACGCGCCGTGCCTCGAGGTACCCGCCGACCCGGCCGGGCTTGATGTTCACGATGCGGCAGGCACCGAGCGTGATCGCGTCGGCAGCGGAGCGGGCGGACACGATCGACTCGTCGAGGCAGACCGGCGTGCGGATGCGACGGGACAGCTCGGCGTGGCCCAGGAGGTCCTCCTCGTCCAGGGGCTGCTCGATGAGGAGGAGCTCGAAGGGGTCCAGACGGGCGAGCTGGGACACGTCGGCGAGGGTGTACGCCGTGTTGGCGTCGACCTGCAGCAGCACGTCGTCGCCGAAACGCTCCCTCACCGCTCGCACCGGCTCGACGTCCCAACCGGGTTCGATCTTCAGCTTGATCCGCACATAGCCGGCGTCGAGATAGCCGCCCACCGCATCAAGGAGTTGAGGGACGGAGTCCATGATGCCGACCGAGACCCCGCACGGAACGGAATCCCGTGTGGACCCGAGCGCGGCGGCGAAGGACAGGTCGTGTGCTCGCAGTTCGGCGTCGAGCACGGCCATTTCGAGCGCGGCCTTCGCCATCCGGTGCCCCTTGAACCTGGCCAGAAGGGGCGCGACCCGGCTCGCGGTGACCTCGCCCGCCTCCATCAGGGCCGGGACCAGGAAGTTCCGCAGCACGTGTTCGGCGCCGTCGACGTATTCCGAGGAGTAGAGCGGACTTCCCATGGTGACGCACTCGCCCCAGCCCTCGCCGTTCGGCGTGACGACGCGTACGAGCAGCAGTTCCCGTACGTCCTGCGTACCGAATGACGTCCGGAACGGTGCCACCAACGGCATCTGCACACGCAGAAGTTCCACACCACTGGGCTTCATGACGGCTTCTCCCTTGAGACCACGTACCATCCGGCACGATCGAATCCGACGACCCTGGCTTCCTCCGCCATCAGGCCTCCCAACACCTCCCGCAGCGCGACGCGCCACGCCTGGCCCCGGCCCGGGTCCGTGCGCCGGAGTGTCTCGATGTCCGGCGGCACACCGACCAGGACGACCGGCCCGTCGGCCACTGCGGCCAGCGGGCCCCCGTCAGGTGCGACGGACAGGGCGGCTGCCGCACCGTGCTCCCGCAGCGCGGCGGCGTCGACCCGGGCGGGCTCACCGAGCGAGGCGGCGGAGGCCACCGGGCCCGACAGGTCCCAACGGACCATCAGCCGGTCGGTGTCATCGGCGCCGTTGATGCCGTCGCGCATCGGCCCGTAGAAGTCGGGCAGGTAGCGCGTCGGACCGGCGCCGAGCTTGGCCAGGTTGAAATGCGCGTTCCGCCGGACCAGGGGATCGAACGTCCAGGTGATCAGCGAGACGTGCTGGCGCAACGCCCAGGCGCGCTGGTGCAGTTTGAGGGCGAACCCGATCGCCCGGCCGAGGCCTCGCGGCGCGACCCCGGCGATGTGACTGTGCAGGCTCGCCTTGGCCGGGCTACCGAAGAAGCCGAGGCAGGCTCCCAGGAGCTCGTCCCCTTCATACGCCCCCGCGACATAGTTCCCCGCCGCGGACATCGCCCGCAGCAGCTCGGTCGTCACCGGTTGGGCACCGGAGCCCGGCTGCCAGATCGAGGCGAAGAGCCGGCAGACCTCGGTCAGGTCGGACACCTCGGTCAGGTCCCGGATTTCCACACGTGAGGCGGCGGCCGCAGCGGTCGCGGCGGCCGACGCGGCTGCACTCACAGCCGGGGAAACCAGAGCTGACTCATGTGTCGCAAGATCGGTCACGGGACTGTCCTTTCCGGGCCTGCCTGGCGGGCCACGGTGGTGCCGCGCCAGGGTTGTCCGCCGCGTTCGTCGTGGCGCACGGAGCTCAATTCGCCGACACGGCGTCGATCAGGGCGGTCAACAGAGCAGTGCGCCGCGGAAGTTCGGCGACGACGACATGTTCGTCGTCGGCGTGCGCACCGCCGCCCACGGCACCGAGGCCGTCGAGGGTGGGGACCCCTAGTCCGGCGGTGAAGTTCCCGTCCGAGGCACCGCCGACAGCGGCAGCGGTGAGATTCCCGAGACCGAGTTCGGCAGCGAGCGTCGCGGCGAGGTCGAACAGCCCCGAGGACGCCTCCGCCTGCAGCGGCGGGCGGTTGATGCCACCCGAGATCCGGATCCGCGAGCCGTCGAGTACGGGCCTCAGGTCCCGCACGGCCTGATCGACCCGCCGCTGTTCCGCTTCGTCCCACACACGTACGTCGACCGCCACGCCGGCACGCGCGGGAACGGTGTTGGTCGTGGTACCGGCGGACAGGGCCGTCGGCACGACGGTCGTACCCCGTTCGGCGTCGGCGAGTGCGGCGACGGCGAGGATCTGGTGCGCCACCTCCACTCCGGCGTTCACGCCCTTCTCCGGTTCGAGCCCGGCGTGCGCGGCCCGGCCGTCCACGTCGATCCGGTACAGGGAGACGCCCTTGCGGCGGCACTTGAGCGCTCCGCCGTCGGCCGACGCCTCCAGCACGAAGACCGCGTCGCAGCCGCGAGCCTCATCCTCGATCAGGCGCCGCGACGACGGGGAGCCGATCTCCTCGTCGCCGGTGACGAGGACCGAAAGACCCGAGCGGTTCCCGGCGGCCGCGGCGGCGTGCAGCGCCATCACGACGCCCGCCTTCATGTCGAAGCAGCCCGGCCCGCGCAGCACTCCGTCCAGGACGGAGTACGGGTGCGTCTCCAGCGATCCAGCGGGCCACACGGTGTCGTGGTGCCCGAGCAGCAGCACACGCGGCGCCTCGCCGAAGCGCCACCTCAGATGCGTACACCCGTCGATCACCACGCGGTCCGGTTCCGCGTCCAGCAGCCTGCGCCCCATCGCCGCCACGACGTCTGCGCTGCGGGCGACGGCTTCGTGATCGGAGGACGGCGACTCGCACCGCACCAGGGCCTCGATGTCGGCGAGGAGTGCCTCCACCGTCACTTCGGAACGCGTCGCCGTCATCGCGGCTCACCTCGCAGCGGCTGTCCGGCGAGTGCGTCGACTTGAAGCTCCCCCGCACTGACCACCGGAACACCACCGACGAACAGGTGCCGCACGCCCACGGACGGCCGCGTGGAGTCGAAGTAGGTCGCGCAATCGGTGATCGTCACCGGGTCGAGGACGACGATGTCGGCGTCCGCGCCGACGCCGAGGTGTCCCTTCCCCCGCGCGCCCGGCGCCACGTCGTCGAGGACGCGCGCCGGCAGGTGGGCACAGCGCCGGAACGCCTCCGGCCAGTCCCAGGCGCCGCTCTCGCGCACCATCACGCGCAGCGTCTTGGTGAACGTTCCCGCGGTGCGTGGGTGCGTCGTTCCCCCGGGCGGCAGCGGCCACTCGGTGCTGTCGTTGCTGCCGTCGGGCCAGTAGACCGGCATCGCGTCACTGGCGACGATCGCGTCCGGGAAGGCCATCGCCTGGTGCAGCATCGCGAGATCGTGCGAGTTGCCCTCGTCGAGGAACTCCAGAATGCAGGGCGCCCCGGGGTCAGTGTTGCGCAACTGCCGCAGGCGCCCCTCGTCGGCGATGCGTTCGCCCGATTCGAGCATCACGACGCTCGACGGGGACAGGCCCTTCATCCGCAGACGTTCGGCGTCGAGGAAGGCCGCGCCGATCGCGGTGCTGCCCGCCCCGTAGGGGTAGGCCTCGACCGTCACCCGGGATCCCGACCGCCGTGAGCCGTCCAACGCGCCGAGTACCCGGTCGATGTGGTGGCCCGACGTGCTGTTGACGTGACAGTGGTGCATCGCGGCGCCGGTCTCGGCCGCGGCGATGACGATCTCCTCGGAGCCGTCCGCCGGAGTGCCGGGATCCACCTCGACCAGCTCACGGACGTGGGTGTACGTCGGCACACCGGCCTTCGCGGCGAGCCGGGCGACGGCGAGGAACTCGGCCGGATCACTGTGCGGCGCGTACCCGAGGAGGACTCCGATACCGAGCGCTCCTGCGGCCAGTTCACCCTCGATCAGGGCCAGCCATTCGGCGAGTTCACGATCGGTGGAGGAGCGCTGCCATGCGGGGTTTCCCAGCACCGCGAGGCCGCTCCCGATCTGTGCGTCGGGCTGGATACCGGCGAGCACCTGGGCCCGGGCGCCGCCCCACGAGGCGGAAAAGCCGTAGTGCAGCGGGCGTCCGTCCGCGGCGGCCTCGGCGTACGCACGCCCGATGGGCATGAGGCCCGACTCCAGGTCGAGGGTCGTCGTCACACCGTCCATGGCCTGCAGCCGCTGCCCCGCGACGGAGTGCACGTGGCTGTGCAGGTCGACGAACCCCGGACCGACGACCAACCCCGTGACGTCGACGACCTCGCATCCCGGTGGCGCGTCGAGCCCCGCGGCCACAGCTCTGACCACGCCGTCGGACACGAGGACGTCGGCGATGCCGTCGAACTCTGTTCCCGGATCAATGACACGACCGCCACGCAAAAGTGTCTGCACGCTTTCGTCTCCTCGTCGAGGACGCACTGGAGCACCTGCTGGTCTCCAGTGCGAGCCTAGGAGGGGGACCAGGCACCGCTGTTGGTCCAGGCCGACGAATCCGTGGCCGCCTGTTCATACGCGCCGACGAACCCGGCCCGGACCACCGCGAATGCCCGGGTCGCACGTGAACGGCCACTGCTGTCCGGCCGCCGTTTCCGTGGGGTGGCCGCGGAGCAGCGCACGCGTGAGCAGACCGGTGGCAGCCGGGCCGAGGACGACCGTGTCGGCCACCAAGGCGACCCCCGCGCCGGCGGAGATCTGAGGTGCGGCACCGGTGAGGCCGCGGGCGAGGGGAATGAGCGTGGTCCAGGCGATGCCGACGCCGAGCCGGAGACCAGTGGCGGCCACCAGGAGTGCTTCCCAGCGCATCGTGCTCGGCTCCTGCGGTCCGGTTCGGGGCGGGGAAGACCCCGGCCCGAGCTCAGACGGAGGCGGTCGCGACCGCGAGGCCGAAGCCGATCAGTACGACGCCTGTGGTCCGCCCCAGAGCGCGGCGGATCCGCGGCTTCTCAAAAGTCCGCTCGCCCTCGGACAGCAGGAAATCGTCTTCGACGTGCTGGAGCTGTCCGACGCTGCTCTCCTGGACGAGCCCCTGCGTCGGCGCAGGGGCGTGATTGAGGACCTGTTCGTCACACGGCGGCCGGCGGCACCGTGGGCGTTGCCCAGGCCGACCCGGGGTCGCCGCTGTGGCCGTCGCGGTCTGCCCGGAGGCGCCAGTCCGGCTTCGTCCCTGCCTGCCTTGCGGTCAGGAGGTCGCGAGCCTGCCACCGTCAATTCGGTGAAGGCCATGAACCCGTCCAGGGAACAGAGAACCAATACGCCCGCCGTACTGCCGACGGCGAGTACGACGCGGGCAAGGGTGGGGGATCGATGTGCTCACCGCCTACTGCAAGGGCGTCAACAAGTGTCCCAGCCGGGTCAACGAGTGAGCGGCCCGTGCGAGGAATCGGTCGAGCAGCAGGCGTACATCGCGCGCTTCCTCCTCGACTGCACGGCGGTACCTCTCCTCGGCCATACCTTCCTGCGCGGGATGCTGCCGACGCGGGATGCAGTCCGGGTCATGGCCGGCGCGGCCGATGCCGTGGCACCGAATGCACTGGTCGCCTACGGGATCCCACTGGTGGACGACGATGACGAGCCGGTTACCGCCCCCATGGCACTGGGGTGGGTACGTGCACTCGTTTCCAGTGGCCCCGCGTTCTCGGATGCGTCCGTGATGGGCATGTCCCTGGTCCGGGTGGACACTTCCGCTGTCGAGCCCGCCCCACCGGCACGCGCGGACCAGGTGCTGCGCATCCTGCGGACACTGGCCTGGCCGGCCATCGAGACACCGCCGAGCCCCGCTCTGTGCGGCTTCCTCTTCACCGGGCAGGACAGCCTGCGTCTGTACATCGCGGTCGAGGAAGTCGGCGTCATTGCGGCCGATGTACGTCTCACCGGCGCGCTGACCGCCCTTCTCGCTGCGCTCCCGGCACTCGTGCGCGAGGAGGAACGCTGGACGACCGACGAGAGCGACCCGCACTGCGTCCACACAATCGACCTCACCGCGTGGTGAGAACCAGTGGGCAACGCAGCCACGACGGCCGCAGGAAGTCGCCCCACATGAGCACCAGTGACTCGGCGCGCCGCCACCTCTTGTCTGGGCCCTTGGCATGGGACCGTGATCGTTTCGGCGATGAAGGGGATCGAGGCCGGGACCGGGATGCGGGCCAGCGAGGTCATCAGCCAGGTGGCCGACGTGCCGGCAGGCCGGATCGCGGTGTTGTCCGGGCCGAACCTCGCCCGCGAGGTCATGGCCGGCCATCCCGCGGCCGCGACCGTCGACTGTCCCGACGAATCCGTCGCACGGCGTTTGCAGGCCGCCTTCCACACCCCGTACTTCCGGCCTTACACCAGTACGGACGTCCTTGGATGTGAGCTCGGCGGAGCGGCGAAGAACGTCATTGCGCTGGCGGTCGGTATTGCTGCGGGTATGGGTCTCGGTCACAACGCGGCGGCCGTGCTCATCTCCCGGGGCCTGGCGGAGAGCACCCGACCGGCCACGGCCCTTGGCGCCCACCCCGGCACCCTCGCGGGTCTGGCGGGCCTGGGCGACCTCATCGCCACCTACTCATCACCACTTTCGAGAATCCGTGCTTTCGGCCGGTGTCTTGGCCGTGGCCTGACCGCCCCGGGACCGGCGCCGCCGGACAGCCTGCCGGACGACGACTCCCGCCGCCTGCACAAGCTGTTCCCCGGCCACGCGGGCACCGCCTGCCTTTACTTCGTCGAGCACGTGTACGCGGCCGCCCCTGTCGTTCCCCTCCTTGCCCCGGACGGCGTCAACGTCTGGAACCACTTCCTCGAACTCGCCGCCGCATGAGCCGGCAACAAGACCGGGCCACAGCGTCCTCCGGCACACCGGCGGTGCGATGAGTGCGCCTCGGCGTCGGCAGCCTGGCACGCCCGTTCCACGGTCGAGGCGCGGCCACACAGAATCGGGCCATTGCCGCCACCGTGACGCCCCATGGCACCCACTGCACAGCGCAGTCGCCGCACGGGGCGGCCACGGTTTCAGGATGGCCGGAAACCCGCGGCGGATGCGGCCGAAGGGGTGACCATCCATCGAACGGAGACGTTTCGGATGCCGCGCCCCCGCATGCCCGGCACGTTCCGCACTATTCGTACAGAAGTCCAGGATTCCCCTCGTCGTCACCCGTTACGACGAGCTACGGGGCCCGTTCTTAGAGCACCCGTGCCATTCGATGACCTGATGGAGGACACGATGACTTCTCTTCCCGCGTCGCCCCTCGGATTCGAACGATGGCGGCCCTCCCCTGCCCGTCCCGGCACTGGTGTGCAGCGGGTCGGGCAGTTGGCCCGCTGCTCGGCACGGCCGGGTACGGGGTGGGCAGCCGGCCGTCCCCAGCTCCGCCGGTCACCGGGCACGTGCACGCGAAAGCGCCTGCCGTCCGGCAGGCGGGGGTGGCGACGGTGATGGCGCGCAGGAAGCAGAATCAGGGTGGTATCTCGCGTGCCGAGCAGGAGCTCTACGGGGGCCGGCTCCGGTGGGACCAGAATTTCGTGCGCTACGAAGGGGCGCTGACCCGGCTGGGGTTCGGTCAGATGGCGGCGGCGTTGCCGCGGATGGCCGGGATGGTGCTGCGTACGGGGTGGGAGGTCGACCGGCGGGCGCTGGCCGGGGTTGTGGCAGCGCAGGCCGGGCAGGGGGTGACCGCCGTGTGGGGTCTGGTGGCGGTCAACAGTGTCCTGACGCAGTTGTTCGCCGACGGGCCGACCTCGGACAAGCTTCATGAGTCCCTGCCGTCCCTGGCGGTACTGGCAGTGGTGTCCGTGGCCGCGGCCTTGCTGGCGGCGTGGTCGACGGCGATGTCCGGGCGTCTGGAGCCGCAGGTGGAACGGGCGGTGTCTGCCCGCTACTACGAGGCCGTGACCCGGGTCGAGGTGGAGGCGACCGAGCGGCCCGAGGTCCAGCGTGTGCTGGAGGCGGGGAAGTTCGGAACGGACTCGGCCCGCGCGATGCTGCGGCTGACCGTGGGTGTGAGCAATGTCCTGGTCGGCATGGTTGCTGCCGCCGCCGTGCTGGTGGCGCTGCACTGGACCCTGTTGCCGATGCTGCTGGCCATCGCCCTGCCCAAGGGATGGGGTGCGGTGCGCTCGGCGCGCCGCGACTACACCTCACGTCTGAACTGGGTCGATCACCGGAGGGCGATCGCCTCACTGCTGGCGTACCTGACCCGTCCCCATGCGGCGGGCGAGATCCGCGTGCACGCGGCGGGCGAGAAACTGCTGGCCGGATACGAGGAGATGTCGCAGCAGACGGAAATGGAGCAGCGGCGGTTGGCGCGGGCGCAGGCGCAGACCGACCTGGTCGCCGGGGGTTTCTCCGGTCTGGCCTCGCTCGCCGGCTATGGGTTGCTGTGGTGGTTGTTGAGCAGTGGTGGTCTGCCGCTGGCGGTCGGCGGGACCGCGGTCATCGCCATCCGTACGTGCACCGCGCGGCTGACGTCGCTGGTGCAGCAGGTCAACAGGCTGTACGAGGAGATGCTGTTCCTCTCCGACACCAAGAACGCCACCAAAGTGGCGGGCAAGCACGCCATCGCTTCCACCGGCGCGCCGCTGCCGCCCGACGTGTCCGCCGTGCATGTGGAGAACGTGTCGTTCGCCTACCCCGGTGCGGCGTCCCCCTCCCTGAAGGGGGTGACCATGTCGGTCCGCCGGGGAAGGGTGACGGCCCTGGTCGGCGCGAACGGTTCGGGCAAGACCACGCTGACCCGCATCATCGCCGGACTTGTGCTGCCGTCCGAAGGCCACGTGCGGTGGGCGGGCGAGGCCGGCGAACAGGTCGAACTCCGTGAAGCGGACCGGGCACAGGTCTTCGCCCAAGTAGCCATGCTCGCACAGGACTTCCCTCACTGGGAGATGACCGCGGCGACGAACGTGGCCATTGGCATCGGCGACCGGCCCCGCGACATGGACCGGGTCAAGGAAGCCGCACGGGCCGCAGACGTGAAAGACCTCGTCGAGGAGCTTCCCCACGGCTGGGACTCGATCGCCTTCAAAGGGTACGAGCGCGGGGTTCAGCTCTCCGGCGGGCAGTGGCAGAAGCTCGGAACCGCCCGCGTCCTGTACAGGAGCGCGCCGTTCCTCCTCGTCGACGAGCCGACCTCTGCGCTCGATCCCCATGCGGAGATCGCTGCGTTCCAGCGGTTGTGGTCACTGGCCGAGCGCGGTCACGCCGTCGTACTGGTCACGCACAGGCTGGCCGCGACAGCGAAGGCTGATCACATCTACGTCCTCGACCAGGGCGCCGTCGCCGAAGAGGGCACGCACGGCGAGCTCATGGCCATCAAGGGAGGTCTCTACCGGCAGATGTACGAGGCCCAGGCCGCACAGTACGGGCTCAGCCTGCCCGCCACGGGCGCCAGGATCCCCACGCCGCGCAGCGGCACGGACCGGCACGAGGAGGCCCAGTGAGCGGGTCACGCGCATCGGGCCGATCGCTGCGCTGCCGGAGGCCTCCCCGCTGTGGCCGAGGCGGGAACGGCCCGGCGGCACACGCCACAGCAGGCGGGGCTGACGACCGGATCCCGCCCACGGTCCACAGCCGTGCCTCGACGCCGGGCGGGGCCCGCGCCGAAGCGTCCGCCTCCGTCGACGGCGCTGCCGCTCAGCGCCCCGTGCCGATCACCAACCGACTCCTTGCGCAAAGGCGGTAATTCGTTGAACGCGTCCATTTCACCTCTGCCCGCAAGTACCGCCGTCCTGATCGTCAATGGCCGCGGCGAGTACCTTCTTCATCTGAGGGATGCACACAAACCGATTTGCGACCCGGGTACCTGGTCACTGGTCGGCGGCGGGCCCGAGGCCGGCGAGACGCTGGACGAAGCGATCGCCCGCGAAATCCTTGAGGAAACGGGCCTCGTCCTCTCCGGCATCACCCCCTGCACGACCGCGACAGCCCACGGTCCGAACGTCACCGAGGGGACCATCCAGATCTACACGGCCCGCTGGGACGGCGTCGCCCGTGAACTGCCCGTCACCGAAGGGATCATGTTCGCGTGGTTCGACATCGCCACCATGGAGCAGCTGTCGATGTGCTCGTGGGCTCACGAGGTGATCAAGGCCCACCACGGAGAACACCCCGCACCACTGCTGCCCGGGCCACAGGACGACGCAGGCCGGGGCGGGGCGGGAACGGTGAAGAACGTGATCGGCGCACACCTGTTCCTGGAACGCGACGGCCGGACTCTCCTTGGTCTGCGACACCCGGATGTGAAGTTCGCAGGCGGAGTGTGGCACGCCCTGGCCGGTCATGTGGAATGGGAGAGCGTTCGCGCGTGCCTGGTCAGGGAAGCGTATGAGGAGGCCGGGCTCGTCATCGAGCCCGCGGATCTCACCCTGGTGCACACCGTGCACGTGCTCGACGGTCACGAGAACGCCGAGCCAAGGATCCAGCTGTTCTTCCAGGCCGGCCGGTGGTCCGGGGAACCGGAGGTACGCGAGCCCGACAGGTGCATGGCCTGGCAGTGGTGGCCGCTGGACGGTCTGCCGGACCCGATGGTCCGCTACACCCGTGCCGCGATCGAAGGCATCCTCGCGGGCACGACGTACACAGAGCTTGGCTGGGCACCCGCAGTTCACCTGTCGGGCAGGTGAACTACGGTGAAGGCCGAATCCGGCACGGCCGCCCCGGTGTCCAAGGGCCGGCTCACCGATGTGGCATCGGCGCCGCCGGCGCTGGTCGAACGCCTTCAAGCCGACGGGGTGCTGACCGGTCCACGCCTGCGGGACGCGCTGTCGCACCTGGACCGCGGCGTGCTGATGCCACGGGCGTACGTACGGCGTAGTGAACGGGGCAGCGAGCCGGTGGCGTGGGAGCTGCTGGACGGAGCACATCCCAAGGACCGGGCCGATCGGCAGGAGCTCGTGTACTCGGGCGAGTCGGTCCCGGTCCAGCGGGACGGCGAACCGTTGGAGGGTCAGGTCCGTGGCATGGCGAGCGGGCCCGGACGCTGCCTGGTGACCCGCACGCCGGGAGGACACATCGAGGCCGTCCTGGAAGGCGGACCTCGCGGCCACCTCCCCCTGCACGGATACACCTGGCTCACCGCCCAGCACCATCTCCAGCAGATCGCGGACAGCCCGGGAAAGGGACGCCCCACCGCATTCGCTCCGCCGCCGGACCACGCGTACGGCTTCTGGCTGACCGCGGCCTACCTAGTTCCCGGGGTGGTGCGGCACTTCCAGGCCGGCACACTCACCGTGGTGGCCCCCGAGGAGGACTCCTGGGCCGTGGCAGGCCACGGTGACGGCACCGTCCGTATCCATGGTCCGCGCGACGTGTGGGCCGAGCTCGAACGCGTCCACGACCTCTGGACGCGGGCCGGATCCCCTGCGGCCTTCCACGTCGACATACCGGACGACGGTGCCCGCAGCACGTCACTTCCGCAACCGGCACCACTGCCCTCGGACGGGAACTTCCCGCACTCTCCGCCACGCCATGACGGCACACCCAGCCTGCACTTCCCGCATGGAAAATGGAAAGAGGACCTGTGGCCCTGTTCGACTCGGCGGCCGACTATGCCCGATACCGCCCGGGAATTCCCGACGAAGCCATCCGGCTCCTTGCCGAGACCCTGGCCGGCCTTGAGCGGCCGACTCTCCTGGATCTCGGTTCGGGCACCGGGCAGGTTCCGGCCGCTCTGCTGCCCGCCGTTCCGCGGATCAGCCGCGCCGACCTCGTCGACCCGGACAGCGACATGCTCCGCACCGCCGCCGATCAACTCCGGCCCCTGCACGGACAAACAGTGGTGGCCGTCCACGCTGTACCCGCGGAGACGTTCTCCGCGCCGGCCGACGGATACCAGGCCGATCTGGTCACCTGCGCCCGGGCGTTCCACTGGCTGGACCGCCCCACCTCCCTGAGGGGGATCGACCGGGTCACCAGCCCCACGGCCGCTGTGGCGGTCATGGGCGACGGAAGCCTGTGGACGTACGAGGCGCACTGGACCGCGGCCCTGAAGGAGCTGATCCAGTCCTACCTCGGTGACGGGCGGCGGGCCGGCACGACCGGGACATACACCGGACCGAGCAGCCGCTACGAGGACGACCTCGCCGAGTCCGCCTTCAGCAAGGTCACCGAGCACCGCTTCCCTGTCCGCCGCACATGGCACCCGACCAGGTCGTCGGCTACCTGCGCAGCACCAGCTTCGCCCAGCCCTCCCTGTTCGATGAACCCGGGCAGGCCGGCCGCCGGCATGCCCGGTTCGAACAGGAAGCGCACGCGCTCCTGGAGAAGCATGTACACGGCGAAGGGCTCGTCGAGGACGCCGTGTTCACCGTGCTGCTCGCCCGCCGCGGCGGCGCGGCGTGAGCACGGGGTGGCACACCGAGCCGCTGGATGTCCACCTGATCCTGTGCCGCGACGGCGCAGCGGGTCCGGAGGTCCTGCTGTCCCGCCGCGCTGGAAGAAACCGGGATCACTCCGGCCGGGCCGCCCCGGCTCCTGGCCACGGTGTGGAGCCCGCCCGGCGGCGGATGGCCCTTCAGCGCGATCGGCACTGTGTTCGGCGGCGGCCGGCTCACGGCCGCGCAGATCCGTGACATCACCCTCGCCCCGGAGGAACACGACGAAGTCCGTGTTCTACCGCTGTCCAGGTGGAAAGACCTGATGCCACCAGGCGACTTCGCCCGCCTCGTCGCCGTGGAGAAGGCGCGCCGGACCGGCGTAGTCGCGTACATCGATTCCTGGGAATGGGGAAACAGTTGAGCATCATCCTGATGGCCGACCCGCGGGTGGCCGCAATTCCGGTCCGCGAGTGCGGCGAGCCACTGGTCGATATCCGCTCGGGCCCGGCAGCCCTGCTGGTCGACGGGCGCAGGAGCGACCCCGACGGGGCCTTCGCGCACCTGCGTCAGCACGTCCGTGACCAGCTGCTGGAAGCCCAGCGCCAACTACCTGAGGGTCTAAGTCTGTTGGTCGTCGAGGGCTACCGGCCCCCGGCCCTGCAGCAGAAGTACTTCGAGCAGTACACACACAGCCTTCGCGTACTGCATCCCGACTGGCCGCCGCAGGACGTGCGGACCGCGGCCAGCCGCTACGTGTCGCCCCCGGAGATCGCCCCGCACAGCGCCGGCGCCGCAGTTGATCTGACCCTCGTCGATGCCTCGGGCCGGGAACTGGACATGGGAACGGCGATGAACGCCAACCCCGAGGACAGCCAGGGCGCCTGCTACACGGACGCTCCGAACATCTCCGCGACAGCCAGGTCGAACAGGGCGGAGCTCACCTCCAGCATGACTGGAGCCGGATTCGTGAACTACAGGACGGAATGGTGGCATTTCAGCCTTGGAGATCGGTACTGGGCCCTGCTGAAGGGGCACCCGGCCGCGCTGTACGGGCCGAAGAGCTGGACCTGACCTCGCGGCCGGGCTCGGCGCCGGGGCCGCCTGGACCATTCAAACGTCAGAGACCGCAAGACGAAGAGGAGTGTGGGGCGTTGAGGCATGTCCGAAAGAGCACCTGGCAGGAGCACTACGACATGGGACAGGGGTTTCGTCCTCTGGGCGACGCCGAGCTGGCACTACTGGCCGAGCATGTCCCGGCACCCGAGGGCGGACGGGCCCTCGATGTCGGATCCGGAACCGGTGAACTCGCCGTTGCGCTGGCCCGCATGGGATATCGCGTCGACGCGGTCGACTTCGCCGAAGGCGCCCTGGTCCGGGCCCGTGCGGAGCACCCCGAGGAGCAGGGGGTGCGCTGGCTTTGCCTGGATATCGAACAGGACCCGCTGCCGAGCCCGCCCGAGGAGGACGAGGGCGGATACGACCTGGTCACCCTGCGGCTGAGTGCTGCGTTCATCCGGGCCAGATCGCGCGTCCTTCGCGCTCTGGGCGCGCAGCTGCGCAAGGACGGCGCGCTCGTCGTCATCACGCCGGTCGTGGAACACACCCCGCACGAGCGTCGGCATATCGCCCTGGACGAGGACGAGCTCAGCCAGATCACGGACGGTTTCGAAGAGGCCATGAGGTTCGACGCGCAGGGCCTGGCAGTACTGGTCCTGCGAGGGGCGGGCGGGTCGTTCACCGCGGTGGAGAAGGGCCGGCCGGACCCGCAAGCGGTCGTGGGCGCTGCGGCCGTGGTCACCAATGCCTCCGGGGAGGTCCTTCTGGGCCGCTCCGCCCGGGGCATGTGGGAGCTGCCCGGTGTTCATTAGGCAACTCAACTGTTGGAAGTACCGCTGTCGGGCTCCCGAGGCTCTGTGGCTCTTCGATCTCCGGGAGCGGCTAATCAACGCGGTGGATCTGCTGACCAAGGAGTGACACCAAGTGAGCGAGACGACTATCGAGCACGATTCGGTCGAAGAGCCGACTGGTGGTGCGATGCTGTCGGCCGCGTCGGACGAACAACTCGTTGCGATGCTGGCCGGGACCACAGTGAGGGCCTGCAGCTGACCGGCGAGGGTGGGATGTTGCAGCAACTGACCAATCGAGTGCTGGAGTCCGCGCTGGAGGGTGAGATCACCGACCATATCGGCTACGAGAAGTACGATCTTGCCCGGAAGAACAATGGCAACAGCCTTAACGGCAGAGTACGAAGACCGTTCTGACCGATATCGGCCCGTTCGAGGGCGGAGCGCCTCGGGGTACCGCTGGCAACTTCGAGCCGTAGATCGTCAAGAAGCGGTAGCGCCTCCTGCACGGCACCCTGTGAATCCCTCGTGTGCCCTGTGGATAGCCGTGAGCTCAGCGGCCTATGGGCAGTTGGCGTGCGCGGGGCGACGGTCTAGAATCTTGGCGGAGCAAGCGATGGGTGACATGCGAAGTGTGATGCACATCACTCCACGGAATCAAAAAAAAGTTTCCGGAAGCCTTGAAATCGAGTTTCCAAGGTAGAAGGCTTGGAAGCCTTGCGCGATCGAAGCTCAGGGTGGACATTCCCCTGCATGATCGCCGATCGTGGCCGAGTTGAGCCGTGGAATCAAAAGTGACTTCCCCGTGGGTGAGTTGTACTCGCCGTTTGGATAGGGCTCCATTGAGGGGCGCCCAAATAGGGCCCCCAGCCCACTACTTGGCGGTGAGCGGCTGGAGGCCCAAGGCGCTGTTCCCATCGGATGGACCGAGAAGAGGACAGTCCTTTGTCACGTCAGCGTAAAACAGCAAACCCTCAGCCCAACACCTCCAAGCAACAGATCCTCGCGCTGATTCTGGCGATCGCAGCACTGCTCGTTGGGGCCGTACTTGCGATCACTGGTACAGCTACAACGTCAGAAGCCACCGCATTCGTCATTGCCATTCTCGCGGCGGTCGGCTGGGGCTCCCGCCCCAGCAGGTAGCCATCCCCCGGAAGTTCCGTCTGGTGGCCCCCTCTGACGAGAGCCCTTCACCGACCCGCGAAGGTGAAGGGCTGTCGTACGGCCTGTGCGAGGAATCATGCCCACGGCCAACCAGGACGTTTCAGCAAGATCGTGTTACGGGCCGTTATCTGTGCATTCCCCGTCGACGCGGGGCGGGAAGCCGGGTGACGTTCTCGGACTACTGAAGTTCCTCCTGGGCTTGCATCAGTTCAAGGTCGAGCTCGGCGACGATCCGCCGCATTGCGGCATTGACGGCCTGCTCCGTCACGAGCTTCTCCTTGACGGCTGCCAGCTTCTCCGTCACCTCGCTGAACTTGTCGGCAAGTTCCTGCATGGCAGCTGGCGTGGCGTTCTGAGCTTTGACACGGGCCTGGAACTCCTCGACGAGGTCCCTATGGTCGCTGTAGGCGACGTCTCGCCTCAGGCCTGACTCGCGCAGCAGCTCGGTGGCCGTGAGCCGCCCTGACTCCGACCACAGCGGGGCGCCGGCAAGGAGACGGTCAGCGGCACTCCGCAGCGCGACACGCTCGGCTTCCCGGTCCCGGGAACGTCGCCTCGTCATGTGATGTCTCTTTCGTCTTCCGTCGTACGGCCGTAGTGGCGTTCGATAATGGTCAGATCCTGTGCAACTTGGGCGGCGGCCCGGTCCCGACGCGGTTTGGGCGCCAGCGGGTCCGCAGCGGCCGCTTGCAGGACGACAAGCTCCTGCTGAAGCTCGGCGATGTCGCGGTCGGTATACGCGAGGTTCACGCAGGTGGACCGGCACTCGGCCTCGTCCGGGGCGTCGGCGCCGGGCAGGCCCAGGGTGAGCTTCGCCTTCCGGCAGGCAGCTGTCGCGGCGCGCCACACACAGGTCATGCCCTGTTCGTGGTGAACGGCGGGGTCGGCTTGTTCGAGGAGTCGCTCGACGTCGCGTACACCCGTAACGACTCGGCCGGCAAACGGCGCGGATCGTGCGACACGATCCCGATACTCCTGAGCGGAAGGCCCGCTGACATGCTCACCAGCGTCAAGGCGGCGGGCGTCGTCCTCGATCTGGCCGATGATCAGTTCTAGCTTTTCCACCGCCACGTCCTGGAGCCATGCGGGGTCCTCGTTGCCTAATGGTGGAGTCGGGTATTGGAACTCTCCGAATGCCTCGGCCCCGAGGTTATCGTGGGTTGCTGTAAGCCGTAAGGGTTGTAAGGCATGCGGTTGTACGCTGGTCCCCGTCGCTGCGGTTTTCACTCCGCAGCTCAGTCGGCGGGTGCGCAGGCCCTCTGACCAGGGCGGCAAAGAGTCTCGATCGAGACTCTTCGTCAGACAGATGTCCAAACCTGCGAGCGGGCTGCCCTCATGCCTTACAGCGCCCCATGGCCTCTGAGCTGCACTTTTGGCTACTCAACCCCAGATAACGGACGCAGGCGGTGGCCGAGTTGAAGCAGAAGATGAGCGAGGCAGCGTAAAATCTGTCTTCGCACCGCATCGGTTCAGTCTGTGTCCGCCAGCCACTGGTCGATGAGCGCCTTGCCAATCGAATCGACCCGGTACGGGCCGCCGAGAGCAGCGTCCGCCAGCCGCGCGCGCAGTTCCGCGGCCGTGAACCAGCGTGCCTCCACCACTTCCACATTGTCCACATCGATCGCGTCGGAAAGGGCCTCGGCGCGAAACCCGATCATCACCCCGGCCGGGAACGGCCACCCCTGGGAACCTTGGTAGGTCACCGCACCCACGGTGACGCCGGCTTCCTCCCGCACCTCGCGGCGCACCGTGTCCTCGAAGCTCTCGCCGATCTCGACGAACCCGGCTAGGGTGCTGAAGCGGTTCGGGCCGGATGCCGCATGGCGGCCGAGCAGGCAGCGCCGGGGCGTGCCTGGAAGCTCGACTAGCACGATCACGGCCGGTTCGATCCGCGGGAACAGCAGCTTCCCACAGTTCTGGCAGGTCCGCAGGTGGCCACCATTGTAGGACCGGGCCGGGCCCCCGCAGGCGCCACAAAACCGCTGATTGCGGTTCCAGTGCAGAATTCCCCGCGCGTACGCCAGCAGACCCGCTTCGTCCGGCGTGATGGTGGGAACCATCGCCCGCACGTCCAGCATCCTGTCCGCGCCGGCCAGCTCGACGGCGCTCTCCCGTTCGAGCCCGGACACATCAGCCGCGAACACCGCCCTCTCGCCTTCGAGGCCGAGCAGCACCCGGTCGCCGGCCGCGACGAGGATGTCCCTCGCCTGGGCCAAGGGCAGCCGCAACGGCGTTTCGTTTCGCACCAGGCACTGGTCCTGCCACAGGGGAATGACCTGGGTACTGGCCCTGGTCAGCAGTGCCTCGATCCAGTCCGAGTCTCCCCGCCGATCAACGACACGGTCGAGCCCCAACCCGCTGTAGTACACCGCTCCTCCTGGATCACAGTGTCTGCCTGTCCTCGACACTAGCGGATACGTCCGCCGACACCCTCCGCAGCTAGAACTTGCCTAACATGCCTTACCGGATCAGATCTGGGATGAACTGGCTCGATGGCTTGACAACACTAGATAACCACCGTCACATCCCGCGGTCAGGTCCGTGCCAGGGAACGGGGCGATCGTCCGGACTCATGGGCAAGTGTTCGAGATTGACCGGACCGGGGTAGAAATGCGTTCCATCGGGATGGATGACTACCTCGCCAATGAGGTGCCGGTAGAGCCACTCGGCGAAGCTCATGGCATGCTCCCAGTACCCGCCTTTGTCCCGGTCGTGTACCACCACGCTCCAGTCGGGCGTCCGTGGGCTGCGGCTGAGGAAGACGTGGAAGCCGAAGTCGGTCGACAAGGCAGGAATCAGAACTCCGCCAGCACCGGTCTCCGGGTGCGGAAGGCCGTCCCAGTCGGCATCGCGGAAGGCTTGCTCGGTCTCCCGGATGTCCTTGAGAAGGTTCCAACGTGTGGTCGCCGGGTGCTTGAAATAGAGGTGGCTGTTGACCGTGATCGGCGCGTACTCGTCGATGAACTCCTTGTAGTCGCTGGGGAGTTCTGTGCCGACCTCCGACTCAAGACGCGCCCAGCTTTCGGGATCGGCGAAGCGTCGGCCTCCCGGCCCAAGCATCGTGAAGACGGCAGACAGATGGTCGGTCATGGGTTGCACCTCTCGTTCGGTGTAGGAATCGCGGCAAGATCAACGTGGCTCTTCACGTCGTTAGCCCCGGAGGGTTTGTTGTTCTTGGGTGCTGGCCATCGGGAACCTCGTTGGTCTGGGCTTCGCCCGCCGGAGTGGGGGCACGGCGGCTGACCTCGGCGGCGTAGGCGGCCCAGTCGCCGGCCGATGCCTTCTGCCACTGGACGGCGACCTGGATGTGGACGCCCAGCATCCGGGCAAGGATGGCGGCGGGGACCTCGGTGGCGAGGGTGAACAGGGCGGTGGAGCGGTCCTGGCGCGGCTGGAGGCCGATCTTCTGGAGGCGGAGGCCGAGCCGGTCGTCACCGATGGGCTGTCCGGGACGGCCGCCGGGGAATAGCCACGGCGCGTCGTCGGGGGCGCCGATCCTGGCCTTGCCGCGCCGGGTGGCGATGAGGTCGCGCACCAGGCCGGCCAGCGGTTCGGGGAGGACGACAGGTGAGGTGCCGAACGTGATCCCGACCTTGTCGTTGTCGAGGTGGACGTCGTCGACCGTCAGGCGGCTGATGGTGGCGATCTGCTGGGCATAGAGGACCAGCAGCAGGCCGGCGACTCGATCCGAGGTCGCCAGCGTGTCGTCGTGCAGGAGGCGCCTGGCGTCGGCCCAGCGCTTCTCGCTGTCGATCGTCCCGCAGGGTCCTGTCCAGCGCACGGTGCCGTAGGTGAGTCCCTTGGCATGCCGGTGCTGGACGGACCACCGGACGAAGTGGCTGGTCTCGTCCCGGTAGGTGGCCTTGGGGTCGGCAATCCATCGCTCCAGGTCAACCTGGGTGCACGTGCCCAGCGTGAGAGCGCTGTCGGACAGCCAGTCGAGGAAGTTCGCTGCTGCGGTGACGTGGCAGCGTACGTTCAGCGCCTGCAGGTGCGTGGTGTGCTCCTGGCCGAGGCGTCGCCGGAGTCGACGTAGGTGGTGCCAGACCGCGTAACCGTGCAGGATCCGGCGCTCGGTGAGATCGGTGCGTGCTTGGAGCGCCGAGGTGATCCACTGGTCCAGGGCGACCAGCCGCTCGTCGCGAGGCGGCAAGGCGCCGGTGGCGACCAGGACACTGCGGAGATGTGCGAGGACCTTGCTCGCGGGCAACTCGTCGAGCGTGTCGTGGGTGACGGGCCGTTCGTCACGGCCTATCTGCCGGAGCAGGCCGCCGACCTTCGAGCCCGATAGCCAGAACATGGTGCTTGTGGGGCGTTCGGCTCCGGACAGTGCCTTGTAGAGAGGGACGAGGTCCTGCCGGATCGTGCCCGTGTTGCCGGCCAGGAGGTCGCGTACTTGCCGGTCGAGCGCGCATCGCTGGCAGGGACGGGTGCTGAGCTGCCAGGTGGTGCGGCAGACGGGGCAGCGGCCCCAGTAGTCCGGGTCCGGGTTGGTGCACTTCGCGCACAGGGGTGCATCCCACGTGCCGCTGCGGACGTGGTCGACGGCTCCACAGCCACTGCAGGGCGCCCACCGCAACTGGCGCCCCAATCCGCGCGACCGCCTCCGGCCCCGCCATCGAAGCGGCTCTCACCGGGCAACACGCGGGACATGAACTCCTCGACGCGGGCGCGGCTTCGCTCCTGGACAGCCCGTCATGAAGGAGCACACAGCCCTGCGGGAACGTACGGCGGTGTTCGCGCCGCCAGGGAACCGGCCAGGCGAGGACGGATGCGCCGGGCTCACATCGTTGCGGCGAACTCGATTCCTGCTCCACGAGCCCTCGGGGATGCGGCTCACCAACGCTGAGACCCTCCTCGGCAACCTCATACCAAGCCGCTCACCGGCGCCCCGTCCCGCTGTCCAGCCCCTGGCAGCCTCATCACATCCGGAGTGAAACCCTGTGCCGCAGCGGCCGCACCCACCTGTCGTCCAGGTAGTCCTTCTGACGATGAATGACCGGCCTGAACAGGAACGTGCCGCGCAGGCCACGCTGATGGCCCAGCAAGGGGTCGATCCGTGGATCTGCGTTGTCGGCAACGGCTGTGTCCCCGACATCGTGCCTGCCGGCGCCCTCACTGTGGCCCTGGAGACCAACATCGGTATTCCCGGCGGTCGCAACGCCGGAGCCCGGGCCCTCGCCGTGGCGAGCCGGCCGGACCAGGGCAGTCACCTGTTCTTCCTGGACAACGACGCCGTCCTGCCCACGGACGATGTGCTCGCCCGCCTGGTCGCCGAGGCGGATCAGCATCCCGAAGCCGCCTACCGAACAGTGGCCGCAGGTCCTGCGCTGGCGCGAGTTGATCAAGCTCGACACGAAGACAGACGTCCCCGACAACCTGCTCACCGCTGCATACGCCGTCCCGCTACCGAGGGCCGCGCACGTCCTGGAAGCGCTGGACCTGTGGTGACCTGGATCCGGTTGCTGGTGTCGTGGGTGCTTTGGGAGATCTTCGGCTGCCGACCTCCGACTCGCCCGCAGTCCAGAACCGCTTCGCCCATGACTGCGCTGTTGTCGACGGGCGAGACGGACGGAGCCGGCTCGTCAACCGGATCAGGACCTCACAGGTCCTTGCGAAGTGCTCGGTTGATGTCGGGATTCCTGTCAGGCCGGTATGAGGTGATCGGCGTGTATCCCTGAGCGTGGTAGAGCGCAAGGGCCGCGGTGTTGGCGACGCCGGTCTCCAGTTGCGCGCACGTGGCACCCCTGAGTTTCGCGTCGGCTTCCAGACGCAGCAGAATCTCCCGCCCCAGGGACTGGGCACGGGCTTCGCGGCGGACATACATCCGTTTGATCTCTGCGGTCCGGGAGTCCAGGAACCACCATCCGCCGCAGCCGAGCGCGTTCCCTTGTCCGTCCTGTACCAGGAGGAACAACCCGTGCGGGGGCACGAACCGGGAGACGGGGGTGTCGGCGGGGTCGTCGGCGAAGCCGTACAACGAGCGCTGTTCGGCGTACAGGCCCAGGAGCAGCCGTTGGACTCCTGGGTCGTCGTACGGAGCGGGAGTCATCATCCACGCGGCCTGGAAACCTGAACGGAAAGTATGTGTCATGGACCTGAAATCTCCCGGTCGACGGTGCAGGATACTGCTTCGCCCGGCGGATCACAGGGACCGCCGGTCCGTACGTGACGGCCGCCCGCCCGTCAGCAGCGCAGCGAGATGCGGTGGCTGGAATGCCTGGCTGCCTCACGCACGGTCGCGTCCCCGCATCCGTCACACCGCTTACGGCCGACACATGGTCCCCTGGAGGTCCCCGGCCACGACAAGCCGGCCGCCTTCGCCCTGCTGCACCGGCTTTCCGGCGCAGCATCGCCCCCTGCCGTCGGCTCGGTGTGGCGCGGGAGAGAGGTCGAACACCATTTTTGAACCGGCGCGAACTGGCCGATGCCCTGAGGAGCCGCCGCGGTCTTGCCCACCATCGGCGAATCAACGCGTGTGGGCCCTTGAGCGGCATGCCTTGAGCATCTCCGCATGGGGCACCCGGGGACATCGGTTCTGCGGAACCACTTGCTGTGCGGCTTGGTGCACAAGCATCGGCAGTCCTCCGACAACGCGCCGCCCGGCTGCTTCCGCCGCGCATGCGAAGCGGGTTGGCCATGGCTGGTGGACGACGTCCATGAGGGTGCCGGCGGCGGGTGTCCAGAGCGGTGCGAGACCGTCGGTGGCTCCGGGCGGCAGTGCGGAAACGACCAGTTCGGCGGTCGGGTAGGTGCCGGCCGCTGCGGCGGTGACGGCGGCGATGATGGCCGCTTCGTTCCGGCTGGGCAGGATCGCGGCGGCAGGCTTCGGTGTCACACGTACTCCTTGCTGATGAGGTCGGCGGCGGCCTGCGGATCGGGCGCGTACAGACAGGAGTAGGGGTGCTGTTCGAGCCGGGCGATCAGGTGGGTCCGCCGGCGGGCGAGCGGGAGGTCGTCCAGTGGCCACTCCGTTCCCACCACCCCACACCCCGACCCGGCGAACACACAGCTCGTACGGGACGCGCTGCGCCGCACCGACTGGGTGCGCCGGCACCGTACTGGGGAGCCATCTCGTCCACATGGCCCTCGACACCGCCACCCGGCCACGTCCCTGACCGACACAGGCCGGGTTTCCTTCGGTCCGTCGCCAGCCACGCCGAGGACGACGTCGACGACACCGGCTTCACCGCCACCGGCGACATCCGCGACGGTGTCCTCTTCCACGAGCGCCTCGTCCTCTACAAGGAGGAACAGGCATGACCGGCACGGCCAGGACGATCCTGATCACCGGCGTCAGCAGCGGCCTCGGCCGCGCCTTCGCCACGGCCGCTCTTGGCGACGGCCGCTCTTGGCGACGGCCCCACCGTCGTCGGCACCGTACGCGAGGAGGCGGATACGACCGCCCTCACCGCCCTGCACCCCGAGCGCGCGCACGTCCGCATCCTCGACGTCACCGACGACGCGGAGATCCGCGCGGCGGTGGAAGAGGTGGAGCAGTCCGTGGGCCGGGCCCGATCGACGTGCTGATCGCCAACGCCGGATACGGCCGGGAAGGCACCTTCGAGGAAACCCCGCTGTCCGCACTGCGCGCCCAGTTCGACGTCAACGTCTTCGGCGCCGCCGCCACCGTCCAGGCCGTCCTGCCCCACATGCGCGCACGCCGCCAAGGGCACGTCCCGGCCGTCACCGCCATGGGCGGCCTGGCCGGCTTCCCCGGCGTCCCCCCTACTGCGGCAACAAGTACGCGCTCGAAGGCATCCTTGAAGCCGTCGGCAAGGAAGTCGCCCCCTTCCACATCCATGTCACCGCCATCGAGCCCGGCGCCGTCCGCACCGACTGCGCGGGACGCGTGGCGCAGCACTCCCAACGACCCCCCTGAGGGTCGGCGTCTGTACGCGGCTCTGGAGATTGGGGCTATCGGGCAGGCCGAGTGGAACGAGGGCACGGCCGCGCTGTTGGGTGCGCACGTGGATCCGGTGAATCCGATGGGGCGGGCCTGGGCCGGGGTGCCTGTGGCCCGCCGGATGGTCGCGCTCGCGTGCCGCGCGGGCCGCCGGTCACCGGCTTGCCCTGCTGTCCAACAGTTTCGGTCTCCCACCCGTTCGACCCGTACGAACACGTCGGCATCTGGTACCTGTTCGACGTGCACGTCGTCTCCGAGCTGGTCTGGGTGGCCAAGCCCGATCCGGCGATCTACGAACCAGCCCCGGAGCGGATCGGGCTGCCCGCCGAGCGGTGCGTGTTCGTGGACGATCACGCGGTGAATCTGCCGCCAGCGGCCGATCTGGGCATCGCCACGGTCCACGTCACGGACGAAGATGCGGCCGTGACCGAGCCGGAGGCTCTCCTCGGTGTCACGGCGGTGCTCGCCGCGTGAACCCAACTGCAGCGCGAGGCCACGGGGGTTACGTGGTCCGGCAGGTGGCCAGTCCCGATTCTGCCCGTGCGTGTTCGAAGACATGCGATTCGGCGCCGGGGATGGCGAGCGCGGCCAGGAATTGTTCACGTCCCTCGCGAAGGCGACCTGCGGTGGCGTATGTCTGGCCGAGCCGGCAGCGGATGTCCATCTCCAGCCGGTCGTAGTGCGGCTCCTTCAGGGGGTCGAGCTGCTCGTGCAGGGAGAGTGCTTCGTGGTGGAGGGACAGTGCCTTGTCCGGGTCGGTGGTTTCCTGGGCGGTGCCGAGCCGGGCCAGCAGATGCGCGTGCTGGAAGGTGGGTGCGCTCTGCGCGACCTGGTCGAGGGCACGGCGGAACATGCCGTACGCCTCGCGGTTGCGGCCTTGGCTGAGGTGGACCTCCCCGATGCAGTAGAGCGTCTGGCTCAACAGGTTGGGTCTGCCGCTGGTCTCGGCGTGGGTGTAGGCGAGGCCGAAGCAGTCCAGTGCGGTTTCGATGCGTCCGTGATGGTGGTGGATCGTGCCGAGCACGCTGAGTGTCATGCCGGTGAGCCATCTGTCGTCCACCCTCTCGGAAAGGACCAGGGCATCGGTCAGTTGAGGGATGGCCTCCTCTCCCCGGCCCAGGTTGAACGCGGCGGCTCCCAGCCCGGCCAGAGCGCGGGCCTCTTCGCGGGCCTCACCGTTCTGGCGGCTGATGTAGAGGGCCGTGGCGAACCATGTGCGCCCCTCCTCGAACCGGCCCTGGTAGAGGTCGATCATCCCCATACCACTTCGCAGGGCGGGGGCCATCCGCCGGTCGGTCGCCTCGTCCGCGCAGCCGAACGCCGTCTCAAGCGTGGCCCGGCACTCGTGATAGCGACCTCGGCGCAGGAAGAAGTCGGCCAGTGCCTCGGCGATCCAGCAGGCGTGATCGGCCTCGCCCAGCTCGGCGGCGTGTGCGACGACGTCGGGCAGTTCGGTGCCTGCCGTGTCCAGCCATCGCTCCGCGTGTTGCCAGTCCGAGAACGGAGTGTCGTCGGGCTGCGGTCCTGTGGGAAATCCGCCGGGACCCCAGTCGCTGGCGAGGCGGCCCGCGTCCAGATAGAGGCGGAGCAGGGCGGTGCGGGCAGGAGCTTGTTCCTCGGGCGTGGCCTGGGCGAGGCGGCGTGCGTGTACCCGGACCAGGTCGTGGAAGCGGTAGCGGCCCGGGCCGGGCTGTTGGAGGAGGCTGACGTCGACGAGGCCTTCCAGTACGTTCTCCGCTTCGTCGGGCGGGCAGCCCAGCATGGCCGCCAACGCCAGTTTGTCGAACTCGGCCGTCGGGACGAGCCCCAGGGTCCGGAAGGCGCGCTGCAGCCGTTGAGGGAGCTGGTCGTAGGAGAGGCTGAAGGCCGCTTCGACGCTGCGGTCCCCGGCGCTGAGTTCGGCGAGACGGCCTTCGTCCCCGGCCATGCGTTCCACGAGGAACGCGGGTGTCCACGTGGGCCTGGTCTGCAGCCGTGCCCCGACGATCCGCAGTGCCAGTGGCAGGCCGTCGCAGAGCCGGGCCAGTTCGCCCATGGCCTCCGGCTCGCTGTCCGCGCGTTCGTGTCCCACCAGGTGCCGCAGCAGTGATACCGCGCCGCTGGCTTCCAGAGGTTCCAGGGTGATCCTGAGGTCTGTGTCGAGTTCGACCAGGCGGCGGCGGCTGGTGATCAGTACGCGGCTGCCCGGTCCGGCCGGAAGGAGCGGGGCGGCTTGGCGTGCGTTCGCGACGTCGTCCAGTACCAGCAGGAGCCGCAACGAGCTTGTGGCGGTGCGCCACGCCGCGGTGAGTTCGTCAAGGTCGCTCAGTGCCTCGCTGTTGGGTTCGCCCAGGGTGCGTAGAAGTCTGCGCAGAACCCGTTGCGGTGTCAGGCTCTGCTGCTCCTCGCTGTGTGCCCGCAGATCGGCGTGGAGGCATCCGTCCGGGTAGTCGGTGCGCAGTTGGCGGGCGGCGTGGAGGACGAGGGTGGTCTTGCCGACGCCTGCGGTGCCGTCAACGGTCGTGAGGGACACCGTGTCGCTTGGGGCCGGTGCGGTCAGCAGGTTCAGTTCGTGTGTGCGTCCGTCGATGTGCCCGACACTGCCGGGCAGGTCGTTCACCACGCGCCGGATACGGGCCGGGCGGGCCGGTGTGCTGCCGAGGAGGAACGCGTCCTCGCGTCGCAGAACCGCCTCGTGGACACGCTGGAGCTGTTGGCCGGGGTCGACGCCCAGTTCGTCGGCAAGCCGTACGCGCATGGTGGCGAAGGCCTTCAGCGCTTCGTCCTGCCGCTCGACCGCGTACAGGGCGCGCATGCGCAAGCCCAGCAACGGTTCGTTGAGGGGGTCGGCCGCGGTGAGTGTGGCCAGCTCGTCGAGGGTGTCGCAGGCGCACCCGAGTCCGACCAGGCACTCCAGCCTTCCCGCCTGGAGCGACCTGCGGCGTGCCGTCAGCAGTTGCCGCTCGCCCCGGGCGAGCGGGCCGGGCAGCCCGGTCAGGGGCTCGCCGCGGAACAGGGCGAGTGCGGCGGTGAACCTGTCGGCGGCGGTGGCCAGGTCGCCCGCGTCCTTGGCCCGCCGCGCCGCCTGGGTGTGTGCTTCGAGTACCGCGGTGTCCAGTTCAAGGTTGTCGAGAACAAAGCGGTATCCGCCGCCACCGCTGCGGATCACCGAGGTCTTGGGCCCGGCTCCTGGCAGGTCGAGTGCCTTGCGTAACGCGAAGATGTAGCTGGGAAGCACGCGGTGGCCGGATTTCGGCGGGTGTGTGCCCCACACATCGTCGAGTAGTTGCTCGTAGGTGACAGGTCCGCTCCGGCGCAGAACCAGAGCCACCAGCACGGCCTGCCTTCGCACGGGACCGGCGTCCAGTGATGACGTACCGCGTCGTACGCAGATTGGACCGAGTACTTCGATACGAAGCCGTTCCGACGCCCCACCCGTTGCGGTCCCCTGGCTTCCCCTCATGCCACCTCGCACATCATCAAAATTTCATCCGCGCCGAAACGCCCTCGGTCATGGTTGGCGAGACCGCGCAGGGCCGGAGGCCGATTCGTCTGCGCGCAGCGGGGTTCGGCATGACGTCCCTGGCCACAGAGACGCACAGGACCGACCTTTTTCCTCCGAAGGGTAGCCCTGCGGTAGCTGCGGCCGGCGCACAAGTAGGGCAAGTCGGCGCCGTCGACGGCAGGTTGGCCGAATGGGAGCCATCGTGGTGCGGCGTGTGGAGCGGGAATGAGGGAGCAAGCCAGCATGGCGGAAACCAGAGACGTGCTGCCGGTCTATGTGCTGGCTGACGAATCCGGCTCTATGGGCCCGTACGAGGGCGATCTCTCCAGCGGCCTGAACTCGCTGTGCGAGGTGCTGCGGGCGGAGCCCATGGTCGCGGCCACGCTGCGGCTGGCGGTGCTGGGTTTCTCCGATGATGTGCGGGTACGCCTGGCCGTGGCCGACATAGGCCACAAGACCAGCCTGCCTAGGCTTGAGATCCGGGGTCTGACCAGCTACAAGGCGGTTTTCGAGGACCTGCTGGCCCGTATCCCGGCAGATGTACGGCGGCTGCGCGGTGAGGGCTACCAGGTGCACCGGCCGGTGGTGTTCTTCCTCAGTGACGGGCAGCCGACGGACAAGGGGGCCTGGCGGGAGCCGCACGGCCGGCTCACCGACCGGGCGACCACACCGACCGCCCCGACTGTCGTGGCCTGTGGGATCGGTGACGCCCAGGCCTCCACGATGGTGGAGGTGGCGACACGGCCGGAGCTCGCGTTCGTGGCCAGGCCCGAAGCCTCCATCGGTCAGGCGGTCGCCGAGCTTTTCCACGCCCTCACAGCGAGCCTTGCCGCCTCCAGCCACGCGCTGGGATCGGGTTCTCCGGAGCTTGTGGTGAACCGCCCGGACCAGTTCAGCATGGCGATCGAGGAGGCCGGATGATGTACGCCTCCATGCACCGCCGGCAGCCACCGGTACCTGCCCCCGCCCTTCCCGTCGCCCCAGCTGCTGGGCCGTTCCGTGGCAGCAGGTCACCGTGGGGACGCCGAGCCCCGCTTGCGGAGCTCGGGTCCGTGGAAGCCGGCAAGACCGCACGGTTCAGTGCTCCGGCCGAGAGCGAGACGACCGTTCGTATCGCGGTCCTCGGCATCACAAGGCGTATCAGCCGCTACCGGGCCATCACCCTCTGCGCTGACAACGGCAGGTCGACCTGGCCGGTCCGGAACCATCCCACGCCCACCTGCACCGTGTGCGTCCGCTGGAAGTGACAGCTGCGTCCCCGCGGCCCGCACAAGGCTTCCGCACCACGAACACACCCAAGGAGAACAGGATTCACCGTGGAGCACCACTACCGGACCAAGACCGGAGCACAACCGGAGGTCGACGGGCCGCAATCGGCACCGAGGCAACAGACGCCCAGCCCCACCCCATCGCAGCCCAGTCCACCACGGCCGGCGCCGAAGCGTGGCGAAGCGCAGCAACCAGCCGCGCAGTCCGTTCCCTCGCAGAGCGCGAGCGCGCGCGGTGTCGCCCGGCTTCTGCGTCACTGGAAGTTGCTCGCGGCTGCGGTGGTGCCTTGTCTCGTCCTGGCCGGCATCGGGTGGTGGCTCTGGCCGACACAGCCTGCGAGCGGCCCGCCGCACATTGCTGCGGGGACGGTCCAAGCGGACCTTCTCAGCCCTGACCGTGTCAGCCGTCTGGCCATGACGGCAGTGGTCGCCGGCGCCCAGTCGAACCGTCCTCACGAACCGCTCACCGTTTCGCCGGCGCACTGCGCCGTCGCGGCGGGACCGACGACCCAGTCGGTCTACGGGCAGGCGTGGACCGCGTACGTGTCGGCGACCTACAAGGACGCAGGGGCCACGGGCGCCTACACCGTGAATCAGGTGATCGGCGTTTTCCCGGACAGCGAGAAAGCCAATACGGCCTTCTCGACCCTCGCCAAGGGGCTGACCGCGTGCTCGTCCTCGACGCGCACCGATCAGGACGGGCGCACCTCGAAGTGGACGTACAAGGCGCAGCCGTCCACGCAGGTCGCCGTGGCATGGACTGCGGCACAGCACGGCGACGCGGACTGGGCCTGCTCTCACCAGGCACGGGTGAACGGCACGAGCCTCGTCCAGGTCTCGGTCTGCCAGGCAGGTGACGCCCAGCCGGCCGTCGCAAGGGTCACGGATGAGCTGGCCAGGAGGGTGGGCCGGTGATCGCGAAGACGGTCATACCGGTCGCTCGCCGCTGGCGCACCATGCGGCGCGCCGTCCTCCTGGGGCTGGTGGCGCTCTTGCTGCCGATCGCCGGCACGGGAGCACCGGCCGGTGCGGCCCCCCGTACGGGGGGTGCCCTGGCCCAGTCAGGCGCTGTCTCTCCCTTGGCTCCGTCCGCGGACATCAGGGCTGTCTCCGCGGACCTCGTGCGGAAGATCGAGGACTTCAACCGGCAGGAGGCTGCGATCGCGCAACAGGCGAAGAGACTGGTCGCCGAGGCGGAGCGGATCACCAAGGACGCCGCCGCCTTGCGCACTGCCACCACGGCGTACAACTCCAAGAGCACTTCGGTGGATCAGAAGGCCGGCAGCTACAACTCGCGCACGGTATCGCTGAACGCGAGAATCAGCGCCCACAACAGCAAGCCGCATACCTTCCAGATGCCCGCGCAGGCCGCCGCAGCCAACGCGTACGCTGCCGAGGCAAGCAGCCTGCGGGCCGAGCAGGCCCGGCTGCGGACCACGAAGAGCAGCCTGCAGAACGAGCAGAATCAGCTCAGAAAGCAGGGGGCCAGGCTCCGTTCGAAGAAGTCCCTGCTCGCCACCGCCTCCTCGGCACACGACGCGAAAGTCCGCACGTTCAGAGGCAAGGAGAAGCAACTGCAGTCCCTGGGGAGGCAGTTGCTTCAGCAGATGGCCCAGACCATCCAGAGCCTCAACGACAGTCCGCCGGACCCAGCAGCGATGATGAACCAGGGCGGCGACGCGGCGGGGCCACCGCAGTACCTCGACCAGTCGCAGACCGAGGAAGCCGGCCTTGCCGACAGCGTTTCCAGGCAGCCGCAGGTCTCAGCCCTGAATGCGTACGCGAAGCAGACCGGCGCCACCGTCGACATGCGCCCGGGCACGGCATACCTGTCGCCCAGCGCCGTCAGCGCACTGCCCGCCGCACAGGCGGCACGGCTCGGCAGCCCGGTCAGCACGTACGACGGTCTGGCCCGCAAGCCCAACGGACATTACAGGGCCTTGAGGGTGCAGAGGTCCGGGGCGTCCGGCTCTCCGCAGCGGGCGGCCTTCGACCAGGCCATCGCACGCGGCGGCCAGGCTCAGGCCAATATCAGCGGCACTCGGATCATCATCGACGAGGTGACGTCCGTCCCGGCGGTCCGGACTCCGTCCGGTCCCGCCGGACGCACACCCGCTCCAGCCGCTCCGCCGCGGCCAGGGCCCGACGCGGACTCGGACAACAAGCGGCGATGTGACAGCGAGCCCAAGTCGTCACGCTTCCGGTACCAGCCGCTGGACGGGGAGGGCCGAGCCCAGGGGGCGAGCGCGCTGCTCTGCCCACGCGACCTCAAGCCCCCTCTCGCGGGCCGAGACACCGGATCGGTTGACGTGTACGGGTACCCGGATGCCGCGCGGAACACTCCCAGGTCGGGGATGAGCAACATCTTCGACCGTACGCACATCGTCGGCGACAAGGTGAGCGGCGACTGGATCAACGAGAACCTGTTCACCGGGTTCAAGCGCATGAACCGGAGTGGTATGCGGCGCTGCGAAATCAAGATGGAGAGGCAGCTCGCGGCTGGAAAGTGGGTCCAGTACACGGGGAAGGTCAACTACAGCCACGCTACGGGATACGCGGACGGTGTCACCATGTCCGCCTATACCAAGGACGGGGTACTGTTCGACAGCGTCGTGGTCCAGAACATCACGGATTGGCAGACGACATGCTGAGGATCGAAGAGCTGGAGGCCGCGCTTCCGTCGATGACACAGTGGCGTGTGGCTGGAGGGCGCAACGTGGACTGGGGCGCCCTTGAGGCGGTTCTCGGAATAGCGTTGCCCGCAGACTTCCACGCTCTGGCGGAGGCGTACCCGGTGCTGGTCATCGACGACTTCCTGAGCGTGTCCGTTCCCCGGCCCGGAGCCGAGGCGTTGTGGGCGTCCGAGACCAGGGAGGACGAGATCCTTCAGGACCTGTTCGAGATGGGCGACACCGAGGAGTACGTTCCCTTCCCGCAGCCGGGAGGCCTGATCAGCTGGGCGTCGTCCAATTCGGGGGACTCCTTCTACTGGAGGACGAGCCCTGCGGACCCGGACGCATGGCCGGTGGTCGCCCGCGGAGACAACGGCGACTGGTCGGAGTTCCCTGTCGGTGCCGTCGAGTTCCTGGCCGGCGTCTACGGGCGCACCATCCACGTGCCGGGCATGCCCAGGGACTTCCCCAGTGACTATCCGCAGGTGCTGGGCCTGAGCGACCGCATCGACTGATCGGCAACCGATCCGCGGACACGGGTGGGCAGCGATCGCCCCCAGGGACCCTGGGGGCGATCGGGCCCGGCTCACGGCGGCCGGTTGCCGGACCTGGACCTCGCACGCGCCAAGGCCCACTTCCGGCCGCCCGATTCGCACTACCGCGATGTCCTCACCCCGGCAGGCCGCCGCACGATCGAGGACGTCTACGCACCGGAGTTCGACGCCCACGGCTACTCCTGGTAGCCCGCGCCTGCACAGAGATGCGCCGGGGCGCCCAGCCCCAACTGCCTGCGTTGCTACACCTCGTCCTCCGCGGCGACGACACCCGCCCCGGTCAGGCGCACCAGCTCCTCCATGAATCCCGGGTAGCTGGTGGCCACGGAATCCCACCCGGTAATCAAGGTTTCGCCCTCGGTGGCACACGCTGCGGCGACGGCTGCAGCCATCGCGAGCCGGTGGTCTCCGTGGCTGTTCACGATGCCCGGGTGCAGCTTGGCACCGCCCTCGATGACCATGCCGTCCTCGGTCTCCGTCACCGTCACTCCCAGCGCGCGCAGCATGCCGCAGGTGTGCGCGATCCGGTCGCTCTCCTTCGCCCGTAGTTCACCTGCGCCCGAGATGACCGTGGTGCCTTCCGCGACCGCCGCGGCGACCGCGAGCACCGGAACTTCGTCCACAATGCCCGGGACATCAGCTGCTGTCAGCTCTACAGCCTCCAGCCGTGAGGACCGCACCGTCAGTGTCCCCGTGGCCTCGTCGAACTCGATCGCGGCGCTCATCTTCCGCAGCACGCCGACGAAGTCGGACCGGCCGAACCCGGTGTAGAGGTCTTCGACGACCACGCTGCCGCCCTCG
This sequence comes from Streptomyces sp. NPDC047917, assembly GCF_043204345.1. Lineage (NCBI taxonomy): Bacteria > Bacillati > Actinomycetota > Actinomycetes > Kitasatosporales > Streptomycetaceae > Streptomyces > Streptomyces sp. NPDC047917. Next base: position 467,177 of record NZ_JBIDCA010000004.1, read on the forward strand.
GCGAGCAGTGCGGCGACCGCCCAGAACGCGGCCTGCGACGGGTCGCCCGGCACCGCGACGTCGGTGGCGGTCAGAGGTCCGGGCTCCACCGTCACACGCGTCTCTTCGACGCGGACCCGGCCGCCGGACCTGAGGAGCATCTCTTCGGTGTGCCGCCGCGTCGGGTGGGCCTCCACCACCGTGGTCGGACCGTCGGCCGACAGCCCGGCCAGCATGATCGCGCTCTTCACCTGTGCGGACGCCACCCTCGGCGCGTAGGTGATGCCGTGCAGATTCCCGCCGCGGACCACCAGCGGAGCGAACTGACCGTGCTCCCGGCCGTCGACGTGGGCGCCCATCTCCCTCAGCGGGTCCGCGATCCGGCTCATCGGCCGGCGCCGCAGGAACCGGTCGCCCGTCAGCACCGACACCCCGTCAACGCCCGCGCACACCCCGGCCATGAGGCGGATCCCGGTCCCGGCGTTACCGGCGTCCAGTACATCGTCCGGCTCGTGCCGAAGCGGCCCCTCCACCCGCAGCCGCCCGTGGCCGTCGTCCTCGATCACAACGCCGAACCGCTCGATCGCCCTGCGCGTGTGGGTGACGTCCTGTCCCCGCGACAGGCCCGTCACCGTGCTCGTCCCATGTGCCAGCGCCGAAAGGAGCAATGCTCGGTGCGAGATCGACTTGTCGCCCGGCACGCACAGTGCCCCCACCGCCGGTCCCGCACCGGTGACCCGCACCGCTTCAACAGCGTCAAAACTCATGATCTGGATACTCCCTCGGGGTGAACGCACTGCCGACGGGCAGTCCGCCTCGGTGCCACCACTCAACCACTCCGGCGCGCAGCGGCAGCCCTTCAACGGACGACTGAACCGAAGCAGGGCATCCGCTGAACGGATCGGGCGTGCTGCTGCGCCACCAAGTCAGCGTTTGACCGAGTCCTCAGCAAGGACGCTCCCGGGAACCTGGATCCCGCTCACACGTCCGGTGTGAGCGCATCGCCATTCTGGGAGATGGTCAGGAGCGCCGGCTCTCTCACACCGGCATCGCGCATGGAGGCGACCGTGACCTCGGCTGCCCAGATGGCGGAATCGAGGGACCAGGCCGGCAAAGAGCAACGGATCGATGCCGCGTTCTGCATTCCCTCGGTCTGTACCTCACCTACGAGGAGAGGAGCCAGTCCTCCTGCGAGTGCAGAGGGATTGCCGGGATGGATGGCCATGCGGCCCAAGGAGCGTTCGAGAATCAGAGCATTCACGTCTTGTGCCCTTGTCGCCAGACCGGCTGAATCCCGGGCCGCGACGGAGATGACACAGTCGGCCGACGGTCCCGGCCCCGCAGCGGCCACCCAGTCCGCGGCCTGCGACAAGTAGACGAGGCCGTCGTCGGTTGACAGTTGCAGGGGTACGACCGTGTGCAGGCCCGTGAGCGTGTACGTGCCCATGTGATGCAGTACGTCGCTGAGGACAGTGGCCACGGGCAACAGGGGCAGTCGTTGGCCGTGCAGTTGCTCTTCCACGGCGACCTGGAGCCAGGCCAGTTGGCGGACGTGATTGTCCTCCGTCCAGTCCTCACCGGCGTCGTTGTGTCCCCATCGGCTGCCGTCCAGCGTCCCGTGGCCCAGGTGAGTGCTGCTCCAGCCGTAGGCTTCCGCCCTGGTCACAGCGAGGCTGAACACGTCCTCGTCTTCCAGGTCGTTCTCGGCAAGGACGCGATCGATCCACGGGTGCCGGTGGAAGACCCCGTGCAGGCCCATGATGAGGGTCGGATCACTCACGTCCATGCCACTGCGCTCCTTCTACGCTCCGCACAACAGGGTGACGTCCTTGGCGACCGCCTTCTCGGGGAGTCCGCGATGCCGATCAAGTCGACATCTATGCCGCTGCGCCACTGGGTCTAGTTCCGGTTCTCGCATGTCATGCGGGCATTGGCTCGGCGGGAGCTGGCGCCCTTGCCGCCGGCCTTGACGTTCTTGGAACCCGCGGCGACAGTCTTCCAGGTCTGTCCGTGCTTGGTCTGAAGCCAGATGGTGACCTTTGCCTTCAGAGCTTCGTGCTTGGCGAGCGGGTCTAGCCACCAGCCATGTGCCGATGCTGTCGCGGGCGGCGTACTGGACACGTGGACGTGGTCTCCGTCGGTGACGAATCCCCCGACGTCCGAAGCAGTCGTCTCGGAGGCCGCGTAAGCCGATGGCGCGGCGGCGCTGACGACCAGCGTCGCGGCGAAGGCCGCAGACAGAGGGGATGTGCGCACAGGACTCCCTGAAGACGGAAAAGTATCTGACAGCCGAAGTCCCGCTGATCATGTACAGCCGTTCAGGGGAACAACCTTCCCGTTCGGTCGGATCACCCGATCGACGTGGAATGCCTGATCCGCTGACGCCCGGCCAGTAGGGCTGCTGCAAGCGTGAGTTGATCGCAGATCTACCGAGCGCCGTCAGCACCAATGAGATCACCGGCCTGCGTCTCCACCACGTCGCGTACGGACACTTCGGCGACAGCGAGGTGGACAACGACCGGTGTTCGGCCGCGCCTCGATTCAACGCCGGCGACAACTGGGACATCTTGGACGGTAGCTGTATGCGCCGCCACGAGCCAGGCGGCGCCGGCTGACCACCACCCAGTTCCCGTCCAGCGACCCCACTGACGCCGTCACTGACGCCCTGGAAGTCCCCTACCCCGGGCGCATCAGCAACGCCGAACTCCAGAAATGGACCGGCCACGCCCAACACGACCGGCCGGTCCGGCGGCCTCGGAGGCCGCACAGGCGACTCGGCCTATCCGGGCCAACCGGCCGACGTCCACGTCACCATGCCCGAGCGGGCCGGGGACTCCCGTCCACCTGCGGCCTCGCTCCCCGGCGCGGCTCGTACGATCGCACTGTCCTGGTCACCGAACCGGGCCGGCACACGGTGCCCCTCACCGTGACCGAAGAACCGTTCCCAGAACTGGACCGGCTGCGGGCCGTGCACGCGGACAGACTCCACGTCGCCTACCACCAGCACCGTGTCCCCCCTCCTGCCCCACCAGAACGACACCGCCCCCCAGCAGTAGCCACATCCGGTCGGACCTCAGCCCGGCCGGACGCCCGTACGAACACGAAAGAGAAACATCATGATCATCTGGGTCAACGGCCCCTTCGGCGGCGGCAAGACCACGCTGGCCGCGCAGCTCCACCAGCACCTCGCCGACGCCATCACCACCGACCCCGAAGACATCGGCTTCCTGCTGCGCAAAAGCATCGGCGACCACCCGGACCGGCAGAAGGACTTCCAGGACTACCCGATGTGGCGCGAGCTCGTCGCCCGGGTCTGCACCGAACTCGATCACTTCGCCCACGGCGGACCCGTCATCACCCCCATGACGCTGCTCCGCCGCGAGTACGCCGACGACATCTTCGACGCCCTGCACAAGGACGGCATCGTAGTGCGCCACCTCCTCGTACACGCCGACTCCGACACCATCCGGGCCCGCATCGAGGCCAGCATGGAATTCCCCGACAACGAGGAGCTCAGCGAGAAGGTGCGCGCCTTCCGGCGCCGCAAGCTGACCGACTACGAGCAGGCGTACGCGACCTGGCTGTGCGAGCGGGCCGACGTGATCGACACCACCGAGCTCAACCCCGAACAGGTCGCCGCCCAGGCCCTCACCCTCCTGCGTCTCCCGTGACCAGCGGCGCGATAGCCCGGACGACCGGGTCGGCTGCGGTCGTCGCAGACCTCAGCCGGCCCGGCACGTCCACCACGGTCCTCCGCCTGCGGGCCGCCGAGGGACGGCAGAGGTTCGTGCGTGGCGGGGAGTGCCCCGTGGTCGCGAGCCGGCGGTGTGCACATTCGGCGGGGAAGCACCAGTTCGGTGCGGTTCCGGCGGGCGATGACGCTGCCGGCCTCGTCGGGCGGCGGCCCGGTCGGCCGGCTCGCAGCCTCGCTGGCCTCGGGCTTTCACGAGCGGGCTTGTGCGGGTCTTGATCAGACGAGCGGAGAGTGCCACTGAGCTGCGGCGGTGGAACTTGCCAGGGGTTCTGGCGGCTTGTAGGAGGCAGCACTCTCCAGGTGAACGAGCGCGTCGTACCGTAGCCGCCTACCTGAGCATTTGCCGGCGGTGTCGCGGGGTCGCGTAGGCACCCACAAAATGGCTGGTCACGGGAGCAGTCTGTGAAGGACCCTGTGGGTATGCCTCGACGTCTCATGTTCGTGCAGTTGAAGACTGGTTACAACACCGACCGCGGACCCTCGTGGATCGGATGGGTGGACTTCTCGAAGACCTGGAGTACTGCGTACTTCCGCGGGAGGACACTGCGCCGGGCAGGGGGAATGTTCGATGCGAACTTCTACGACGTGCAGACCGACGAGGAGTTCTGGGTCTCCGGGCCGAAGCGGGACCGCACGGACACCCGCTACGGCCCCTCCGACCCTGAAATCGAGCCGGAAGCTGTCGAAACCTATCGCGCCTTCCTGGAAGGCGCACCTCTGCCGGGCCGGGAGAACGGCTGACCTCACGCCCTTGTGAGCGAGGTTGTCCGGGTCTTGATCAGATAAAGAAAGAGTGCTCCTGACCTGCAACGATGCGGCTTGCATAGGGTCTTGTCAGCTGACGGAAGAAGCACTCTTCAGGTGGAGAAGCGTATCGGGTCCTACCCGTGTGTCCGCATCGAGGGCGGTGGCCGGGCGGTGGTCTCCCAGGCTGGGGGCGTGCTGCTGGTCGAAACCGTCCGCAAGGCGGGCCTGGACAACGCGATATCGGCGGCGCTGGCGCCGTGGCGGGAGCCCCGGGCCGTCCACGACCCGGGCAAGGTCCTGCTGGATGTTGCCCTGGCGGTCGCGCTGGGCGGGGACTGCCTAGCGGATGTCGGCATGCTTCGGGCCGAGCCAGCCGTGTTCGGACCGGTGGCCTCCGACCCGACGATCTCCCGCCTCATCGACACCCTCGCAGTCTCCGGGGAGAAGGCTCTGCGTGCCATCCGTGCCGCGCGGGCAGACGTCCGCCAACGTGTCTGACGGTTGGCCAACCGGCAAGCGCCCGATGCGGGCGCGACGGTAACCGCGGATCTCGACGGGGTGCTGGTGCGGGACGGTAACCGCGGATCTCGACGGGGTGCTGGTGGTCGCGCACTCGGACAAGGAGGACGCCGCACTCACCTGGAAGAGGACCTACGGTCACCACCCGCTTATAGGGTTCGTCGACCACGGACCGGGTGGCACGGGCGAACCGGTTGCGGCCCTGCTCAGACCGGGCAACGCGGGCTCGAACACGGCGGCCGATCACGTCACCGCTACCGGACTGGCCCTGGCCCAGTTGCCGAAGGAGTACCGGCGCGGGCGTCGGACCTTGATCCGCACTGACTCCGCCGGCGGCACCCACGCCTTCGTAGCCTGGCCAGCCCAGCGGGGACGGTGGCTGTCCTACTCGGTCGGCATGACAGTCACCGAGCAGATCCACGGCCACGTGTTGAAGGTTCCGGCGTCGGCATGGACGCCGGCCGTCGAGACCGGCGGAGAGATCCGCGACGGCGCCTGGGTCGCCGAACTCACCGGCGACGTCCTGGATGGCTGGCCGAAGGGCATGCGGCTGATCGTCCGGAAGGAACGGCCTCGCCCCGGAGCACAGTTGCGGATCACTGATGCGGACGGTGCCCATGCGCAGACACCGACGTCGAAGGCGGTGGCTGCGGGACCCGTCACTCCCGCTTCCGCCCTCACCCAGGGCCTGTCGTCCGGACCAGGCCGGCTCCACCCCGGCGACAGCCGCAGCCCTCGATACTGACACGAACACGCCATAACACCGCACCGCCGGTGGATAGCACAGAAAGAGGGCACACTGGAAGTACGCTTCGAGCGTCCCGGTGATGGGGCTCACCGAAACCGCGGCCAATCGCCGCTGACGGTCCCTGGTTGGCAAGCTGCGACCAGGAGGAGCCATGTCCACACCCGCTGCGCCCCGGCCGTCGCGACGTGTGCCCCACGACGCTCCCGGCGTTCTGAGCACAACAGCCCACGTCCTCCGGCACCGGCGGCCCGAGCCGTCCCCGTCGGCGCCACCCACCCGGCAGGTGCGGTTGTGTGCCCTCGCGGCGCTCCTCGACGAAGCGCCCGAAGCGCAGTCGCTCGCAGACCGGGCGGTGGCCGCATGCGGAGAACCCGGCCCCCTCCCGTCCCGGGCCGCGCGGGACGCCGGTTCGCGGAACCCGGGCCACCACCGATTGACGGCGCGCCCGCGTGCCATGCATCTGGACGAGGACGTCGGCGTTCTGGGTGAACGGGCCTCGCGACTTCTCACCCACCACGAGTGGGCCCTTCACCAGGCCGTGAATCTCGCCTCCACCTCCCGACAGGGTGCCCGCGTCGAGCGCGCCCGGCTGCGCTTGAACGGCCTGCGCAGGCCGGCTCCGGGCCTGCGGAAGCTGAGCGACGAGGTACGCAGACGTGCGCAGCAAGCGTGCCGGGACGGGGACACACGATGACCGGCCCTGTGCACACAGGCATGCCCGTGTCCTTCCGCGACCGGGTACGGCCCCTGCTCCGGCCCGGCCGGTCGCAACGGGCCAAGGCAGAAGAACGCGAGAACCACCGGCGGCGAGAGGCACTGCACCTGATGCACGGCGGGCTGTGCGCGGTGTGCCGGGAGCGGGACGAGTCGGCGGCACGCTGGCTCTCGTACTTCGTCATGGAAAGCCACAGGCAGGAAGGAACCCGCGCCCGGGTCCAGGAATCCGCAGGGCTCTGCCCCGCTCACACCCGGCGCCTGCTCGCCGCCCCCTCGTCCCCCTGGCTGATGCCACAACTGCTCGACCTGGCACTGACCGGAGGCACCCGGCTGCTCCGTACGCCTGGCACCCGCCGCTCCCGGTGCCCGTGCTGCACGGCAGGCGATGACGCCACCGGGCGGGCGACGGAAACACTGCTGTGCGCCCTCGGTCACCCACCGGTCCGGGAAGGGGTGCAGGACGGAGCGGTCTGCCTGCCCCACATCGCCGTACTCGCCACCCGCGCCCCCTACGAGTACGGGCTCCAGCTCGCCGAGTCCGCATCCGCGGCGCTGGAGGAAGAACGCGAAACAGCGTGGCTGGCCGGTACGGACGAGGACGCGCGCATCCGCGCCGCGCTCCACCGCCGGATCGATCCCCTGCTCCTCGACGAGGAGCGACACCGGCGGCGCTCGACGACGAGCCGGTGGCAGGCAGATGTGGGCATGGACTGCTGCCCACTGTGCCTGGCCGAACACCGGTGCGCCCGCCGACTGCTGAAGTGGGCGGCGACGACCACCGGCCGGGGCCGGCCGGCGCGCGAGGAATCCGTTCTGTGCGCGCGTCACCTCCACGACCTCGCGGCGACCGGCGGACCGAACGTTCGAGCCGTTCTCGCGGAGAACCGCAGCCAATGGGGCACACGGCTCGACCACTTCCGCACGCTGCTGGGTCAGGACGGCAAGGAACGGGACCGCGCGGGCCCCTACCTCAGGTCCGAGCCGCGCTGCCGCGCCTGCGCCGAGGAGCGCGAGGCCGTCCGGCGACAGGCGGCGCTGCTCACCGCTCAGCTCCGCGACCCCGTGCGTGCCCGGGAGTACGGGCACACGCACGGTATCTGCCTGCGCCACGCCCTGAGTTGGCCAGGCCCACGACCGGACCCGGTCCAGGAGGTCGCGGAAGCCCGGCTCGCGTTGCTGCGCTGGGAGATCGACGAGGTGCTGCGCAAGCAGGCCTGGCACACACGGCACGAACCCAAAGGCGCCGGGACAGATCTGAGCCTGCACGCACCGACGCTTCTCGACGGGCGTGTCCATACCGGGCTGCCCGCCCCGGCGGAGAGCCCTCCGCCCGATCCGATGAACCCGCCAAGAACCGACATCCCGTTCGACAGGAGGCCGTGATGGAGTTCGATGTGCTGGTGGAGATCCCTCAAGGATCACGCAACAAGTACGAGATGGACCACACGCTTCACCGCATCCGGCTGGACCGCCTGCTGTTCACCTCCACCAAATACCCGGCCGACTACGGGTACATCGAGGGCACGCTCGGCCGCGACGGCGACCCGCTCGATGCACTGGTGATCGTCGGGGAACCGACGTTTCCCGGCTGCACCATCGAGTGCCGTGCCGTCGGGATGTTCGTCATGAAGGACGAGAAGGGACCGGACGAGAAGATCCTCTGCGTTCCCGCCCATGACCCGCGTTATGCCACCCTGCAGGACATCGACGACGTCTCGTCCTTCGACAGGCTGGAGATCACGCACTTCTTCGAGGTCTACAAGGACCTGGAGCCCGGTAAGTCGGTCGAAGGCAGTCACTGGGAAGGCAGGGAGCAGGCGTACGCCGAGATCGAAGCGTCACGAGAACGCGCTGATGGCGGTTCTCCCACCGCAGGATCGCCGTGACCTCGCCGGGCACGCTGATCCTGTTGCGGCACGGACAGAGCCTCACCAACGCCGAGGGCCGCTTCACCGGCTGGGCCGATGTCCCCCTGACACCTCACGGCGAGCAGCAGGCGGCCCGGGCGGCGGAGCTGCTGACCCGCGACGGTCTCGTACCCGACCTCGTGCACACCTCAGTGCTGCGTCGCTCGATCCGCACCGCGGACATCGTCCTGGCGGAGCTGGACCGCGACTGGGTTCCCGTCCACCGCACCTGGCGGCTGAACGAGCGCCAGTACGGGGCTCTGACCGGGCGCGTCAAACGCGACGTACGAGGAGAAGTCGGCCCCGCCCTGTATCAGGCGTGGCGCCGTTCGCTCACTACAGCGCCCGCCCCGCTGACGGCGGACGAGCTCGCACTCCTGCGCGCCGACCCGAGGTACGCCGGGCTGGCCGGCGGCGGTCTACCTGCTGTGGAGAGCCTCGCGGGTGTCATCGCGCGGGTCACTCCGTACTGGGCGGACGTACTCGCGACACAACTGCGCACCGGCCGCACGGTGCTCGTGGTCGCCCACGGCAACGCGCTGCGCGCTCTGGTCGCGGTCCTGGACCGGCTCACCGGGCGGGAGGTGGAGCACCTCAACATCCCGACCGCTGCCCCGCTGCTCTACGGCTTCGACTCCGAACTGCATCCCACCGTGCGCGGAGGGCGCTACCTGGAGCCCGACGCCGCGCGGGCCGCCGCCGAAGCCGTGGCCGCCGAGGGCCACGACTGACCGCTCCGGCCCGCTCCCGACCGACGAAGGGACGCATCATGTCACTGCGCATTTCCCGGCTGCACGCCGTAGAGATTCTCGACTCCCGCGCCCGTCCGACCCTTGCCGTCAGCCTCATCACCCCGGACGGCACACGCATCCGGGCGGGAGTCCCCTCCGGGGCGTCCACGGGCACCCGCGAGGCGGTCGAACTGCGCGACGGCGACCCCGCCCGGTTCGCCGGTCGGGGAGTCCACCGGGCCGTCGGCCATGTCAACGGCGAAATCGCACAGGCGCTCGTGGGCCGTGACTTCGCCTCGGCAGCGGAGATCGACGCCGAACTGATCGCGCTGGACGGCACGGACACCAGGTCGAGGCTCGGCGCCAACGCGGTCAGCGGTGTCTCGATCGCGGCGGCCCGCGCCGAGGCCGCGGCAGCGGGCGAGGAACTGTGGCAGTCCCTCGCGAACATCGCCGGCACCGTTGCGCGTCTGCCGGTCCCGCACTTCAACGTCGTCAACGGCGGCGCCCACGCCGCCAACAACCTGGACTTCCAGGAATTCATGCTCGCCCCGCTCGGCGCCCCCGGTCTGCCCGAGGCCGTACGGGCGGGTGCGGAGGTGTACGCACGGCTCAAGGCGCGTCTGGCATCGGGCGGGCACTCGACCGGGCTCGGCGACGAGGGAGGCTTCGCCCCGGACATCGACCGCCCCGAGGACGTACTGACCGTCCTGGTGGAGGCGATCGAAGACGCGGGCCACGCCCCCGGCCGGGGCGGGATTGCCATCGCCCTCGACCCGGCCGCCAGTGGGTTCCACGAGAACGGCCGCTATCGGGTGGCGGGCGAAGGGCTCACCTCCGACCAGCTCATCGACCGCTACGAGGAGATGATCGGCCGCTTCCCGGTGTGGAGCATCGAGGACGGCCTCGCCGAGGACGACTGGGACGGCTGGGTCCGACTCACCGAACGCCTCGGCGACCGCGTCCAGCTGATGGGCGACGACATCTTCGTCACCGACCCGGCCGTCATCACCCGGGCCGTAGCCCGCGGGGTCGGCAACTCCGCGCTGATCAAGGTCAATCAGATCGGGACGGTCACCGAGACGCTGGAAGCCATGCGGATCTGCCGCGAGGCCGGGTATACCCAGATGGTCTCTCATCGCTCCGGCGAGACTCCGGACGACTTCATCGCCGATCTGGCGGTGGGCACCGGCTGCGGGCAGCTCAAATCCGGTGCCCCGGCGCGCGGCGAGCGCGTCGCCAAGTACAACCGTCTCCTCGAACTCGCCGACGAACACCCCGGAACCCTTCCCTTCGGGGCCGGTGCCACGTGACCGGTACCGGTAGGGACCCGGCGATGTCCCATCCCCGTCCCTCATGGGCACGGCGGTGCCGGGAACGCCGGTCGGCGCGAGTCGACCGGACCGCATCCGCGGTGCTGGAGCCACACGAGCCGGGTTGCACATCCACGGCAGTTCGGCCAACCCCATCACCTGGCTCCGGCAGCTCGTCGCCGAGTACTCCTGGGTTGGTCTCCGAGTACTCCCGCAATGCCTTCGTCATCTGCCGCATCGACGTCGGCGCCCTGCGGCTCGGGCCACTCAACGCGTGGCGGCGAAGCCGCGGGGCACTGCGAAATCAACGAGCGCCGCCGTGCCCGGCGCGAGCTGGGCCCATGCGGACGGCAGCACCAGCACCGCGACCGCGGAGGTCGGAAACTTCGCTCGGGCCCGCGCAAGTGCCTCGTCGTCCCCGCCTCCCACCAGGGACAGGACCAGGTCCTGCACGCCGGGCTGGTGGCCGATCAGCAACACGGTCCGCCGCCGCTCGGGGACTTCGCGCACGACGGCGGCCAGGGCGGACGCGCTCGCCTCATACGCCCTCGGCTCGAACACCACCTCCGGCGACGCGTCCAGCTGGGCCCCGACGAGATCCCATGTCTGCCGGGTACGCCGGGCGGTCGAGCAGATGACCAGGTCGGGCACGCGGTGCGCCTCGCGCAACCAGCGTCCGGCCGCCGGGGCGTCGCGGCGGCCCCGGCCCGCGAGCGGGCGCTGGTGATCGGGTACACCGTCCGGCCAGGCCGATTTGGCGTGCCGCAGCACGATCAGTCGGGCCGCACCGGACATGGGCATGGTCTCACCCCGCTTCGGCCGGTGGACGCGCCCGCTCTCACGTGTGAGTGCCAGGCCGAGTATCCGTTCCGGAGAGGCGAAGGTCTCGAACTTTCGCGCCCTCGGGCACTCCGTCGGCCGCCTCCACGCGGAGCAGCAGGCCGGGAACGGCTGGTGCGTCGAGGCCGACTGCCGGCGCGTCAGCGGTCCCGTCACTGGACTTCTCCGGGGTCGGTGTCGAAAGCGAACACGTCCGGGTTCGGGGTCGAAGGCAGTCATGTCCGTTGCGCCACCCGTCACCTCCACCGTCGAGGCGTCCGTTCGGCGTCGGCGACGTCTTGTGGTGTGAGAGTGAGAGGCACGTCGCGCGGATGGCCGAGCAGTACCAGCCTGATCGCCGGCAGGCCCTCACGCCCAGCCAGACACAAGCGGTACGTCCCCGGCTCCAGGCCATCGGCGCCGTGGTGGCGCGGTTACGGCGAGCCCATCGCCGGCTGCCTCCATTGTCCCGCGCGGGGGAAGTCGTCACAACTGCCGCACTCCGGCCGGACCGAGGAACGTTCCCGGCACCCGGTAGACTTGCCCGCGGCGGTGTTGCGCACCGCACGGCGGTGGGGCCCGCCGTACCCGAACCGCGGCAACGACGCCGCCAACGGTCCCTACTTGTGACGCGCGCGCTCATGTACGAGCGCGCCCGGCGAGTAGGAGACGTACGTGGAAAAGTCCCGGAACCCCATACTGAACGAACCCGTCGACCCCGACATCGAGCCCCGGATCCCCGCGCAGCACAAAGAGCCGCGGCAGGGCCCCGTGATCGCTGCCGTCTCGCTCGGCGGCGGGGTGGGAGCGGCCGCACGGTACGGGGCCTCACTCCTGTGGCCCACACCCGCCGATGCCTTCCCGTGGACAACCTTGGCCGTCAACGCCATCGGCTGTGCGGTCATCGGCGTCTTCATGGTCGTGATCACCGACGTCTGGGTGGCCCACCGGCTCGTACGCCCCTTCTTCGGCACCGGCGTACTCGGCGGCTTCACTACCTTCTCCACCTACGCGGTGGACATCCAGCGCCTCGTGAACGGGCGCGAAGCAAGCACCGGCCTGGCATACCTGGTGCTCACCCTGCTCGCCGCCATGACCTCCGTCCGGATCGCGGCCGCCTCGACCCGTCGCATCATCGAACGGAGGCAGCCGTGAGTCTCACCGGTTCCGCGCTGCGCGTCACCGTCTTCGTCGGCGAGATGGACATGTGGCACCACAGGCCCGTCTTCACCGAGATCGTCCACCGGGCCCACCGGGCGGGTCTGGCCGGGGCCTCGGTCTTCCGCGGAATCGAGGGCTTCGGCGCGTCCTCACTGATCCATACCGTCCGGTTGCTGTCCCTGAGCGAGGAACTGCCGGTCGCCGTCGTGATCGTCGACACCGACGACCGGATCCGGGCCTTCCTGCCGCAACTGGATGAGCTCGTCACCGAGGGCCTGGTCATCCTCGACGGCTGCGAAGTCATCCGCTGGACCGGCCGCGGCCAGGAGGAACAGTGAACTGGCTGCTCGTGATCGTGGGCGCCATGGCCGGAGCCCCGCTGCGCTATCTCACCGACCGTACGGTCCAGTCCCGGCACGACACCCTCTTCCCCTGGGGCACCTTCACCGTCAACGTCGTCGGCTGTCTGATCCTCGGGCTGATCACTGCCACGGTCACGGCCAGGGCCCCGTCCCCCGAGATCCAGCTGTTCCTGGGCACCGGGCTGTGCGGGGCACTGACGACCTACTCGACGTTCTCGTACGAGACACTGCGCCTGGCGGAGAACGGGGCCCGCTTCTACGCCGCAGCCAACGTCGTGGCGAGCGTGGTGGCAGGTCTCGGCGCCGCCGTCACCGGCGCGGCGTTCGCCCAGGCCATCTGGGGGTAGTCGCTCCCCGGCCGGGGAGCCCGCTGAGACCGGGGCTCGACGCCCCGACGGGCTCCCCTTCCGCACTCGGCCGACGGCCCCACGGCGACGTCGGTCCCGTTCCGTCACACCGGACAGGATCCGGCGGGGCGCGATCTCTCGGGCTTCCGCCCGGAAGCGCTCCGGCGAAGTAGCGATTGCGGAGCCCGGCGCACGTCCTTCCCGAAGGCCCCGGCCCGGTATGGGCGGTCCCCCGGTCGAGCTCTGCCGTGTGTACCGCCGCAGGGGTCCGTGACGGTCCCGGAGGCGGCGAAGGCGGTCGGGGGCAGCGCCGTGACCGGGGCCGCCGCCGCGCGGACGGCCAGAAGAGAGGGGCCATGGGTGTGTTGCGCACGGATATGCGGGTCCTTGCCGGGTGATCACGTGGTCTGACCGGTCAACTCCTGGTGAGGTGCCGGCTGACGCACTGCGCGTACTGCCGCAGGGTGTCGGGCTGGTAGCAAGCCTGGGTCCGGTTCGCGTACCAGGCCAGGAGGAAGGCGGCCAGGACGGCGACCACGATCGCGAGGAGCGACGTCACCACGCCGGTGACGGCCCTGGCACGGCCGGTGCCGGTCCGCCCGGACGCCTTCAGGCCGACGGCGCCCACAACCACGCCGATGAGGCCGAGTGCTCCGCCGACGAGGACGACCGAGGTGAACAGGCCGGTGACGCCCAGCACCATGGCCGCGGTGGCCGGCCCGTCCTTGCCGACCGCGGGCCGAGCACTGAGGCTTGCCGTTCCTTGCGTGTTCATGCGCCATCCTCCGGTGTCGACAACTGGGCAGGAAATGATCATGAGTTACGGGGGCAGGGGCGCACATCGCGAGAAGGCGGGAAGAGTTCCTCCCTCGGTCGGGGGAGGTCTCCCGCGCGCCGAGAGGCGATACTCGCCGACTACGACCAGGGTTTCTGCCGCTGCTGCGCGGCCCCACCTGTTCGGGCGCGCTGTCCGCCTCTCTCGGAGCGATGGCGAGCACTCCGCTGCTGCCGCACGCCGCGCTTCCAGCACTGGCGTGACGCTCCGCCCCGTACGAAGTGCGGACCGCGCCGGCCCCGCTGGTCCGGGCGGCCCCCTGGACGCCGCGGCCGGTCTCGCCCCCCGTCACCCGGCGCTCGCCGCTCGCGTCCGCGGGCCGCCTGTTGAAGGTGCCGCCGCCTCAGGTGCCCGTACGGGAGCACGCGAGTGCGCCCACCGACGGCCGGCTCCCGTCGTTGGTACAGAGAAGCCACCGGGCCGGCCGGTGGACCCGGCGACGAGGCCCAGCCGGAGCAGGCAGTGGTCCGCCCGCCCCGGCTGGGCCTCGTACGGAACTCCCCCGGGCCCCCTGTCCTGGCCTCGGTCTCCGTGCACTCACCGGCTACGGCACGGGCTGCTGCTGGGTGACGCAGTGGATTCCGCCGCCGCCGGTGCCGAGGCGGTCGATGTTGAGCTGTTCGACGACCCGGCCGGGGTAGAGCCGGGAAAGCGTGGCCTTGGCCGCGGCGTCGGCCTGGGCGTCGCCGAACTGGCCCGAGATGACAGCACCGTTGCACAGGTAGTAGTTGGCGTAGGAGGCGAGGAAGTCGCTGCTGGTGGAGCGGATCTTGTTGTAGTCGGGGCCCTGGAGCCGGCTCACCGACATCGGGCTGCCGCTCGCCGTGGTGGAGGCGGACAGTATCTGGTACTGCTGGCGCGCGTCCTTGGCATAGGCATCGGTGTCCGTCGCCAGGGGCATCTGGACGAGCGCCTGTCCGGGGGCCAGGAAGCGCGAGGTGGCGTCGACGTGGTCGTCGGTGATGTCCTGCCCGGACACGCCGTCGAACCAGATGACCTTGGAGGCTCCGTACACGGCGCACATGGCGGCTTCGAGCTGCGCCTGTGACTTGCCGGGGTTGCGCCTGGTGCTGATGAGGCTGCTGCGGGTCGCCATCAGGGTGCCGGCACCGTCCTGTTCGATCGCGCCGCCCTCTCCGACCAGGCCCGCGGAAGTGAACGGGACGCCGGCGTAGGAGGCGATCCGCCCGGCGACGAGGGCGTCCTTGGCGTGGATCTGTTTGTTGCCCCAGCCGTTGAAGTTCAGTCCGACCGCGTCGAGGCCGCCGGAGCCGTTGGTACGGAAGACCGGGCCGCTGTCGCGCATCCAGCAGTCGTCGACCGGGATGGAGCTGATGACGGTGACCGAAGTCCCGCACATCGACCGGGCGTTGGCCGCGCTGCCGGAGTTGGCGCACATGATGACGGGTTCGTACTTGGCGATGCTCCGTGCGATCAGCGCGATGTCGGCCTGGACGCCACTGAGCAGCTTGCGGCCCCAGATCGTGGTGCTGTCCGGCCAGGCCATCCAGGTACGGGTGTGGCGGACGTCCTCGATCGGGACGCTGAAGGAGCTCGCCGGAGCCGCCTGACTGCGTGGCGACGCGGCCAGGGCTCGCCCCTCGCTCGCCGCGAGGGCCGCGCCCGCGGCGGTGATCCCCGCCGCCGCGAGGAACCCGCGCCTGCTCATGCCCCTGCCCGGGGACTGGTTCCCTGCGTGCTCGTTCATGTGGGTCTCCTTCGTCGTTTCCGCCCGGCACCGCGGCACGGTGGGAGTCCGAAAACTAGAACTGACCGAGCGCTCGGTCAATAGTTTGGGCGACGGGTCTCGCAAGTTCGCGCAACACTGCAGGTGGAGACCGGGGTGCTCGTTAGAGTGACGTCATGGCAGCATCGGCAGAAGGCCCCCAGGAAATCTCCCCACCCTCCGTCCGGCCGGGACGGACGCGCGTGTCGGCGAAGGGTGAGCACACGCGGGCGCGGCTGATCTCGGCCGCCCGGACCCTGCTGGCCGGTGAGATGAGCGAGCGTTTCACCACGCGCAACGTGGCGGCCCTGTGCGGGGTTTCACACGGAATGTGCCATTACCACTTCCAGAATCGCACCGACCTCATCCTGGCCGTCGTCGAGGACATCCGCCCCGAGTGGATCTCCCCGCTGGAGGCGGCGGTCTCCACCCCCGGCACGTTCGCCGAACGCGCCGAGCGCGTGGTAGATCTGCTCGGCCGGCCCGAAGGCACGGACCTCGCGCACCTGCACTCGGCGCTGCACTGGCACGCGTTGAACGACGACCGGGTGCGGGAGTCCCTTGATGCCGAGTACCGGCGCTGGCGCGCCGCGTTCGTCGACCTGTTCCAGGTCCTGGCCGACGAGCGCGGCGGGAACCTCGACCCCCGTCCGCTGGGCGCCGCCGTCGCCGCCGCCGTCGACGGGCTCGCCGCCGCGGAGTCGCTGGACGCCGGGGTCAATACCGGAGCGGTCCTGCGGACGCTCATCTTCACTCTCGCGGCCGGTGCCTGAGCCGGTCACGGCCCACCCCAGCGCCCGACGGGCAGCCGCGACCATTTTCGGGCCCCGGACTGGCGGGACGGCTCCAACGGGCGCCGGATGTAAGGGGGTTGGGGTACGACGAGCACCTCGGCCGTAGATCCTGCCCCGACGATGACACCATGACGCACGACGACGATCTCGTCGGCCACGCGGCGGACCACACCCGAGTCGTGATGCGCGGGGTGGAGCCGAGGAGGGCTGCCATGTACGGGTGGCTGGGGTGCTCGAAGAGGACCACTGGTCCCGGACCGCCTCGCGTCGCCCACTCCCCACCCCGTCCGACATGACTTCGTGCTGGGCCGTTGGTTGAGAATTGGTGTGACGGCACCGCATATGTACAGGTCGGCCGGACTTCCAGGACCGGACCGGCCAGATCCTGGCTTCGGCTCGCACGCTCGCCGCCGGGGCCCGAACCGGCCGTCGAGCTGCCCCGGGTGATCAGTTCCGAAGGGTGCCTGCGGAGGGTGTGGGAGTGGGCGGTCAGGCACTGGGGTCGACTTCGGGGTGCGTGAACCGCACGGGCTTGTCCAGCGAGCGGGCGTAGGCGATTTCGGCTCGGGTGCTGTCTCCGATGTAGTCGCCGACTACGAGCACCTCGTCAGCGAGCCGGATCTTCGCTCGGTGCAGCTCGCCGAGTCGAACCTTCAGCGCCTCGGCATCGACGGGATCGGACCAGAATTCGTGCGGCGACTTCATGTCGCAACCCGGTTTGACGACAATCCTTCCGGCTTTGGTCTCCCGCAGGTCGGCCTCGGTCATCTCGGTCATGAATCGGGTGGAGCCGCAGATCACGACGATACGCGGCAGGCCCAACTGCTGCTTCACGTCGGCGAGTTTCTCTTCGGGGGTGCCCGGCTGCGGGTATGACACTGGTTCCTCCTGGTGGTGTGGTCCGAGGGACGCCTGCGGAGACGAGAACGAGGATGTCCAGGATCGTCTAAAGAGCGTTTTGTCCTGGCGGGGTGTTTGGTAACTGGCGCGATGTCAGCAGCTTGGGGCGGTCCGTGCCAGCGTGTGAGGATCCGCCTGTGGAGTGTGATGTGTGTGGACGGTCGATGTGGCAGTGGCCGGTGCCGCCGACGGCTTGGGGAGAGGAGATCTGGTCCTGTTCCTGGTGCCATGCCGCCACCCATGTGGGCGGAGAGTGGTTTGAGATCTCGCGACCGCCGTACCTGCCCATGGAGATGCGCTGGGAGAGGGCCGTCGCGGATGGCCTTCCCGCTGGTGTCTCCCACGCTTTCGGCCTCTTCGACAGGACACTGTGCGGGATCCGGGAAACCGGCATGTCGCCGTCCGACCGCTGGTGGCTGCCGGAACGGGAGGACGCCTGTGGTACCTGTCGGGCAGCGGCGGGTGTCATCGAGGACCGCTGGCCGCAAGGACCCACCCCCACGGCAAGCCCCCGTCGTCGACCAGTACCGAGCGTTTCAGACCGCTCTTGCCTCGGTCCACCGGACTGCGCCCGGTGTTCTGGCCACCGCCAGGAACTTTCACGATGCAACCGTCCACCACGAGATTCTCAGGGTCGAGGCCGATAGCCTCGTCGTATGCCTCAAGCGCCAGCCCGTGCAGCCGCTCGAAGAGGCCATTGGCGATGCACTCGTCCCGCCGAGCCCTCATCGTGGTTGCCGAGCAGGTGTGGTCGGCATGCTGCCGGTGGGTGCCTTTCGAGCACGAGGCGGGCCAGGAGCTTGTCGGACACGACCGGTCGGGGATGCGGGGACGGTGGCAGCCCAATGGATGAGCGGCCACTGCCCGCTTGGGCAGGAGGGCTTGGAACTGGTCCCACAACGGGTCGGTGATGGATGAGGGCAGGACGGGCACGTGACCTTCGCTCGGCCGTAGAGGACGTCGACCAGCAAGTCCCGCCCGGGGGGGGGGGCCCGGGGCGGGGGGGGGGGGCCCCCCCCCCCCCGGGCGGGACGAAGGTCACCCGGCCTGTTCCTGCAGGTCCTCTGCGGGAACGGGCGCGGGCATGCGCCAAGCCACGACCGCGCCGGTCACAAGCCCCATGGCGGCCAGCAGAGTGGCCATCAGGAATGGGTCGAAGGAATGCAAGGACGGGGCGAACCCGATCCCAACGCAGACTGCTACCCCGGTCGCACCGCCCAGTTGGTCAGCCGCGCGCTGGATGCCCGACGCGGTCCCGGCGTCGTCCTCGGTGACGCCGCTGACCGCGAGGTACTGGATGCCGAACCCCATCCCGGCCGCGATCAGGAGCATGGCCGGGATCATCGTCATGCCGCCTGCCCGCAGGGCCGCGACAGCCGCGACAGTGGCCATCGCAGCCGTGGTGAACCCGATGCCGGCAAGCACACACGCGCGTGCTCCCCAGCGGCCCAGCAGACGGGGCACGAGCATGGAGAACACGATCAGCGAGACCGCCAGAGGCAGCATCGTCAGGCCCGCGCCCAGCGGGCCGATGCCCAACCGGTCCTGCAGATAGAAGGTGAACAGCAGGAACGAGGTCGACAACCCCCCGCTCAGCAGCATCGTGGCCAGGTTGGCCGCCACACGCGTGCGGTTGGCGAAGAAGCGCAGTGGCAGCAGCGGGTTGCGCGAGCGTGCCTCGACACGCACGAACCCGGCCCCGGCGGCCACCGCCCCTGCCAGCGCGCCAGGGGCCACCCATGCGGGCGTTCCGGGTTCACCGGCCTCGACCACACCGAAGATGAACAGCAGCGGGCAGGCGGTCAGCATCAGCGCGCCGTGAAGGTCAAGCGGCGGGGCGTCCTTGGCCACGGGCCGGTCCCCCTCGACCAGGAAGACAGCGGCCAGCAGCACGACCAGGACGAACGGAACCGAGACCAGGAAGATCCACCGCCACCCCAGGTGGGCGGTGACGATTCCGGACAGGACGAATCCGAGCACGAGACCGCAGCTGGCCACCGCCGCCCACACGCTCAGGGCCCGCGACCGACGCGGACCTTCGGGGAACATCAGCACGATGGTGGCCATCGCAGCGGGCAGCGCGATGGCCTCACCGGCGCCCTGCAACAGGCGCGCGACCACCAACAGGGAAAACGTGGGGGTCAGGCCTGCCAGCAGGGACGCGGCGCCGAACAGGCCGGTGCCGAGCAGCAGCATGCGCCGCCGCCCGAGCAGGTCGCCCAGCCGGCCACCGAGCATCAGCAGCCCACCACCGGTGACCGTGTACCCGACCACAACCCAGGTCAGGGAGTGCCCGTCGATGCCGAAGCCGGCGCCGATCGAGGGCAGGGCGATGTTGACCACGGTCACGTCGACCGCGATGAAGAACTGCAGCATGGACACCGCGCACAGCACCAGCCATGCGCGTGCAGAGGACGGGCTGTGCCCGCGTGAAGAAAGGATGCCTGAGAACATCAGGTGCTCCGTCGCTCAGAGGAAGCTCTGAGCAGCACAAACGTGCCGCTCCGGTCTGATCACGAAACGGCTGGACGTCCAGGAGGAGTGTGTGAGTCGAACGTCCCGCCGCTAGCGGGACGTCTTGGTCACTGCGGCGCAAGCGGCCGCACACGAAGCAGCAGACATGCCGTGAACGCTACCAGGGCGGAGACGCCCGGCTCGGACACCTGCCTGACGTCTCATCTCTTCACTCGCAGGCCCGTTCTACAGAGCTTCCTGGGCACGGGAAGCCCGCCGCCGCGGAGCACCTATCCGCGCGATCTCTTACGGCGAACGACGTGGACACCCTCGCGACAGCACTCTGCGCGACGGCCGGCGACGTGCTGAAGGAGCGATCCCGACCTCCTGGCCGCCGAATGCGAGCTTCTGCGAGAGCGCCAAGGACAGAATCTCATCGGCGACAGGAGCTGCTTCGACCGTGGATTCGAACGCGAACTGTCCGAGCGTGGGGTCCAGTTGCTGCGGACGGCCCGTGAAGGTGAACGGGAACAGCCTGGCGCAGCGCTGTTCAAGCCACTGCGACAGGTCATCGAATCGATCAACGAGACCTTCGAGGGACACCTTGACCTGGAACGGCACCGACGGCGCACACCCGGAGGTGTCCTGCCCACGTCATGCAACGCGTGCCCGCGCTGGCCGCCGCGATCCGACACGACGACGCCACCGGACGAACCGTCCTGCGCTCACCGACCACCTACGATCACTGGCCCCTGGGAACAGGTCGTCTACAGGGCCCGGCGGGCCTCCGCGATCCGCTCCGGGTCCCAGCCGGGGCGGGGCACGGACTCCAGGAGGAGCCGGGTGTAGGGGTGCTGGGGAGCGGCCAGTACCTCGGCGGTGGCCCCCGCCTCGATGACGGCGCCGTGCCGCATCACGATGACGTCATCGGTGACGCACCGGACCACGCCGAGGTCGTGGGTGATGAAGAGGTAGCCGATCGAGGTCTGCTCCCGGATATCGGCGAGCAGGTTGAGGATCTGTGCCTGTACGGATACGTCGAGTGCGGCGACCGCCTCGTCCAGGACGAGTACGGCCGGCTCGACGGCCAGGGCTCGCGCGATGGCGACGCGCTGTCGCTGCCCGCCGGAGAGCTGTCGCGGCAGAGCGTCCGCGGCGCGTGTTCCCAACCCGACCTGGTCGAGCAGTTCCCGTATCCGCCGGGCGTGGTCGCGCTCGGGGAAGTGGAGCCGCAGCGTCTCGCGGAGGGCCAGCTCGACGCTGGTCCTCGGGTCGAGCGACAGGAGAGGGTCCTGGAAGACCATCTGTACCTCACGGGCGCGGGCGAGACGCTTCGCCCGCCCGCGGGCCCGGTCGGTGCGGGACCGGCCGCGCACGAGGACGTCGCCCTCGTCCGCCTGTTCCAGGCCGACGACGATCCGGGCGGTGGTGGTCTTGCCGGAGCCGGACTCGCCCACGATGCCCAGTGATCCGCCGTGCGGCAGCGTGAAGGACACGTCGTCCACGGCCCGTACGGTGCCGAAGGTCCTGCGCAGGCCCCTGACGACCAGCACGTTCTCCGCGTTCTCGCCGTACCGGGTGCTCTCCGCGTTCTCAGGCATCGATGGCACTTCCTTCGAGTCGGTCACTGTGGTGACAGGCCGCGTGGTGGTCCGGCCGGCCCGGCGCGGGCAGCGGCAACGGGGCCTGGTGGTCACACAGTTCGGTGGCCAGCGGGCAACGTGCGGCGAAGGCGCAACCGGTCAGCTCCATTCGGAGGTCGGGAGGCCGGCCGTCGATGGCGGCGAGCCGGCCCTGCGGGTTCTCCATGCGCGGGGTGGAGGCGAGGAGGGCGGCCGTGTAGGGGTGCCGGGGGTGCTCGAAGAGGACCTCGGCGGGTCCGCTTTCAGCGATCCGCCCGGCGTACATGACGTACACGCGGTCGCTGATCACCGCCGCGAGGTCGAGGTCGTGGGTGACGAACAGCAGCCCGGTGCCGAATCGCTCGCGCAGTCTGCCGAGGAGGGCGATGACCTCGGCCTGGGTGGTGACGTCCAGTGCGGTGGTGGGCTCGTCGGCGAGCAGCAGCGACGGGTCTCCCATCAGCGCGGTGGCGATCATGACGCGTTGCAGCATGCCACCGGACACCTGGCCGGGGTATTTGGCCAGGGCGGTGTCGTCCAGCCCCACCGCCTCCAGAAGTTCTACCGCGCGGGCTTCCGCCTCGGCGGCGCTCATCGTGCGGTTGAGCCGCACGCTCTCGGTGAGGAAGTCGCCGATGCGCCGCAGGGGGTTGATGGCCGCCCGTGGGTCCTGGAAGATCATGGCCACCGTGCCGGTGCGCAGCGCGCGCAGCCGCTCGGAGTCCAGGGTGAGGACGTCGTGGCCGTCGACGAGGACGGTGCCTTCGGTGACGGCGCCCGGAGGCAGCAGGCGAAGGGCGCTGCGCGAGGTGAGGCTCTTTCCGGAGCCGGACTCGCCGACGAGGGCGACGGTCTCGCCGACGGCGACGGTGAGGTCGATCCCGTCGAGGACGGGGCGAGCGGTGCCGGGCAGGGTGATCCGGAGCCCCTGGATGTCGAGTGCCGGCCGGTCGGATGTGTTCATCGGTCTCTCCTGGCTACGCGGTCGGCCCAGCGCTCTCCGACCACGTTGAACGCGACCACCGTGAGCACGATGAAGACGCACGGCAGAATCGCGGACAGCGGGTATCCGTGCTGGACGGCGGTCTGTCCGTCGAAGACCATGCGTCCCCAGTCGGGCGTGAGCGCCGGGACACCGAGGCCGAGGAAGGAGAGTCCGGCGAGGTCCATGAGGGCGTAGCCGAAGTTGATGGTGGACTGGGCGAGGACCACGGGGGCGATGTTGGGCAGGATGTGGCGCACGCAGATGTACAGCGCCGAGTGGCCCTGGACCTGGTAGGCGCTGACGTAGGGGCGCTCGCGCTCGGCGAGCACCAGGGAACGCGTCAACCGGCTGACGTAGGGCAGGTAGGCGACGGCGAGGGCGATGACCGGTGCCAGCAGCCCCTCGCCGTAGATCGAGATGATGAGGATCGCCAGCAGCATGCCGGGGAAGGCGAAGACGATTTCGGTGCTGCGGGAGAGGACCGAGTCGAGCCAGCCGCCTCGCCAGGCCGCGGCCGTGCCGACCACGATGCCGGCGACGGTGGAGAAGAGGACCACGCCGAGCGGGCCGAGCAGCGAGGCACGGGCGCCCAGCAGGAGCCGCGAGAGGGTGTCCCGGCCCGCGGCGTCGATGCCGAGCAGATGCCCGGACGAGGGTCCGGCGAGCGCGTTGCCGAGGTCGACGGTGTTGGGGTCGTACGGCACGACGAGGGGGGCGAGCAGCGCCGCGCCGACGACGAGGACGACGAAGGCCAGACAGCACAGGTGGAGCGGTGAGCGAGCCGTGCGGATCCGGGCCGGGCCTGGCCGGCGGGTGAGGACGGCGGTCATGCGGAGGACCTCCTCGATCCGAGGGTGATCCGCGGGTCGACCAGCGGGAGCAGGAGGTCGACGATGAGGTTCACGATCATGAACAGGGCGACGATGATCAGGGAGATGGCCTGGACGGTGGGGAAGTCCTTGGTGGAGGTGGACAGTTCGAGGAGCTGGCCGATGCCGCCGATGCCGAACGCGCTCTCCACGAGGATTGTGCAGACCAGGAGGGTCGAGACGATCAGGCCGCCGGTGGTCAGGACCGTGCCGAGCGAGTTGCGGAACGCATGTCGGCGGATGACGTGGCGCTCGGGCACACCCCGGCTGCGGGCCACCGTGACGTGCTCGCTGTCGAGCGCTTCGAGCATCGCCGAGCGGGTGACCCGGGCGAGCAGGCCGATCAGGTAGAGGGCGAGCGCGATCGCGGGGAGGGTCAGGTGCCAGAGCTGGTCGAAGAAGCCGTCGCCGGCACCACCGCTCGGGAACCAGCCGAGTTTGACGGCGAACAGGGCCTGGAGGAGTACGGCCGCGACGAAGGACGGGGTCCCGACGGCGAAGGTGGTGGTGACCAGGACGGCGGAGTCCGTGGCACCGCCGCGTGCGGCGGCGAGCCGGCCGAGCAGCAGGCCGACGACCACCACCACGACCAGGGCCATCGCGATCAGCAGCAACGTGGTGGGAAGGCGGTCGGCCAGCAGGCCGGAGACGTCGGTGCGGTACGTGATCGACCGCCCGAAGTCGCCCTGTGCCATGTCGCCTAGCCAGCGCAGGTACCGGACGAAGAAGGGGTCGTCCAGGTGGTACTGGGCGCTGATCGCGGCGAGGGCCTCGGGCGAGGCCGAGCGGCCCGAGAGCAGGAAGCTCGCGGGGCTTCCCGGCGCGAGGTACATCGCGCCGAAGACCACGAACGACGCGCACAGCAAGGTGGCGATCATCTCCGCGAGCCGCCGTGCGGCGAATCTGGTGAAGCTCACGGTGCGGCCCCCACATCGGCGGCCCACGGGTAGTACATGTAGGAGATGGTGGTGGGTGCGCCGCTGATCCTCTTGTTGAGGAAGACCGCGGTGGGCCACTCGGCGACCGGGATCCACAGCAGCTGCCCGGCGGCGTGCTTCTGCAGCTCCACCTCGATCGCCAGGCGCTCGTCCGGGTCGTACGCGGCGGTCGCCCGGTCGATGCCTTGGTCGTACTTCTTGTCGCTGTAGCCGGCGAAGTTCAAGTAGGCGCCGGTCCTGAAGTTCGACAGCAGGTCCAGCGGGTCCGTGATGTTCTGGTAGGAGGTGTAGGGGAACAAGTCGATGCCCTCGCGCGCATTCGGGTCGGTGAACAGCGCGGTGAAGGCGTTCGGGGCGATGGTCTTGAGGCGGATGTCCAGGCCGATCCGGGTGCCGGCCGCCTGGACGGCGGTGGCGAGGAGGGAGACGTCCTGGCCGATGGAGCTGGTGGCAACGGTCAAGGTCTTGCCGGAGGCGCCGGCCTCCTTGATCAGCTTCGTGGCCTTCTCGATGTCCCGCTCGGCGGGTGGCAGCGAACCGAAGGCGGCTTGTGCGGTCCGCTTCGAGGCCCCGGCCCAGGAGGCCCGGGGGGTGAGCGAGTTGGTGGCGGTGCCCGCGCCGCCGAGTCCGGCCTTGACGAACCCGGAGCGGTCCAGGGCCAGGGACAGCGCGCGGCGCACCCGGACGTCACCGAGCGGCCCCTTCATGTTGGTGACGTTGACGTTGACCGTGGTCAGGCCCTCGCCGAAGTAGAGGGTTCCGGCGCCGCTGTTCTTGAGCCGTCCGTAGCTCTCGGTGGGGATGAGGTAGCCGCCGTCGGCCTCCCCGCTGAGCAGGGCGTTGGTACGGGCCGAGGGGTCGGTCATGAAGCGGAAGACGACCTTGCCGGCCCTGGCCTTCTTGCCCCAGTAGCCGTTGAACCGGTCGAGTTCGACGGATTGGCCCTTGCTCCAGGTGCCGAGCTCGAACGGGCCGGTGCAGGCGAGGCCACCGGAGGTGCCGTAGTCCTTGCCGGCGGCCTCGACACCGGCCTTGGAGGCGACCACGCCGGCGGCGGTGGCCATGTACTGCGGGAACTGGGAGTCGGGCTTCTTGAGCCCGACGGTGACCTGGAGCGGACCGGTCTTCTTCACGGAGGCGACGTTCTGGAAGATCTGGGCCCATGCGGCGGCGTTGTCGGGGTCGGTCTGCCGGCCGAGGCTGAAGACCACGTCGTCGGCGGTCATCACCTTGCCGTTGTGGAAACGCACCCCCGGGCGAAGGTCGTAGACCCAGGTGGTGGGGTTCGGGTTGGATGCCTTGCGAGCCAGGCCGGGCTCCATGGTGAGGTTCGGCGTCCAGCGCATCAGGCTCTCGCACACGTTGGAGAGGATGGTGTTCTGCGGGTAGTCGAACGCCATGGTGTAGTCGAGCGTGGGCGGCTCGGCGTAGGTGGCCCAGGTGAAGGAGTCGATCTCGCCCCTGGCGGCGGGCGTGCCCTTCGAGAGGGTGAAGTCGCCGGGGTGGCTCCCCTCGTCCTTGGGCGGTCCCGAACAGGCCGCGACCAGGGCTGCGGAGGTCAGGAAGGCGGCCATGGCGGCCAGGCTGCGGGAGGGCGGCCCACCGCGCGGCGCCCTCGCGCGTCTGCCGGTGCGGGGTACGGGTGTGCTCATCGTCGCGCTCTCTTTCCGTACGTCGTGTGCGTACGCGATGGGGGAGGCCGCCGGACCCGGGAAGGGCCCGGCAGGAGCCGGCGCGTCCGGTCCGGGTCACGCGCCGGGGCGGACGGCGGGGATCTGCTGCGTGATGCAGTGCACTCCCCCGCCGCCGAACGCGATCACGGGCGCCCGCACGCCGACGACCTTGCGGCCGGGGTAGGCACCGGCGATCACCGCGAGGGCGTCCTCGTCCTGGGGCACGCCCGCCACCGGGACGACCACGCCCGCGTTGGCGACGTAGTAGTTCAGATACGACACCTCGACCTCGCCACCGGCCACATCGGCGAACGCGGTCTGCGGGACGTCGATGATCTCGAACGGGCGGCCGTCGGCATCGGTCGTGGCCTCCAGTACCGCGCGGTTGGCACGCATGCGGGCGTAGTCGGGGTGCGCGGGGTCGGCGGGCAGCGAGACGACGACCTTGCCCGGGGCGGCGAAGGCGCAGACTCCGTCGACGTGGCCGTCGGTCTCGGTGTCGAGGAGCCCGCCGTAGGGAAGCCAGACAACCTTGCGGACGCCCAGCCGGGACTTCAGCTCGGCCTCGATCTCGTCCCGGTTCATGCCGGGGTTCCGGTTGGGGTGCAGAAGGCACTGTTCGGTCGTGATCAGCGTGCCCTCGCCGTCGACCGTGATCGCCCCGCCCTCAAGGATCATCTCGGAGGCGATGCGCTCCACCCCGAGGTGGTCGAGGAGCAGCGCGCTGATCCGGTCGTCGGAGTCGTACGGGTGGTGCTTGCGGCCCCAGGCGTTGAAGCGGAAGTCGACACCGGCCCGGCGCCCGTCGCCGTCCAGGACGAACAGCGGCGCGGAGTCACGGAACCAGGAGTCGTCCAGCGCGAGCTCCACGACGGTGATCTCCGGTCCGCAGCAGGTCCGGGCGTCCTCACCGTGGCCGGGCGGAGCCACCATCGTCACCGGTTCGAACTCCGCGATCGCCCGGGCGACGTTCGCGTACTCCTGCCTGACATCGTTCAGCACGCTGCCCCAGAGGTCGGGGCGGGTGGGCCAGGCCATCAGGCATCCCTCGTGCTCGGACCACTCGGCGGGCATACGGAAGGCGGTCATCTGAGATCTCTCTTCTTTCGCCAGCGGTACCGGTCGGCGGCGAGCCGGCACAGGGCCGGGTCGGGCCGGGGACGAGTACGTGGTGGATGGAATCTTCCACTTGACTGAAAACTCAGTCAAGAGTGAAATCGGGAGTCGTTCGCCTTTCGGGAACGCAGTGGCGCCGGATCAGAGGAAGTAGAGGCGGCTGAGCGAGACCTCTTGGGCCGGCTCGGACCGCAGGGGCGTCCCGTCGAGCGTGACCAGGCCGGTGCGGCCGTCGACCTGGACGTCTCCCAGCCGAGTGTTGCCGATCATGTCCGCGGGGCCGATGCCCCGGGTGCCGCGCACGGCGACCCGGCGCCGGCGGGTGGTCATGCCGTCGTACGGGCGGCCCGAGGATCCGGACTCGGCGGCGGCGCGGCTGACGAAGGCCACGGAGATCTCGGCCGGGGTCGCGCCGTGGGCACCGAACAGGGGGCCGAGGACAAGGGGTTCACAGGTGTCGGTGGCCGCGTTGGGGTCGCCCGTCACTCCGTAGGCGGGGAAGCCGTTCTTGATGACCATCTGCGGCTTGGCCCCGAAGAACGGGGGGCGCCACAGCACGATGTCGGCCATCTTCCCGACCTCGATGGAACCGATCTCGTGCGCGAGGCCATGGGCGATCGCCGGGTTGATGGTCAGCTTGGCGATGTAGCGGAGCACGCGCGCGTTGTCGTCTCCCCGCCCGTCGCCTTCGAGCGGGCCGGCCTCGGCCTTCATCTTGCCCGCCATGGCGAACGTGCGCCGGATGGTCTCCCCCGCCCGCCCCATGCCCTGCGCGTCGGAGGAGGTGATCCCGATCGCGCCGAGGTCGTGCAGGACGTCCTCCGCACCCATCGTCCCGGCCCGGATCCGGTCGCGCGCCATGGCGGCGTCGCCGGGCAGGTCCGTCTTGAGCGCGTGGACGGAGACGATCATCCCGTAGTGCTCGGCCACCGCATCCCGCCCGAACGGCAGCGTCGGGTTGGTGGAGGAGCCGATGACGTTCGGCACACCGGCCATCTTCAGCACGTTCGGTACATGTCCGCCGCCGCAGCCCTCGATGTGGAAGGCGTGGATCGTCCGGCCCTCAAGAACCTTCAGGGTGTCCTCGACCGACAGGCACTCGTTCAGGCCGTCCGAGTGCAGCGCGACCTGTACGTCGTGCTCCTCGGCCACCCGCAGCGCCGTATCCAGGGCCCGGGTGTGCGCGCCCATGTCCTCGTGCACCTTGAAACCCGACGCCCCGCCCTCGGCGAGCGCCTCCACCAGTGGCGCCGGGTCGGACGACGAACCGCGCGCGAGGAAGCCGATGTTGACCGGCCAGGCGTCGAAGGCGTTGAAGGCGTGCTTCAGCGCCCACGGCGAGTTGACGCCGACACCCCAACTCGGGCCTATCTCCTGTCCGATGACGGTGGTGACACCGCTGGCGAGCGAGGCCTCCATGATCCGGGGCGACAGCAGGTGCACATGGGTGTCCACCGCCCCGGCGGTGGCGACAAGGCCCTCCCCCGGGATCATTGTCGTCCCCGTACCGACGACGACGTCGACATTGTCGAGGGTATCGGGGTTGCCGGCCCGCCCGATCGCGCTGATCCGGCCCTCACGGATCCCGATGGACACCTTGCGGATACCCAGCACGGCGTCGATCACCAGCACATTGGTGATCACCACGTCGCAGGTCTCGCGGACGGCCGCGGCCTTCAGGTGCATCCCGTCCCGGGCCGTCTTGCCGAAGCCGGCGAGAAACTCGTCGCCCGGCTTCTGCGCGTCGGCCTCCACCCGGACCACTAGGCCGGAGTCGCCGAGCCGCACCCGGTCACCGGCGCGCGGGCCGTGCACGGAGGCGTACTCGTACGGATCGATGTGGCGGCTGTGCCCGGGGGCGCAGTGGTCGCTGTGCCTGGTCTGCTTGCTCACAGAGTCGTCCCTTCCCGGGCCGCGGCGGCATCGCCGTACGGGCCGCATGTGCGGTCCACTCCGAGGTAGCCGCAGGCCGCCGCCCTGCGCAGGGCCCCTTCCTTCGCGCCGGGCGCGTCGAGCGGGCCGTCGACCAGGCCCGCGAAACCGATGGCGACCCGGGCGCCGCCGATCGGGACCAGGCCGATCTCGGCCTCGCCGCCCGCGTCGAAGCGGAAGGACGCGCCGGCCGGGATCGCCGGCCGCATTCCGTAGGCGGCGGCCCGGTCGAAGTCCAGGCGCGGGTTCGCCTCGAAGAAGTGGAAGTGAGAGGTGACGCTGACGGGCACCGCCGCGGTGTTGCGGACGAACAGCGTCCTGACGGGCTCCGGCCCGTCGATGGCGTCCGAGGCGGGCAGCACGGCGCCCGGGGCACCGTCGTTGCGCTCCCGCTCTCCGAACGGATCGGCAATCGCCGCGAGCCGCGTGCCGTCGTCGAAGACGGCCTCGACCTGGATCTCGGTGACCACGTCGACGACGCCGGGCAGCACGTCGTCGGGACCGAGGACGGAGCGGGCCCGCTGGATCGCCTCGGCCAGACGCAGGCCGTCGCGGGCGGCCTCGCAGACCGTGTCCGCGACGAGCGCGGTCGCCTCGGGGACGTTGAGCCGGAGCCCGCGGGCGTGGCGGGCCCGGGCGAGTTCGGCGGCGGTGAACAGCAGCAGGCGGTCCCGCTCGGTGGGAGTCAGCGGCATGACGGCCCCCGACCAGTTCCCCCGACGCATACGCCGGTCGAAACCATGGTGTTCATTCCTTCTCCGGAAGGTGTGCGAGATACCTGTACGACACGGCCGCCGGGCGCCCCGGAAACAGGCGGGGGCGCCATGGGCCGAGAAGAACCTCGGCAGGTGTGGGAAGTCGGCCGAACGCCTGCGAGAGCAATCCGTTCTCGGCGATGGCATCACTGTGACACTGACTGAAAAACCAGTCAATACTTCGGGTGAATTCCTGCCGTCGGCACGGGACACGCCAGAACACGGGCCTGCCCGAGTGAGGGCCTGCCTGGGTGAGGGCACGTCTGGGTGAGGGGCTGTCGGCGGGATGGGCTCGCGGCACACCGTGGCGCCGCAGCAAGGTGACGTCCGGGCTCAGCCGAGCGCGGTCAACTCCGCGTCGACGGCGCCCCGTAGCAGGGCGCGTGCGTGATCGATGCGGATTCCACCGCTGAGCCAGCGCATGCTGAGCCCTTCGAGGAGTGCGGTGAGCCGCTCCCCGGCCGAGGCCAACGCCGCCGCCGGCGCCATGGGCTGCACCTGGCCGAGCAATGCCGCGATCTCCTGCGCCCACACCAGTGTGGCCCGGGCGAGGTCCTCGCGCAGCAGCTCGTCGAAGACGGCACTCGCCCGCAGCTCGCCCCAGGCCGCGCTGTTCTCCCGCACCTCGATGGTGTCCTGGAGCTCCAGGAGCAGTGTTTCCTCAAGTTCTTCGCGCGGGCTCAGCGGCGGGGCGTCCGGATCGCGTTCGGTGGTGTAGCGCTCGGCGCGATCGCTGATGTACTCCAGCGTGGCGCGCAGGATTCCGGAACGGTCCTTGAAGTAGTAGTAGATGAGCGCCGTGGACACCCCGGCCTCTGTCGCGAGCTCGTCCACGCGCAGCCCACGGATGCCGCGCCGGGCGATGACCCGTGCGGCCGCTTCGAGGATCTGAGTACTGCGAGATGCCATCCCTGAACCCTACCGGGTGGCTTCCGTTGTGCTCCGCACGGCTGTGGGGTGGCATCCGGGCCCCGGCCCCAGGTCACCCGGCGCGGCGATAGTGGTCCACGACGACTGTGACGGAACCGCCGTCCGGGGCCGCTTCGACGAGGCGCGCGATCACGATCTCCTTCTGATCCGCACTCCGCAGGCAGAAGGGCCATTCGTCCGCGAGCTCGGTGAAGGGCAGCGCGGTCACCGGCTGTGTCTCGATCCCGCGGACGCATTCGGCCACACTCAGGTCGTCACCGGTCGCGATGAAGGCGTCGCTGTCCTCCGGCAGGACGAACGCGTCGCCACTGCCGGCGAGGTACCAGGCGGCCGTGTCCTGAGGGACGACCCTTCCGGCACGGAGATCGAACTCGTAGGAGGTGTCGGGCGAAGTGAGTTCGACGTTCGCATAACCCGGTGCGTACGCGGCCGGGCCGGAGGACCGCGGCAAGGAGGTCGGCCCCGCGGTGACGGGCGGACCGGCGGACGGTGGCACGGCGGCCTCGGACGGTCCCGTGTCGTCCTCCGACGGATGGTCGAGGTAGCGGACCGCCGCCCCGCCCACCAGCAGGGCGACGAGCACCACGAGGGCGGTGAGGGCCAGACGTCCGCCGCGCCGGGGAGCACGCTGTGACCGTGGCGGGTGCGCCGCCCCGCCGCCCGCGGGGGTGGGGGGCGGCGCGGCGCCGCTCCCGGAACGGACATGGGGAACCGCGCCTTCGAGGACGGTGACCGTGGCCCGGACATGCGTCGGCGCCGGTCCCGCGCCGTGCCTCGCGATGTCGTCGTCGACCTGGTGGGGAAGCCAGTCGTCGGCGAACTCGGGCCGTCCACCGACGACGGGATGGACATGGACGGCCGCGATCAGTTCGACGGGCGCCGGCCGGTCCTCGGGATTCTTGGCCAGGCAGCGCGCGAGCAGGTCACGCAGCTCGGGCGGCACCCGGGCGAGGTCGGGTTCCTCATGGACCACGCGGTACAGAGCGGCGGATTCCGGCCCGTTCCCGAAGGGCGGCGCACCGCTTGCCACGTACGCGGCGAGTGCACCGAGGGCGAAGACGTCGGTCGCCCCGGTCACGGGGAGACCGACCGCCTGCTCGGGCGCCATGAACGCGGCGGTGCCGATGCGCAGCCCCGTCGCGGTCAGCGCGGCGGCGTCGGCCGCCCGTGCGATGCCGAAGTCGATCACACGGGGACCGTCGGCGGCGACGAGGACGTTGGCCGGCTTGAGGTCGCGGTGGACGACTCCCACGCCATGGATCGCCTGGAGGGCCTCGGCGATGCCGGCTACGAGCAGCAGCACCGTGCGGACCGGCAGCGGACCGTGCCGCTGGACCACCTGCTGAAGGGTCGGGCCGGCGACGTACGCCGTCGCCAGCCACGGCGTACGGGCGTCCACCCCGAAGTCCACCACCTGCGCCGTGAACAGACCGTGGATCCGGCGGGCACTGGCCACCTCCTGGGTGAAGCGCTCACGGAACCCGGGGTCCGCGGCGAACTCCTCCCTGACCGCCTTCAGGGCGATGGGACGCCCACCCGGGGTGTACGCCAGGTACACCACGCCCATCCCGCCCGCGCCCAGCCGGGCATGGAGGCGATAGCCACCGATCGAGCGGGGGTCGTCGGAGGACAGGGCCGTGTGAGCGGGCTGTGCACCGGGAGGCTGAGCAGACATGCGGGGCTCTTTCGGCGAGGTGGAACGGGGTGACGAGCAGAGGGTCCGAGTCGCGAGCGCGGAACCGACGCCCCGGCCCGGGTACCGGGAGCTCATTCGGGAAACGTTCCCCGCAAGCATACTAACTAAAATTTCAGTCAATACGAGAGATGACCAATGGAGCCACCAGCAGGGACCACACGGCGACCGACCACAGAACGGCCATCCTGGAGGCGGCCGCCCGCGTCATGGCACGGCAGGGCATCCGGTGACTGCGGACGGTCTCGCATTTGACGGCCCACGATCCCATGCGCAGTTTGACTGAAATTCTAGTCAGTGTCACAGTGGTGCGAGGCCTGGCGGACATACCGCGGCTACCGGCGCTCGCGGTGCGGACGATGCACCCTTCCAGTAGGACTCGCGTCGCGCCCCTGCTTCTCCTACCTCTCCGTGCCCCCACCACGGCAGGACATCTCGGTTCTGCCGGCCCATGATCGGAGTCCACTGTGACCTCCTCCCCCTCCCGCCGCTCGGTCCTCCGTTCCTTCGCCGGAATCGGCGCGATCGTCCTCGGCGCATCCGCCTGCGGCCCGTCCGGCTCCGGCCAGGCCGGCGCCGCCAAGACCTCGGGCCCGGGCGTCGGGCCGGACGGAGGACTCCGGCTGGGCGCCGAATGGGAGAGCCACACCCGTACGTTCATGTCGTGGCCGGCCCTGGAGGCGGTCTGGGCGGAGGACCTGCCTTACGTGCGCGAGGACATCGCACGGATCGCTCGTGCCGTGGGGGAGTACGAGGAGGTCGTCATGATGGCCAGGCCTTCGCAGCTGAAGGCCGCACAGCGGGCGTGCGGATCCCAGGTGGAAGTCATCCCCATGGAGGTCGACGACCTGTGGGCCCGTGACATCGTCCCCGTCTTCGTGGAAGAGGACGGGGAGGTCGTCGGGGTCGACTTCAACTTCAATGGCTGGGGCAACAAGCAGCAGCACACCAACGACGCCCAGGTGGGCCGAAAGCTGCTCGCCAAATACGGCATCCCCCGCGTCCAGGCCCCTCTGGTCGCCGAGGGCGGCTCCTTCGAGACCGACGGCGAGGGAACCCTCCTCATCACCGAGAGCTCGATCGTCAACGACAACCGCAACCGGGGGAAGAGCCGGGGCCGGATCGAGGACGAGCTCATCGACACCCTCGGTGTGGAGAAGGTGGTCTGGCTGGCCGGTGTCCGCGGCGAGGACATCACCGACGCCCATGTGGACAGCCTCGTAAGGTTCACCGCACCGGGTGTGGTCCTCCTGGACCAGGCGGCCCCCGGCACTCCCCCGGACTCCTGGTCCCGCTCCGCCGACCAGGCTCGTTCGGTGCTCAGCAAGGCGACCGACGCGCGGGGACGGCGCTTCGAGATCATCGACCTCCCCCAGCCCGACCTCGACAGGATCACCGGCGAGGGTGACGACTTCGTGTCCACCTACGCCAATTTCTACATCGCCAACGATTCGGTCTTCATGCCGAAGTTCGGCGACCGGAAGGCCGACAGCCGGGCGAAGAGCATCCTCCAGGAGCACTTCCCGAAGCGCGACGTCGTGCCGATCCAGATCGACACGATCGCCTCGGGCGGCGGCGGCATCCACTGCTCCACGCACGACCAGCCCGGCAAACCTGCCGCCTGACAGCACGCACCGCCCGAGTCACTGCGTCCAGGACCGATGCCAACGGCCCCCGCAGGGCAGAGCACCGGCCCCGGACCGGCCCTCTTCGATCCCTGTGCGAGGGACGGGAGGGCGTGTCCGCCGTCCCGGCATCTGGCTGAACTGAAAATTCAGTCGACATGAGACACTCTGCCGAGGAGTACGAGGAGGGACGACGTGACCACGGACCGCCGCACCGCAATCCTGGAAGGGGCTGCCCGAGTCATAGCCCGGAGGGGAGTGCGGGGACTGCGGGTGGAGCAACTGGCCGCCGAAGCCGGGGTGTCCACCGCGCTGATCTACTACCACTTCAAGGACCGGGCGGGCATCCTGCACCACACGCTGGAGTTCATCAGCGACCGGGCCGGGCGCTACACCGCCGGCGTGGAGGGGGCGGCCGAGACCGCCCCGCCGCACCAGGAGCTGGAACGTTCCCTGCTGCTGGAGTTCCAGGATCATCCCGAGGTCCGCGAGAACAGCACGGCTTGGGGCGAGCTGCGAGCCAGCGCCGTCTTCGAGCCGGAGCTGCGCAAGGACCTGGCGAGAGCCGGCCTGACCTGGACACACGACGTCGCGGCGCTGCTGGGCCAGGCGTGCCCCGCGGTTCCCGCGCCGGCCCTCACCGCAGCCGCCGAGCGCCTGACGGCCCTCCTGGAGGGACTCAGCACCCGCTGGCTGAGCGGCGCCACGCCCCTCGCCCACGCCCGTGAGCTGATGCGGGAAGCGGTATCCGTAGAGATCGGGCATCTGAACCGTGAGTGGGCCCCCGGCGAAGTGCCGCCGCGGACGTAGAGTTCCGGGCACTGGTTCTCGGAGGGCCCGCTGGACCACCGGCGGGCCCTCGGCATGCCGCCCGATGCCACGGACGCCGTCAGCCCGCCTCGGCGAAGTCGACGAAGGGGGCCCGGACGGTGCCGGGGCCCGCGCGAAGGTCCTGACATGCCATGGGCTGGAGCAATGATCGGCCCGAAGCGTTACGGGGCGGCAGGATGGACGTCTTGCCCACATCATGTGCCAGGAGCCCCGCGTGTACAGGTTGCTTGAGTGGAGCCACCAGGAGCAACGTCCGGATGCAGGTCCACACTGCGGCTTCGTCCGCCGGCTCGGCAGCGTCCGCGCTCGCGCCGCTCGCTCTGCGACGGAGTGAGCGGTGAGGTGGCCGGGCCGTCCCGGGGCGGAGCGGGGCTCGGCGGCGCCGCCCGACGGCGAGGGCCCACAGGTGCCGCCCGCGCCCACGTGGATGCGGTGGCTGCCCGCCCTCTATGTCGCGGGCATCCTGGTACTCGAACCCCTTACGCCCGTGCAGTGGCCGGTGAGCTTCCTGCTCATCGCCCTGCCCGTGATCGCGGCCTTCGCCCACGGCCCGGCCGCTGTCGCCGCAGTCACCGTGTTCGCGATCGCCTTCGAAGGGGCACTGGCCGGCACGCCGTGCTGCGCGGGCCGCCCGGTGAGCTATGTGTGGGAGCGCCACTACGTGGCCACCTACCTGAGCACCGCCGTGGTAGGCGTCCTCGGAACAATCCTGGCTGCCCACCGCGTGCGCCGGGAACGCACCCTCGCCACCGTGCGCTTCGTGGCCGAGATCGCGCAGCGAGTCCTGCTGAGCCCGGTCCCGCACCGCATCGGCCCACTTCTGGTCGAAACCCTCTACCTGTCCGCCGCTGCGGAAGCACGCATCGGCGGTGACCTGTACGAGGCCGTCCCCACCACGTACGGACTGCGCGTCATCATCGGCGACGTCCGCGGCAAGGGGCTTCCCGCCGTCGAGACGGCCGCCACCCTCCTCGGCGCCTTCCGCGAGGCCGCCCACGACGAACCCGACCTCGCCGCCGTCGCCCGCCGGGCGGAGACGAGCATGAATCGCAGAGCCGCCCGCCTGGCGGGAAACGAAGTGGGCGAACGCTTCGTCACCGCTGTCTTCGCGGAGATCCCCCGCCGTCATGTGGTCCGCATCGTCAACTGCGGCCACCCACCGCCCCTCCTCATCCGCTCCGACGCGGTCACCGAACTGGCGGCGGGCGACCCCGCACCGCCGCTGAACCTGGGCATGCACCTGCCGGAGACCTACCGCATCGATGAGTACCCCTTCGGTCCCGGCGACCAGTTGCTGCTCTACACCGACGGTGTCACCGAAGCCCGCGACCGCACCGGGGCCTTCTACCCCCTCCGCCGGCGTGTCCTCTCCTGGGGCCCTCTCCAGCCCCGGGAACTCCTCGACCGCCTCCACCACGATCTCCTCGTCTACAGCGACAACCACCTCCACGACGACACTGCGGCCCTGGCCATCTACCACCTGTCCGAATAGAAGTGCTCCGAAGATCCTGACGCACCGCTGGGGCGAGCGCCGCGCACCGGACTTCACCTGCGCGATGCCGACGGCGGCGGCGCCGCGCGGGCTCACGTTCCGCAGGCCCGGCACGCGCCTCAGGCACTCAGCCACCCGAGTCGGTTCTGCGGGCCGTCGGTGGCGCAGCGGCCCGCACCCGCTCGCGCCTGTCGAGGTGCTCCCACACATCGTTGAACAATCGCTTTGGCCGAGATGTACGGATCCATCTCGGCGGACTGAAGGGAACAGCGCCGATGGACGGATCGGAACACCCGGATCGAAGAGCGCTTCTCGCGGGCGGACTCGTGGCCGCCTCGGTCGCGCTCACGGGCTGCTCCTCGACGAGCGCCACACCGCGGGCGGCCAGTACGTCGCCGAACGCGCG
This sequence comes from Streptomyces sp. NPDC047917, assembly GCF_043204345.1. Taxonomy (NCBI): domain Bacteria; kingdom Bacillati; phylum Actinomycetota; class Actinomycetes; order Kitasatosporales; family Streptomycetaceae; genus Streptomyces; species Streptomyces sp. NPDC047917. The sequence goes on from NZ_JBIDCA010000004.1 coordinate 503,857, forward strand.
GCCGAGCACGCCCACCGAGGCATTCACGCGGCTGATGGACGGCAATGAACGCTGGGTGAGCGGAGAGCTTCGGCATCCCGACCGGGATCCGAACCGACGCGAGTTCGTGGCCCAGAAGCAGGAGCCCTTCGGCGCGGTCCTCTCCTGCATCGACTCCCGGGTGCCCCCGGAACTCCTCTTCGACACCGGACTGGGTGACCTCTACGTGATGCGCACAGGAGGGGAGGCGGTCGGTCCGGTGGTCACGGGGTCGGTGGAGTACGGGCCCATGACGAGCGGCACTCCCCTCGTCGTGGTCCTCGGGCACCAGCGTTGCGGCGCCGTCGCGGCAGCGTACAGATCCATCCGTGACGGCAAGCCGCTCTCCGGCAATCTGGATGCGATCGCCAGGGCTCTGCGGCCGGCCTACGAGCAGGCGGTCCGGGAGGGCGGCTCCGATCCGGTCGAGACCATGGCCCGCGCACAGGTCGAGTTGACGGCGGCCGGCCTGCGCTCCAACCAGGACCTGGCCCCGCTCGTGGCCAAAGGCTCCCTGGCCGTGGTCGGCGCCTACTACTCGCTCGACACGGGCGAGGTGGAAGTCCTGGCCGGCGCGCCCCCGAAGCCGTAGAACCCGCGGAAGAGCGCACGGACGTGCCGGCGTTCCACTTGATCACGCCCACGAACTGCACGAGTGTTGGCGAGCCGGTCCGGCTGGTCGTCGTTGCGGTCCGGCGGGTACGGGGCGTCGTCGTTCGTGGCGGGGCCTGTGGTGTCTCGGCTCGTCCGGTCGGTCCGCTGTGGTTCAGCCGACGGTGACGGTGTAGGTGATGCGCTCGGGGGCCTGGGAGGGGGTGGCCGCCCCCGTGGCCGGGGTCGCGGAAGGTCCGGTCGTCCCGGGAGGCAGCGTGGAGTTGTTGCCCTGACAGGTGGTGGAGGTGCAGTGCAGCAGCGTGAACCGGGTGGTCCCCCTGCCCTTGGCCTCGAAGGTGAAGGTGAGCCGGCTGCCGGCACCGGGCGCCGGCTCGTCGCCGGAACCCGACGACTGGTGCCGGCCACGGCTGACCAGCACCGAGCTGTCGGGCTCGGGGTCGACCAGATACCAGTACTCGCGGGTGGAGGCGTTCTGGTCGACGGTGAGCGTGAAGCGCTCACCCGGCTCGGCGGTGATGCTGGTGTCGTTCACCGGGCGGCTCGCGTCGCTCGTGGCGCCGCCGGCCGGTTCGTCGGTACCCGGGCCGCAGCCCGTGGCGAGAGCGGCCAGCGCGGCCGCCGCGAGCACGGCACCGCCCCGGCCACCGCGGAAGACAGACGCTGTACGCGTTGGGGAGTTCACTGTCGGAAGCCTTGCCCGTGTGACCGTTGATGAAGTCGTCCCCGCCGGCCCAGGTGGTCGAGCCCCAGGGGGTTGCACACCCGAAGCATGTCACCCTCCCGGTCGATGACGGTCACCGCGTGAGAGATCCCATGCCATCCGCCGCACTCGCCTCCTCCGCATCAGCCGGGATCGGCGCCCCGGTGTCGTGACCGGCCGTGCTCACGTCGGGGCGGACGCCGACGCCCCCACCGACGTGGTGAGGTGCCCCCTCCCCCGGAGCGTGGCTTCCTGCGTCCACGCTCCGAGGGCCCCTCATTCGTGCCTGCCCCGTGTCGGCTCAGCTCGGCGTCGCCGTCACTCCTGGTCGAAGGAGAGCCATGTGCCGGCGAGGCCCTGCTGGCCCGCCCCGGGCCTGGACCAGTCGCAGACACCGTCCCGGAAGACCGCCCGCAGATCCTTCAACTCGTCTTCGGTCACCGGCACTCGGTAGTCCGAGCGGTCCACGGGACGCTTGCGGCACTTGACGATGTCGTTGGCCACATCGGCCCCGGCGACCATCCGCGGCGAGGTCCACACCGGGTAGAGGGTGTTGCACTCGGTGTTGTCGATGCCCTCGACCTGGGGCTCCTCGATCTTCTTCGCACCGATGCCACGGGTCCAGCAGGCGTCGGTAAGACCTTGCGGCTTGTTGCGGACGATCTTCTCGATGGGGGCTTCGTCGCCGGAGTCCGCCTTGATGCCGGTGAGCCACTGGTCCATGTCGGACAGCATCCCGGCAAGGGTGAATCCGTGCCCGCTGGAGCGGGTGAGCATGATCTGGTTGGCGTGGGTGCCGTTGGCCTTGTCCAGGCGCGCCCGGGTGGAGAAGGAGTGGAAGCGCATGTGCATGTCGCCGGTGGCCGCGTCGTCGGTGTAGTCGCGGTAGTCGATGATCGGGACGTCGGCGAGCCCACCGCCGCCGTTCAGCATCCGGCCCGTGCGGTAGGCGAGCCGTACCGCCTTGAGATCGGCGACGGTGCGCCCCGCGACGGGCTTGGCGTCGTCGTCGAGGCCGCCGATGCGCCGGTTCAGGTCGATGAACTGGGCCATGTCGATGGTCCCCTTGTTCAGGGCCTCAAGTCCGTACTGGATACCGGTGTTGTCGAGCGGCCTGCGCGCCTTCCCGGTCTCCGGCACCTCGCCGTAGACGTTCACGGTGTGGCTGTAGACGTCGCAGCGGGCACCGTCCGGGTTGGTGCCGGGGTTGTAGCGCTGTGCCGCGGGCAGCTGGGCCGGGCAGTACACCGTGGGGTCGATGCGACCGGCGGCCCGGGCCAGGCTGCCGATGCTCTCCCACTTGCCGAACCCGGAGACCGCCCGCTGCTGCTCCTCGGTGAACGCGTCCGGTGCGACTTCCTTGAAGTAGTGGTTCAGGAGCTGGGCGTCGCTGAGCGTCTGTATCGTCCCGAAGCCGACGTCGGGGAAGCTGCAGCCGGAGAGGATGCCGTCCAGCAGACCCGGGTAGTTGTCGGCGATCTGATGGGTCTGGTACGAGCCGCCGGAGCAGCCGTTTCCGATGGTGAAGGCCGGTTCGCCGTACGTCTCCACGAAGCGTTCCTTGACCATGCTCATGGTCTCGGCCGCCAGCACGTCGTTGCAGTTGTTGCCGAAGACGTTCAGTGTGGACGAGGCGACGCCGTAGCCCTTGCTCAGGTACGTGTCGTTCATGATGCCGACGGTGTTTCGGCCCTGGACGTACCAACCGCCGTTGCAGCCCCCGCCGAAGCCGTACACGAGGCGCCCGTTCCAGCCCGGCTCGCGTTGCAGCGGGTCGGGGTCGGCGGACTGCGGATCGTGCAGCACGGCCGTCTCGTAGATGCCCCGGTTGATGGTGCCGGTCTCGACACGGACGATGTAGGGCACCTTCTTGCCCGTGCTCATCGTTGCCGTGGCCAGGTCGGCGGGCCGGGCACTCTCGTCGGGCAGCGGAAGGAACTTGCCGGCCGTGGTGCGGTACATGTAGTCGACGCGGGTCCTGACCGAGCAGTCCTCGTCGAGCGGCTGCCCGAGGGTGTCGCCGGTCACCGTCTTGAACTCGGCGGTGTCGCAGACGAACGGCTGCTCGTGCGGGCCCGCGAAAATCGGCCCCGTGATGGGGTGGTTCTTCAGGGTCAGCTGTCCGGCGTCGGCGCCCGGAGCCCGGGCCGTCAGTGTGTTGTCACCCTTGGACAGCTCCTTCACCACGCCCATCAGCGCATGGTCGCCAAAGGGCCGGAAGCTCGACGTCACGTCCCGGCCCGCCACCTCGACCCGGACTCCGTCGGCCGCCACGGAGGCGGGCACCTCGACGCGTATCAGGGCGTCGTCCCCCGACACCGTGCCGGGCCGCGACGACACGGCGCTCACCTGTAGCTTCTCGCGTTCCTGGCTGCCGGCCGGCGTCGCCGACGCGCCTATCAGCACACCCATGAACGCTGTGCCGACAAGGACCAGTTCGACCGGTCTCGCGGCTCTTGTGAATGACACCACGGAGTTGCCCTCGCTTCTGAAGTCTGAGGTCGTGCTCGGAGGTTGTGCTCAAAGGTTGTGCTCGGAGCCCGTGCTCGGGACCGCGCGGCCGCCCGGAACCGGCCGGATCCGCCCGGCTACCAGTTGGTGAACGCCCCGTCCGCCGTGCGCAGGTGCGGGCGCTCGGCCGCCGCGGCCTGGTAACGGCGCGCCGCCTCCCGGTCGATGTCGACGCCGATGCCCGGCAGTTCACTCAGCTCCACCCGTCCCGGCAGGATCGTCGGCCTCGCGGTGAAGAGGGCGGCGATGGCCGGGTCGGGGTCGGTCTGGTGCTCCTGGATCGCCATATTGGGGCAGGTCAGGTTGAGCTGCAACGAGGAGGCGGCGGTGACCGGGCCGAGCGGGTTGTGGGTGGCGAGCTTGATGTGGTGGGTCTCCGCCATCGCCGCGATCTTCTTCGCCTCGGTCAGGCCCGCGGCAACCCCGACGTCCACTCGCGCGTAGTCGATGAGATCGTCCTCGATGAGTGTCCTGAACTCCCATTTGGATCCGTACTGCTCACCTGCGGCCAGCGGCACACCGGTGCGGGCCCGCAGCATGCGGTAGCTGTCCGGGTTCTCACAGCGCAGTGGGTCCTCGACGAAGTACGGGCGGGCAGCCTCGATCTCCCGGCACAGGGTCAGCGCCTCCGGCGGATCCAGGCGGGTATGGACGTCGAGGATCAACTCCACCTCGTCGCCGACCGCGTCCCGGACCTCGTGGAAGATGCCGACCGAGTCACGCAGGCAGCGTCGGGCGTCGAGCGTACCGTCGGCGTCGTGCGGCGAGGCGAACCGCAGATGGCGCCAGCCCTCGGCGACCAGGCCGCGGCAGCGGTCCAGGAACCACTCGCGGTCGTGGTAGCCGTCGCCGACATGCACATAGGCGGGTACGTGATCACGCACCCGGCCGCCGAACAGTTCGTGCACCGGAACGCCGAGCGCCTTGCCCCGGATGTCCCAGAGTGCCACGTCCACCGCCGCGATGGCGGCCCCGAGTATGCGGTCGGCGGGGAAGAACCCGCGCCGGAACATCACCTGCCAGAGGTGCTCGATGCGTCGCGGGTCCTCGCCGACGATCAACTCCGCGAGGTGGTCGAGACCGCCCGCGACCGCTCGTTGACGCGACCTGATGCCGACCTCGCCCAGACCGTGGATGCCCTCGTCGGTGTCGACCACGACCAGCATCATGCTGTCGCCGTGGTCGGGGAGAGTCAGCACTTCCAGGCCGGTGATCTTCATGCCACTCCTCTATGAAAACGTTCCCGCAATTTCAGTGCAGTTCTTGGGAACACATCATTGGCAGCAGTTCGGCCGCAGGGCAAGACCCGTGCACACAGAAGGTTTTCCTCGGAGAAATACTCCTGACACACGTCTTGACACATCACGGGAACGTTCGCAAACATCAACCGCATTCGCAGGATCCAGATGCGAGAGAGCCGGGATCCCCCGGCTCAGGACGACGAGGAGGCCCACCCGTGGCAGTAACGATCCGGGAGGTGGCGAGCGCCGCGGGCGTCTCGGTGTCGACGGTGTCCCGTGCGTTCACCGCACCCGACCAGGTGCAGCCGACGACCCGGCAGCGCATCCTCGACGCCGCGGCCGGGCTCGGCTACTCCCCCAACCCGGCGGCCCGTTCACTGCGCGGCGGCGGCACCGGTACACTCGGTCTGATCGTCCCGGACATCGCCAACCCGTTCTTCCCGCCGATCATCAAGGCGATGCAGGCCCGCGCCCGGCACCTGGGCTACACGGTTCTGGTCGCCGACAGCGACGAGCGCGAGGCCGACGAACTGGCGGCCATCGCGGCCGTGTCGAAGCGGGTCGACGGCCTGATCCTGTGGGCCTCCACCCTCACCGAGGACCGGCTCCACGAACTCGCGGGCCGGATGCCGCTGGTGGTGGTGAACCGCCATGTACCGGGCATCCCCGAGGTCCGGATCTCACTGGCGGCAGGCATCGCGCAGGCCGCCGAACAGTTGAAGGCGTACGGCCACCGGCGCTGCGTCTTCATCAACGCGTCCCGTGCCGAGCTGAGCCGCGGCAAGTCCATCCAGGAGTCCTTCGAGGCGCTCGACCTCTCGCTGTCCGAACTCGGGCCGTACGAGCCCCGGTTCGAGACGGGCGTGCACGCCGCCACCCTCGTCGCCGCCCACGAGGCGACGGCCGTGATCGCCCACAACGACCTGGTCGCCCTGGGCGTGCTGCACCAGATGGCCAATCTCGGCGTGAACGTGCCGCGCGACGTCAGCGTCATCGGCATAGACGACACACTGCTCGCCTCCGTCTCCACCCCCAGCCTCACCACGATCCGGATCGACCCCGAAGAGATCGCCACGCGTGCGGGGGACCTCCTGATCGAGACGATCGCGAACACAACAGGCCGCACCGGACGGGGGCCCGATGCCACCTCCCCCTTCGTGGAGATCGGCTCCCGACTGATCCCCCGAGCCTCGACGGGTCCCGCACCCGCCCACTGACACACCCGCGGCGCACACCACCACAACGAGCAAAGCACCGCACAACACCGCGCTGCACCGCACCGAGCCCACTCCTGCCCTTCTTGGAGCCCGTTATGCCCAGAAACTCCCGCTGTGCTGCCATACTTGGCTGCATGGCGCTGACCGCGACCCTCGCGGGCTGTTCCTCCCTCACCCCGAGCAGCGCCGGCGGGGGCGGCGATCTCGTACTGCGGGTGCAGGGCATGCCGCCGGCCACCGACAAGCCGGGGGTCGCCCTGTTCAAGAAGCAGGTGGCCGACTTCGAGAAGGCCCACCCGGGCATCAAGGTCAAGGGTTCGACCACGGTCTTCGACCCGCTGACGTTCTCCGCGAAGCTGTCCGGCGGCAATGTCGAGGACGTCATCAAGGTGCCGCTGACCGAGCCGCAGCGGCTGATCCAGCAGAAGCAGGTGCAGCCGATCACCGGGCAGCTCAAGGAGTGGAAGCACTTCAAGGAGTTCAACCCCCAGGTGCTCCAGCCGCTGACCGACAGCGCCGGCGACGTGTACGGCGTCCCGCAGAATCCGTACGCCCAGGGACTGGTCTACAACCGCGAGCTCTTCGAGAAGGCCGGCCTGGACCCCGACAGGCCGCCGACCACCTGGGCGCAGGTCCGCGCCGCCGCCAAGAGCATCGGCGACCGGACCGGCAAGGCGGGCTTCGTCCACGAGTCCAAGGACAACCAGGGCGGCTGGCAGCTGACGATGCTGTCGTACGCCTTCGGTGGCGAACTGGAGAAGGAGCAGGGTGGCAAGTACACCGCCACGCTCACCGGCGAGCCGACGAAGCAGGCGTTGCGCCTGCTCAAGGACATGCGCTGGAAGGACGACTCGCTCGGCAAGACCCTTCTCAACAATCAGAACGACGTGATCAAGCAGTTCGCGGCCGGACAGGTCGGCATGTTCATGGGCAGCCCGGGAACGTACCGGCTGGCGAAGATGCAGTTCGGTATGGAGAACACCGACGCCTTCGGAGTGGCCCCGATGCCGCAGTCCGGCGGCGACGCGACACTCACCGGCGGCGACATCTACATGGTTCCGAAGTCCGCCGACAAGAAGCACGCGGCAGCGGCCGTGGATTGGCTGACCTTCGCCTACGCCAAGCCGCAGTACAGCACCGACATCGCCGCCGAGCAGGCCAAGGCGCTCTCCGCCGACCCGAAGTCCGCGGTGGGCGTGCCGACCCTGCCGGTCTTCGACAGGAAGCGGCAGACCGAGATCGACGCCGCGATCAAGCCGTACGTCAATGTGAAACTCCAGAACTTCAAGCCGTACATCGACGGCCTCTCCACCCTGAAGCTGAAGCCGGAGCCGCCGTACCAGGCGCAGAAGCTGTACACCGTGCTCGACCCGGTGGTCCAGGCAGTGCTCACCAAGCGCGACGCCGACATCGACGCCCTGCTGGCCTCGGCCGAGAAGGACGTCAATGCCAAGCTCGCCGCGGACCAGAAGTAGCCGGCCCATGGCTCTGCTCACTCCGTCCCGGCGCCCGGCCGCCGTGTCCAAGGAGCCCGTGCCGCGAACCCTGCCCAGGCAGCGTGGCACCGGCGCCCGCAAGCAGTTCACCGCCTGGCTGTTCCTCGTCCCCGCGCTGCTGATCTTCGGGCTCTTCGCCTGGTGGCCGATCGCGCGCAGCCTGCTGCTCAGCTTCCAGAAGACCAACCTCGTCGAGCCCGCGGTCTGGATCGGTCTGGACAACTTCCGCGCCCTGTTCGACGATCCGCTGCTCGGGACCGCTGTCGGGAACACCCTGTTCTTCGTGGCCCTCGGCCTGCTGATCGGCTTCCCGGCGCCGCTGGTCCTGGCCGCGATCATGTCGACGGTGCGGCGGGGCGCGGGCGTCTACCGCTTCCTGGTGTATCTGCCGGTGGTCATCCCGCCGGTCGTGGCGATCCTGCTCTGGAAGTGGTTCTACGATCCCGGGAGCGGGCTCTTCAACAACGCCCTCGGCAAGATCGGGCTCGGCCCGTACTCGTGGCTGGAGTCCTCCGACAGCGCCATGCTCTCGCTGGTCCTGGAGGCCACCTGGGCGGGCATGGGCGGTGCCGTCCTGATCTACCTCGCGGCGATGGTCGGCATCCCCGGCGAACTCTACGAGGCCGCCGAGATGGACGGTGCCGGCATCTGGCGGCGCATCTGGCACGTGATGCTGCCTCAGCTCCGGTCCGTCATCGGACTGCTGCTGCTGGTCCAGCTGATCAACACGGTGCAGGTCTTCACCGAGCCGTACGTCTTCACCGGCGGCGGGCCCGAGAACTCCACCCTCACGGTCCTGCTGCTGATCTTCCGGTACGCCTTCCAGGACGGCGAGTACGGCCAGGCCGCCGCGCTCTCCTTCCTGATGGTGCTCGCCCTCGCCCTGCTCTCCGCGGTCTATCTGCGGGCCACCCGCAGCTGGAGCACGTCATGACCACGCTCACCACCTTCGTCTCCACCAACGACCGCCAACGCCCCGGCGTGCGCGCGGCAGTGCGCTCCGTCCAGGTGTTCACCCTGATCCTGCTGCTGCTCATCGGCATCGGACCGCTGTACTGGATGGTCAAGGGCGCGGTCTCCCCGCCCACCGAGCTCACGACCCAGCCCCTGGCCCTCTGGCCGGACCGGCCGGCCCTGGGCAACTTCTCGACGGCGTACACCGATCTGAGTGTCGGCCGCTATCTGATGAACACCCTCCTGGTGGTCGGCGGATCGTGGTTCGTGCAGCTCTTCGTCTCGGCCACGGCGGGCTTCGCCCTTTCGGTGCTCAGGCCGAAGTTCGGCAAGGTCGTCTACGGGGCGATCCTCGCCACGATGTTCGTGCCGTACACGGTGAACATGGTCAGCCTCTTCATGACCGTGATCGATCTGCCGTTCCTCCACCTCAACCTGGGCGACACCTACTGGGCGATCTGGCTGCCGGCCGGCACGAACGCCTTCACGGTGCTGCTCGCCAAGCAGTTCTTCGACGCCCTGCCGAAGGAGCTGTTCGACGCGGCGCGGGTCGACGGGGCAAGTACCCGGCAGCTGCTGACCAAGATCGTGCTGCCCATGAGCAAGCCGGTGCTCGCCGTGATCAGTCTGCTCGCGGTGATGCACTCCTGGAAGGACTTCATCTGGCCGCTGGTGGCCATCACCGACCCCGAGCGGCAGCCGATCAGCGTCGCGCTGTCCCAGCTCGCCACCCAGGCTCCGCAGGACCAGCTGATCGCCACGATGGTGCTCGCGGTCGCCCCGCCGGTGCTCGTCTTCGTCGTCTGCCAGAAGTACATCGTCGCCGGGCTCGGCTTCACCGGGGTCAAGGGCTGACGTCCACCTGAGCCGGCGGCCGTGCCCCGGCTTCCCTCTCCGCACCTTCCGCTTCGAACTCTCCGGAGCATCCGGAACACCCCGACCAAGAGAAGGGCACCTCCATGTCAGTCGCCCGGCGCAGATTCATCCAGGGCACGGCCGTCGCCACCGGCGCCGCGCTGTTGCCGACCGTTCCCGCGTACGCCGCGGACCCGGTCACCATCGAGGCCGACGGCATCACCCTGGTCGGTCGTGGCGACGGCAGCGTCCTCGTCCGGGACGGTGCGGGCACCGACCGCATCCTGCTCAGCCACTTCATGATCAAGGACACCGCGCTCGGCCAGCAACGCACCTTCGGCGGCACCCCCGCCCACATCACGCTCCCGGACGGGCGGCCCGCGATTCAGGTCACCTACACGATGGGGAGCGGCGCGTCCGGCGTCACGGTGCGCGGCACCTTCGACGTCACTCCTGGCAAGGCACACATGAAGTGGGAGGTCGCCGGCTCCGGCACGCTCACACCGGCCGGCTTCATGTTCTCCCGCACGGTGTACGAAGCGAGCGCGGCGGAGTCGTACGAAGCCCTGACCGTCTGGGAGAAGGACCCCCGGGGCGGCATTCCGTACGAGGTGAACGCGGGCGGCGCGTACGTGGAGACGTGGGCCGGGTCGAAGGGCTTCTTCTGCCTCCCGGCCACCAACCCCGCGAACACGAACGCCACATGGGTCCACTCCCCCGGCACCCCGACCGGCGCGGGCACCGCGGTCACCGAGGCCGATCTGGTCCTCGGTGATCTGCGGCCGCGCGGGGCGGGAGCACTCGCCGCCGGGCGCCCGCTCGGCGTGGAGGTGTGGACCGACCAGCCGTTCAACCTCTACAAGACGGCCGGGCAGACCATGACGCTGAAGGCGCAGGTCGTCAACGGCTCCGCCACGGCCAGGAAGGTGACGCTCACCTGGTGGGCGCGGGACTTCGGCGGCAGGAGGATCGCCGGAGGAACGCTCTGCAGGAGTCTCGCGGCGGGCGCCGCCTGGAACCCCTCCTTTCCTCTGACCGCGCCCTCGCAGAACATCGTGTTCACCGGGGTGGAGGTGGTCAGCGGCAATGACCGGGCACTGGCCCGTACGAACCTGAGCGTGCTCCCGGAGTTCGTGTACAAGGCGGGCAAGGAGTCGATGTTCGGCCTCGCCAACTACCCCTGGCTGCTCAAGCCCGGCAAGGACGCCGTGCTCGGGCTGGTCAGGACGCTCGGCATCAAGTGGATCCGTATCGCCTACGCGGGCGCCCCTGGCATCGACACCGCCACCCTGGACGCGAACGGCATCGGGCACAACGTGGAGCTGAGCGGCATCCCCGTGGGCGGCAGCCCGGAGCAGATCACGGCCTGGGCCGACACGAATGTCGCGAAGGCCCTGGACGCCGAGGCCGCGTACTTCGAGGTGAGCAACGAGGTCAACCAGCCCTGGATGTCGGGCCGCGGCGCCGACGCCTACGTCCGGGACGGTCTGCGCCAGGTCACCACGCGCCTGGACGCGGCGGGCTCCCGGATGAAGGTCATGAACGCCGGCCTCGGCGGCATGGACTACGTGTGGACCGAGAACTTCCGTGCCGCGGGCGGCTGGGACCTCATCGACGCCTTCGCCTTCCACCCCGGTCGCGGCAACTTCACGCCCGACTTCGCGCCGCCGCCCGAGGAATGGACACAAGGACCGTCCGGCACGTACTGGAACTTCCTCGGCGCGCTGCGCAAGGCGAACCAGGTCCTTCAGGAGTACGGCGGCGACAAGGAGCTGTGGCTGACCGAGGCGTACGCACCGACCCGCCCCAACGCGTGGTGGAGCGACACCTACCGGCACGCGGCCGAGAACACCCTGCTCACGCTCGCCCTCGCCAAGTCCGAGAACGTACGCGCCGTCAACTGGTACCAGCTGCACGACTCGGTGCTGTACCACCCGCAGGAGGCCGACCCGGCCAACCCCGAGTACCACTACGGCCTGATGAACCGCGACACCAGCGCCAAGCCCTCGCTCCTCGCCTACGCGACCGCCGCCCGGGTCCTGGACGAGGCCGACTTCGTCCGGCATCTCGCCTTCGCCGACCAGGACATCAAGGGGCTCCTCTTCACCACCCCCGGCGGACCCGTTTCGGTCATCTGGAGCCGCAAGGACGGATACGTCCTCAACCCCGATCACGGCGAGGACCCCTGGTACGCGTCGCCCGAGCCCTGGGTCGACACCTGGACGACCAGGACCCCGGTCGTGGCACACGCGGGGACGGTCGACGGCACGGTGCGGGAGCTGAACTGCATCGGCCAGGAGCGCTCCCTGAAGGCCTCCAACGGCAAGGTCACCCTCACCCTCGACGGTGCCCCGCGCATCTACTACGGCCTCGCCGCCAATCCCGACTGGAAGTAAGTGACGTACAGCATGAGGAACGAAACCGCACGGCACGACATCACCGTCGTCGGCGGCGGCCTGGCCGGGGTCTGCGCGGCGATCGCCGCAGCCCGGCTGGGCCGTACCGTGGCACTCGTCAACAACCGGCCGGTGCTCGGCGGCAACGCGAGCAGCGAGGTCCGGGTCTGGGTGTGCGGAGCGACCGGCCACGGCAAGAATCACCATGCCCGTGAGGGCGGCATCATGGGCGAGTTGCTCGTGGAGAACCAGTTCCGCAACCCCGACGGGAACCCCTACTACTGGGACTCCGTGGTCCTGGACGCCGTGCGCGCCGAGCCCGGCATCACGCTCTACCTCAACACCGACGTGCGCGAGGTCGACGCCGAAGGTCCGGACGAGGCCCGGCGGATCACCTCGGTCACCGGCTGGATGATGGGCTCGGAGCGGCGGATACGTTTCGAGAGCCGCCTCTTCCTCGACTGCACGGGGGACGGCCTGATCGGCCACCTGGCGGGCGCCCACCACCGCATCGGCCGGGAATCCCGCGCCGAGTACGGCGAGTCATGGGCTCCGGAGGCGGCCGACGACATCACTCTGGGATCGACTCTCCTCTTCTACACGAAGGATGCCGGCCACCCGGTCAAGTTCGTACCGCCGGACTTCGCCAAGAACATCGCCGAGACCTCCATCCCGCAGCGCCGCGTCATCAAGTCCGGTGACAACGGCTGCGCGTACTGGTGGATCGAGTTCGGCGGCGAGCTCGACACCGTCCACGACAACGAACGCATCCGCGACGAGCTGTGGGCGGTGATCCACGGCATCTGGGACCACATCAAGAACTCCGGCGAGTTCGACGCGGCGAACATGACGCTGGAGTGGGTGGGTTCGGTGCCCGGCAAGCGCGAGTACCGGCGCTTCCTCGGCGACTACGTGCTCCACCAGGGCGACATCCTCGGCCAGACCGAGTTCGACGACCGGGTCGCGTTCGGCGGCTGGTCCATCGACCTGCATCCGCCCAAGGGCATGTACGCCGAGGAGGGCGGCGCCAAACAGCGCTACGCGGACGGGATCTACCACATCCCCTACCGCAGCCTGTACTCGGTGAACACGACCAACCTGCTCCTCGCCGGACGCAACATCTCCGCCAGCCACGTCGCCTTCGGCTCCACCCGCGTCATGGCGACCTGCGCCACGATCGGCCAGGCGGCCGGCACCGCCGCCGCGCTCTGCGCCACCGAGGAGGTCACCCCGCGCGAACTCCCCGTACCCGAACTGCACAGGGCGCTGCTGCGTCAGGACGCCTCGCTCATCGGCCTCGCCTCGACGGACCCGGAGGACCTGGCGCTGCGGGCGACGGCCACCGCGTCGTCCGCCTTGCGCTGCCTGGCGGTCGAGGACTCCGACGAGCTGTGGCCGCTCGCGGCGGACGCCGGACTCGTCCTCCCCGCGGACCCGGACCTCTCCGGGGTGGAGCTGCTCGTCGACGCCGACCGCGACACCGAGATCGTGATCGAGCTGTACGACCCCGAACTCGGCCAGAACTACGTCCCGCGCCGCCTCGTCGACTCCGTCACCCTGCCCGTCGCCGCCGGTGCCCGGCAGTGGCTCAAGACGGGCCTGGACTGGTCTCCCGAAACCCCGCGCAACGCCTTCCTGGTCGTCCGCGCCAACGACGCCCTCGCCCTGCACCGCTCCGACCGTCCGACCCCCGGCGTCCTGTGCCTCACCCGCGTCCCGCTGCGCCCGTCGGACGAATCGCCGCAGCCGTTGCGCGAGTGGACGGACACGGGTCTGCTGCGCCGCACATTCTGCTTCCGTACGGGAGAGACCGCGGCCTACTCCCCCGCCAAGGCCACCGACGGCTACGCCCGCCCGTACGCGGGACCGCACATGTGGGTCTCCGCACCACTGGCGGACGCCCCTGGCCCCTGGCTGGAGCTGGCCTGGCCCGAACCGGTCACGCTGGGCCGGATCGAGGTCATCGCCGACGACGACGTCAACGAGGACCTGATCAACCTGCACCACCACCGCACACCCTTCGACGTCCTCCCCACCCTCCTTCGCGACTACCGCGTCGAGGCACTGGATACTGACGGCACCTGGCGCGTCATCGCCCGTGCGTCGCAGAATCGGCGACGGCGCGAGACGCACACGCCGGCGGAGCCGGTCACCACATCGGCGATCCGGGTCGTCGTCGAAGCCACCAACGGGGCGGCGGCGGCGCACATCGTCGCCGTGCGCGCCTACGAGTAGAAGCACCGACGCAGGAGAGTGACTGGATGGCCGAAAGAGCGATGGTCACCGGGGCCGCCGGACGGATCGGGCGAGCGGTCCTCGCGCTGCTCGCCGAGCGCGGTATCGAAGTGAACGCCCTGGTCCTCGATGACCCGGGTGATCTCGCGGCGCGCCTGGTCGTGACCGGTGACGCCGCCGACGCGAAGACCGTGCGGGCGGCTCTGGAGGGTGCCGACGCGGTCATCCACCTGGCGGCGATCCCGACTCCCGCGCGCAACACCGCGTTCGAGGTCTTCGCGGGGAACAGCCTCTCCACCTTCACCGTCCTGGAGGAGGCCGGCCGGGCCGGGATCCGGCATGCGGCGGTGGCGAGTTCCTGGGGGGTCACGGGCCTGCCCTGGACGGATGCCGAGGATCCGCATCCGCCGTACGCACCGGTCGACGAGGCGATGGCCTCCCAGGTGGCCGATCCCTACGGCCTCTCCAAACAGGTCGACGAGCTGACGGCGCAGATGATGGCGCGGCGGCACGGGATGAGTGTGGTGTGCCTGCGATATCCGTACGTGGGCGGCTTCGAGGAACGGCTGCACGCGCACGCCGCCCGGCTCACGGCCGACCCGGCCGCGGGGGCAAGGGAGCTGTGGACGTACCTGGAGGTCCATGACGCGGCGAGGGCCGCACTGCTGGCGCTGGACGTGCCCGGCCGCGCGGCGCACACGGTACATCTCTGCGCCCCGGAGATCATCGTGCCCTACCCGACGGAGGAACTGCTGCGCCGCTACCACCCCACCACCGAGCTGCGGTGCCCGATCCCGGGGCGCACGGCTCCGGTCGACACCTCGGCCGCGCGCAGGCTGCTCGGGTTCACGGCTCGGAACCTCCTCGGTCTGGGGGCCGCCACCCCGCGGTGAGGGCGGCCGGGCGGGCCTGCCCCCCCCTACGAGCCGCGGGGTGAGCGGGGTGGGCAGGGCGTGCGGCGTGCGGCGTGCGGACACCGGTGAGAGGGCCGGTTGCTCCGCCGTGCGGCGTGCGGCCTGTTCCTCGGTCTGCTCGGTGTTCTGCCCCGGGCACCTCCCGCCCGGCATCAGCGAGCCGTCAAGTTCCCCGCCCGCCGGTACCGCCGCGGCCGCGCCGGACGCAAGCTGGAAGGCAGAGAGGCTCCGCCGAGCCCTGCGAGGTGCGTCATGAGGTCTGGCCCGCGGGTCACCGCCGCCGTGCTGGCCGGGGTACTGGCCCCGTTGCTCATGGCCCTGGCGCTGATCCCCTTCCGTACAAGCGTCACCCACACGAATGCCGCGCTGCTTCTGGTCGTCGCGGTCGTGGCCGTCGCGGCACTCGGGAGCCGCCTCGCGGGCGCCGTCGCCGCGCTGTCCGCCGCCGCCTGGTTCGACTTCTTCCACACCGAGCCGTACCAGAGCTTCCACATCCAGGACCGGGCCGACATCGAGACCGCCGTGCTGCTCCTGGCCGTCGGGCTGATCGTGTCCCAGCTGGCCGCACGGGCCCGGACGCTCCACTGGGTCGCGGTCACGGACGCCTCCCACCTGGAGCGGCTGCACGGGACGACCCGGATGGCCAGGCTCAGCAACTCCGCCGACGATGTGGTCCACCGCGTCCGGCAGGAACTGGTCGAGGTGCTGGAGCTGCGCGCGTGCCGCTTCGAGTACGGGGCGCTCATCGGGCGTCCGCCGCGCCTCGACCCGGACGGCAGTGTGTACGTGCCGGGCTGGATCTGGGACGTGGACCGGCAGGGCTGGCCGGACGGCGAGATCGAGCTGAGGGCCACCGTCCATGGCCACTACCAGGGACGCTTCATGATGACGCCCGAGCCGGGCGCGGCCCCGGCGCCGCTGGAGGCGCGTCTGGTCGCTGTGGACCTGGCGGCCCAGGCCGCCGCGGCACTGGATCTTCCCGCGCCGGAGCGGTCCTGAGACCCGCGGGGGGTACGGGCCGGATCGTCGGCCGGGGGGCCGCCCCGGGGGGGGGGGGGGGGCCCCCCCCCCCCCCCCGCCCCCCCCCCCCGCCCGCGCCCCCCCCCCCCCCCCCCCCAAAAAAAAAAAAAACCCCGCCCCCCCCC
>NZ_JBIDCA010000004.1:520159-551756 GCF_043204345.1 Streptomyces sp. NPDC047917
ACGTGGGGGGGGGGGGGGGGGGGGGGGGGGGGGGGGGGGGGGGGGGGGGGGGGGGGGGGTGGGGGGGGGGGGGGCGGGGGGGGGGGGGGGGCCCCCCCCCCCCCGGGCCGGGGGCCCCAGGCCGACTGACGCGGAACCGACCGCGCAGCAGACTCTTTCCCAGCACCGGCGAGGACCGCCGGCACCGATCACGGACGGGGAAGAGCGATGAGCAGTCACACGCGCCGAAGGATCCTCCGGGGGGCGGCGCTCGCGGCGGCCGGCAGTGTCGTCGGAGGTTACGGCCTCGGCCACTCGGCCACCGAGGCGCAGGCCGCCACCCGTGGAACGGCGTCCGGGGGCGGCGGGTCGTACCCGTTCCTGGAGGGCGCGTTCGCGCCGGTCACGGAGGAGCTCACCGAGTTCGGCCTCGAAGTCACCGGCCGGGTCCCGCACGATCTGGACGGCCGCTATCTGCGTACCGGCCCCAATGTGCTGGGGCTTGAGGACCCGCGGGCCCACCACTGGATGCTCGGCGACGGCATGGTGCACGGGGTGCGGCTGCGCGGTGGGCGCGCCGAGTGGTACCGCAACCGGTGGGTGCGCTCCTCGCAGGTGGCGCGGAAACTGGGCGAGCCGTACCCGGGCGAGGTGCCCACGGACGACTTCCCCTGCAACACGCACGTCATCCCGTACAAGGGGCGCATCCTGGCCCTCCAGGAGAGCGGGCCGCTGCCGTACGAACTGGACGGCGAGCTGAACACGGTGCGCCCGTACGACTTCCGTTCCACGCTGGAGGGCGCGTTCACCGCGCACACCAAGTACGACGTGGCGGCCGACGAGCTGCACGCGGTGGCGTACTACCCGACCTGGGACCACGTACGGCACCTGGTGATCGACCGGACCGGACGGGTGGCGCGGACCAGCAGGATCCCGGTGGCGGACGCCCCGATGATGCACGACTTCGCTCTGACCGGGAAGTACGTCGTGATCGTCGATGTGCCGATCACCTTCGACATGGCGGCCGCCGAGGCGGGCGCACTCGTGCCGTACATCTGGAACCCGAAGCACCCGATGCGGGTGGGGGTCATGCCCCGGGCCGGCGGCGCCACCCGCTGGTTCGAGATCGACCCGGTGTACTACTCGCACACGCTCAACGCCTATGACCAGGGCGACACCGTCGTCATGGAGCTCATCACCATGCCCGCACCGTTCTACGCCGCCGGCCGGGGCAACGGCGGCCCCTCCGCGACCGGCACCCCGGTGCTCGACCGCTGGACCATCGACCTGCGCGCGGGCCGCGTCCGCAGCACCCGCGTCGACGACCTGCCGCAGGAGTTCCCCCGCGTCAACGAGGCCCTGGTGTCGCGGCGGCACCGCTTCGCGTACACGGCGAGCGCGGCGGAGATGTGGCGCGCGTACGAGACGGTGGACGGGGTGCCGCCGGACGAGAAGTTCACCAACTGCCTGGTCAAGCACGACATGCTGCGCGGCAGCCGCCAGTTGCACCGCTTCCCGGACGGTGCGGCGGCCGGCGAGCCGGTGTTCGTGCCGCGTCGCGGGGCCCGCGACGAGGACGACGGCTACCTGCTCTCCTATGTGCACAACCCCGACCGCGGCGCGAGCGACCTGGTGATCCTCTCCGCGCAGGACTTCACCGCCCGCCCGCTGGCCCGCGTCCACCTGCCGGGGCGTGTGCCCCTCGGCTTCCACGGGAGCTGGGTGCCGGACGCGTGAGGGGGCCGTTCCCCGGCGTCAGGTGTCCCTCCTGTGCCGGGTCACCGTGACCCGTTGGCTGCCGTGCACCGTACCGGTGTTGATGTTTCCGTTCGGGGCCCTGTTCGTCACCCGGCCGCCTTCGGATCCGTGACGCCGTTCTCCTCCCTCCGGGCCGCGGGCTGCGCCGGGGCCCTTGTCCGCGGCGTCGTCGGCGGCGTGCGGACCGTGCGGCGGACCGGAGGGAATCGGCACATGGATCCAGGCCCGCTGAGCGAACCGCTTGCCCTCGACCGTTGCCGGTACTTCGATGAAGTGGTCCGGATGACGGCCCGTGTACCCACTGGCGACGGCATCCTGGTAGCAGCGGTCCGACAGAATGGCCGCCACCTGAGTGACGTTCTCCTTGGAGGATGCCAACACGGCTTTCACTGGGCGGGAGTCGAGCAGGCGATGCGTGTCGTTGCGGACCGTCCCATTGCCTCCGAACTCGTCTCCGGTGTCCGGGAGCGGACCGATGTGGAGGCTGACGCGGAGCCGGATCGGCAGGGCCCCGAGGGCGTGAATGTTGATCTCGGTCAGCACTTCCTGGAGCGTGAGCAGCCAGGGATGGATGACGAACGGCATCAACGACGGGTCGAACCCGAGGACATAGCCGTCACCGGTGGAAGCGGGGAACCTGCGTTCGGTCCACAGCTCCGCCAGTCCCGCCCGGTCCAATGAGGCCCTGAGCAAGTCGGGCACCGCCCGGCTGACGGCCTCGTGCTCGATCGCCGGGAGGCCGGTGAAGTCCTTGGCGTCGACAGCGATGATTCCCCGGCACGGGGGCAGCGGACGGCTGCGGCTGTAGGGCGCCGCGGTGGTCGTGGGCAGTGCGGTCTGTTGTTCGTGCATCGTCGCTCCTCTGCGAGGTTCCCTCCGGGTCCGCGCCGGCCCGGACGATCAATCGGTGCTTCGTCTCTGCGCCCTGTGAGCGTCACAGGGCGACGGGGAGAGCTCCGCTCCCGCAGTGCGGAAGACCGGTGATCCACGCCACAGTCGCCGTCGTTCAGATGCCGTCCGAATGGTTGAGCAATCGGCGCAGGTACGTCTTGTCCAGGACTTCGATGCGCGTCCTTCCGAACCGCACCCGATGGGGTCCGAACCGTTCCAACACCTTGGTGACGGAATTCCGGCCGACTCCCAGGTGTTGCGCCAGCTCTTCCCTGGTCAATGAAAACGCGCGGGATCCGGAGATCTCGATCAGCCGGAGCAGCGTCGCCGCGAGCCGCTGATCGATTTCTCCCTCGCACGCCTGGGTCTGCTCACGCAGTCGGCTCACCGCATGCAGGAAAAGCTGATCCGCCAGGCCGTGCTGCTTGACGAAGCCCCGGAAGGCGCTCGCGGGAATCACCGATACTTCACACTTGCTAACAGCCCGAACATGGGCAAGCCGTACGCCGCCGTCCCGCACCGCCATCTCCCCCAGCACCTCCCCGGGCCCCCGGAAGGCGAGCAGCCGGTCCCTGCCGTCGAGGTCCCCGCGAACCACTTTCACGATGCCTTGCATCAGTGCAAGTACATGCGAACCGGACTCGCCCTGATGCAACAGGACCGCACCCGCCTCATGCCGGCGCCGAGGAAAGCCCGCCAGGCCCTCCCATGCCGACGCGGGCACGAGTTCACGCAGGACCCGAGCCGGCGAAATGCGCTTCTCTTCGCTCATGCGATCACATTAGAGGATTACGTCTGCACTCGATGCGGAATATCTGATTCCTCTTTCCGCCGATTACCCCACCCGCGACGGCACGGCCTCCTTTCGATTATGGATCACCCGTGACATTCCGGACTCAATTCCTGTTCCCGGCCCCTTGACGGCCGTTCCGGAGAACCCCGTCGCCGACCGGTGGTTCGAATGTTCGGAATGTGATGGCCGACATCTCCCTTCTGCACTGCGGGAGCGGATCCCGGCTCTTCGGCGCGGAATTCTCGGATCGCCAAGGAAAATGCCGGCGGCCGTTCGGCCCGACCGGCCCTCTCCCGGAGGGAGCCATGCGAGAACACCGGAAGAACGTGAGTGGCACTCGTCGTGCACGGCGAGCCGATGTGCCGGCGGACCTCGGAATCATCCATCCGCCGCCTGGCCGGACCGGCCAGGACGGCCACACGGTGGAAGCAGTCCTCGACGCACTGCACGGCGCGGGTTGCGTGCCCACTCCCGAGGAACTCGGCCGACTCGGCGAGCTGTTGCGGTCCCTGCGCCACGACAGGTCCACCACTGACGAGCCGGCGGTGCCCGCGAGGTCGTACACCGCGCTGAGTGCCCCGCGAGGCGTCATCAACACCGGTTGTGTCCACGGCGGGCAGCACGTGAGCGACATCTCCGTGTCCGGTGACTACGTCCGGGGAGCCGACGATGACGTCTGACACCAGCTCCGTGGACCGCGCCCTCAAGGACCTTCTCCCCGAACTCGACCGGGACCGCGGGATGTTGGTGCTGGCTCCGAACGGCACGGTCAACACCGGTGTGGTGCAGGGCGATCAGCGCAATGTGTCGAGCTCCGGTGCGATCCTCGACGGCCCGGGGACACCGGTACGCCAGGGGCCCGTGCGGGCGAAGGATCTCCAGGACGCCCGGCGCCGTTTCGTTCCGCCCGCGACCTTCGCGGCAGGTCTCGTCGCGCTGGAGTCGGGCATCCTGTTCCTGGTCGGTGAACCGGGTACGGGCCGACTGACGCTGGCGCTCAATCTGCTGGCCCACCGGCACGACGACCCGACGCTGATCCGGATCGACGGAGCGGTGGACCTGGCCCGCTGGCGCCCTCGGCCGCACGGAGTGCACGGCTATCTGGTCATGAAGCCGAGCGCCCCGTTCACGCTCAGGCCCTGGGAACTGTCCGACCTGGAGGCGGCGCTGGCGGCGGCGGATGCGCACCTGGTCGTCGTGGTTCCGGATGTTCCGGGGCCGACCCGGTTCCTGGAGCGGGACTTCGGCGGCCAGGTCGTACGCCACCGGCCGCCGGACCCGGCCGAGGTCTTCGCCACCCACTTCGCGGACAGCTGCCCCGACCCGCGTGACCGTGCCCGGATTCTGGAGCCGCTCGGGCCGGACTTCCTGTCCTCGGTCCTGCCCGCCGGGCTGCCGCCCGGGTATGCGGCACGGGCGGCGGAGACCGTGTGCCGGCCCGGCGCTGTGGGCGCGGCCCGGCCGGCCGAGGAGGTACCGGCCCGCCTCGCCTCGGCGGAGGCCCAGGAGCTCCTGGCGCGGGCGGAACACGATCCGGAGCTGCTGACCCACCTCTTCTCGGTCTGCGTGTACGGCGGGATGGACCGCGACATCGTCGTCGAGCGGGCCGCCGGTCTGCTGGCGGCAGCACACCCTGCGCCGGACACCGGGTCCTTGGGCCCCGGCCGCCGGGAACCCACGGGCGAACCGGAGTTCCGCCTGGTTCGTCAGCGTCCGCTCAGGGACGTCCTGCGCGACGTCGGAGCGCACTGCGTACCCGGGAACGGCGCCGGGAACGGGCCCGAGACGGTGGCGTTCTTCTGGCCGGCGGTCGGTGAGGCCGTGTGGGACGTGGTGTGCCGCGAGCACACCGAACTGCTGCCACTGCTGCACGGCTGGCTGGGCGGGACGGGAACCACGGTGCAGGAGATCGAGCGCGCGGGTCGCGCGATGGCGGGGATGGTCGTGCGCACCGGAGGGCGGACACTCGGACTGGTTCAGGAACTCGCCCTGTCGACCGGCGGACCGGGGTTCGAGGTGGCGGCGCACTCCCTCGGCACGGCGGCGATCGAACCCGGGGTCGCTCACAAGGTGCACGGCCTGCTCCAGGAGTGGAGCGACGCCCCCGACCCGACGCTGCGCTCCGCGGTGGCGTACGCCTGCCGCCGCGACCTGGGCGGGGTGGCGGCCGAACACACACTGAGGTTGCTGCACGGGGCGGTGAACAGGGCAGGTGACGACCCCGGGGACATCTCGGTGGCGCGGGCCGTCGAGCAGACGCTGGTGCAGCGGTTCGCGGCGGGAGAATCGGCCACGAGGGAGACGATCACGCGTCATCTGGCCGCCTGGGCACAGGTCGAGGACGTGGCAGGTCTGGTTGCCTGCCTCGCCCTTCCCCGCCTGGTCGGCTTCGACCATGCCTGGTTCGGCGGCCGGCTGCTCGCCGGGGGAACGACGGCCTCGGACATCGCGGAGCTCATCCTGCGGGCTCTCAACGAGGCCGCGTCGTACCCGTCGATGAGAGAGACGCTGCTCGCCTGGTGCCAAGGCCCGGACGAGGCTCCACGGCCGGATCCGGCCGTGGAGGAGCTGTTCGTACGGCTGGTCGACTCCCGGCAGCACGGGTTCCTGCGCCTGCTCCTGTCGATCGAACGTGGCGGCGACAGCATGCCCGGCAAGGATCTCGCGGCACGCTGCCTGACCGAGTGGCGCGGCAGGAACCAGCCCCGGCAGACCGACTGATCAGGAGGACGACCATGGCATCACCCTCTGGGCCCGGACTGTTCGACTCCATCGAACGGGAGTTGAACGGCAGAGAGACCGCACCCGGACTGTGGCTCGACGACGGTTCCGGCGTCGTGGGGACCTCGCTCTCCCCGGCGCGGGCGCGCCCGATCCTGTACGACCGCTCGGTGGACCCCGCCGTGCGAACCTCACTGTGGCGCCAGGCGGTTGTGCTGGCACAGGCCGATGCGGACCGTTCCGGCTGGCCGCTGTGTGTGGTGTGGCTGGCCCTGCCCGGGATGCGCCGTACCGTGTTCCGGATCAAGGACCGCTTCGGCACCGCTCGTGAGGACGTGGAGGCCGAGCTGGTCACGGCCTGCCTCGAAGCGCTGCGGGGCGCGGGACCGGAGACCGCCGACCCCGGATCCGTACTGCTGCGCTCCGCGTGCACCCAGGCGTGGAACTCCGCGCGCCGGGCCCGTGCCGAGACCGCGGTCGAGGATGTGGACGCGGTCGCCGGGGCGCGCCATGGGGCGAACGGCGACTGGCAGGTGGATTTCGAGCGTGCGGAGAGCCCGGCCGGCCTCCGCGCACCCCTGCGGATCACCGTTCCGGCCGGCCGGATCGAGGGCGTCCGGGTCGGGGCCCTGGCGCAGGAGTGGGGCCTGACCGACGCCGTGGACGACGCCCGCCGTCTCCGGCGGGGGCGGCGGGTCGGAACCCTGTCGGTGCGAAGCGCGGGGAGGCGCGGATGAACGAGCGTGACGAGACGCCCCTGACCTTCCGGGAGGTCTTCGATCTCCCGGTGAGCGTGGACCTCAGGACGGCAGCCCGGGCGTTCGGCATGTGCATGGGCACCGCGTACCGGCTGGTCGGCCTCGGCGACTTCCCGTGCGAGACCGTCCGGGTCGGTCACCGCCACCGGGTCCTCACCGTGAATCTCATGCAGGCGCTGGGCATCGACGAGAGGCCCGTCTACGCCGACGACCTCGCGGACGGCGTGGCCCTGACGCTTTTCGACTGACGCCGCTCCAACGGGCCGGCCGGCTTCGGCCGGCCCGCACCGTTCCGGCAGTTCAAGAACCCTGGAGGAATTCCGCCATGCCCACATGCTTCGCGATCGGCCCGAGCGGCAGTACCCGTGTCGCCGCCGACGGCACCGTCCATGACATGGATCAGCGCTCCACCGTCTTCTACGAGGAGGTCGTGCGGCCCGTCTGCGAACGGTTCGGCCTGACCCTGGTCCGGGCCGACGAGGTGGCCGGCGCGGACGCGTTGTCCGAGCGGTCGCTCCGGCACCTCATCGACGACGACATCGTCATCGCCGACCTCACCGGGGGCAGCCCCGAGGTCGTCTACGGCCTCGGCATCCGGCACACCACCGGCCGGCGCACCGTGCACCTCTGCGAGGCGGGCGCGGCGCCCTTCGTTTCCGGTGCGTTCCCGACCATCGAGTACCCGGCTCTTCCGCTCGGTTCGGCCGAGGCACGGCAGGCGCTGGCCACGACGCTCACGCAGGGGCTCTTCGGAGCGGTCCCTCTTCTGCCGCCCGCACGTGTTCCGCTCCCCGGTCCGCTCCCCGGGGCGACGAGCACGGCCGGTGCGGAGCCCGCGGGCGGCCCGGTCCCGTTCACCGCGCAGGACGAGGACCCGGGCTT
Source organism: Streptomyces sp. NPDC047917 (assembly GCF_043204345.1). Taxonomy (NCBI): domain Bacteria; kingdom Bacillati; phylum Actinomycetota; class Actinomycetes; order Kitasatosporales; family Streptomycetaceae; genus Streptomyces; species Streptomyces sp. NPDC047917. The sequence continues at coordinate 527,942 of NZ_JBIDCA010000004.1, forward strand.
CTGGGACCGGGTGGCCGACGCCGAGGCGGCGATGGAGGCGATCGTGGACGACATGGCCGAGGTGGACGCGGCGCTCCTGGACCTCGCCGCCATGGGCGAGTTGCTCAACGAGGAGATGCTCCGAGCCAATCTGCCGGGAACCCCGACGAGCGCCCGGCTGGCTGCCCTCAACCGCTTCGCCAAGGCCATCGAGGGCCCGTCCGACGACCTGGAAGCGGCATCGGGGCGGTTCGTCGAACGGATGAGCATTGCCGCCGATGCCATGAGCGCCTTCCTCCAGTGGGCTGGGGACACCCCTCGCCACGAGTGGACGGACGAGGTGGACGGGCTGCTGGACCAGGTCATCAAGACGGCCCAGGAGGTCCGGGAGGCGGCGGGCAGCGTGCGCGAGGTCGAGCCCCTGATCCAGATGCTCGGCATGGCCAGTCGGCAGCTGCGCAGGCCGAGCCGGAAGATCGGTGCCTCTTTCCGGGCCATGCTCACGAGCCTGGCCATGTTCGACGAGTGGGAGCGCACGGCCCTTGCTCTGAAGCGCGGTTGAGCGATCCCCCGTCCTGGGTCGGGCCGGGGCCGGCAACACGGTCCCGGCTCTGCTCGTCCGCCGGGTCACGCAGCGCGGTCGTCGGCGTCCCGGGAGCGGAGGAACGTCAGCGTGTGGTCGAGGAGAAGCGCGGTGGCCCCGGCGTCGTAGGACGGCAGGGAGTTGTCGGCGAACAGGTGCCGGTCGCCTGGGTAGAGGTGCAGTTCGGCGTCGGCCGCCTCGTCGACGAGGGCGCGGGCCGCGTCCGCGTCGCCCTCGTCGGTGAACAGGCGGTCCGCCTCCATGGCGTGGATGCGTACCGGGAGCCGTTTTGGCCATGTCCCGAAGGCCGAGCTCGGAACGCAGGAGTGGACGAACACGGCGCCGCGTGCGCCCGGTCGGGTCTGGGCCAGTCTCTGGGCCGGCAGCACGCCGAGGGAGAACCCGATGTACACCAGCTCCGCGGACGCGTCGGTCACTGTGCGCACGCCCCGGTCGAGGAGTTCGTCGAAGCCGGTCCTCTCCGCGTACGCCAGTCCCTCGTCCAGAGTGCCGAAGGTGTGGCCGTCGTACAGATCGGGGGTGTGCACGGTGTGCCCCCCGCCGCGCAGGACGTCGGCGAAAGCGGTCACACCGGGGGTCAGACCCTGGGCGTGATGAAACAGGAACACTTCGGCCACCGTGAGCCTCCAACAGCCTTCGGGCAATGATCGATCCACGAATCTAGAAGGTCCGGGGTGCTGTGTACAGCAATGGCCCGCCGGGCCGCGGGGACGGGGAGCCGCGCCCGGCGGGTCTCCTCACTCCCCGGGCGGGAGCGCCGGCGTCACCGGCCGGTGGGTGTCGGCGTCGGGCTCGTCGGGGTGGACGCCGGCGGGGACGTGGAGCCGTGCCACAGGACACTCGGCGACGAGTGGGACGGACGGAGGGACCGGAACAGCGCGGTGCCCCGAGATGCGGACCGCGGGCCGCCACGGGTGCCCGCCCGTCGGGCCGATGATCGATCGCGCGGATTCGTCACGAGGGGTAGGCCCGCACACCACTCTTGCTATACGTTCCGTCTAACAGCTTGCTAGACGTAGCGTCTAACAAGCGATGGAGACGCCCGGCAGCCAAGTACCCGTCGAACGGGCACGGGATGGGAGAGCGGTCGGCCGGCGTCGAGTCGATCTGTCGAATCGAGGAGCCGCACCATGGCAAGCAGCACCCTTCGGCCGGAGGACCAGGACCGGCTCGACGAGCAGGACGTCGCCCGGCGGCTGCTCGACTCGTCGGCGAAGCTGTCGTACGACCCGGTCACCGAGGTGGACTGGGACACGCCGCTGGACAAGGACTTCCACGGCGCGAGCCCGGAGTGGAGCACGCTCTACGGCACGGCGTACTGGAACGAACTGACCGACGCGCAGCGCAAGGAGCTGACGCGGCAGGAGGCCGCCTCGGTGGCCAGCACCGGCATCTGGTTCGAGATGATCCTCCAGCAGATGGTGCTGCGTGACATCTACACGACCGACGCGACCGACCCTCGCTTCCAGTGGGCCCTCACGGAGATAGCCGACGAGTGCCGGCACTCCATCATGTTCGCCCGCGGGGCGGCGAAGCTGGGCGCCCCCGCCTACCGGCCGCGCCGTGCGGTGGTCGAACTCGGCCGGGCGTTCAAGACCCTCGCGTTCGGCGAGGCGGCGTACGCCGCGATCCTGGTCGCCGAGGAAGTGCTCGACGTCATGCAACGGGACTGGATGCGGGACGAACGGGTCGCACCGTTCGTCCGCACCATCAACAACATCCATGTCGTGGAGGAATCACGGCACATGAAGTTCGCCCGCGACGAGACCCGCAAACGGCTCCGGCACGCGGGCCCGCTGCGCCGGCAGCTCAACGCGTTCGTGATCGCGGTCGCTTCCTACTTCATCGTGACCAGCATGGTGAACCGCAAGGTCTACGAGAACGCCGGGCTCGACACCCGGCGCGCCCTCGCCGAGGCCGGTTCGAACGAACACCACAAGTCCCTGATGCGGTCCAGCTGTTCGGGGCTCATGGAGTTCCTGGCCTCGGCGCGTCTGCTCACCGGGCCCGCCCTGGTCCTCTACAAGCGCGCCAACCTGATCTGATCCGAGCCGAGCGACCCGAGCTGACGAGATGACCTACGCCATCACCCAGACCTGTTGCAGCGATGCCACCTGCGTCGCCGTGTGCCCCGTCAACTGCATCCATCCGACACCGCAGGAGCGGGCCTTCGGCAGCACGGAGATGCTGTACGTCGACCCGAAGACCTGTATCGACTGCGGTGCCTGTGCGGACGCCTGCCCGGTCGACGCCATTTTCCCGGTGGACGGCCTGCCCGCCGCGCAGGCCGGGTACGCCGCGATCAACGAGGCGTACTTCGCCGGGCAGGAGCCCGGTCCGGACAGCGCGGCACCGAACTTCCACCACTGGAACGCGCCGTCCTTCGAGCGCAGTCTGCCCTCCGACTTCGCACCGATCCGCGTAGCGGTCGTCGGCACCGGCCCGGCCGGGATGTACGCCGCCGAGGACCTCCTCCTGCACACCAACGCCGAGGTGACCCTGGTCGACCGGCTGCCCGTGGCCGGCGGGCTGGTCCGGTACGGCGTGGCGCCGGACCACCCCGCGACGAAGAAGGTGGGCGACACCTTCACGCGCTTCCACGCGCACCCGCGGGTACGGATGCACCTGGGGGTGGAGATCGGCAAGGACATCACCGCGGCGGAGCTCGCCGCCCACCACGACGCGGTGATCTACGCGGTGGGAGCCTCCGCCGACCGCCGCATCGGCGTCCCGGGCGAGGAACTGCCCGGCAGCATCCCGGCGACCGCGTTCGTGGCCTGGTACAACTCCCACCCCGAGGTCGCACCGGACGCCGTCGGCCTGTCCTCGCGGCGGGTGGTCGTGGCCGGCAACGGCAATGTCGCGCTCGACGTCGCCCGTGTCCTCGTCTCGGATCCGGCGGCCCTGGCCGGTACGGACATCGCGGATCACGCGCTCGCGGCGCTGCGTGCCTCGGAGGTGCGCGAGGTGGTCGTGCTCGGCCGGCGCGGACCGGAGCACGCCGCGTACAGCGCCTCCGAGTTGCTCGCCCTCAAGCACCTGCCGGACGTGGAACTCGTGGTCGACGACCACGATCCGCGGACCGCCGCCACGATCGACGGCTCCGCGGCGGGCGAGAAGGCCGGACTGCTGCGCGGCGTGACCCGCGAGACGGTGGACTGGTCGCGCACGCCCGGGGCGGGACGGCGCATCGTCCTGCGGTTCCACTCCGCCCCCGTCCAGGTGCTCGGCGACGACGCCGTACGGGCCGTGCGCGTGACGGGCGGTCCGGGCGAGCTGGACATCCCGGCCGGCACCCTGCTGCGGGCGGTCGGCTATCGCGGCGAACCCGTGGCGGGGCTGCCCTTCGACGAGGCGAACGGTACCGTCCCGCACGAGGGCGGCCGGGTGACGGGAATGCCCGGGACATACGTCGTCGGCTGGATCAAGCGCGGGCCCTCGGGCGGCATCGGGGCCAACCGCGCCTGCGCCGCCGAGACCGTCGGCACACTGCTGGACGATGCCGTGGCCGGCGCCCTGCCCGCACCGGTGCCCGCGCCCAGGGCGTTCCTCCGGCTGGCCCGGAGCCGCAGCCGCCATGTCGTCGACGCCAAGGGGCTGGCCGCGATCGACAGGGCGGAGCTGGCGCGTGGCCGCGACGGCGGGCGACCGCGGGTCAAGTTCGCCACGGTGCCGGAGCTGATCGCGGCGGCGAAGGGCAGCCGCTGGAAGCTGCCGGGCTGAGACGCGGGAGGGCGCGGGCCGGGCGCCGGCTACGGGCGCCCGGACGAGGACGGGCTCTCCCGACCGCCGCCGGGCCCCGCCCCCGCCGAGCCATCGCCGCCGGGTCCCGCCCGCCGAGCCACCGCCGCCCCGCCCGCGTCCGAGCTCCGCCGCCCCGCTCGCGTGGCCCGCCCCCGCCCGGCCGTCCCCGTGCCCAGTCAGACATTCATGATCACTTCACCGGGAAGTCGACCGGGCCGCACCGCTGCCTGACTCACGACGCCTAACGTCTCTGGTTCAGACCGGTTATTCATCCGTTATGCAACCAGGCCGGGAATCCAGGACGGACTTCCCGGGCCGGAGAACAGGTACCCCCGTGAGACTCACCCCTCTCGTGATCGCCGCGACGTCCGTCGCGCTCGTCGCCCCGACCGCCGCGCAGGCCGACGCCCCCGGCGCGCACACCCCGGCCGCACCCGGCGTCAGCGTCCCGGGCGGGCGGTACGAGCACTCCGTCGAGCTCAAGTTCCGGGCCGAGCGCGGCACCACCGTCCGCTACACGCTGGACGGCACGACCCCGACCCGTGACAGCCGCGCCTACTCCGCCGGCCGCCCGCTGCGGATCAAGAAGGACACCAATGTCACCGCGGTCGCCTTCCGGGGCAAGCGGAGCAGCGTCCCGGTGTCCTACGGCTACCTGATCAAGACGCGGGAGAAGCCGCTCGCCCGGCTCGTCGTCATGTCCGACGTGCACGTCGGCAGCCACGCGACCGCCGACAAGAAGTACGAGAGCTTCTTCGACACCATCGGGTCGATCTTCCCCCGGCCCGACGCGATCCTGTCCAACGGCGACATGATCAACGACAACGGTGACGGCAAGGGCCCCGACCACAGAATCGTCTCCGAGATCTTCCAGGCCAACCTCGCCCGCAAGGGCATGAGCCGCACCCAGCTGCTGATCTCCAACGGCAATCACGACGCGAGCCTCGCCGCGATCCGGGCCGGCTATCCCAAGGCATGGTTCCCCGACTCCGGCGGCGGCTACTACGAGTCCGACGTGAAGGGACTGCACGTCCTCACGGTCAACACCGAGACATACAACTCCGACACCGCCCAGCGCGCTTGGCTCAAGGGGCGGCTCGCCGCGATCACCGCCGACCGGGCCTATGCGGGCAAGCCGGTCCTGGTCCAGGGCCACCGGCCCACCACCGGAACGACGATGGACGGCCAGCAGGCCTCCAACCCGCGGCTCGCCGAGGACCTGAGCGCCTTCCCGCAGGCCATTCTCTTCTCCGGCCACTCGCATCTGAACATCAACGACGACCGCTCGATCCACCAGCGCGACTTCACCTCGGTCAACGACGGTTCGATGTCGTACATCGAGGTCGACCACGGCTACCAGATGGTCACCGACGACGGTCTCGCCGACCGCTTCGAGTCGCCCACCGCCCAGGCGCTCTTCGTCGAGGTCTACAAGGACCGTACGGAGATAGCGCGGGTGAACATGGCCGCGGACAAGCACGACATCTACACCGGTGGCCAGTGGTCGGCGAACTGGCAGCCGCCGTACGCCAGCGCGGGCACTCTCGGCGGATCCACCTGGACCGTGCGGCTCAAGGGTTCGACGAGCCCGCAGATCAAGGACAACTTCCGCTACACGGACGCCGAACGCAACACCGTGGCGCCGAAGTTCACCACCCGCAAGCCGCTGTCCCGGGTCCATGACGCCAAGGGCGGCACGGCGTTGCGGATCGCGCAGGCCACGGACGACCAGATGGTCCACCACTACGACGTCGATGTCACCGATGCCGCGACCGGCGCCTCGGTCGTCTCGTCCAAGGTCCTCTCGGACTACTACTTCATGCCCCGCCCGAACAACCTGGACATCCCGGTGCCGGGCACGGTCCGCGGTGGCCGGTACGTGGCCCGGGTCGTCGCCGTCGACGCGTACGGGAACGCCTCCCGGGCCGCCTCGCTGACCTTCCGCAAGTAGCGCGGCCGGGACCGGACGGCTCCCTCCCGGGGTGCCGCCCGGTCCCGACCCGGCCTTCGGCTCGGTCCGGTCAGGTCGTGTCGGGGTCGACCACACCCCGTCCCCTGGCGCGCCTGCCGACCACGGCCGCCGCCGCGACGGCGCTGCCCGCGAAGGCCAGGGCCACCATCCACGGCCGGTTGAAGGCATGCCGGGTGACCGCGTCGACGGAGTAGCGCCCCGGACCGGTCAGGCCGATCGTCGCGGCGGTGAAGCCGAGGAACGCCGGGTACTCGTAGCCACCGCCCTGCGCGAAGAATCCGGCGGGTGCGTGGACGGCCACGGCCCCCGCCATCGCCCCGGCCGCGGCCGCTCCGGCCGCCGGGGTGGCGAGGCCGAGGGCCAGCAGCACTCCGCCGCCCGCCTCGCCGAGCCCGGCGGCGACCGCGCTGTGCTTCGGCGGGTGGAAGCCCATCGCCTCCATCGCGGCCGTGGTTCCCTCGATGCCCCCGCCGCCGAACCACCCGGCCAGTTTCTGGGTGCCGTGCGCGGCCAGTACCGCGCCGGTGCCGACGCGCAGGGCGAGCAGGCCGAGGTCACGCCGGTCGAGGCAGGTCATGGGTGTCTCCGCAGGGGTTCGGGGGCGGGTGGAGTACGAGGGGCAACCACGCCGTGCCGGGCGGACGCCGCCATTCCACCTTCCGTGCCGCAGGGCACCGGCGCGTCCCGGTGCTACGCCGTTCGGGGGATGCCCCGCCCGCCGCCGAGGCCGGCCAGGGTGAGACCCACGCCATTGTGCAACTTGTTGCATAATGGCGTTCCGGTGGTCTAGAACTGGCGCAGACGACACTGCCCGAGGAGCCGCCGCATGAGCCCGTACCCGAATCTGCTGAGCCCGCTCGACCTGGGATTCACCACTCTTCCCAACCGGGTGCTGATGGGCTCGATGCACATCGGTCTCGAAGAGGTCGAGCGCGGCTTCGAGCGGATGGCCGCCTTCTACGCGGAGCGCGCCCGGGGCGGCGTCGGGCTGATGGTCACCGGTGGCATCGCCCCCAACGCCCGGGGCTGTTCCTTCCCCGGCGGGGCGAAGATGACGGACGAGGCGGAGGCCGAGCAGCACGCGCCGGTCACCTCGGCCGTCCATGCGGCGGGGGGCCGGATCGCCATGCAGATCCTGCATTTCGGGCGGTACGCGCACCACCCCGACCTGGTGGCTCCGAGCGCGATCCAGGCGCCGATCAGCGCCTTCACCCCGCACGCCCTCGACGGCGACGAGGTCGAGGAGACCATCGAGGACTTCGTCAGGGCGGCCGAGCTGGCGCGCCTCGCCGGGTACGACGGGGTCGAGATCATGGGCTCCGAGGGCTATCTGATCAATGAGTTCATCGCCGCCGCCACCAATCACCGCACCGACCGCTGGGGCGGCTCGTACGAGAACCGCATCCGGTTCCCCGTCGAGATCGTGCGCCGGGTCCGCGAGCGGGTCGGCAGCGACTTCATCCTGATCTACCGGCTGTCGATGCTGGACCTGGTTCCGGGGGGTTCCTCGCTGGAGGAGGTCGTGCGGCTGGGCCGGGAGATCGAGGCGGCGGGTGCGACGATCATCAACACCGGGATCGGCTGGCACGAGGCCCGCATCCCCACCATCGCCACCTCGGTGCCGCGCGGCGCCTACACCTGGGTCACCGAGAAGGTGCGCGGAGCCGTCTCCGTACCGCTGGTGACGAGCAACCGCATCAACACGCCCGAGGTGGCCGAGGAGGTCCTCGCCTCGGGGCGGGCGGATCTGGTGTCGATGGCCCGGCCGTTCCTCGCCGACCCCGACTTCGTCGCCAAGGCCGCCGCGGGCCGCGCCGACGCGATCAACACCTGCATCGGCTGCAACCAGGCCTGCCTGGACCACATCTTCAGTGGCAAGGTCACCTCCTGCCTGGTCAATCCGCGTGCCTGTCACGAGACCGAACTCACCCTGTCGCCGACCCGCACCGTGAAGCGGGTGGCGGTCGTGGGCGCCGGGCCCGCCGGGCTCGCGTGCGCCGTCTCGGCGTCCGAGCGCGGGCACGAGGTGACGCTGTTCGACGCGGCCGAGGAGATCGGCGGCCAGCTGAACGTGGCGCGCCGGGTCCCCGGCAAGGAGGAGTTCGACGAGACGCTGCGCTACTTCCGTACCCGGCTCCGGGAGGAGAAGGTGGAGCTCCGGCTCGGCACTCGGGTCACGGCCGGCGCGCTCGCCGGCTTCGACGAGGTCGTCCTCGCCACCGGCGTCACTCCGCGCTCCCCCGCGATCCCCGGCCAGGACCACCCCAGCGTGGTCGGCTACCTCGATGTCCTGCGCGACCGGGCGCACGTCGGCGAACGGGTCGCGATCATCGGGGCGGGCGGCATCGGCTTCGATGTCGCCGAGTTCCTGACCGACTCGGGCGACGCGGCGAGCCGCGACCCCGAGGTGTTCTTCCGGCAGTGGGGGGTCGACACCGAGTACCGCGACCGGGGCGGGCTCCGCGCCCCGGAGCGTCCGAAGACGCCCAGGACCGTCCACCTGATCCAGCGCAGGACCGGCAAGGTCGGTGCGGGGCTGGGGAAGACGACCGGCTGGATCCACCGCACCGAACTGCGGCACCGCGGCGTCACGACGATCGCGGGCGCCACCTACGACCGGATCGACGACGAGGGTCTGCACCTCACGGTCGACGGGGAACAGCACCTGCTGCCGGTCGACACGATCGTGCTCTGCGCCGGTCAGGAGCCGCGCCGCGACCTGTACGAGGAGCTGCTGGCGGCGGGCCGCCCGGCGCATCTCGTCGGCGGTGCCGACGTGGCCGCCGAACTGGACGCCAAGCGGGCGATCCGCCAGGGCACGGAGCTCGCGGCCGCACTCTGACGCACGGTCACCGTGGCCTCGTGGACCGGCCCGCCCACCACGAGGTCGCGGCGCCCACGAGGCCACTGCCGCGCCGGGTCCCGGCCGGCCGTCCATAGGATGCACCCCATGTCACTCCCCCATGCGATTCTCACCGCCCTGCTGGAGAAGCCGTCGTCCGGGCTGGAGCTGACCCGCAGGTTCGACCGGTCGATCGGCTACTTCTGGTCCGCCACGCACCAGCAGATCTACCGGGAACTGGGGAAGCTGGAACAGGCAGGCCAGATCCGGGCGCTGCCCTCGGCTCAGCCGGCCCGCGGCCGGAAGAAGGAGTACGAGGTACTGCCGGCCGGCCGTGAGGCGCTCCGCGCCTGGGTGGCCCGCCCGGAGGACCCCAAGCAGGTCCGGGATCCGCTGCTGCTGCGCATGCGGGCGGCGGCGGTCGTCGGAGCCCCCGGCCTGGACGCGGAACTCCGCCGCCACCTGGTTCTGCACCGCGGGCAGCTGGCGGAGTATCTGGAGATCGAGGAGCGGGACTTCCCGCCCGGACGCGACTCCGAGGAGGACCGGCTGCGGCATCTGGTGCTGCGCGGCGGCATCGACCTGGAGAACTTCTGGATCGGCTGGCTGACCCGGGCGCTGGGCGAGGACGGGCAGCCTGGTCCGTCGGGCGTCTGAGGGCCGGGCGACGGGCCGGGGCGACGCCGCGCACCACTTGCCCGGGGCCGGACCGCCCACCGCTCCCGGCCCGCTACGACCCGCCCACCGGCACCCGGTCGAGTTCGAGTTCCGGGCGCAGCACTCGGCCGCCCACCGGTCCCCGGCTCCTGGTCACCACGCGTGACGGTGGCCCGGCCGGCGGCGCCGCGGCCGCCACGGCCCGGTCACCGGGAGCCGGATTCCGCGCCTGGGCGCGGCTGAGCAGAATGACGCCCCGCACGGCCGCCGCAGTCCCGAGCACTGCCAGGAGAAGGCTGGTCGCACCGCCCTGGAGGCGTTCGCCGAGCAGGGCGAGGCCGATGGCCGCGGCGGCCACCGGGTTGGCGAGGGTGACGACGGCCAGGGGCGCGCCGAGCCCGCCCCGGTAGGCGGTCTGGGAGAGCAGCAGCCCGCTCATCGCGAACGCGGAGACCAGCAGCGCGACGACGACCAGGCGCCAGCTGAACAGCGGAGCGGTGTGGTCGGTGACCGAGACGGTCAGGGTCTGGGTGAGCGCGGAGGCGACCCCCGACGTGATGCCGGAGGCCGCCGCGTGCCGCAGGCCCGGACGCGCACCCGGGCGGCCGAGGCCGGCGACGACCGCCATCGTCCCGGCCCCGACGGCCAGCGCCTCGGGCAGGCTGAGCGTCTCGTGCGGGGCGGTGCCGCCCGCGGTCATCAGCAGGGCGCCGAGGCCGAGCAGGGTGAGGATCGTGCCGCGCCACTCGGTCCTGGTGACCCGGCGACCGGCGGCCCTGGCGCCCAGCGGGACCGCGGCGACCAGAGTGAGGGCACCGAGCGGCTGGACGAGGGTGAGCGGGCCGTACTTGAGCGCCGCGACGTGCAGCAGCGCGCCTCCGGCGTTCAGCGCGACCGCCGACCACCAGGCACCCCGCCCCAGCAGCCGCAGCACCCCGGCGCCCGGTTCGGTCCGCCCGGCGAGCCGCGCCTGCGCCACCGCGGCCGACGCGTAGGCGGCGGCGGAGACCAGGGACAGCGCGACCGCGATCACGGTGGCGTTCATCGCCGCGCTCCGGTCGGGCCCGTCGAGGCGTACGGGGACGCGGAGTACGTCCGCGAACCGGCGTAACCGGTGGAGACCGCGGGTTCGGCGGTCCCGGGCGGCGTTGACGGTACGGGTTCGCCCGGCGCGGGCAGCCACGGGAGGTGTGCCGGCACCGGGTCCGTGCGCGGCAGTCGCAGCGCCGCGAAGGCCACCGCGAGCAGCGCGGACACCACGATCGAGTCGAGCCAGTAGTGGTTGGCCGTGCCGACTATCACCAGCAGGGTGACGAGCGGATGCAGCAGCCACAGCCAGCGCCACCGCGACCGGGTCGCGACGATCAGCCCGACGGCGACCATCACCGCCCAGCCGAAGTGCAGGGAGGGCATCGCGGCGAACTGGTTCGCCATCGAGTCGGTCGCGGGCGTCGCCCCGTACACCGACGGCCCGTACACCTGGGCGGTGTCGACCAGTCCGGTGGCGGCCAGCAGCCGCGGCGGGGCGAGCGGGAAGAGGAGGTGGAGGGCGAGCGCGGCGCCGGTGAGGGCGGCGAGGATGCGGCGCGACCATATGTAGTGGCGCGGGCGGCGCCAGTAGAGCCACACCAGGAAGAGCAGCGTGGCCGGGAAGTGCACGGTCGCGTAGTAGGTGTTCGCGAGGTGGATCAGCGTCTCATCGTGCAGCAGCAGGCTCTGCACCGCGCCCTCGCCCGGCAGGTGCACGGAGCGCTCGAAGTCCCAGACGTTCCCGGCGTTTCGATACGCCTCGTCGACATGACCGTTGGCGGCCTGCCGGCCGATTTTGTAGATCACGAAGAGTCCCACGACCAGGAGAAGTTCGCGGACGAGGGGCGGTCGGGCAGAACTGTCCGGCTCCCGATCTGCTGGCTCGCTACCGGCGTACATCACCCGGTGCCCCTTTGCTGACGATGCGGTGTTACGGCGGCATGGTCCAGCCCATGCCGTATCGATACGCCAGTGTACCGATACGCGAACGTATCGGTACACGCGCGTATCGGTACACTGACGTATCGAAGACCTCGTCGCAGATTCGCCGAGAGGGAAGACACATGTCGTCGCAGGAAGCCGCACCGGGACCGGCACAGACGCCACGCCGCTCGAAGATCACACCGGAGCGGGCGCAGGAGTTCTACGCGGCGGTGCTCGACATGCTGAGAGAGTCCGGCTACGAGGCGCTCACCATGGAGGGGGTGGCCTCCCGGACCCGTTGCGGCAAGTCCACGCTCTACCGGCAGTGGGGCTCCAAGCCCGAACTGGTCGTGGCCGCGCTGCACGGCACCCGGCAGGCACTGCTCCCGCACATCGACACCGGCTCGCTCGCGGGGGATCTGCGCGAGGCGGCACGGGCGATCGGTGCGGGCTCCGGCCGCGACACCCCCCTCATGCACGCGCTCAGCCATGCCGCGCTGCAGAGCCCCGAGCTGCTGTGCGCGCTGCGCGAGGCGCTGATTCTGCCCGGGCTCGCGACGATCGACGACATGGTCCGGCGCGGTGCGGAGCGTGGCGAGATCCCGGCGGACAACCCGGCGGCGGAGTTCGTCTCCGCGCAGCTCCTCGGCGCGATGCGCGCCCGGCCGCTGCTGGAGGGGAAGTACGCGGACGAGGCATATCTCACCCGCTTCGTGAACAACGCGATCCTCCCCTCGCTCGGACTGGGCGCGTCCTCGGCCTGAGGACCGCCCCACAGACGTGGGCCGTCGTCCGAGTGGATGGCGACGGCCCGCCGGCGCCGCACCGTGGGGACGGGGGCGGCGCACCATCCGGGCGGCCGGTGACCCCTTGTGGAGTCACCGGCCGCCCGCGGTCGCACCCCCACGCACCGCCGTCGCGCCCGGCCGGACCGACGGCTGTTCCACCAAACAAACAGTTGGTAGATTCTCTCGACCGGCCGGCGCGGGGTCCGGCCGCGCACACATTCCGGAGAACGGCGGGGCGGATCCATGGACATCGGCAATCCCATCGACTTCACGGGACGAGCGGTGATCGTCACCGGCGGCACGAAGGGCATCGGCGCCGCGATCGCCGAGGCGTTCCTCGCCGCCGGCGCGGAGGTGCTGGTCTGCGGCCGCGGCGAACCGCCGGAACTGCCCGGAAGCGGCGGGCGCCGGGCGCACTTCCGGTCGGCCGACGTCCGCGACCCGGCGGCCGCCGCCGGGCTGGCCGACGCGGCGGTGCAGCGGTTCGGACGGCTGGACGTGCTCGTCAACAATGCGGGCGGCTCCCCCGACGCCGACGCGGCCACCGTGTCACCACGCTTCGTCGAGAAGATCGTCGCCCTGAATCTACTGGCCCCGTTCTACGTGTCACAGGCGGCCAACCGGATCATGCAGGGGCAACGCGCCGGGGGCTCGATCGTCAACATAGGCAGCGTCTCCGCGCACACCCCGCAGCCGGGCACGGCCGCGTACACGGCGGCGAAGGCCGGCCTGCTGGGGCTGACCCGGGCACTGGCCCTGGAATGGGCACCGAAGGTGCGGGTCAACCACATCACGACCGGGCTCGTCCGCACGCGGAGCGCGGCGTCGGTCTACGGCGAGGACGGCGGCGCCGCGGTGGCCGGGGTCGTCCCGATGCGGCGGATGGCGGCACCGGACGACGTGGCGCGTGCCTGCCTTTACCTGGCGGGCGATCTGGCCGGGTACGTCAACGGCGCCGACCTGGCGGTGCACGGCGGGGGCGAGGTGCCGGCGAGGTTCCTCGCGGCGAAGGGCGGACCGGGCGACGGGGCCGGGGCACCCCGGCCGCAGGAGCCGCGCTGACGAAAGCGGCGGAGAAACCTTTTCTCGTCCCCTTGACGATAACCGCGCCCCCCTTTATCGTCCCCATGACGAGAAAAAGGGGGCCCGACATGGCCGACATCACCAGGCGCTTCGGCTGGCGCCATCTGCGCTCCGCGCCCACCGCGCACATCCGCCACCACAAGCGCGGCCGGCTGGCCCACGACGGGCCCGGGCTGAGCTTCTGGTACCGGTCATTGAGCGCCGCGCTCTCGGAAGTCCCGGTCAATGACAGGGAGTTGGCGATGGCGTTCCACGCCCGCACCTCCGACTTCCAGGACGTGACCGTGCAGGCCACCGTGACGTACCGGATCAGCGATCCGGCCGAGGCGGCCGCCCGGCTGGACTTCTCGGTCGACCCGGACACCGGGGTCTGGCGCGGTGCGCCGCTGGAGCAGATCGCCACCCTGCTCACCGAGACCGCCCAGCAGCACACCCTGGACGTACTGGCCAGGACCGCGCTGGCCGAGGCGCTGGTCGACGGGGTCGCATCGGTACGCGACCGGGTCGCGGCAGGGCTCGCCGCCGAACCGCGGCTGCCCGCCACCGGGATCGATGTGGTCGCGGTACGGGTGGTGGCGATCCGCCCCGAGGCCGAGGTCGAGCGCGCCCTGCGCACCCCCGCCCGCGAGCAGATCCAGCAGGAGGCCGACCGGGCCACCTACGAGCGCCGCGCGGTGGCCGTGGAACGGGAACGGGCCATCGCCGAGAACGAGCTCGCCAGCCAGATCGAACTGGCCCGCAGGGAAGAGCAGTTGGTCGAGCAGCGCGGCACCAACACCCGCCGCGAGGCCGAGGAGAACGCGGCGGCGGACGGGGTACGCGCCGAGGCCGAGGCGGCACGCAGGGTGCGGCTGGCCCGCGCCGAGGCGGAGGCCGCCCGCGAGGTCGGCGCCGCACAGGCGGAGTCCCAGGCGGCCTGGCTACGGGTGCACGGCGAGGTGGAGGCCGCGACCCTGCACGCCCTGGCGGCGACCAGGTTCGCCGAGAACCTGCCGCACATCGACAACCTCACCCTCTCCCCCGACGTGCTCACCGGACTGCTCAGCAAGCTCGGCAGCGCCGGCCCGGACACCCGGGCATGAGTCTCGCCCCGCGCGCGGTACTGGTCCACCGCACCACCGAGTACGAGGAGTTGCTGGCCCGGCACGGCACACACGGACAGGCCGCGTTCTTCCTGTCCAGCCGCGGCCGCTCCGTCGACGAGGTGGCGCGGCGGCACCGGCAGACCCGGCAGGCGCTGGCCGATGTGGCGGCGGCCGTACCGCTGCAGTGGCGTCAGTCGCGGGTGGAGCGCGCGGATCTCGACCGCTTCCTCTTCGGGCCGGAGGACGTGGTGGTCGTCGTCGGGCAGGACGGGCTGGTCGCCAACGCCGCCAAGTACCTCTCCGGCCAGCCCGTGGTGGGCATCGACACCGACCCCGGGCGCAATCCGGGCGTGCTCGTCCGGCACCGGCCCCGCGACGCGGCCGCCCTGCTCCGGGCGGCCGCGTCCCCCGGCGGCACGGCGGACGAACTCACCATGGTCGAGGCGGTGTCGGACGACACCCAGCGCCTCCTCGCCCTCAACGAGATCTACCTCGGCCCGCCCGACCATCAGACCGCCCGCTACCGGCTCGGCCCGGACGCCCCCGACGCGCCCGTCGAGCCGCAGGCCTCCTCCGGCGTACTCGTCGGCACCGGCACCGGCGCCACGGGCTGGATCCGCTCGCTGTGGCAGGAACGCCACAGCGGACTCCGCCTTCCGGCACCCACCGACCCGCGCCTCCTCTGGTTCGTCCGCGAGGCCTGGCCGTCGCCCGTGACCGGCACCTCGCAGGTCGCGGGCGAGCTGGGGCGCGAAGAGGGACTGAGACTCACCGTCGAGTCCGACCGGCTGGTGGTCTTCGGCGACGGGATGGAGACGGACGCGCTGGAACTGACATGGGGACAGACGGTGCGGCTGGGCATCTCGGCGACCTCGCTGCACCTGACCGTCTGAATCTCCCGGCCGACCGGTCACCCGGCCGTCGCTCCGCGGTGCGGCCCGCGCGGTGGGCGGCGGCGCGGTGGTCCGTAGGCTGCCTCGTACGACCGGAGTGCCGGGCCCCGCGCCCGCGCCCTCCCCGCCCGCGAGGAACACAGGGAGCACCATGACGACCACACCCGCGGAAGCCTCTTCCCGCAACACCCGCCCGCCGAAGGCGCAGGCGGCGCTCGGGGTGGGGGTTGTCGTACAGGACGGCCGGGGACGGATCCTCCTCGGCAGGCACCACGGCGGAACCTGGGAACTGCCCGGCGGCAAGGTCGACCCGACGCACGAGTCGATCGCCGAGGCGGCCGTCCGTGAACTGCGCGAGGAGACGGGGCTGGAGGCCGACGCGGCGGCCGTGCGCGTCTTCGCCATGCTCCACGACGTGGTCGGGGGCATCAACCGGGTGTCGATGGGTGCCGAGGTGACCGTACGGTCGGGAGCCCCGCGGGTGACCGAACCGCATCTGATCAGCGCCTGGCGGTGGATGGCGCCCGACGCCCTGGCCGGGCCGTTGTTCGCCCCCTCCGCGCAGGTGCTCGCGGCCTGGCGCCCGGACCTGTCGATCGAGCACCCGCCCGCGCACCGGCTGATGATCGCGGACGGCGCGGGTGCCGCCGGGACCGATACATAACCTTGCCCCATTAATCATTTGCCTAGTGGTCATAGGCAGCGTTAGCGTCCCTCGCATGAAGGCCCTGAATGAGCAGGACATCCGCGCATCGTTCGTCAACTGCTCCAAGGGGGAGGCCAAGCGTCTGCCGCTCCCCCGCGATCTGGAGGAGCAGCCCTGGGACGATCTGGACTTCCTGGGGTGGCGGGATCTCTCCGCCCCCGGGCGCAGCTACATCGTCACCGAACGCGACGGCGAGCTCATCGGCGTGACCCTCCGCTTCCCCTCCCAGCAGCGCGGTTTCCTCCATCGGAGCATGTGCTCGCTCTGCCTCACCACGCACCCGGGGAGCGGCGTATCGCTGATGACCGCCCGCAAGACCGGCACGGCGGGGCGCGAGGGCAATTCGGTCGGGCTGTACATCTGCACCGACCTCGCCTGTTCGCTGTATGTCCGGGGCAGGAAGACCGCGGCGCCCGGCTCCCGGTTCAAGGAGTCCCTGACGGTGGCGGAGCAGGTGGAGCGGACCAGGAGCAACCTCGACGCGTTCCTGGACAAGCTCTTCGACTGAGGCGGCGGAAGGTCCGGTGAGCGCCTTCGGGCAGGGGCGCCGTCGGCGAAGGCGACGGGCAGAAGGACCGGCTGCCGGCTCATCGCGCCTCCCGGAGACCACCACGCCCTGCCCCGTTCCGCCGGCCCCGCTCCAGCGCGGTGGGCCCGAGCGGCCCGGGGCGTCCGGGCAGCTCGGGGGTGACGCCGAGGTGGGTCAGGGCGCCGGTTCGCCGTTCCCGTGGCACCAGGTCCGCAGCAGCACTCTCCGCCCCTTCGCCTCCCGCGCGATGGGTTCGTCCGTGGTGGGCGCGAATCCCGCCGATCGTGCCACGGCGGCGCTCGGGGCGTTGTCAACCTCTATCCGGAGCAGCACGCGCCTCGCTCCGCAGTGCTGAAGGGCGTACCCGGTGGCGACCGTGACAGCCGCGGAGGCCAGCCCCCGACGCCGGAACCGGGGCCCGACGCCGTAGGCGAGTTCGATGTCCCGGCCGTCGAGGTCGTCCCACCAGATCAGCACCTCGCCCTGCGGCTGCCCGCCGTCGGCCGTGATGGCCAGTTGCACACGACGGCCCTCGGCCCGGGCCTCACCGGCCTTCCCGAGGTGCGCGCGGGCGGCGTCCTCGTCGAACGGTGAGGGTACGGGCGTCCAGCGGTTGATCTCCGGATCGTCGTACATCTCGATCAACGCTGGAATGTCCGTATCGTCCCACTCCCTGAGCACGATGTTCTGCCCGGCCAGGCGAACAGGGGCAGTGGGTAAGGCTCTCGACTGATTCTCCATGTGCCGATCGTGCCTTGCCGGGTGCCGTCACGACGGCCCCTGCCGAATATCGCCGGTCCGGCCGGCCGCGAGCGGAGCGTCGAACAGCTGGGATTCCGGCAGGGCACCGGGCAACTCGGTGCGCGGGCACAGCGGTTGTACGGTTTTCGGCGAGGGCGCAGGAAGCCGGGCATCCGGCTTCCTGACCGGCTCGGGAACGACCGGAGGGCCGCTCCAGATTTCTCTGGAACGACCCTTCGGCCCGCGACTCTCACAAGTCGGGACGACAGGATTTGAACCTGCGACCCCTTGACCCCCAGGAGTGGGAGCCAGGTGGATTGTCCTGACATAACAGACTAAAACTGAGCACGAGTTGTGCGTAAGCACCCAACACGTTCGCTGCCGCGCACGCCGTGTGGTCCCCAACTGGTCCCCAATGCAACTGCGCTGGCGACCAGGCTTCTGCCTGCATACATCCGATCCGGCCGCGCGCGACGTCGGGGGCAGGGAGAAGCGTCCGTATTCCTCGGAGCAGCGTGATCGAGGTCGGCTCCCTCGCTGTCTCTCCGCCCGGCTTCTGACTACCGACCGGGCGCCCGCCCGGTGACCTCAAGCCAGCCCCTAACGCGCAGGGACCACTCCTGAATCTCGAACGCAGCCCGCGACCGCTCGCCTCCGTACTGGTCCAGCACGGCGGAGCTCGCGTCAACCATCCTCAGGGCGTCGTCGTGACGTCCCTCGTCGCCGAGTAGAACGGCGAAGTCAATCAGGCTCTTGGCAGCGTGCGGCCGGTGCGCAGGTGGCTTCTGTCGAGCAGATTGGTGCATTCGGCAAGGAAGTCGCGGTAGAGGTTACGGAACAGGGCGCCGCCGGTGCCGGCCTTCTCCATCATGAGGGCAGCCTGTGGCAGATCTCGCTGCGGGGCATCGGTGCGCTGGAACCGTCCACCCACCAGCTTGCCCGCCTTCTCAATGCCTCGGTTCCGCGCTCTCCTGTACCGGACTGATCAGCCTGCACCGACGTCCACAGGAACAGGTGGGCGGACGAAATCGCCCAGCTGAGGCTGATGCCGAGGCACTGGCGGGCGTCCTGCACCGGGCCGCGAAGGACGGGGCGCACCCACAGGTACTTGGCATCAGTCGGCGTCGAGGCCGTCGATCAGGCGGCCCAAGAAGCGGGCGAAGGCGGCGAGCGAGTGTTCCGGAAGGCCAGGGTGTTGGGGCCCGGAACGCGGCGGGTGGACAGAGCGGCGGGCAGCCAGGGGTGCCGCAGCATGTGGGCGCGCTACAGATGAGCGATCGCCTTCAGATCGGTACGCCAGTCACCACTGTGCGGGTCCGCGACCGTCAGCTCGCCGCTGACGTGTCGACCATCGGTTCCAGCAGTGTGTCCTTGTCGGGGGCGTAGCTCCAGAGCGACATGACGCCGGCTCCGCCCCGGGCCGCCACCCGCCGCACACGCGACATGATCCCCGTCATCGAGTCGATCATCGATCAGCTCCTCGACAACATCGATGCCACACACCCCCGGTGAGCCCGTCGACCTGGTCGACGGGCTTTCGCCGAGCTCACCCAGAAGAAACTGATGCGCGGCGTCCACCGCTCCGTCCAAGCCCTCGAACGCGGCATCCGGGCCTGGCCCACCGACTGGAACGCGCAGCCACGGCCCTTTGTCTGAACGAAGACTGCCGACGAGATCCCGGACAAAGTCGCCCACTACTGCCACCGAATCTCTAGCTCAGGTCACTGGCGCGGGTGCTGCTGATTCCGGGCCCCATACTTGTGCGGGGAGATGTTGACGTTGTTGGTGATGTCACCAACGGAGAAGTTGATCAGCCCACCGCAGGCGAGAAGACAGAAGCCGGGGGTCGGACCGGGCGGATTCGGGGCGGCCGTGGCCTGGACGGTCGTGGTGTTGTTGGAGGCGTCGCACTCCGCGTTGCCGTTGTAGGCGGCGGTGATGGTGTGCGCGCCGACGGTGGTGAGTGTGAGGGTGTAGACGGCCTGGCCGTTGGCGTTCACGGGCACGGATTCGAGCTCGTCGGAGCCGTCGAAGAACGTCACGCCGAGCCCGCCGGTGGGGTCAGCAGAACAGTCGACCGTGGCCAGCAGTTGTACCGCAGTGCCCACCTCGGCGGACTGCGGAGCAGCCGTCACCGTGGTGCTCGACGATACGGCCCAGGCGGGCGAGGCGAGCCCCAGTACGGCGGCCAGCGCTGTGGCGACGACCAGCTTCCCTCTGTGTTGTGTGATCCTCACCGGTTCGGCTCCTTGTTCTGTCGCCGGGCCCACAGGGCGCGGGCGCCGTGCGGTTTCACGCTATGATGATCTCTTTTGTCTTCCAGGGAGGCGACGCCCAAAAGTAGCCTGGTTGGATCAGTAGCCCGGACCGGCCGTCAGGCAACTGAGTGGGGGAGCAAGGAAGCGGTGTGAGGCGTTTCAGGCGCCTCTTTCTCCGGTGTCAGATACCGGGCGCGACGACCCGGTTGTAGGTCAGCCCGGGGCTGGTGCCGCCCGCTGTGGTGACGGTCACAGTGACCGGGCCCGCGAAACCTGCGGGTGCGACCGCCGTGATCTGTGTGCCCGACGCGACGGTGAATGAGACGGCCGTACCCCCGAAGGCGACGGCCGAAGCCGTGGCCAGGTTCGTGCCGGTGAGGGTGACCACGGCGCCTGCGGAGGTCGGACCGCTGCTGGGCACCAACGCCGTCAGGGTGGGCGTGGCGACATAGGTGAAGGCAACAGGGTTGCTCGTACCGCCCGGGGTGATCACCGTGATCGGTGAACTACCCGTTCCCGGCGGTGAGGTGGCCGTGATCTGTGTCGCCGACACCACGGCGAAGGAGGCGGCGTCGGTGGCGCCGAAGCGGACGGCACCGGCGTTGAGCAGATTGATCCCGGTCAGTGTGACCGCCAGGCCGCCGGCCGTCGGGCCCTGGGCGGGGGCGGCAGTATTGAGGACGGGAGGCGCGGCGTAGAAGAAGAATGCGTCCGGGGCGCTGACGCCCCCTGGTGTCGTTACGGTCACCACGGCTGCCCCGGCACTTCCGGCAGGCGTCACGGCGGTGATCTGGGTGGCCGAGTTCACCATGAACGAAATCGCCGGGATCCCGGCGAAGGTAACCGCCGTGGCTCCGGTGAACCCCGTTCCCGTCAGGGTGACACTGGTGCCGCCCGACGCCGGACCGCTGCTGGGCGCCACCACGGTGACCACCGGCACTTGTGCCACGACATAAGTGAACGTCACCGAGTTGCTGTTGCCCGTGGGATGGAGAACGGTCACCGCCGCCGCGCCCGCGGCCCGGGGCGGGCTCACAGCCGTGATCTGAGTGGCGGAGTTGACGGTGAAGGAGGTGGCGTTGGTGCTGCCGAACCGTACGGCGGTGGCCCCTGTCATCCCCGTGCCGGTGAGAGTGACGGTAGTACCCCCGGTGGTGGGCCCTTGCGAGGGATTGATGGTAGTGATCGTGGGCGGCATGAGGATGCTCCTATGGCAGCCTGGGCAAAGCCCGGGGAATGCGGATACCGGTCAGGGCTGGGGGAACCGCATCCGGGACATCGGCGGGTGAGAGCCGTCCGCCCACCGAGGATCGGTGGCCGGACGGCGGAGAGGGCGAGAGCCACCGCCTGGAAGCGGCGGTCACGGCACACTGCCGCCCGGTAAGGACCGAGCGGCAGCGTGGGTGAGTGTCAGATTCCGGGAGCCGCGACGTAGGTGAACGCGTCGGCGGCCGTGTCGGAGCCGGCCAGGTTGGTCACCACCACGTCGACCGCACCGGCAGCGCCGGGCGGGGTCACCGCCGAGACCGTGGTGGAGCTCACCACGGAGAACGGTGCCGGATTGCCGTCGAAGGTGACCGACTCGGTGGTGCCGAGGTTGGTGCCGGTGATGGTCACACCCGTGCCGCCGGCAGTCGGCCCCGAGGCCGGCGCGACGGTGGTCACAGTGGGTACGTCCACGTAGGTGTAGGACAGACCGTTGTTTGTCCCGCCCGCGGTGGTCACACTCACTCCGACGGGGCCCGCGGCTGCGCCCGCCGGCACGGCGACGGTGAGCTGAGTGTCGGAGACGACCGTCGGCGTGGCGGTGTTGGCGCCGAAAGACACGCTGCTGGCCGTCGCCAGCCCAACACCGTTGATCGTGACCGTGTTTCCGCCCGCCAGGGGGCCGGAGGTCGGCCCGAGCGAGGACTTGAACGGGGCTCCGACATAGAAGAACGAAACCGGGTTGCTCGTGCCGCCCGCGGTGGTCACGGTCACTCCGACCGCACCGGTGCCCGAGGGCGATATGGCCGTTACCTGGGTCGGAGAAACGTTGGTGACGTTGGTGGCCGGCTTGGCCCCGAAGGTGACGGCGCTGGTGCCGGTGAGGTTCGTACCGGTGATGGTCACCAGCGTGCCGCCGCCGGTGGATCCCTGGTTCGGAGAGATGGGCATGGAGAGACTCCTCGCTGACAGGATAGACAGAGGACACAGCGGAACCGGGGCCTCCGGATCGACCTTCGCGGAAGATCCTTGCGGGAGGACGGGCGGCTGAACCGTGCCGTCGGGTCGACGGAATTCCCTCGTAGGTGCAAGCACAAAGGAAGAACCGGCAGACGCCGCCCTTTACCGTGTTCCCCGGTCATGGGATGGGCGGCCCACCGGTTCGCTGCCTCAATTACCCCACCGTGGCGTCTGTATGACAAGCCATCAATCACAACACCTGGATGGCAATGTGCGTCGCGGCGAGCGCCTGTGTACCACCTGCGTACCACCGGCGTACACCACCGACCTCCGCCTGGCGCACAGAGCAAACCGGCCGGCACCGCGCAAGCGGCACCGGCCGGCCATCCAACCCCCCGGGGTGCCCATCGCGATCCCGGCGGACGTGCGCCCTCCCCACGTGTGAAGGGCGACAACCCACCCCGGCACCACGCGCCCCGGGCGGTACTGCTGCCCATTGGTTGGATACTTCAGTAACCCAACCTCCGGCATATGCCACAAGCCTCAGGCCACCGTGTCACCCGATCGGAGTAATGCGGAACCCGGTGGCGTTGGGGCGGAGATCAGGAAGGCTCGCGCGCAGGGCCCCGTTAGACGTCGTGCCTTATGACGTGATCGCTCATCGACCTGCACATGGCGGATCGGGCCTGGGCGGCCGACGCCCCCTCGTTTCGGACAAGGCGTTCTTCATGAAGTCGCGATTGCAGGCCACCGATCTCGGATACCAGCCGCTCGGCCTCCCCTCCCTGCGGGCTCGGATCGCCGCCCGCTACACCGGGCTCGGACTGCCGACCACGGCCGACGAAGTGCTCGTCACCAGCGGAGCACAGCAGGCGATCAGCCTGCTCTTCACACTGTTCGGCCGCGACGGCGGCGTGATCGCCACCGAGAACCCCACCTACGTCGGCGCCCTCGACGCCGCCCACGCCGCAGGGGCGACGCTTCTGGCGCTGCCGACCGACTCCGAGGGCATCAAGGTACGTCCGCTGCGCGAGACACTCGCCCGGTCCTCCGTCTCACTGCTCTACGTGATGACGACTTGCCAGAACCCCACCGGCACAGTTATGAGCACCCAACGGCGCACCGAGATCGCCCGGCTCGCCGAGCACGCCGGTGTCCCGGTCGTCGACGACACGACACTCGCCGACCTGGTCTAGTCACAGGGTCTCCAGGATGGGACGCAGCAGCGGCGAGTCGTTGTGGTTCGCGCCAGCCAGGACCCACCCCAGCGGCAAGCCCCCACCGTCGACCAGTACCGAGCGTTTCAGACCACTCTTGCCTCGGTCCACCGGGCTGCGCCCGGTGTTCTGGCCACCGCCAGGGGCTTTCACGATGCAACCGTCCACCACGAGATTCTCAAGGTCGAGGCCGATGGTCTCGTCGCAGGCCTCCAGCGCCAGCTTGTGCAGCTGCTCGAAGACGCCGACGGCGATCCACTCATCCCGCCGGGCCCTCATCGTGGTTGCCGAGCAGGTGTGGTCGGCATGCTGTTGGTAAGTGCCTCCCAGCACGAGGCGGGCCAGGAGCTTGTCGGACACGACCGGTCGGGGATGCGGGGACGGTGGCAGCCCAATGGATGAGCGGCCGCCGCCCGCTTGGGCAGGAGGGCTTGGAACTGGTCCCACAACGGGTCGGTTATGGATGAGCGCAGGACGGGCACGTGACCCTCGCTCGGCCGTAGAGGACGTCGACCAGCAAGTCCCGCCGGGGGGGGGGGGCCCGGCCCCCGCCGGCCCCCCCCCCCCCCACCCCCACCCACCCACACCACCAGAAAAA
>NZ_JBIDCA010000004.1:551766-665709 GCF_043204345.1 Streptomyces sp. NPDC047917
GGCCCCCCCCCCCCCCCCGGGGGGGGGGGGGGGGCCCCCCGGGGGGCGCCCCCCCCCCCCCCCGGGGGGCACGAAGGTCACCCGGTCTGTTCCTGCAGGTCCGCTGCGGGAGCCGGCGCGGGCATGCGCCAGGCCACGACCGCACCGGTCACGAGCCCCACGGCGGCCAGCAGGGTGGCGACCAGGAACGGATCGAGGGAGTGCAGGGTCGGAGCGAACCCGATCCCGACGCAGACTGCCACCCCGGCCAGCGCGCCAGGGGCCACCCATGCGGGCGTTCCGGGTTCACCGGCCTCGACCACACCGAAGATGAACAGCAGCGGGCAGGCGGTCAGCAACAGCGCGCCGAGAAGGTCCAGCCGTGGGGCGTCCTTGGCCACGGGCCGGTCCCCCTCGACCAGGAAGACAGCGGCCAACAGCACGACCAGGACGAACGGAACCGAGACCAGGAAGATCCACCGCCACCCCAGGTGGGCGGTGACGATTCCGGACAGGACGAATCCGAGCACGAGACCGCAGCTGGCCACCGCCGCCCACACGCTCAGGGCCCGCGACCGACGCGGACCTTCGGGGAACATCAGCACGATGGCGGCCATCGCAGCGGGCAGCGCGATGGCCTCACCGGCGCCCTGCAACAGGCGCGCGACCACCAACAGGGAAAACGTAGGGGCCAGGCCCGCCAGCAGCGACGCGGCGCCGAACAGGCCGGTGCCGAGCAGCAGCACGCGCCGCCGCCCGAGCAGATCGCCCAGCCGGCCACCGAGCATCAGCCCCCCACCACCGGTGACCGTGTACCCGACCACAACCCACGTCAGAGCGTGCCCGTCAACACCGAAGTCGGCGCCGATCGAGGGCAGAGCGATGTTGACCACGGTCACGTCGACCGCAATGAAGAACTGCAGCATGGACACCGCGCACAGCACCAACCATGCACGTGCAGAGGACGGGCTGTGCCCGCGTGAAGAAAGGATGCCTGAGAACATCAGGTGCTCCGTCGCTCAGAGGAAGCTCTGAGCAGCACGAACGTGCCGCTCCGGTCCGATCACGAAGCGGCTGGACATCCAGAAAGAGAGTGAGTCGAGCGCCCCGCCGCTAGCGGGACGTCCTGATCACTGCGGCGCAAGCGGCCGCGCACGAAGCAGCAGACATGCCGTGAACGCTACCAGGGAGGAGGCACCCGGATCAGGCATCCGCCTGATGCCTCATGCCCCCACTTGTAGGCCCGTTCGCCAGAGCTTCCTGGGCACGGGGATCTCGTCGTCGCGGAGCACCTATCCGCGCGATCTCTAACGAGTTGGTGCGCGATAGCGGGTGAGGCGTTTTCCCTGGTCGCGGCCGATTTCAGGCTGCAGTAGTTCGGGCGGAGACGAGGCCGGCGATGGCCTGGTAGGTGGCGGGCAGCGTCTCGCGTCGGTGAGTCCAGCGGATCAGTTGTTTCCAGCGTTTGTGATCGGCGAGGGCGTGCTCGACGGTGATGCGTTTCGAGGAGTGCCGGTGGCGGGCCAGTAGGCGGGCTTCAAGGACCTCGGGTGGGCTGATCTTGTTGCCCTTCCTCGGCGGAGTGACGGCCCGGCCGGGGTGATCGCGGCGGAGCCCGAGATAGCCGTCGTCCAGCAGAACCTCGACATCGCGAAAGTGCTGGAAGCAGATACCGATGCCTTCGTTGCGCGCGGCGGTCGCATCATGCATCCGACCAGGCCGCAGAGCATCGGTCCATAAGGTGCAGCCCTGTTGGTCGGCGATGACAGTGGCCTTCATCGTGTTCAGTTTCTTCCTGCCGGAGACGAACGCTCGTCGTCCGCCGCGGCCGGCAGGCGGCCGGCGGACCTGGATCTCGGTGGCGTCCAGACGCAGCTCGACGCCCTCGGCCCGGGCATAGGCGAAGACATCAGTCAGTGTCCGAAGACGCAGGCCAGGGCGGTCGGGAACCGCGCACCCCCGCTCGGCAAGGAGGGTGCGTATCTCCCCGATCGCGCGGGTGATGGTGGAGCGGTCCACACCGTAGAGCAGTCCTAGGGCAGCGTGCGGCAGATGAATGAGGGTCGCCGTCAACCGGTCGATGAACACCAGTTGATGCCGGGCGCCCGCACCAGCTGCCCGCCGCCGGGACCCGCCACGTGCCGCGTGACGGCGGCCTTCGACACCGGCCAGCCATGGTTCGGCCAACTCCTGGACCAGGCAGGCGAGATGACGCTGAGAGATCCCGTGAACACTCGACGCAAGAGAACCGACCGCTTGACCATGATCGCCACACCCGGTGACCGTCTGACCAGACCTTCCGTCACCGTCAGACATCGGAGCCTGACGTGAAGCCGGTGCAGCCCGGACGCACGGTATCCCTCCGTTCCGGATACCGCGCGCCGGTGCGCGTGGCACCGTGGGGCGCCGCCCGGCATCCGTTGCAGCGGCAACCGCCCCGCCGCAGACGATCGTGCTCAGCTGCACGATCCGTACGGTGCACGCGCTCCGGAACTGCTCGGCAGCGCACGAACGTTTGACGGCTCGGCCAAGACATCGCGAAGCCGCTCGATCTCCATCCTCTGGGCAGCGATCTGCGACAGAGCCCGCTCCCGGAAGTCAGTGAGCCCATCGATCTGCGAGTCGCGCTCGGCGAGGCGCTTCTTCAGCCCGGAGACTTGTTCCTTGAGGCGCTCGATCTGTGCCGCCCGCGGGTCCGGAATCACGCCCGTTTCCCGAAGCCCGGCCAGCCGTCGCTCGAACTCATCCGCCAGGTGTTGGTAGGGGCCGAGCCGCGGCGAGCCGTCGCGGTTCTTCTTGGGGTAGAAGCCGGTGCGGGCAACCCGGCCTGGGTCGCGAGGGTCTTGATGTCGCACTTGCCGCCCGAGGGAACGTCACCGGCGAGGAGCCGGCCCATGACGTGCCGAATGGCCGTCTCGTTGTTCCGCCGGGTCTCGTCGCTGATGCGGGCCATGTCATGCCCCGGTTCCGGAGAGGGCATCGATCTCGGCCAGCGCCCTTTCGTCGCACGCGAGTTCCGTCCTCAGCCGAGCCTTCTCCGTCCGCTGTGCGCGTCCGATGGTGGCGATGAAGAGCTTCTTGCTTTCGGCGCTGGCCGCCCACACGGAACGGTGCCCGGCATGGTGGGTGGCCTGGGGGCACCGCGCTGAATCGCACATGCCGATCAAGGGCTCTGTCGCCCCGCGGGCGTGGGCCCCTGCGAGCTTGAGGCACAGCGCCTTGGACGGATCGAGGAACCAACAGTAGTTCGCCGGCCCCAGGCGCAGGGACTGGGCCGGCTTGGCGAGCAGGTTCGTCACCTCCTGGTCGCTGCGTTTGATGTTCGGCGCCCCGGAGGAATCCAGCTGTTCGTCGACGAACGCGAAGAAAGCCAGGAGGTCACCGGCGCCGGGCCCGGCCGGCTGGATACCGTTCTGGTAGTCGTGGAATGCGTCCAGGGCGACGCGCATCTTGTGCTCTCGCTCCTCTTGGCCGAACTCGGCCATCAGCACCGACTGGGCCCCACCGGGGCGGTCCTCCGGTGGAGTCGGGTATTGGAACTGTCCGAATGCTCTGGGCACGATGAGCCCTTGGCATGACCGTCAGGGCGTGTGAAGCAGCCGGGCCTCTCAACCTCACGTGAGATGCAGCCGTCGCTATGGCAGATCTTCTTGTGGAGGGTCCAGAGCATGGTTGCGGGCAAGTGCAATCGCATGTCCCGTCCCACGAGCTCGCATCTGAGGGCGCGGATACCCTTCACGTTCCGTCCGGTATCTCAGTATCCGGTAGATGTCCTCAACTGTGAGGATTTCAGGTGCCTCTGGATCGCCGAAGGCAAGCACGTCGATGAGTTGTTGAGTGAAGATCGGCATGCCTCCGCCGTCAACGAATGACGCACTACTCGCTCCAGCGGAGGCGAGAAGGTAGGTACTGAAGGTGAACCCTGCCCGGGTGACTGGCTGGCAGAAACTCTACAAGCAGGCCGAGGACGAACTCCTCGACTCGCGCGCGCTGACTCTGCCCCACTGGGAGACGCTCGTCGCACTGGCCGACGCACTCGTGGCCGCCTCCCACGACCAGTACCGCGGCTGGGGAGACGCGGTCATCTTCGCCGCGTGCACCGCCGCACGGATCGGAGAGATCTCAGGCTGCCGCGTCGGAGACATCGACACCACCCAGTGGATCTGGACCGTGCGGCGTCAGACCACGCCCGCGCCCGGTGCGCTGACCGATAAAGGCACCAAGGGTGAGCGGGCCCGCAAGGTTCCTATCGTCGAGGAGATCCGCCCCCTCGTCGCCCAGCGCGTCCTGTCTGCCGGCCCCAATCCGGCCGCCCGCCTGTTCACGGGCCCGTGAGGCGGACGTATCTCCACCGCCGTCCTGCGCGACGCGACCCACTGGGACGACGTGGTCACCAATCTCGGCTACGAGCATCTGCGCCGCCATGACCTCCGGCACACCGGACTGACCTGGTTCGCCGACGCCGGGGTCCAAGTACACGTCCTCCGCAGAATCGCCGGCCACGGTTCGCCGACCACCACCCAGCGCTACCTGCACCCGGACGTTCACAAGATCACGGCCGCCGGGGCGGCGCTCTCGGCCCACTTCAACGTGCTGCGCGCACCGCGCTCGCTGCCGAGCCCCATCGCCATGACTCGCTGACCCGGTCAAGGGCGCCGGACCTCCAACCGGTCCCCAACTGGTCCCCGAAAATGATCAAGGGCCGGTTTCGGATTGCTCCGAAACCGGCCCTGATCTGCGACTGTCTCCAGTCGGGACGACAGGATTTGAACCTGCGACCCCTTGACCCCCAGTCAAGTGCGCTACCAAGCTGCGCCACGTCCCGATGCGGTTCCCCCGGTGTTCCCCGGCGGGCTCGCAGGACAAACATTACCTCACTCCGAGGACCGGATCGACGCCCGTGCCTGGTGGGCGCGGTTTGCCAGGGACTCCGCACCGCATGCGGTGGCCAGTTTGTGGGCCCGGGCCAGTTCGCGCGGTGAGCGGATCGCGATGCCGTAGTCGACGAGGGCCAGCGCGTGTTCGTACGCGGACGGGGATGCCTCCAGGTGGCGGACCGACTCGGCCAGCAGGTGGGTGGCGTCCTCGGGGGCGGCGAACAGGGCGACACAGCGCAGGGCCTCACCGATCGCGGTGTCCGTACCGAAGCGCTCGGCGTGCACCCGGGCCGTGGCGGCGAGTTGGGCGGCGCGGGCCGGGTCCTCCTCGGCCAGGGCCCGGGCCAGGTCGCCGGCCCAGGGTGCCCACACGCCGTTGAACCTGCCCCGGGGTTCGAGGGCCTGGCCGGCCGCTTCGAGTTCGACGACGGCTTCCTTCGTACGGCCTTCGGCCAGCAGCAGCCGACCGCGTACGCACGGGCCGTCGGGCAGCACCATCGCGCTCGGGTAGGGCGCGCCGAAGGCGTAGCGGTCGGCGATCTCGCGGGCCTCGGTGACCCGGCCGCGGGCGACCAGGGTGTCGATGAGCAGGCAGGCCGCGTCCCAGTGGACCGGAAGTCCGCTGCCGACGCGGTCGGCGAGGCGCAGTCCTTCGCGCAGGAAGCCCTCGGCCTCGGCGAGACGTCCGCGTCGGCGGTGGACCAGTCCGAGCAGGGTGTGCGCGAACGCGAGGTGCGCGCCGCTCCAGCCGGAGATCTCGAAGGCGCGGACGGCCTCGCCGAAGAGCTGCTCGGCCCGGTCGAGCTGGTCGGTGAAGGCGTAGGTGATGCCGACGAGGGTCGGCAGTTCGAAGCCCCACTCCGAGTCGGTCCAGCCCAGGCCCCGGGCGGGGTGGCCGTCGACCAGGGCGCGTTCGCAGAGGTCGACGATCAGCTGGGAGTTCTCGCCGCGCAGCATGGCGTCGAAGGCGCGGAGCGTGAGCAGGGCGCGCTCGGCGTTGTCGCGGCCCTGCAGATGGTCGGCGTTCCGGGCGAGGCGGCCGGATCGGCCGGGCCCGTCCTCCTCGCCCGCCTGCATGCCCTCCCAGAGGAAGTGGGCCGCCTGGAGCCGCATCAGGCCGGGGCCCGGGGCGGTGCGGGCGGCCTCCGCGGCGAGGGCGCTCGCCGCTTCCTTGAGCTGGTTGTTGTGCGAGTGCGCGGCCGCGAGCCGGTAGGTGGCGTCGACCCGCTGGTCGACGTCGAGTCCGGGCATGTCGAGGGCGTCGCGCAGGTGCTGGACGGTGGTGGCCGGGGAGCTGAGCAGGGTGGCGCAGCCCAGTTCGTACAGCAGGGTGGCCTTCACGCGTTGGCGCGGTGGTTCCTGCAGGGCGCGTTCGAGGCAGCGGCGGGCGGCTTCCGGGGCGCCGACGGCGAGGTGCTGTTTGGCCGCTTCGCGGAGCTGCTCGACCAGCTCCTGGTCGTCGTCCGGGTGCACTTCGAGCAGGTGGCGGGAGGCCGCCGCGGGGCCGAGCCCCGCGCGGGTGATCGCCCAGGCGGCGCGGCCGTGCATGGCGGTGCGGGTGGCCGGCGGGATGGACCGGTACACCGCGCTCGCGATGAGCGGGTGGACGAACTCCAGCGGATCGAAGCCGGTGACGATACGGGCCTCGCGCAGCCGCGCCGTGCAGTCGGCGGCCTCCGCGGAGCTCATGCCGGCCAGGGTGGCGGCGAGGTCCTGGGAGATGTCGGTGCCGAGGACGGCGGCGGCCCAGGCGAACCGGTTGGCATTGGTGCCGAGTCGTTCGAGCCGGGCCACGAGGCCGCTGCCGCGGGCCGAGGCGCCGAGCTCGCGCAGCAGTCCGGCCGACTCCTCCAGCGGTGCCAGTTCGCGGTCCTGGACCTTGGCGACGAGTTCGACGGCCTCTTAGGGATTGCCGCCGGTGACGGCCCAGACCTCGCGGCAGAACGGGTCGTCGGCGTGTTCACCGAGGGCCGCGCGGACCAGTTCCGCGGTGGCGTCGGGGGTGAGTGCGCGCAGCGCGACCCGGACCTGGGAGGGGTGGGAGCTGCCCGGTCCGCTCTCCTTCTGCCGCGCGGCCAGCTCCTCCGGCCGGTGTGCCTGGACCACCAGGACGGGCAGTTCACCGAGGCGGGCGGTGAACGAGGCGAGCCAGGCGAGGGATTCGCCGTCCGCCCAGTGCGCGTCGTCGATGATGAGCAGGAGCGGACGGTGGCTCAGCCGGGACGCGAGCCGGGCCACGACGAAGTCGAGGCCGTCGCGGACACCCTGCGGGTCGGGCTGCGGGCCGGTCGGCTCGGCCAGTCCGAGGGCGGGTGCGGCGATCTCGTACCAGGACCCGAACAGGGCCCGCACCTCGTCGGGCGGAAACCGGTCGAGCGCGGGTTGCAGGAGTTGGCGCACGACGTGGAACGGGACGGAGGTGACCGTTTCGCCGCCTCTCGCGGACCAGACGGTGCAGCGGTCGGCGGCGATCGTCTGGATCTCGGCGAGCAGCGCGGTCTTGCCGATGCCTGCCTCGCCGCTGAAGATCAGCAGCCCGCCGACGGCCTGGGCGCCGCAAAGGGCGTCCACGGCTTGTGTGGCGGCGGCGAGTTCCGGTTCGCGCTCGTACAGCGGCCGGGACGGCTTCATGCCTACCCTCCCCAGGGTGGTACGGATGGCTTTCGACACTAGTCGTGTCCGGGGGTCCACGGACAGTGGTTCGGACAGTTCGCCGCAGGTGCGGGGCACAATCATGGCGTGGAAGAGACTGGCAGGGACCGCGACATCGAGGGGCGTGCGCGCAACGCCCGCCCGCGCGACGGGCTGGGACGCCCCCTTCCCTACGGGGCTCCGGGGGTCGAACGGCAGCCGGAGGGGGTGGTGCGTACCCCGCGGGAGACGGTGCGCGAGGCGCAGCGGCTGCTGGACGCGGGAAAGCCGTTCCATGCGCACGAGGTGTTCGAGGACGCGTGGAAGTCGGGCCCGGTGGCGGAGCGGGAGTTGTGGCGCGGTCTCGCGCAACTGGCCGTGGGGCTGACCCATGCCGCCCGGGGCAACGCGACGGGCGGGGCCCGGCTGCTGCGGCGCGGGGCGGCGGCACTCGCGGAGTTCGCCGGGGCCCGGCCGTACGGGATCGGCGTCGACGGGCTGATCGGCTGGGCCGGGGAGCTGGCGGGGCGGGTGGAGGCGGCTGACAGTGCGGCCGGTGGCGGGGCGGCGCGGGGCGGCGTGCGTGGCAGGCCGGTCGACGCGATCGCCGAGGCGCCGCGTCTGGTGCCCCCGGCGCGCTAAGGGCTGTCCCTCAGTTCCTGGTGGAACAGCGCGCGGCGTCGGATGCGGTGCATCGCAAGGCGGAGGGACGCCCGAATATCTGGATACATGCGGGCGTTCCGACAACGCGGCGAGGTGCCGTGGCTGTCGTCGCACGCCCGCCAGGAATTGCCGGACAGCCCTTAGCCGGATCGTGGCGCCGAGGACCGGAATGCGGCGCGCACCGGAGCGGTGTCATATTGCGCCGCCTGTCACCCGGAGCGGTGAACAGGGTCGCCCGTACCCATTACGATCGCGCGTCATGAGCACTTCTGACCAGGACCAGGCCGTGGGCACCCCGATACCCGTCCCCGAGGCCGGTCCCGAGGCCGGTTCCAAGGCCGGTTCCAAGGCCGAGCACAAGGCCGGGACCCGGACCGAGACCGAAACCGAGAACGAGACTGTCGCGGAGACGGAGACGGAGACGGGAGGAGGGACGGAGAAGGGGGCAGAGACGGAGCC
This sequence comes from Streptomyces sp. NPDC047917, assembly GCF_043204345.1. Classification (NCBI taxonomy): domain Bacteria; kingdom Bacillati; phylum Actinomycetota; class Actinomycetes; order Kitasatosporales; family Streptomycetaceae; genus Streptomyces; species Streptomyces sp. NPDC047917. Next base: position 560,376 of record NZ_JBIDCA010000004.1, read on the forward strand.
GGCGGCGGACGAGGAGAACGAGGGCCGGAAGCTGACGCCGCGCCAGGCGAGACGGCTGCGGGTGGTTCTCTCCTCGGTCGGCATGGCCGCGATGGCGGTGGTCCTCGCGCTGCGGATCGCCAGCCGGTCGTCCGTCCTGGTGGTCGGGGTGTACGGGCTCGCGCTGATCCTGTGCGGGATCGTGATCGAGCTGAGCCGCAACGGCCGTACCCGGCTCGGCAGTTGGCTGCTGGCCGTCGGCCTGGTCGCGGCGATCGGCTCGGACTGGCTGCTCATTCCCTGACGTACGGTCAACGCACCGAGATCCGTACGGTCCCGCCCTGCGGATCGGCCCGGTCGAGCCAGTCGCCGCGCAGGTGGAACGGGCGGTCCGGGACGGCGGGCAGCAACAGCCGCTGCCGGTGGAGCTCCCGGCCGTCCTGGCGTACGACGAGCAGCGGCGCGGTGAGTGGCCGGTCGGTGCGCAGGGTGAGACGGCCCCGGAGCGGGAGGTCGCCGGCCGGACCGACGAGGTTCGGGGCGATCCACCGCAGCGGGGAGCCGACCGCGATGGCCGGCCGGCCGGTGGGCCATTCTCCGGCTGCCAGGTGGCGGAGCACGGGCGCGGCGACGGCCCGGCCCTCGGCGAGGGCGACGCCCGCGCTCTCCACGCCGTGCAGCAGGTTGCCGACGGCGAAGACTCCGGTGCGGTCCGTGCGGTGGGACGCGTCGTACGCGGGGCCGCGGGTGCCGGGGTCGAGGGTGATGTCGCCGCGCCGGGCCAGTTCGTGATCGGGGATCCAGTCGCCGGTGAAGACGACGGTGTCGCAGCGCAGGGTCGCGGTCCGGCCGTCGTGGTGGCGCACCAGGACTCCGGTGAGCCGTTCCCGGCCGGTCAGGGCGGTGACGGTGGTGCGGCCGAGGACCGGGGCCCGCTCGCCGGTCCGGGCCAGGGTGGCGAGCCGGGGAACCGGCCGGTCACCGACCATGGCGACGACGTCCACGCCCGCGATGCGCAGCGTGTCGGCCGCGGCACGGCCGATGGGCCCGGCGCCGACGACGACGGCCCGGGTGCCGATGCGTTGCCGGTACAGGTGGACGGCCTGCTGGAGCTCGCCGGTGGTGTAGACGCCGGGCGGACGGCTGCCGGGGACCAGGCGGGCGCTGCGCGGGCGTTCGCGGGCGCCGGTGGCCAGGATCACCGCGCGGGCGGTGATCCGTTCGAGGCCGGTGGGTGCGGTGGTGTCCACGGTCAGCGGTCCGGCCCAGCCGGTGACGGTGACACCGGTGCGCAGGACGGCTCCGGCGCGTTCGGCGGCGGCCACGCAGCTCTGGGCGTACGCGGGCCCGGTCGCGCCTCCCCGGCCGATGGTGAGGCCGCCGAATCCGCCGTGCCGGCAGTGGCGGGGGATGCCGCCCGCGACCTGTTCGCGTTCCAGGATCTCGACCCGGCCCGCGCCGGACGCGGCGAGTTCGGCCCCGGCGCCGAGGCCGGCCGGGCCGCCCCCGACGATCAGTACGTCGACGGTCCGCTCACGGCGGGTCATGACCGGGCCTCCTCGAAGAGCGCGCGGACCGCGGCCCCGCAGTAGAACCCCTGGCAGCGGCCGTTCCCGGCTCTCGTCCTGCGCCGCAGACCGCCCGGGGAGTGCGGCGGCACCGGGCCGGCCAGGGCGTCCCTGATCTCGCCCGCGGAGACCCGTTCGCAGTGGCAGACCAGCGTGCCGTACGCGGGATCCGCCGCGATGCGTTCGGCGTCCTGGTACGGGCGCGGGAAGGCCTCGCCGAGGTTGGGCATGGTGACGGGCGGCAGTTCGGACGGAGTGCCGAGGGCGAGGCCCGATTCCCCGAGCAGTTCGACGACGTGTGCGGCGATCGCCATCGAGGCGGTGAGTCCGGTGGAGCGGATGCCGCCGACGGTGATCCACCGCCGCTCCGGCCTGGACCGGATGCGGTAGTCCTCCTGGCCGGTCGCGGCACGGAGTCCGGCGTAGACGGCGGTGACTTCCTCGTCGAGCAGTGCGGGCAGGATGCGGCGGCCCTTCTCGCGGAGCAGGGCGATCGCCTCGGCGGTCGATCCGGTGGCGGTCTTGTCGTCGAGGTCCTCGGCGGTGGGGCCGAGCAGCACATTGCCGAAGACGGTCGGTGCGACCAGTACGCCCTTGCCTGCGGCGGTGGGCACCGGCAGCAGGATGTGGTCGACGAGATCGCGGGCGAGCTTGTCGAAGACGATGAGCTGGCCGCGTCGCGGGGTGACGGTGAAGTCGTCGTGGCCGGGTTCCCGGTCGAGTTCGTCGGCGTGGAGTCCGGCGGCGTTGATCAGGTGGCGGGTGCGCAGCGGTCCCCGGGTGGTGGTGAGGGTGTGGACCTCGTCGTCGCTGTCGATGTGCCGCACCCGGCAGTTGAGGTGCAGATGGACTCCGGCGCGCACGGCCTGGGTGGCGTAGGCCAGTGGGGTGGTCCAGGGGCAGATGATGCTCTCGTCGGGGACTTCGAGCGCGCCGAGGGCGCCCGGTCCCAGGCGGGGTTCGCGGGCACGCAGTTCCGCCGCGTCCAGGAGGCGTGCCGCGTGGTAGCCGTTCCGCTCCGCCTTGGCCGACAGGGCCGGCAGTGCGGCCAGTTGCTCCTCGTCCCAGGCGACGAGCAGGGCTCCCACGCGTTCGACGGGGATGCCGGTCTCGGCAGCGTACGCGCGCAGGCTGTGCTGTCCCTCGCGTACGAGCCGGGCTTCCAGGGAGCCCGGTACGGCGTCGAAACCGGTGTGCAGGATGGCCGTGTTGGCCTTGGAGGTGCCGTTGCCGATGTCGTCGGAGGCGTCCAGGAGTGCGGTGCGCAGCCGGTAGCGGGCCAGTTCGCGGGCGATGGCGGTGCCGACGACGCCCGCGCCGACGACGGTCACGTCGTAGGGCGGGGCACCGGGCGGCTCGGCGGCGGTGAGTTCACCGGCCGTGGTGACCGTGAGGGGCATCGGGTCGCTCTCGTACGTCTCAGGCATGGTCCAGCAGGGTCCGTACGGCGGCCCGGAACCCGGCGAGCCGTTCGGCCGCCTCGTCGGCGCCGATCCGGGGCTCGTACACGGCGGCGGGCTTCCAGTCGGGCAGGGCCTGCCGGACGGGGAGTCGCGGGTCGAGGCCGAGCCGGGCGACGGCTCCGACGCCGAGTGCGGTGACGTCGGGCAGCGCGGACACCTCTACGGGCCGTTGCAGCAGGTCGGCCTGGGTCTGCATGAGGAGTGCGGAGCGGGTCAGGCCGCCGTCGACGCGGAGCGAGGTCAGTGGTGAGCCGAGATCGGTGGCTGCCGCCTCGGTGAGTTCGACCACCTGGGCCGCGATGCCTTCGCACAGGGCGCGCACCAGATGGCCGCGGGTGGTGCCGAGGCCGAGGCCGGTCACCGATCCGCGCAGGTCACCGCGCCACCAGGGGGCGGCGAGGCCGGCGAGTGCCGGTACGAAGGTGACGCCGCCGGAGTCGGGTACGGACGCGCCGACCGGATCGAGGTCGGCCGCGCCGGAGATCATCCCCAGGCCGGTGAGCCAGTCGACGGCGGACGCGGCGGTGTAGACCTGCCCGTCGAGGCAGTAGCTCGTACGGCCGCCGAGCCGCCAGGCGACGCAGCTGACCAGTCCGGTGGAGCCGCGGCGCGGGGCGGGCCCGGTCTGGGCGAGCAGGAAGGCACCCGTTCCGTAGGTGCATTTGGCGTTGCCCGGATCCAGCGCGTTCTGGGCGAGCAGGGCGGCCTGCTGGTCGACGAGCAGTCCGGTCAGCGGGAGTTCGCCGCCGAAGGCGGTCGTCGTGCCGACCGTGCTGTCGCAGTCGACGACGTCGGGCAGGTTCTCGTCACCGAGGCCGAACAATTCCAGGGCCCGGGGCGACCAGCCGGCCCGGTCGAGGTCGAGCAGTTGAGTGCGGCCCGCCGTGGCCACATCGGTGACGAACGCGCCGGTCAGCTGGTGGACGAGCCAGGAGTCGCTGGTGGTGACGACGCCCTCGCGGGTGAGTTCCCGGCGGATCCAGGCCATCTTCGGGGCGGCGAAGTACGGGTCGAGCGGCAGCCCGGTGAGAGCGGTCAACTCCTCGTCGTGCGAGGCGAGTTCGGTACAGATCGAGGCGGCACGCCGGTCCTGCCAGACGATCGCGTCGGTGAGCGGCCGTCCGGTTTCCCGGTCCCAGGCGAGCACCGTCTCGCCCTGGTTGGCGAGGCCGACCGCGACCACGGGTTCGGCGGCTTCCCGTAACGCCCGGCGGCCCGCCTCGACGACCGAGCCGAGCAGTTCGGCGGGGTCGGCCTCGACCGCTCCCCCGGCGCCGTGCCGTGGCCTCACCGGCACGGAAGCGGAACCGATCACACCGCGTTCGGGGCAGATCACCAGAGCCTTCGTCCCCGACGTGCCCTGGTCCACGGCGAGTACCGGGCCTGTCATCGACTCTCCAGCGGTGCGGAAGCTCTGCGGCTTGAACGGAATCGTGATCACTGAACTCGCCGCCCAGAGTGGTGCAGACCACCGCGTACGTCAAGGGCCGTCCGGGACGCGACCGGAACAACCGGTACATCTTTCAACGTCCTGGTGAATCAGCGGACTTGAGTAAGATCCGCGAATCGGTCCGGGGTTCGGAGTGACTGGCCTTACACTCACCGCCGAGCAACAACCGGACGCTTCAGGGCAGTTCGTTTTTCAACAGACTGCTTCACCCCCCACGTCCTTGAGGATTGATGAGACCGACACCCTGCCCCGAGCCCCCGACCACCGGCGCCCAGGCCTTCCGCAGCTGCACGGGCTCCACGCCACCAACGGGTTGCGTGACGTGCTGAGGAGATCTCCCGACCGTCGTGTGCCGACCTGTCGCCCAGGGGCAGGACGAGTCCATGGCCAACAGTGATTTCCGGCCGGTCTACCACCCGGCCGGCCATGACAACGATCTGCGGGTCGCGTTACAGGACTTGCGCACCGGGCGCTGGATGTCCATGCGCAATCTGCTGGAGAGCACGCCGGACTGGACCCTGTGGACCCAGCGCACCCAGGTGCTCGGTGCGGTCGCCGCCGGTTCGGACGCGGTGCAGGCCTGGCTGGCCGAGGACCCCCGGAGCACCGCCGCGGCGGTGATGCACGCGCGGGTCGTCGTCGAACGGGCGGTACGCGCCCACCGCGAGACCCACCACCGGGCCCAGGAGCTGTGGTCGGAGGCCTGGCAGGCGTGCCGGACGGCGGCGAACGCCTCGCCCGCGGACCCGGTGCCCTGGGTGTGCCTGCTCGCCCTGTCCCAGCTGGACGAACACCAGCAGCTGGAGGAGCACCGGCTGCACCCGCCGGGGCCGATGCTCTTCCCCGGCCCGTGGGGACTGCTGGCCGAGGCCGACAAGCGCGATCCGTGCAATCGCGAGGCCTACCACCGGATGCTCCAGTTCGTGTACGCGCGAAAGGCCGGCGGATCGCTCTCGGAGGCCGTCAACTTCGTCCAGTGGGCCGCCTCCGCGGCACCGGACGGCTCCGCGCTGCACGTACTGCCGCTGTATGTGCGGGTCGAGCGCTACCGACGCGAGCAGGGCCACGAGAAGGCCCTCGACCTGCACTGGGTCACCGAGGACGCGGAGCGGGACGCGGCCCGCGCGCTGGAGCTCTGGTTCCGTCGCACACCGCCGCTCTCGCACTCCCTGCTCGATCTCAACCATCTGGCCCACGCCCTGTGGGGAGCCCTTCAATTCGCCGAAGCCGCATCGGTGTTCGAGGAACTCGGCCCCTATTTCACCTCGGTTCCCTGGGCGTACCGCACACGTGGCCGCAAGGGCCCCGGAGACGCGGAGGACGTGTTCCTGCGCGCCCGCGGCCGCTGCCTCTCCGTCTCCCGCGACCCCGGACGGGGGACGCAGCGCTGAGCGACGGCACCGCGGTGCCGCGTCTCCACCCCGCCCCGAACCGATCCCCGTCCGCCCCTTCACATCCGCTCACGGATCACAACCAGCCCACGGATCACGGCCGTCCCACGGCTCACAACCCGCTCACGGAGGTTCTCCCGATGTCCATATCCACCCCGACCCAGTCCGGCGCGGAGGCGACCCCGCCGAAGGACGAGGAGGAGCGGCTGCGCGAACTCGGCTATCAGCCGGTGCTCGCCCGCCGGATGGGGGGCTTCGGCAACTTCGCCATCAGCTTCTCCGTCATCTCGATCCTGTCCGGCTGCATGACCCTGTACGGCTTCGGCATGTCGACCGGTGGTCCGGCGGTGATGCTCTGGGGCTGGGCCGGTGTCGGACTCTTCGTGCTCTGTGTCGGCATGGCGCTCGCCGAGGTCACCAGCGCCTACCCGACCTCGGGAGCGCTGTACTACATGGCCGACCGGCTCGGCGGCCGCAAGTGGGGCTGGTACACCGGCTGGCTGAATCTGCTCGGTCTGCTGGGTGCGATCGCGGGCATCGACTACGGTGCGGCGCTGTTCACCGGCGCGCTGATGAACCTCCAGTGGGGATTCACCCCCACACCGGGCAAGACAATGATCATCTTTGTCTGCATCCTGCTGCTGCACGCCGTGCTGAACCTCTTCGGTGTCCGCCTCGTCAGCGTGCTCAACTCCATCAGCGTGTGGTGGCATCTCGCCGGTGTCGCGGTGATCGTCACCGTGCTGGCGGTCGTGCCCTCGCACCACCAGTCGCCGTCGTTCGTCTTCACCGAGTTCGTCAATGACACCGGCTGGCACAATCCGCTGTACGTGGCGGCGATCGGTCTGCTGCTCGCTCAGTACACCTTCTGCGGTTACGACGCCTCGGCCCACCTGTCGGAGGAGACGTCGAACGCCTCCGTGACGGCGGCCAAGGGCATCGTCCGCGCGATCTGGGTCTCCTGGATCGCCGGCTTCGTGCTGCTGGCCGGGCTGACCTTCGCCATCCAGGACTACGCGGGCACCCAGGAGAGTGCCACCGGGGTGCCACCGGCCCAGATCCTGATCGACGCGCTGGGCACCTCCGGGGCCACCGCGATGCTGCTGATCGTGATCGCGGCGCAGCTGTTCTGCGGCAACGCCGAGGTCGCCGCCGCGAGCCGGATGGTGTTCGCGTTCAGCCGGGACAACGCCCTGCCGGGTTCGGCGCTGTGGCGCAAGGTGAGTGCGCGCACCCAGACGCCGGTCAACGCGGTGTGGCTGTCGGTCGTCGTCGCCGGCCTGCTCGCACTGCCCTCGCTGTACTCCGCCACCGCGTACGGTGCGGTGACCGCGATCAACGTCATCGGCATCACGCCCGCCTACGCGATCCCGATCTTCCTGAAGCTGCGTGCCGGCAGCCGGTTCGAACGCGGGCCGTGGCACCTGGGCGGCTGGAGCAGGCCGATCGGCTGGATCGCCGTGGTGTGGGTCGCGATCGTGACCGTGCTGTTCCTGCTCCCGCAGTCCTCCCCGGTGACGGTCGACTCGATGAACTACGCGTCGATCGCGCTGATCGCGGTGCTGCTCCTGGCCACCGTGTGGTGGTTCGTCGCCCGCCGTTCGTACAGCACTCCTTCGGCGTACGGGAACGCCCGCGAGCAGGCGGAGATCGAGGAAGGCATCGTCTGATCCGGCCCGATTCCCGCCGGCCCTTCCGGAGCCGCCCGCCCGACAGGCGGTGGCCCGGGAGGGCCGCGTGCGTGGTGGAGCCTTCTCCCGCCGCGTACGGCGTTACGGCAGCCAGAGGCAGGCGGCGGCCAGGAGCGCCACCGTCGCCCCGCCGGTGAGCACCGGCACACTGCCCAGCCAGGCGGCGAGCGCACCGCCGCCGAGCGCACCGATCGGCACCGTACCGATGAGCGCGGCCTGCAGGACCCCGGCGACGCGGCCCTGGAGTTCCGGCGGTGTGATCAGCTGCTGGGTGGTGGTCATGGAGATGGCCCAGACCGTGGCCGCGAGACCGAAGACGAACTGGTATGCCAGCAGCGCCGGGAACCCCGGGCCCAGGGATGCGCCCGGGATCAGGAAGATCGCGAGGGCGGCCACCACGGCACAGATCCGGGTCGCCCCGGCCAGCCCGATGGTGGCGGCGAACCGGCCGGCCAGCAGCACTCCGAGTACGGTGGCGACGCTGAACGCGGCGTAGACCGTCCCCAACTGCCAGGCGGGCAGCCCGAGATCACGGGTGGCATAGAGCACGAAGAGCGCGTCGGCGGCTCCGCTGCCGAGATTGAACCCGGCTCCCGCGAGCACCTGCCGGCGCAGCAGCCGCTCACCGCGCACCACTTCGAGTCCGGCACGCAGCGCGGCCGTGCGGGACTCCTTCTCGCGACGGGCCTGCTGGACCGGGGAGTTGAGGGTCACGGGCAGACCGAGGAGCAGCAGCGCCTCGATCCCGTACGCCGCGCAGGCGGCCAGCAGGGCGGTGGAGGCCCCGGTCAGGCCCACCAGGACACCGCCGAGGGCGGGGCCGCCGATCTGCCCGGTGGTACGGGCTCCGGTCAGCGCGGAGTTGGCGGAGAGCAGCTGCTCGGGGTGCACCACCCGGGGCAGTGCCGCCTGGAGGGCGACGGCCAGCATGGAGGTCAGTGCGCCGGACGCGGTCGCCACCAGGTACAGCTGGGGCAGCCCGAGCCGTCCGAGTGCGTCCGCCAGGGGTACGGAGCCGACGACCAGCACCTGAAGAACGGTGAGGAGCACGGTCAGTCCGCGCAGCCGGGCCCGGTCGACCAGTACCCCGGCGAACGGGCTGAGCAGCGCACCGGGGAGGTAGCTCAGCGCCATCAGTGCGGAGGCGCCGAAGGGTCCCGCCCCCAGCCGGGTGACGGCGAGCAGCGCGAGCGCCAGGGTGGTGACCTGCCGCCCGACGGAGCTGGCGATCTGCTCCCCGCACAGCAGCGCGAACGGCCGGTGGCGCAGCAGCGCGCGCCCGGCCCGCCGGGGCTGCCCGGTGCCGGGGGGACGGGTACGGGCGGGAGGGGGCGGCGGGCCGGGCTGCTGCTCCATCCCGTTCAGATGTCGGTGCAGGGGACGGGCCACCGGCGGATGCGTGGCGGCAGGGCCACCGCCCAGCCGTCGGTCACCCGGGCGAGGCGCTCGGCCGCCAGCAGCTCCACCGCTTCCCGGCCGACGGCGTCCAGCGCGGCCACGGCGGTGGGGGCCTGGACGGTGCGGAAGGCGGCGAGCAGATCGGGGTCGTCGATCGTGAAGCGGGCCGCGGCCGTCGGCTCCCGGCGGTCCATGACGGTGACGAAGTCCGGTCCGCGCCGGTGGTAGAGCTGCCCGTAGGCGTGGCGCTCCCGCCATCCGGTGAGCTCCGCCGGCTCGCCGGGCAGGGGGCCGGGGGCCGGGAGGTGGCGCAGCAGACCGGCCGTCCGGGCCACCTCGTGCGCGGGCCCGGTGAACAGCGGGTCGTCGGTCGCCGGAAGCCAGTGCACCACGAGGTCGTGGCTCTGGCACTCGCGCAGGAACCGGACCGCTTCCGCCGCCGGGCGCCCGCCCGCCCCCAGCCGCAGCGGTTCACCGACCGTCACCAGCCGTCCGCGGATCCGGTACGGCACCCACCCGGCCGGCAGGGCGGGCGCGGTGCGGGTCGGGGGTGCGGGCAGGGGGCTCATCCGGTGGCCTTCTCTCCGTTGTCCGGCGTGCCCGATGCCACGCCGACCGTCCCGTCCGGCGTCCGGGCGCGCTCGACCGACCGGACCGGTACGTGCCAGGTGGGCAGCGACACGCAGGAGCGCCCGTCGTCGAAGAGGAGTCCCAGCGTGACCGCTTCGCCGAGCCACGCGTCCAGCTCCGCCCCGGTCGGCCGGTGCCCGTCGGCAGTGAGCAGCCGGTGCAGTGCGCTCCGGGTGCGGCCCGCTTCCAGGTGGCGCAGGGCGGCGGCGTGCCAGCCGGTCAGCCGGTGGGTGCGGGGCGGCCAGCCGTGACGCCGGTCGTGGACGAGGAGCGGCCCGTCGTCGGTGGGCTGTTCCAGGACCAGGGTCGAGGTGGGATGGCCGGTGTACCAGTCGCGGGCCGCGGCCTTCAGCCGCGCCTCGGTCCCGCCGCCGATCCCGGCGGGCGGGGTGTCGAAGAGGTAGACCAGATCGGCCAGTTGGTCCTCGGGCAGGTCGTAGACATGGCGGTACATCCCGGCGGGCCGGCGTTGTGGGAAGCCGAGCGCGGGGTTGGCGAAGTTGGGGCTGAACCGTTCCAGCTGGATGCGGTGGGCGCCGCCGGGCGGCTGGAGGTGGACGAGCGCCGGCATCTGGTCGATGACGGGGGCGTAGTCCTGGTCGGTCTCCCCCGGGAAGCCGTACAGGTAGTTCCAGGAGCAGGTGAGCGAGTGGTTCTCGCACTCGCGCAGGGTCCGGATGTTGCGGGCCCCGCTGACGCCCTTGTCCATGAGGTCCAGAGCCCTGTTGCTGAGGCTCTCGATGCCGGGCTGGATGTGGACCGAGCCGGCTCGGGCGAGCAGTTCCAGCTGCTCGGCGGTGAGGTTGGACTTGACCTCGTAGTGCATGCGCAGGTCCCAGTCGCTGTCGGCGGCGAGCGGGAGGAAGTCCTTGAAGTACGCCATGTCGATGATGTTGTCGACCGTGACGATGTCCAGAATGCGGTGGCGCCGCACCAGTCGGTCGACCTCGTCCCAGAGCCGGTTTCCGGGTTTGGCCCGGAAGGTCATCGCCGAGCCGTTGAGCCCGCAGAAGGTACAGTGGTGCTTCTCGCCCCACCAGCAGCCCCGGGCCCCCTCCACCACCAGTTTCGGGTGGACGTACTCCGCGACCGGGGAGGCGTCGATGGCCCGCTGCCAGAGGTCGTAGTCGGGCGAGGGGATGTCGGCGGGTGCGACGGTGCGCCGGGACTCCTCGTTGGCGCGCGACTCCTGACCGTCCCACCAGCAGAGTCCGGGGACGTCGGCGGGCGCGGTGCCCGCGTCGATGTGGGTGAGCAGGGCGGGCAGAGCGTACTCCCCCTCGCCGCGCACCACATGGTCGACGAAGCGGTGGTTGCGGTGCAGCGCGTGGCCCATCGGGCCGTCGCAGTTGCTTCCGCCGAACACCACGGTCAGTCCGGGGCGGCGTCGTTTGAGCTCCGCCGCGAGCGCCAGCGAGGAGATGTTCTGCATGAACGTGGAGGTGAAGCCCACGACATCGGGGGCGTCGGCGAGTATCGCGCCCGCGCTCTCCTCGACGAACTCCGCCGCGTGGACGCGCATCGCGGTCGCGGTGGAGATGTCGGTCCCGCGCCGTGCGGCGTACTCCTTGAGCTGTGCCACACCCCATTCGGGGTCGTTGTACAGGACGCCGGAGAACACCCAGTCCCCGAGTCCGTCGAAGATCGATTCGCTGCCGACCGCGACATGGTCACCGGGGCGCAACGCCCCCTTCGAGCGTTCCAGCAGGAATTCCGCCCAGCGCAGGGAGCCGTGGAACTCGCGCACCTCGTCGTCCGGCCGGGTCCGGTCCAGCAGCGCGTGCAGCAGTCCCACCTGGAGCGAGGGCAGTTCGATCGGCTGCCAGGGCATGGTCACCAGATGTATTCGCACTGAGCCTCCCACGGCACGGTGACGGACGCCGGGCCGCGCCCGGCGTCCGCCCTTCTCGTCACTGTCCCGCCGAACCGGAGCGTTCCGGTTCAGCGCGTCGGACGTTTCTCGATCGTCTGCCGTTCGCGGTTCTTCGCCTCTTCCTCGCGGACCACGACCTTCTTGATCTCCATGTGCCCCTCCCCTCGGCGTGCGGCCTCAAGTCCGTTGACGTTAGGTCGCGTTGTGACGCAGTGGCAAGGGTGCCCACTGGGGCCCGTGGGGCGTATGTGGCGGTCCGCAGGGCCGGCCGGCCGGAGCCCGATCGCTATGCTGCGTGCCGAGCGCTCACCGGAAGCGCTCAAACGAACAGTGCGCGGCGGTACGGCGAGGGGGCCAGCAGCATGCGGGAGCCGGTTGAACTCAGGCGGCAGCGGATCCTGTCGGTGGTGGAGTCGCGCGGCGCCGTCAAGGTCAGCGCGCTCGCGGCCGAGCTCGATGTCTCGGTGGTCACGGTCCGGCGGGACGTGGAGGAGCTGGCCCGGGACGGGCGGCTGCGCCGCGGGCACGGGGTGGCCCGTCCGGTCCGGGAGCCGGTCCCGACCGCCGCGGTCCCGGCGGCCCGGGGCGAGGAGCCGGGCGGGGACGCCGGGGCGGTCGCCCTGGTCGTCCCGGAGCGGCACACGTACCTGTACGAGACGCTGCACGGCGCCCGCTCCGTCCTGGAGGAGTCCGGGATCCGGATCGCCCTGCACATCGCGCCGCCGTCGGCCGGTGCCGAACGTCCACTGGTGGAAAGGGCGCTCGCGGACGGGGCGCGCGGGCTGCTGATCGCGCCCCGCTGGCGCAGCGCCCGCTCGGAGGAGCTGGACTACGGCTGGCTCGCGAACGTGGGGGTGCCGACCGTGCTGATGGAGCGGCGGCCCCGGCCGGGCAGCGCGCTGCACGCCCTGGACTCCGTCTGTTCCGATCACTGGTACGGGATCCATCTCGCCGTGGACCATCTGGTGTCGCTGGGGCACCGCCGTATCGTGCTGGCCGCCCGGGACGACAGTCCGACGGCACGCAGCATCCGTACCGCGTTCGCCGAGATCGCGGCGGCCCGTCCCGAGGTGGCTCAGTGGTCGGTGGTGCTGAGCTCCCCGCAGGCCGTGCCGGGCCGGGACGCCCCCGCCCCGGCGGAGCCCCGCGGTCCCGCCGGGGCGGGCGACAGCCCCGCCGTGCTCGACCTCGCCGCGCTGCTGCGGGAGCGGGGCGTGACGGGCGCCGTGCTGCACGGCGACGTGGACGCGCTGATGCTGGTGCAGCGGCTGGCGGAGAGCGGTGTCGAGGTACCCCGGGACTGTTCGGTGGTGGCGTACGACGATGTGGTGGCGGCGCTCGGCAGCCCGCCGCTGACGGCGGTGGCGCCGCCGAAGGCGGAGATCGGGCGGGCGGCCGCCGAGCTGCTGCTCCACCGGCTGGCGGGCGGATCGGGCACGAGTGGTCCGGTGCGCCGCACGGAGCTGCTGCCCACGCTGAAGGTACGGGGATCGGCCCAGGAACCGCCCCGCTCCACCGACTGATCGTTTGACCGTTTTAATTTTCTTCTGAGCGATCTATTGACCAAGTAACGATCAGCCGATCAGGATTCCCCGTGAGCCGTTTCAGCAGCCGCGGGAGGCGCACATGCCCGGACGACAGAGCCGTCGATCCGTGCTCGCCACGATCGCCGCCCTGCCGTCGGCAGGTGCGCTCGGCGCCTGCGGCGGCGGGCCCTCGGGGGCGGTTGCCGCGCGCAACACCGGCACCACGGCAGCCGGCGGCGGCCGGCGCCCCACCCGCATCACCTTCTGGTCCGCGCTGCGCGGCAGCCAGGACGTGGTGGACGCGTTCAACCGCACCCACGACACCGTCCAGGTCGACTTCCAGCAGGTCCCGGCGGGCTCGATGGGCGGGTACGCCAAGCTCAGCAACGCCGCCCGGGCGGGCAACGCCCCGGACGTCGCGACGATCGAGTACCCCCAGATCCCCGGCTTCGCCATCGACGGGGTCGCCCGGGACATCACCGGCCTGGTCGGCGACCGGCTGCGCGCCGCGCTGCTGCCGCAGGCCCTCGGCCTGACCACCTTCGACCGGCGGGTCTTCGGCGTGCCGCTGGACGTCGAGCCGATGGTGATACACTACCGCAGCGACCTGTTCGCCGAGTACGGCCTGCCGGTCCCGCGCACCTGGGCGGAGTTCGAGGACGTGGCCCGGACCGTGCGCCGCAAGGCTCCCGGCCGCCGCCTGACGGCCTTCGCCACGGACGGCGCCCCGCAGTTCGCCTCGTTCGCCTGGCAGGCCGGTGCCCAGTGGTTCGACACCCGGGCGGGCGCCTGGAACGTGTCGTTCGCCGACGCGCCGAGCCGCCGCGTCGCCGCGTACTGGCAGCGGCTGATCGACCAGGACCTGGTCGTCGTGAACGCGGTCGACGGCCGGCAGTACGACGCCCAGCTCGGCAGCGGCCAGGTCCTCACCCGGCTCAGCGGTGCCTGGGACGCCGGGGCGCAGATGAACGCCCGGCCCGCGCAGAAGGGGAAGTGGGCCGTCGCGCCGCTGCCCCAGTGGAGCCCGTCCGCCGCCGTGCTCGGCACCCACGGCGGGTCCACCTTCGCGGTCACCTCCGGCAGCAGGCACCCGGAGGCCGCCATGGAGTTCATCGAGTGGCAGGTCTCGCACCCCGACGCGCTGCGCGCCCGGCTCGCCGGCGGCACCAGCAGCCAGTACCCGGCCGTCCCCGGGCTCGTGGCCGTCGGCCGGAAGGCCTTCGACCGCGGCTACTACAACGGGCAGGACATCTACGCGCTCTTCGAGCGGGAGGCGCACAAGATCCGGGACGGCTGGACCTGGGGACCGCGGATGTCCGCCTCTCAGAAGGTGATGCAGGACGGCTTCGCCCGGGTGGGCGGCGGCCGGGGCTCGGTGATCGACGCCGTGCGCGCGACCCAGCGGGGCACCATGCCGGACCTCAGGGCCCTGGGTCTCGCCACCACCGAGCACAGCACCTGATCGTGCCCCGTCCCCTATACCGTCCCCCGTTCCGGCAGCAGTCCTTCCAGCAGCAGCCCTTCCAGCAGCAGAGAGGCAGGTGACACCGTGTCCAGCCACCTCACCACCCCCGCTCCCGCCCCCACGCGTCCGCCCGCGCACCCCTCGGGGACCGCCGGGGAACAACAACCGTCGGCCGCCGGACCGGCGCGCCGCGCCCTCAGGCACGCCAGGCGCCGGGAACTCGGCGCGTGCGGCGCCCTGATGACCCCCTTCTTCATCCTTCTCGTGACGGTCTTCCTGATCCCCGTCGGAACGGCCCTGTGGCTCAGCTTCTTCGGCGCCGACCAGCCCGGTCTCGGCTTCGGCCCGGAGCGCACCGTCTTCGTCGGGCTGCGCAGCTACACCGCCGTGCTGACCGACCCGACGTTCATCGGCGGGCTGGGCACCGTGGTCCTGTACTGCCTGATCTACATCCCGCTGATGGTGACCGGCGCCCTCGCGCTCGCCCTGCTGCTGGACTCCGGGGTGGTACGGCTGCGGTCGTGGGCCCAGCTCGGGCTGTTCCTGCCGCACGCGGTGCCCGGCATCATCGCGGCCGTCATCTGGCTGTACCTGTACACCCCGGGGCTCAGCCCGGTGATCGACCTGCTGGCCGGGGCCGACATCACCGTCGACTTCCTCGGTGTGCACACCGTCCTGCCGTCGATCGTGAACATCGCGCTGTGGAGCAATCTCGGCTACAACATGGTCGTCTTCTACGCGGCCCTCCAGGCCGTGCCGCGCGAGGTGATCGAGGCGTCGGTGGTCGACGGCGCGGGTCCGGTCCGTACCGCGCTCCAGGTGAAGGCGCCGCTGGTGCGTTCGTCGATCGTGATGGTCACGATGTTCACCCTGGTCTTCGCCCTTCAACTGTTCACCGAGCCGATGCTGCTGAGCCAGGCCACACCGATGATCAGCTCTCGGTACTCGCCCAGCATGTACATCTACGACGCGGCGTTCACCCGTAACAACTACGGCCTCGCCGCGGCCGCCTCGGTCGTCCTGCTCGTCTGCACGATCGCGCTCTCCTACGGCGTCACCCGCTGGTCCAACCGTGCGGGGGCACCCGGGGAGGACACCCGGTGAGCGCGCCCTCCACCCGGACCGCCGCCGCGCGGCGGCCCCGGCTCCTCGGCCGCGCCGTCGTCAACCTCGTCGTCGGCGTCTCGGTGCTGTACACACTGCTGCCCGTGCTGTGGCTGGTCCTCGCCGCCTCGAAGGACCGCGACGCGCTGTTCGGCAGCGATGTGCTGTCGCTGGACCACTTCTCCTTCGGACAGAACCTGAAGGACCTGTTCGCGATGGACGGCGGACTGTACGGGCGCTGGTACGGAAACAGCCTGCTGTACGCGGTGCTGGGCGCCGCGGTCGGCGCGATGGTGAGCATCGCCTGCGGGTACGCCTTCGACAAGTACCGCTTCGCGCACAAGGAGAAGCTGTTCGCGCTGGTGCTGGCCGCGGTGATGGTGCCGCAGACCGTGCTCGCGCTGCCGCTGTACCTGATGGCGTCCGGCACCGGCCTCGTCAACACCTTCTGGTCGGTCTTCGTCCCGGTGCTCTTCAACCCGTTCGGGGTCTACCTCGGCCGGATCTTCAGCCGGGGGTACGTGCCGGACGAGGTGCTGGAGGCGGCGCGGCTGGACGGCGCCGGCGAGCTGGCCGCCTACTTCCGGGTCGCCCTGCGGATGCTGGGGCCGGGCCTGGTGACCGTCTTCCTCTTCCAGCTCACGGCGATCTGGAACAACTTCTTCCTGCCGATGGTGATGCTCTCCGACCAGCACCTGTATCCGGTCAGCCTCGGTCTCTACACGTGGAACAGCGCCGCCGTCGTCTCGCCCGAGTACTACCCCGTCGTGATCATGGGTTCGCTCCTCGCGGTCCTGCCGTTGATCCTCGCCTTCGCCCTGCTCCAGCGTTTCTGGAAGTCGGGGCTCACCGCGGGTGCCGTGAAATGACCGGACCACCGCCACCGTCCCGTCCCGCTGCCAGGAGAAAGATGCCCAGGACCAGCCCCGACCTTTCCCGAGCTCGCCCCACCCGGAACCGGCCGCGCACCGCCGTGGCCATGAAGCCGGCCGCCGCGACCGCGCTCCTCGATGCCCGGTCCCTGGCCGCGCTCGACGAGGTCTGCGATCTCGCGGACCTCCCCGCCCTCGACGACTTCGCCACCGACCGGGCCCGCGCCGTACTGGCGGACGTGGAGATCCTGGTCACCGGCTGGGGCTGCCCGCCCCTGGACGCGGCCGCCCTGGCCGCGGCCCCGCGGCTGCGGGCGGTCGTCCACACCGCGGGCAGCGTCCGCGGACACATCACCGAGGAGTGCTGGGACCGCGGTATCGAGGTGTCGTCGGCGGCCGCCGCCAACGCCCTGCCGGTGGCCGAGTACACCGTCGCGATGATCCTGCTCTCCGGCAAACGGGTCCTGGAACGGGCCCGCGAGTACCGCGCGGTGCGCCGCCGCGACAACTGGCTCGCCACGCCCGCCCGGGTCGGGAACCACGGCCGCACCGTCGGCATCCTGTCCGCCTCGATGATCGGCCGGCGCGTCATCGAACTGCTGCGCCCCTACGACCTGCCCGTCCTGCTGCACGATCCGTACGTCACCGACGCGCAGGCCGCGGCGCTCGGTGTGCGGCCGGTCGGCCTCGCGGAACTCTTCGCGCAGAGCGACGTGGTGAGCGTCCACACCCCGCTGCTGCCGTCCACCCGCGGGCTCGTCGACCGTGGGCTGCTCACCTCGATGCGCCCGGACGCCGTGCTGATCAACACAGCGCGGGGCGCCGTGGTGGACCAGGACGCGCTCACCGACGTACTCCGGCAGGACCGGATCCGGGCGATCCTCGACGTCACCGATCCCGATCCACTGCCCACCGCACACCCCCTCTGGGACTGCGACAACGCTCTGATCACCCCGCACCTCGCGGGCTCGCAGGGCAATGAATGGCAACGACTGGTCGGCCTCGCGGTCGGCGAGGTCGACCGCTGGGCCGCGGGCGACGGTTTCGCCCATCCCGTACGACGCGAAAGGCTGGCATTCCTCGCATGACCGCTCCGCATCCGATCTCACCCATCGAACTCCCGGCGGACGACCGGGGGTCGAGCCCGTACACCGGCTACACCCGCGCGCACTGGGAGGCCGCCGCCGACGGGCTGCTCCGGGCCGCCTGGCAGTGGGCCACCCCGGGCGGCGCCCTGCTGGACCTGCCGGGCCGGCCGTCCGCGTCCGGTGTGCGTTCCGACGGTCTGGAGGGCTACGCGCGCACCTTCCTCGCCGCCGCCTTCCGGGTGGCGGGCGCGGAGGGCAAGGACCCGCACGGCTGGCTGGACCGGTACGCCGACGGGCTCGCGGCGGGTACCCGTACCCCCGGCCGTGACGACGCCGAGTCCTGGCCGCTGATCCGCGACCACACGGTCTTCGGCCAGCCCATGGTCGAGTCCGCCTCGGTGGCGATAGGTCTGCGGCTGACCCGGCCGTGGCTCTGGGACCGGCTGGACGCCGGGGTCCAGGACCGGACCGAGGAGTGGCTGCGCGACGCGCTGCGGCACGTCCCCTCCCCCAACAACTGGTACCTCTTCCCCTACTCCGTGGCCGGGTTCCTGGAGTCCGTGGGCCGTGGCGACGCGGAGACGGCACGGGCCAAGCAGCGGGCCCTCGATCTGCTGGAGGGCTGGTACCGGGGCGACGGCTGGTACGCGGACGGCGACGGCCGGGCCTTCGACCACTACAACGGCTGGGCACTGCACCTCTACCCGGTGCTGGACGCGCATCTGTCGGGCGACGCCGGACTGTCCGCGCACTACGGAGCCCGGCTGCGCGAGCACCTGGAGGGCTTCTCGCTGCTGTTCGGCGGCGACGGCGCGCCGATCCACTTCGGCCGCTCGCTGACCTACCGTTTCGCGGCGGCCTCGTCGGTGGCGCTCGGCGCCCTCAGCGGGCACACCCCGCTCACTCCCGGCGCCTCGCGGCGGGTGATCAACGGATCGCTGCGCTACTTCCTGGAGCGGGGCGCGACCGGTACGGACGGGCTGCTGAACCTGGGCTGGCACGGCCCGCACGAGGCTTCGCTGCAGAACTACTCGGCGCCCGCCTCGCCGTACTGGGCGTCCAAGGCCTTCGTCTCGCTGCTCGCCCCGGAAGGCCATCCGCTGTGGACGGCGACCGAGGAGCCCGCGCCGAGCGAGGGCCCCGACCGGGTGCTCGCACTGCCCGCGCCGGGGCTGCTCGTCCAGACCACCCGCGCGGACGGGGTCGTACGGCTGCACAACCACGGCAGTGACCATGTGCGCCCGCACGAGGGCGAGTCGGGTGTGCAGGACGACCCGCTGTACAGCCGCCAGTCGTACTCGACGGTGACCGGCCCCACCTCGCGGGGGAACACGGCGGACAACCACCTGGCCGTGGTCGTCGCCGGGGTCCGCAGCGGTCGCCGGGTCATCCGCGCGCTGGGCGCCGGCGGGGGCGACGGCTGGGGCTGGGCCGCCTCCTGGCACCGCCCGGTGTTCACGTCGGGCTCGCCGATGGTGCCGGGGCTGCGGGTGGAGAGCGTCACCGCGGTGCGCGGGCGGTACGAGCTGCGGGTGCACCGGGTGCTCGGCGCGCCGGACGGGGCGCGGGTGGAGCAGACGGGCTGGGCGACCGGCCGCGACGACGCCCTGACCTCCGAGCTGTACGGCCTGCATGGCTGGGAGTCCCGGGACGAGGTACGGGCTCCGCAGGGCACCGCGTACACGCCCTGGGCGGTGGTGCCCCGGCTGTCCGCGTCCGCGACGGGCTCGGTGGTGCTGGTGGCGCTGGCCTCGCTGACCGCGGAGCCCGACGCGGCGCCGATCGACTCCGTGGTCGACGCGGTGTCGGTGGACGGGGACGCCGTGGAGGTCCGCTGGGCCGAGGACGGGACGACGACGCGTATCGGCTTCGAGCCGGTGACGGTCACGCACGGCTGAGCAACGGGGTGCGCGGCGCGGGGATCCCCCGGTGACCGCCGCGCACCCCGCCCGCCGGGGGGCCGGCCCTCAGGCGTCCGTCCTGATCACCACGGCCAGGGTGCGCGGACCGTGCACGCCCTCCACCCGCTCCAGCTCGATGTCGGAGGTGGCCGAGGGGCCGCTGATCAGCGTCGTCGGCCGCTGCGGCACCAGCCGTGCCACGGCTTCCGGCACACCGGCCTCGACCGTCGACAGATCGACGACGCAGACGTGCAGATCGGGGACCAGGGAAAGCGCCCGCCGGCCCTGGTCGGGCGAGCCGTCCAGGAAGATGGTGCCGGTCTCGGCGCAGCTGACGGCCGAGGCGGTGACGACCCCGTCCAACGCGTCGAGCCGGGGCGCCGGGATGTCGGCGGAGTCCCGCTGGACCTCGCCGTCGTACCCGCCGAGCCAGTCGGCGTCGAGCCCGGCCGGCACGCCGATCCGCCGTGCCCCGCGCTCCCGCAGCACCTCGGTGACGACGTGTGCGGTGCGGTCGGCGGTGCAGGTGTGGACGGTGGCCCGGTAGTCGACGAGCCGGTCGGTGAAGAGGGCCAGGCGTTCGTCGTCGGGGAGGGTGCGGCCGGTGCGGTAGCCGCGCGGGACGGCGATGGCGGGGGCGGGGGCGAGGGAGAGGGCGTCCTTGATCCTGCCCAGCACCGTTTCGCGAGCGGTCGTCACTTCTCCTCCTCGTTCTTCTTCCGGTTCTGCTCGTACTCGCCCGCGGCGGCCCGCATCGTCGCGGTGCCCTCGGCCGATGCCAGCCAGGAGCGGAAGGTCTGCTTCGGCGGGACCTCGGTGTCCCGGCTCTCGCTCCAGCCGTCGAACGGCGGCGGGAGATGCGAGATCTTCCCGTCCCGCCCGCCGATGACGCGGCCGATGCCCGCCCCCTTCTGCGCGGTGGTGAAGAGCTTCGGATGTTTCATGACGGTGGCCGCTGCCTTCATGGCCAGCTTCTCCGCCGTGGTACCGGACTGCTCGGTGTGCTGGTGGCGCAGTTCGACCAGGAGCGACGGAATGTCGATCTTGACCGGGCAGGCGTCGAAACAGGCGCCGCAGAGGCTGGAGGCGTACGGCAGCGAGCTGTTGGGGTCGTTCCTGGCCGCGTGCATCCCGGCGAGCTGCGGGGTGAGGACGGCGCCGATCGGTCCGGGGTACGTCGATCCGTACGCGTGGCCGCCGGCCCGTTCGTACACCGGGCAGACGTTGAGACAGGCCGAGCAGCGGATGCAGTTGAGGGCCTCGCGTCCGATCCGGTCGGCGAGCGCCGCGGTGCGGCCGTTGTCGAGCAGGACCAGATGGAATTCCTGCGGTCCGTCGCCCGGCGTCACCCCGGTCCACATCGAGGTGTACGGGTTCATCCGCTCGCCGGTGGAGGAGCGCGGCAGCAACTGGAGGAACACTTCGAGGTCCTGATGGCGCGGCAGCACCTTCTCGATGCCCATGACGGTGATCAGGGTGTCGGGCATCGTCAGACACATGCGGCCGTTGCCCTCGGACTCCACGACGGCGAGCGTTCCGGTCTCGGCGATGCCGAAGTTCGCCCCGGAGACCGCCACCTTGGTCGTCATGAACTTCTCGCGCAGGTAGGCGCGGGCGGCGGCGGCGAGATGCGCGGGCACGTTGTCCAGGTCCGGGTCCACGCCCGGGATCTCCTTGAGGAAGATCTGCCGGATCTCGTCGCGGTTGCGGTGGATCGCGGGCACCAGGATGTGCGACGGCTTGTCGTGCGCGAGCTGGACGATCAGTTCGGCGAGGTCGGTCTCGTACGGGGTGATGCCGACGGATTCGAGGTGTTCGTTGAGGCCGATCTCCTGGGTGGCCATCGACTTGACCTTGATGACGTCGCTGCTGCCCGTCGCCCTGACCAGCCGGGCGACGATCTCGTTGGCCTCGACGCCGTCGCGCGCCCAGTGGACGGTGCCGCCGCGCTCGGTGACGTTCCGCTCCAGCTGCTCCAGGAGTTCGGGGAGCCGGTTCATGGTGTCGGTCTTGATGGCCGAACCCGCCTCGCGCAGCGCTTCCCAGTCGGGCAGTTCGCCGGTGACGTGGAGGCGTTTGGCGCGGATGGTGCGGGTGGCCCGGCCGAGGTTGCGGCGCAGTTGTTCGTTGCGCAGTTCGTCGTGGGCGGCCTCGGGGAACTTCCGGTCGCCGCGCAGGTTGCCCGTTCCGTACGGGGAGCGGGGCGGGGTCGCTGGCATGCCGAGGAAGGTGCTGCTCATCGGACGGCCTCCGTGGGGACGTACGGCGAGGTGCGGGTGGCGGAGAGGATCTGGGCGAGGTGCAGGGTGCGGGTGCCGGACCTGATGCGGGAGAGGCCGCCGCCGATGTGCATCAGACAGGACGAGTCGCCCGCGGTGCAGACATCGGCCCCGGTGGTGGCGATGTTGCGCATCTTGTCCTGGAGCATCGCGGTCGACGTCTCGGCGTTCTTGACGGCGAAGGTACCGCCGAAGCCGCAGCAGGAGTCGGCTTCGGGGAGTTCGACGAGGTCGATGGAGTCGACGGCGCGGAGCAGCCTCAGCGGCTTGTCGCCGACGCGCAACATGCGCAGGGAGTGACAGGTGGGGTGGTACGTCACCCGGTGCGGGAAGTACGCGCCGACGTCGCCCGCGTCCAGGACGTCCACGAGGAACTCCGACAGCTCGTACGTCTTGGCCTTGACGGTGGCGACGCCCGCTCGCAGCGCCGCGTCCCCGTACCGTTCGGCGACGATCTCGTGCTGATGGCGGACCGAGCCCGCGCACGATCCGGACGGCATCACGACGGCGTCGATCGAGGCGTCGCCGAACTGGTCGGCGAAGTTCCGGACCAGGGGGACGGGTTCGCGCTGGTATCCGGTGTTGACGTGCATCTGACCGCAGCAGGTCTGCCCCGGCGGGAACACCACGTCGTGGCCCAGGCGGGCGAGCAGGACCGCGGTCGATTTCACCGCCTCGGGGAAGAGCGTGTCTCCCAGACAGGTGGCGAAGAGTCCGATGCGCATGGGGGTCTCTCCGATCGCTTCTCCATTTTTATGGTCCGACCATACTAGCCTCGGTCCGGACCATGAGAAATGCACGCCGGGACACACGGGGCCACGAGCTGCCGAGCATGCACCTGACAATCACTTGGCCACGGCCGCACGACTCCGGTCCGTCCGGCCGGAGCCGTGCCTGGACGTGTCAGGAATCCCCTCGCGCCCGCTCGGAATTCTCGTCGACCAGCGTGCCGTGGAGGCTGCGGATGTGCTTCTCGACCAGGTCGGCGGCGCTCGCGCCCTCGCCCGCGCGCACCAGCCTCAGCAACTCGGTGTGCTCGGCGTTGAGCGCGGCGGCCGTGGCCGGCCAGTCCTCGGCCTCCTCCAGCGCGCGCAGGATCAGCGGTCGCACCGACTCACGGACGGCGGAGGTGAGCGTGGAGGTCAGTTCGTTGCCGGAGCTGCGGGCGATGTGCACATGGAACCGGGTGTCCAGATCGTTGAACTCCAGGACCTGAACGCCCGGCTCCGCCATGCGTACGACCAGCGTCTCCGCCTCGTCGAGGTCCTGCGGTGAGGCGTTGCGCGCGGCCGCCTCGAAGCTGGACCGCTCCAGCACGACGCGCGCCTCCAGGACGTCCTCCAGGCTGTAGCTGCCCAGCGCGAAGTGCAGCCGCAGCAGCCGCCCGAGCGCGTCGTCGGGGTGGCGCACGATCCGCGCCCCGGCGTCGGGCCCCCGGCCCGGCTGTGCGACCAGTACGCCGATGGTCTCCAGCACCCGCAGCGCCTCGCGCAGCGCGGACCGGCTGACCCCGAGCACCGGCGCTAGCTCGCGCTCGGGCGGCAGTCGGTCGCCCGCTCGCAGCTCACCGGCGAAGACCCGCTGCTCGATGCTCTGAAGCACCAGCTCATGCGTACGGGACTGCCGTACGGGTTGCCATTCGACGGGCATCCGCCACCCCTTGCCCCGGCCGGAATCGTCCGGTCGCCCTCGTCTCTGCCGCTGGATCTTCAACTATGTCACACACCGCATATGGTCGGACCAAAGACGATCCCTGCCCGGCACTCCCGGCAGGCGTTCGTGGGTCCGGGCCGGGCGAGGCCCGTTCAGTAGGTGACGACGATGCGGCGCCCCACTCCGTCCACCTCGATCCGGCCGCCGAACGGAATGATCTGCTGCGGGTCGGTGTGACCGAGGTCGACATCGAGGACGGCCATGGTCCCGGGGGCGTACTCGTCCAGTGCCCGCAGCACCGCCTTCCGCTGCTCCGTGCGGTACCGCTCCCCCTCCTCGGCGCCGAGCGGCTTCTCGAACGACCAGTTCTTGGCCCGGGCCATGAGGAGGGCGGGGAACTGCCGGAGCAGCCCGCGCTCCCCCATGTTCCGCAGGATCCGGTAGACCTCGTCGGCCGACGGCATCTCCTCGCTCGTTTCGAGGAACAGCACCCGTCCCGCGTATTCGTCCACCGGCCGGATCTCGCGATCGGCCATGAGCAGCCAGGAAAGGATCTCCAGATTCCCGCCCCAACTCGCGCCCCGCACGTTCCGGCCGTCGGCGTTGTGCCAGATCCAGCCGCCGCAGGGCAGCATCGGGGGCTCGGAGTCGAAGGTGCGCGGGTCCTCCCACCGGCCGTTCTCCCCGTTGGACTCCTTGGACGGGGTGAGCTCGAAGTCGCCCCGGGTGAAGAGGGCGGCGCGCAGGGAGTCCGCGGTCAGCGGGTGCATCGCGCCGGGACGCCCCAGTTCGACCATGACCGTTCCGCCGTGGTAGCCGACGATGTCCAGATTCTCCAGGTACACCAACAGGTTCGTGCAGTCGCTGTACCCGAAGAACGGCTTGGGGTTGGCGCGCAGGAGTTCGCGGTCCAGGTGCGGCAGCACGGTGATCTGGTCGTCGCCGCCGATGCTGGAGATCACGGCCTTGATGCCGGGGTCGGCGAACGCCGCGTGGATGTCGGCCGCGCGTTCCTGCGGGGTGGCGCCCATCTTCCGCGTCGTCGGGTACTCCACCGGTTCGAGGCCGAAGTCCTCCCGGAGCCTGCGCAGCCCCAGTTCATGGGGCAGCGGCAGGATGCCGGGAAGACCGGAGGCGGGGGACAGCACGGCGACGCGGTCGCCGGGCCGGGGCTTGTCGGGGTACGTGTGGGTCGACATCCGCCGAGCCTAAGGGCCGGGAGCTGGGGCGTCGCCACGATTTCCCGGCCCGGCCGCCGGAGGACCGGGCGGCAGACACCGCGACGAGGGCCGTCACCCGTCGAAGGATCCGTGGCGGCCCGCGCCGCCCCCGAAACGTTCGACCCCGGCCCGCGTCTCTCCCGCCGTCAGCGGCACCAGGCCGTGCCGGTACTCCTGGGCCAGCGCCTCCGGTTCGCCCAGCCCGTGCTGCTCGCGCACCGAGAGCCGGTCGTGGCGCAGACACAACTGCGGGAAGGCGGCGATCTCGTGGGCGAGCCGCTCCGCCGCGCCGCGTGCCTCGCCCGGTGGCACGATCCGGTTGGCGAGCCCGATGGCGTACGCCTCGGTCGCCGGGACGGGCCGCCCGGTGAGGATCAGGTCCATGGCCCGGCTCTCGCCGATCAGCCTCGGCAGCCGCACCGTTCCCCCGTCCACCAACGGCACACCCCAACGGCGGCAGAACACCCCGAACACCGCGTCGTCCTCCACCACCCGGAGATCGCACCAGAGGGCGAGCTCCAGCCCACCGGCCACGGCGTGGCCGGAGACCGCCGCGATGACGGGCTTGCTCAGGTGCATACGGGTCGGCCCCATCGGCCCGTCGCCGTCGGCCCGGACCTCGTTGCCCCGCTCCGTACCGATGCCCTTCAGGTCGGCACCCGAGCAGAACGTACCGCCCTCGCCCCACAGCACGGCGACGCACGCGTCCGGATCGGCATCGAACTCCCGGAAGGCATCGGCCAGTTGCCGGGCGGTGGGCCCGTCCACGGCATTGCGGACCCCGGGCCGCCCGAGGATCACGGTGAACACCGGCCCATCGCGCTCGATCCGTACCACTGCTTCTTCACTCATCGTTCGGCCTCCCACTTGGACGGCGGACGGGCCCGCCACCTCATCGGTCCGGATCGATCCGGCACAGCTGATTCATGCGATTCTCACGCAGTCGTTCTACGGTGGGGCGCGTGACCCAGATGAGCCCGCCCGGCTGGCACCCAGACCCCGGGTATACAGGAATCGGCCCCGTCCACGAACGCTGGTGGGACGGCACCCGGTGGACCGACCAGCTCCGTGTGCCGCCCGCCGCGGTCCGGCGCCGCCGGATGCGCGTCGCACTGGGCGTCACCGCCGCGGTGGTGGTCCTCGCCGCCGTCGGGGGCGGCGTCTTCCTGCTGTCGGACAAGTCCGGCGACGACAACGAGCGCGCTGCCGCGGCCCCGTCCGCCCCGCCCTCGGACTCGCCCCGTCGTGGTCCGGGCGCGCCGGGAGGCGGCGGCGGGAGCGGTGCCCCCGAGCAGCAGCTGCCGGGGACCGAGGACGGCTACGCCACGGACCTGACCAGCGGGATCAGCCTGCCGGTTCCGGACGGCTGGAAGGGCAGCTCCGGGATCGCCGGCGCGGGTGTGACCACGGGCGACTACCCGTGTCCCGGTGACACGTCCGAGAAGTGTGTGCGCGGCGGGGTGTTCTCCATGCCCGCGAAGGGCCTGAAGCTCGACACCACGACGGCGAAGGACACGGCGGTGAAGGACATCTCCGCCAACGCCACGGAGTCGTACGGCGAGAAGATCTACGGCGGCATCACCTCGCACGAGGAACTCAAGTCCGGCCCGGTGACCGTGGCCGGTGAACAGGGCTACCTGGTGCGCTGGAAGGTGGTGACGAAGAACGGCGACGACGGGTACGTCCAGTCGCTGGCCTTCCCGTCGCCCCGCTCGAAGGACCTGCTGATCGTGGTGCGGTCCGGCTTCGACGTCGATTCCAAGGCGCCCGCGCTCTCCGTCATGGACGACATCACCAAGGGCATCAAGGCCGCGTCGGCAACGGGCTCCGGCCCCGGCACCACGGCGTAGGGCACGGCCCGACCGGGCGAAGGGCCCTGGGCGGCCCGCCTTCGTACACCCGGGTGTGAGTACGAGGGCGGGCCGGGCTGAGTACGTCGACCGATCCACCGGCGGGCGATCGCTGGTCGAATGACGGTCATGCCTTCCGACGCACCGTCCCGCCCCCGCATCCAGCACGTCGCCGGCGCCGGCACGACGCTGGCGCTGTCACTGGCCCCGCTGGTGATCGGCGTGCTGCTCGCCAAGTCCATGGCGGCGGATCCGATGACTCCGGTGAACGCGCTGGTCACCCGGGGCGGGCAGCCCGTACCCATCTCGCCCGCGCAGTGGCGCGGCTGCGGCCGGCAGGTCCTGCGCAGGTGGAAGGGCCCGCTGAAGGCGGGCAGGCATCCCGTCGCTCTGGTGCGGCGGTGCCCCGGGGTCCGGCGTACCCGCCGCCCGGGAGAGCTGCCGGCCGAGCGCTGAGCGAGCGGCGGGCCCGGCGCCCGGGCGGCCGGGTATCAGGCCCGTCGGCAGTGCAGGAACAACTGGGGCTCGGCCACCGCCGCTTCGTACTCCGGAGTGAACAGGGTGCTCTGCTCCCACAGCACCGAGAGGCCGGCCGCGGTGACCAGGTCGGTGAACTCCTCCGGGCCGAAGCTCGTCGCCCGCACGTCGTGCCCCATGAAGACGACGTCGAAGTCCTCCACGTCCAACGGCACCGTGGCGACGACCAGATGACCGCCGGGAACCAGAAGCCGGCCGAGCTTCCGCAGGAGCCGGAACTGGTCGTCGCGGGACATCTGGAGCAGTGAGAAGTACGCGCAGACCGCGTCGAAACTCTCATCCTCCAGGGCGAGTTCACGGATGTCGGCGCATTCGAACCTGGCGTCGGGGACCTGCCGGGCCGCCAGGTCGACCATGCCGGGCGAGACGTCCACCCCCAGCACCTCATGGCCTGCCCCGGTGAGGGTCTGCGCGGTCGGCCGCCCCGTTCCGCTGCCGACGTCCAGGATCCGGCTGTGCGGTGCGAGATCACCCAGCAACCGCTGCAACGAGGCGTGGTGGGCGGCGGATCCGGCGAACGCCCGCTCGTAGTCGGCGCCCAGCGCGTCGAACACCGCGGCGGCAGCGCGGCCCTGGTCTCCGTCCATCGATGTGGTCCCTTCCCCAAGCGCCGTCCCGTGCGGTTCCCCGAGGATCGTTTCATCATTGGCCGGCGCCCACAACGCCGGCCTGCGGGCACCAGGGCCGCGAAATCCGGTTTCCTGCCGCCCGCCCGTTTCCTACACTCATCACGAATCGCGCGCCACAACGGCATGTGACGCGCACCGTGACCAGTGAGGGGAGACCCGCCGTGCGCCACCGCACCGCTGTTGTCGTTCCCTCGTCGCGGTACGAGGTGATCCTGGTGTCTTCGTGCGCCCGGTGCGGGCTGCGCGGCCCGCACCGGTCCCCCGCGACGGACAACTGACCTCGCAGCGCCCGGCGTCGATTCGGCCGGGCGATCACCCGCCGGTGTGACACACCGTCGCGGAGGTCCGTACCCGGCCCGATCGCAGGCCGGTTCGTCCGGGAATCGCGCCCTCCCGTTCCGGAAGAATTCCGAAAGGCCATGGGCCGTGCGTACCGAACTGCACCGTCGACCCACCAGTCCGCCGACCGACGTCCGTAACCTGGGCATCCTCGCCCATGTCGACGCCGGCAAGACCACCGTCACCGAGCGGATCCTCTATCTCACCGGCGCCGTCCACAAACAGGGCGAGGTCCACGACGGGACGACCGTCACCGACTTCGACTCCCAGGAACGCGACCGCGGGATCACCATCTTCGCCGCCGCGGTGAGCTGTTCGTGGGACGGTCACCGGATCAACCTGATCGATACCCCGGGCCATGTCGACTTCTCCGACGAGGTGGAGCGCTCGCTGCGGGTGCTCGACGGCGCGATCGCGGTGTTCGACGCCGTCGCCGGCGTCGAACCGCAGAGCGAGTCGGTGTGGCGGCAGGCCGACCGGCACGGGGTGCCCCGGATCGCCTTCGTCAACAAGCTGGACCGCGCCGGGGCCGACCTCGACACGGCGGTCGCGTCGATCAGGGACCGGCTGCACACCGTCCCACTGGTGGTCCAGCTGCCGATCGGGAGCGAGGACGGCTTCGGCGGAGTGGTGGATCTGCTGCGCATGCGGGCGCTGCTCTGGGCCGACGACGGCGCGTTCGAGGAGGGGCCGGTGCCCGAGGCGCTGCGCGAGGAGGCGCTGCGGCGCAGGCGGCTGCTGGAGGAGACGGCGGCGGAGCTCCATCCGGCGGCGCTGGAGGAGTTCTGTGCGCGGTCCTCGGTCCGTGAGCAGACGCTGCGGGCCGCGCTCCGCGACCTGACCCGTACCGGCGAAGGTGTCGTGGTGCTGTGCGGTTCGGCCTACCGCAACCGCGGCATCGAGCCGCTCCTGGAGGCCGTGGTGGCCTACCTGCCCTCGCCGCTGGACGTGCCGCCGGTGCGCGGCACCCTGGACGGCGCGGTGCAGGAGCGGCCCGCCGATCCGGCGGCGCCGTTCGCCGCCCTGGTGTTCAAGGTGAATTCGACGGCCACCGGCCGGCTGACCTGTCTGCGGGTGTATTCGGGAACGATCCGGAAGGGGGACACGGTGCTGGACGCGGGCGCGCGGCGCCACGAACGCGTCGGGCGGATCCTGCGCGTACAGGCCGGCCGGCACACGGACGTCGACACGGCGGTGGCCGGGGACATCGTCGCGGTGATCGGGCTGAAGGCGGCCCGCGCGGGGGCCACCCTGTGCGCGCCCGCGGCGCCGCTGGTCCTCGAACCGCCCACCGCGGCCGAACCGGTCGTCTCGGTGGCGGTCGAGGCCCGCAGGCGCACGGACACCGAACGCCTGGTGACGGCGCTGGCGCGGCTGGTCGAGGAGGATCCCTCGCTGGTGGTCCGCACCGACCCCGAGACCGGGCAGACGGTGCTGTCGGGAATGGGGGAACTGCATCTGGAGGTCGCGGTGGAGAAGATCCGGCGTGCGCACGAGCTGGAGATCGGTGTCGGCAGGCCGCAGGTGGCGTACCGGGAGACGGTCGTCCGCGGGGTGTCCGGGCTGGTGTACCGGCATGTGAAACAGGACGGTGGCGCCGGGCAGTTCGCTCATGTCGTCATCGACACGGAGCCGTTGGGGTCCACCGGTGACGGCGGTGCGGACGACGGGCCCGGCTTCGTGTTCCGGTCGACCGTCGTCGGTGGCCGGGTGCCGCAGGAGTATGTGCGGGCGGTGGAGGCCGGCTGCCGGGACGCGCTGGCCGAGGGGCCGCTCGGCGGGCATCCGGTGACCGGGCTGCGGGTCACCCTGACCGACGGAGCCACCCACTCCAAGGACTCCTCGGAGATGGCGTTCCGCACGGCCGGCCGGTTCGCGCTCCGTGCGGCGTTGCGGGCGGGCGCGATGGTGCTGCTGGAGCCGGTGGCCGAGGTCACCGTCACCGTGCCCGACGACGCCGTGGGCGGGGTCCTCGGCGATCTGGCCGCGAGACGCGGCCGGGTCTCCGGCTCGACCGCGCGGGCCGGCACCGCGGTGATCACGGCGACCGTGCCGCTGGCCGAGCTGTTCGGCTACGCGACCCGGCTGCGCGGCCGGACCCGGGGCCGGGGAACGTTCACCACCCGCCCCACCGGCTACGCTCCGGCGCCGAACCCGGTCTTCCCCGGGACAGCGGCCGGGTGACGACCGTGCCGGCCCCTCCCGTCCGCGGGCGGGGCCGGTCCGGCCGCACGCGGCGGTCTACGGATGCGCCGGGATCACGCAGTCGTCGTCCCGCGCGGGTGCGCGCCCGGTCGGCCAGGCCACTCCCTCGAACGTCAGCCGCTTCGAGCCGGGTTCGAGATGGACCACGGACAGGGCCTTGTTGTACGGGTTGCCCGCGTTGGTGAGGCAGATCCAGCCGCCGGCTCCGCGCACCCTCAGATCGGCGTTGAGCTTCCCGAGATCCTTGCGGATCCGGTCGGCCGAGGGCACTTCCCGGCCACTGGTGTGGACCGCTCGCGCCAGTGCCCTGGAGGCGGTGAGGACGACGTCGTACGTCACGATGGTGCGCCCGTCGTCGAGGTACACGTCGCCGATGGCCCCGGCCTGGTCCGTGATGCTCTGCCGCAGTGCGTCCATCGCGTCCGCGGCCTCCCTGAGGTACAGCGGCGGCTGCTGTCCCTTGTGCTTCGGGTCCTGCTGCCACTTCCGCAGCTCTATGGACCACGCGTCGGGGTGTGCCGGGGCGGCGTAACGGATGGTGACGGACGGTTTGCCGGATCCGGGGTCGCCCTGGAGCAGGGCGCGGTGCCGGTCGTCGAGGCGCTGGTCGAGAGTGGTGGCGTCGGAGCCGGTGATCACCGTGTACGACTTCTTCTCGCGGCAGTAGGTGGTGGCCAGCTTGTTGACGAAGAGTTTCAGATGGAGGGCGCGGCCCGCGAAGTAGATGACGTGGGCGTTGGAGCGGCAGATGTTTCCCGCGAAGTCCTCGAACTCGTTGGGGGTGACGCCCGCCTCCTCGACGCCCGGGGACTCGAAGCGCATGTCCTGGACCCCGCCCTGTGTCTTGCCCGCTCTGGCCTCGGCGAAGGCGTCCCGCAATGAACGGTTGTAGTCGTCGCCGGGCCGGTCGTCGGTGACCAGGGCGGTCTCCGCCCCGGCGAGAGCGGGGTCGAAGGCGAGAAGTGCGCGGGCCTGGTCCTTCGTGGTGGAGACGGCGCGGGCGAGCCCGGGGAAGGGAACCGTTTCCTTCCCTTCGGGGTTGGAGAAGTCGTCGGCCGTCACCACACTGGCGACAGCCGGGAGCTTCAGCGTGTTGGTCACGTACGCGAGGGCTTCCTTGGTCTTCGTCACGCTGAGGTTGAACCCGACGACGGCCCGCAGATCGGGTTCCTGGCGCTGGAGTTGGTCGACCGTCCTGCGCCATTGCCCGTAGCCCTTGCCCGGGTTGGCGAGGACGAGGCGGACGGGCGGCTTCGCGGAATCCACGCCGTTCGCTCCGGCCTGGGCCAGATAGGCGCCCTGGATCTCGCTGAGGATCTGGCGCCGGACCGCCGGGTTGTCCGACTCCATGGGGATGAGCAGGGCGACGGTGGCGTGCTTCGCCGCGGTGACCGCCTTGTTCTGTTCCGCGATCCGCGCGAAGACCTCGGGCATCCCGTCGTAGCCGGGCATGAACACGCCCCTGCCGTCGGAGACGCCGAGGCACTCCTCGCCGTGCACCTGAAGTCCGGTGCCGCAGCTCTCGGGCTCGCGGAAGAAGCCGTAGTAGGTGCCCAGTCCGGCCGCGGCGAGCGCCAGTGCCGTGGCCACGGCGGTCACCGGCCCCAGGATCCGGCGACCGGGCCGGCGGCCGGGCCGCGGGTCGGGCACGTCGTCCAGGGTGACCTGGACCAGGCGGCTGGGCAGTGGGGTACGGCCGCCCCGGCTCCGTTCCTCGGCGACCCGGACCCGCTCGCCGAAGCGCTCCTCGATCGCCTCCGCGAGGGCGGCCGACGCGGTGGCGGGCTTGGCGCCCTCCGCGGGCGTGGCCCCGCCGGGCTGCGAGGTGGTGACGACCACGGGATACACACGAAGCGCGCGGGACTCCCCGTCGTACGCCTCCATGAGTCTGTCCCGGATGACCCGCCGCACGTCCACGGTGTCCACGTCCGGCAGCAGGAGCACGGGGCGGCGGGCCCGGTTGAGACGGCGGACGGCACCGTAGTGCGCGTCGATGTCGGCGAGCAGGGCCTCGACGAGCAGCAGCTGTTTCGCCGCCGCGGGCTCGCTGCGCAGCCGTTCCAGCTCTTCACAGACGGCCTCGAAGGTGCGCTGCCGGGGAAAGCGCCGGGTGCCGTACCAGCGGACGGTCCGGTGGTGCGGGAACCTGAGTGCGTTGACGACCTTCAGGAGCAGGCCGACCAGTCCCCCGCCCATGCGTTCAGTGACGTACGGGTCGTCCAGGAGGGGGTTCAGCCGGGGGCGCAGCTCGGGCAGGGTCTGCCGGCGTTCCTCGGTGATCGCCTCCCTGATCTGCCGCTTCAGGTCACCGATCCGGCGCGGGTGGGACTGGGTCGCGACGGGCTGCCATTCGTAGAGCGCCGTACGGGCTGCCGCGAAGCGCGGGAACACTATGGGCAGGCCGTGCGCCACCCGGCCGCCGTAGCCGCACCCCTCGGTCATCGCCTGCAGCTGCTCGACGACCAGGCCCTCCTCGCCCCGGCCGGTCGGGACATCGCTCGGATTGTTGACCGGCACGACGCCCCGGTAGTTCCTGAGCAGCGCACCGAGCCACTGCCTGACGGGGGCGGGCGCGCCCTCGACCTGAACGACGAGCGCACCGTATCTGCGCTCGAAGCGCACCCGCTTGCGGGTGAAACGTTCCCTGAAGGTCAACTGCGCCAGGACATCGTCCAGCCCCATCCGTACTCCCGATTTCGGACGGCTAATCGGCGATCACTATAGTGTCAAGTGGGCTGGGGGAAACGGTAGTTGGAGATACGGCTCCGTCAGCCTCCGCGGTCGTTCGGGCCGGCCGGCGGGACCGCGCGCACGACGGTCCCGCACCACGGTGTCGTCGGTCCCCCGCCCGGGCCCGCCCTCAGCGTTCTCCGCCCGGCGGACCGCCGCGCCTGGGCACCGAGCTCAACAGCAGCCGGGTGTACGGGTGTTCCGGTGCGTCGAGCACCCGGTCCACGGGGCCCGACTCCATCACCGCGCCCGACCTGAGTACGAGCACCTCGTCCGCGATGTGCCGGACGACCGCCAGGTCGTGGGTCACGAAGAGATAGCCGATCCCGGCCTCGCCACGGATCTCACGCAGCAGTTCGAGGATCTGGGCCTGGATCGACACGTCGAGCGCGGCGACCGCCTCGTCCAGGATCAGCACCCGGGGCTCCACCGCGAGCGCTCGCGCGATCGCCACGCGCTGGCGCTGCCCGCCGGACAGCCCGCGCGGCAGGGCCGCCGACTCGCGGGACCCCAGCCCGACCTGGTCGAGGAGTTCGGCGACCCGGGCCCGGCGCGCGGTCCCGTCCAGACCGGTGTGGAGCCGCAGCACCTCGTCCAGGCAGCCGCTGACCGTCACCCGCGGATCGAGGGAGAGATAGGGGTCCTGGAAGACCATCTGGACCGACCGCGCCCGGGCGAGCCGTTCGGCGCGGCCGCGGGCACGGGCCAAACGGTCCCGGCCGTCCAGCCGGACCGTGCCGCCGTCCGGGCGCTCCAGGCCCACGAGCATGCGCACCGTCGTCGTCTTGCCGCTGCCGGACTCGCCGACGATCGCGAGCGATCCGCCCGGCGGGAGTGTGAACGACACTCCGTCGACCGCGGTGTGCTGCCCGTACCGCTTGCGCAGCCCCTCGACCACCAGTCCTTTCGTCACAGTGTGATTCCTTCCTCGGCGCGGTGGCACGCGGCCAGGCCCTCGCCGTGCTCGGCCGGTTCGGGCCGTTCCTCGGTGCAGCGCGGCACCGCGTGCGGGCAGCGGGCGGCGAAGGCGCAGCCGGGCGGGTCCTCGGCCAGCGAGAGGGGCCGGCCCGGGATGGGGCGCGGCGCCGGGGCGCCTGCCTCGATGCGTGGGGTGGAGGCGAGGAGTCCCGCCGTGTAGGGGTGGCGGGGCCGGTCGAAGAGCTCGTCGGTGGAGCGGGTCTCGACGATCCGGCCGGCGTACATCACGTACACCCGGTCGCAGATCGCCGAGGCAAGTTCCAGGTCGTGGGTGACGAAGAGCATGCCGGTGCCGCGCTCGGCACGCAGCCGGGCCAGGATCGCGATCACCTCGGCCTGCGTGGTGACGTCCAGCGCGGTGGTGGGTTCGTCGGCGAGGAGCAGGGCCGGCTCGGCGGCGAGGGCCGCGGCGATGACGACCCGCTGGAGCATTCCGCCGGAGAACTGGTGCGGGAAGCGGCGCAGGGCGCCCCGGGGGTCGCGGATGCCGACGGCTTCGAGGAGCTCAAGGGCGCGCGCGGTGGCCCGGTCGGCCGGGGTGCCCGAGGCCCGCAGCCCCTCGGTGAGGAAGTCGCCCACCCTGCGCAGCGGGTTGACGGAGGCGCGCGGGTCCTGGAAGACCATGGCGACCTCGCGGGCCCGCAGCGTGGCCAGTTCCTTCGGGCGCATGCTCAGCACGTCGCGTCCGGAGACCCGGACCTGCCCGCTGGTGCGGGCGCCCCGGGGAAGCAGTCCGAGGACGCTGCGGCAGGCGACCGACTTGCCGGAGCCCGACTCACCGACCAGGCCGACGGTCTCCCCGGGCCGTACGGTCAGGCTCACCCCGTCCAGGAGGGGACGGACCGCCCGGCCGTCCGGGAGCCTCACCCCGAGTCCGTCGATCTCCAGGACGGGCGTGGTCGACGTCGTGGTCATGGCGTTCACCTCTCCCGCCGCGCGATGCGGTCGGCGAGTCCCTCGCCGACGATTCCGAACGCGACGACCGCGAGCACGATGCACGTGGACGGCGCGAGCGTCGGGAGCATCGCGCCCTGCAGGACGGCCCCCTGACCCTCGTTGATCATGGCGCCCCAGTCGGCGGTCGGCGGCTGGACGCCGAAGCCGAGGAAGGACAGTGCCGCGAGGTCCATCAGCGCGTACCCGAAGTTCATCGCGGACTGGGCGAGGACGGTCGGTGCGATGTTCGGCAGGAGGTGGCGGACGCAGACCGTCCAGCCGGACCAGCCCTGCACCACGTACGCCTCGATGTACGGCCGCTCCTTCTCCTGCCGGGCGATGCCGCGCACCAGCCGCCCCACGTACGGGGTGTAGGCGACGGCCATGGCGATGACGGGTGCGGTCATGCCGGAGCCGACGACGGAGACGAGGAGAATGGCGAGCAGCAGTCCCGGGATCGCGAAGACGAGGTCCATCGAGCGCGACAGGATCGCGTCCGCCCAGCCGCCCCGCCAGGCGGCCACCACGCCGAGCAGCATGCCGAGCAGAGTGGAGACGGCGACCACCAGCAGCGGTCCGAGCAGCCCGGTGCGGGCGCCGTGGACGACCCGGGAGAGGATGTCGCGCCCCGACTGGTCGGTGCCCAGGAGGTGGTCGCCGGTGGTGCCGACGAGGCTCGCGGAGAGGTCGAGCGCCTCGGGGTCGTACGGGGCGAGGACGGGTGCGAGCACGGCGACCAGGACGAGCGCGGCGAGCACCGCGACCGAGACCGCGAACAGCGGTCCCTGGCCGAGGAGGCGCAGCCCGCGCAGGCCCGGCCTGCGGTACGGCACCGAGGTGAGGGTGGTGGTCATGAGGAACCTTCCCCGGGAGAGAGACGGGGGTCCATGAGCGGGGCGAGCAGGTCGACCGCGAGGTTGACGAGCACGAAGACCGCCACGCTGAGCAGGGTGATCGCCTGGACCACGGCGAAGTCCTGGGCGGTGACCGACTGCACCAGCAGCGATCCGAGCCCGGGCACGTCGAAGGCGGTCTCGACGATCGAGGTGCTGATGAGCAGTCCGGCGAGCATGGTGCCGCCGACGGTGACGACCGGGCCGAGCGCGTTGCGCAGCACGTGCCGGCGGACCACCGTCCGGCCGGCCACGCCCCGGGCGCGTGCCACCTCGACGTGCTCGCGGCCGAGTTCGTCGAGCATCGCGGAGCGGGTGACCCGGGCCAGCAGGCCCGCGAAGGTCAGGGCGAGGGCGAAGGCCGGAAGGGTGAGCTGGTGGAGCCGGGCTCCCAGCCCCGCCGCGGCGCCGCCGCCCGGCCCGGGGAACCAGCCGAGCTGGACCGAGAAGAGGGAGACGAGCACGATCGCGGTGACGAAGGACGGGGTGGCGGTGGCCACGCCCGTGCCGATCAGCACCGCCCGGTCGAGGAGGCCGGGGCGCAGCGCCGCGAGAATTCCGGCGCTCACCCCGAGGGCTGCGACGAGCAGGGCCGCGTAGCCGACGAGGAGCGCGGTGCCGGGCAGCCGGGAGCCGAGGAGTGCGGTGACGTCCTGGTGGTACTGGGCGGAGCGGCCGAGGTCGCCGCTCAGGACGTCGCCGAGCCACTTGCCGTACTGCGTCACGAGGGGGTCGTCGAGGTGGTGCTCGGCGCGCAGGGCCGCCACGGCCTCGGGGGTGGCGGGGCGGCCGTGGAGCAGGAAGGTCACGGGGTCGCCGGGGGCCAGGTGGATCGTGCCGAAGACCACGAGGGAGGTCACGAACAGCACCGCGGCCATGCCCAGCAGCCGTCCGGCGAGGAAGCGGGTCATTTCTGTGCGGCCCCGATCGTCGCGGCCCACGGGTAGTAGAGCTGGGCGATGCCGGTGGGGGCGCCGGTGATCCGCTTGCCGAGGAAGACCGAGTACGGCGCCTCGTACACGGGGATGATGGGCAGCTCGCGCATGGCGATCTCCTGGAGCTTCGCGGTGAGTTCGGCGCGCCTGCCCGGGTCCGGCTCGGAGTTGGCCCGGTCGAACGCGGCGTCGAAGCCGGCGTCGGACCAGTTGCCGTAGTTCCCGAAGTCACCGGTGCGCAGGTACTGGTAGAACTCCAGCGGGTCCGGCGTGTTGTCGTAACCGTTGGTGATGACCAGGTCGAGCCCCTGACGGGCCTTCGGGTCGACGAAGATGCTGCTGTACGCGTCGGGGGCGACGCTCTTCAGCTCGACGTCCAGGCCGATCTGGCGGCCGGCCGCCTGCACCGCGTTGGCCACCACGCTGATCTCGGGCGCGAGCGAGCTGGTCACGACGGTGATCGAGCGGCCTTCGGCACCGGCCTCCCGGATGAGTTTCCTGGCGCCCTCGATGTCGTGGGCGGGCTCGGGCAGCGTGTCGTACAGGGTGGCGGTCTTCTCCGGGACGAGCGCCCAGGCGCCGCGCGCGGCGGGGGCCTTGGCGGGGACGCCGACGCCGCCGGCCGCCGCCTTGATGATGTTCTTGCGGTCGAGTGCCATGGACAGGGCCTTGCGGACCTTGAGGTCGCCGAGCGGGCC
Organism: Streptomyces sp. NPDC047917; assembly: GCF_043204345.1. NCBI lineage: Bacteria > Bacillati > Actinomycetota > Actinomycetes > Kitasatosporales > Streptomycetaceae > Streptomyces > Streptomyces sp. NPDC047917. Next base: position 597,657 of record NZ_JBIDCA010000004.1, read on the forward strand.
GTGGAAGTCCAGGACGGCGAGGTCCGCGGCCGCGGTGTTGGGGCCGAAGACGACCGAGCCCTTGCCGCTGCTGCGCAGTTGGGCGAGAGAGGTGGAGGGAATCATGTAGCCGCCGTCGGCGGTGCCGGACAGGAAGGCGTTGGAGCGGGCGGACGCGTCCTCGATGAAGGTGAACTTCACGGACCGGGACTTCGGGGCGAGCTTCTTGTCCCAGTACGCCGGGTTCTTGCGCAGTGTGATGCTGTCGCCCTGGGCCCACTTGTCCAGGGCGAAGGGGCCGGTGCAGTTCAGTCGGCCCTTCGGGGTGCCGTAGTCCTTGCCCTCCTCGGCGAGGGAGGCGGCGCTCACGACAGTTCCGGGAGAGGCGGCCATGAGTTCGTGGAAGAGGATGTCGGGCTTGTCCAGGCGGATCGTCACCTCCAGAGGGCCGGTCCTCTCCACGGAGTGGACGTTCTTGAAGGACGAACCCCAGGGGGAGCCGGTGGCCGGATCCATCTGCCGCTTGAGGGAGGCGACGACGTCGTCCGCGGTCATCGTGGTGCCGTCGTGGAACTTCACGCCGGGCCGCAGGGTGTAGACGAGGGTGCGCGGATCGGGCTGCGCCCACTTGACCGCGAGGCCGGGCTCGATCCTCAGGTCGGGGGTGACCCGCAGCAGCTGCTCGCAGACGTTGGCGAGCACGGTGTTCGGCGGGTAGTCGTACGCGAGGGCGTAGTCGAGGGTGTACGGCTCGGCGTACAGGGACCAGGTGAAGGAGTCCAGGGCGCCCCGGGCGGGCGGTGAAGTCGGGGTGACCTCGTAGTCGGCACCGCCGCCGGCGCCGGCCTGGGGCCGGGTGGCGCCGGAGCAGGCGGCGAGGGACGCCGCGAGCACGGCGGTACAGGCGAATGTGATGAATCTGGGCATGCGCATGCAGACCCACCCCTTTACGGGTGTAGTGACGGGCACTGGGGGATGGAGCGAGTATTGATGCGGGAACGTTCCCGCACAAGGCTTGGGCCGACTTTGCGGGAACGGTTTTGCAGAGGTCGGGGGGATGGCAGCATCGCTCCCATGACTGAAGCTCCAGGGCACGGCGGGCCGCCCTCGCCGCAGAAGCGGCAACCACCCCCGCGGCCGGGGCGGACCGCGCCGCCCGCCCCGCGCGTCCGTCTCGTCGATGTGGCACGCGAGGCGGGCCTGTCCAAGACCACCGTCTCGGCGGCGCTCAACGGCACCGGCAGGCTCTCCCCCGAAGTGCGGGAGCGGGCCCGCGAGACCGCGCGTGCGATGGGCTACCGGCCCAACGCCACCGCACGCCAGCTGCGCGCGGGACGGGCCCGGCTGATCGGGTACGTGGTCGGTGAACTGGCCGACACCCCCTGGACCTTCCTGGAGTCGCCGTACTTCGCCCGGCTCACCGGCGCCACCGCCGCCACCGCGCTCGGGCGCGGCTACGCGGTGGTGCTGCTGCCCGCCGGCTCCCTGCAGAGCGAGTGGTCCGCGCTGCCGCTGGACGCCGTGATCGTCGCCGACCCCGTCGCCGACGACCGGATCGTGGACGACCTGCTCGCCGCCCGCATCCCGGTCTTCAGCGACCGGTCCGTGGAGGACCGGCCGGAGGCCCACTGGGTGGACGTCGACGCGGCCGCCGCCGTCCAGCAGACCCTGGACCACTTCCTGGCCCAGGGCGCCCGGCGTCCCGCCCTCGTCGTCCCCGACAGCACCACCCGCTTCCACCGCGAGGTGTTCGCCGCGCACCACGACTGGTGTACGGCACACGGGCTGCCGGAACTGGCCGTGCGCGCCGCGGAACCGGGCAACGGACCGGTCGTCCGGGCCGTCGAGACCGCCCTGACGGCCGGGCCGGAGCGCCCCGACGCCCTGTTGCTGGTCGCCGAGGCCAGCCCGCCCCTCGTTCTGGACACGGCCCGCCGCCTCGGTTTCGACGTCCCCGGCGACCTGCTCCTCGCCTGTGTCAGCGAGGACGAGGCCGCCGTGCACACCGGGCCGCCGGTGACCACGCTCAGCCTGCGTCCCGACGCGGTCGCCGAGGCCGGGATCGAACTCCTGGTGGCCGTTCTGGAGCACGGGCAGAGGGAGACCGGCGGGGTGCTCGTACCGGTCCGCCTGGACGTACGCGCCTCCTCGGTACGGCACCCTCAGCCGCCGTGCACCAGTTCGCCGCCCACATAGGTGCGCTCCACCCGGGCCTCGGCGATCTCCTCCGGGGGTGCCGCCAGGATGTCCCGGTCCAGCACCACGAGGTCGGCCAGGTTGCCGGGCAGGAGACTGCCGGCGTCGTCGAGCCGGTTCACGTGCGAGGAACCGGCGGTGTAGGCGGCGATCGCCGAGAGGAGGTCGACGCGCTGTCCGGGCAGGAATACCCGGTCGTCGTCGGACCCAGGCTCGCGGCGGTTCACGGCGACGTGGATGCCCGCGAGCGGATCCGGGCTGGAGACCGGCCAGTCGCTGCCCGCGGCGAGCGTCGCCCCGGACCGCAGCAGACCACCGAAGGGATACTGCCAGGCGGCGCGTTCGGGGCCCAGGAACGGGATGGTCAGCTCGTCCATCTGCGGCTCGTGCGCCGCCCACAGCGGCTGGATGTTCGCGATGGCACCGAGCGCCGCGAACCGGGGCAGGTCGTCGGGGTGGACGACCTGGAGATGGGCCAGGTGGTGCCGGTTGCCGCGCCGGCCGTTGGCGGCCACGGCGGCCCCGATCGCGTCGAGCGCCTCGCGTACCGCACGGTCACCGAGCGCGTGGAAGTGGACCTGGAAGTCCAGGGCGTCCAGCGCCGTCACATGGCCGCGCAGTGCCTGCGGATCGACGAAGCTCAGCCCGCTGTTCGCCGTGGCGCAGCCGCAGCCGTCCAGGTACGGGGTGGTCAGCGCGGCCGTGAAGTTCTCCGCGATCCCGTCCTGCATGATCTTCACCGACCCGGCCCGGAACCGTCCGTACGTCAACTCCTCGCGACGGCTGACCAGTTCGGGGATCTGCTCGGCACCACGCTCCCGGTCCCACCACAGCGCACCCGACACCCGGGCGGTCAGCGAACCGTCCCGCGCGGCGGCCAGATAGGCCCCCGAGGGGTCCGCCATGCCGTTGAAGGAGCCGAGCAGCGCGTCCTGCCAGCCGGTGATCCCGAGCGAGTGCAGCAGCTTCTGCGCCCGCAGCAGACCCGCGAGCCGGTCCGCCGGGGTGCTCGCCGGCACCAGCCGCGACACCAGGGCCGTGGCGCCCTCCTGGAGCATGCCGCTCGGAAAGCCGTCCGCCTCCCGCTCGATCCGTCCGTCGGCGGGGTCCGGGGTGGCGGCGGACAGGCCCGCCAGTTCGAGGGCCCGGGTGTTGGCCCATGCCCCGTGATGGTCCCGGTTCGCGAGCAGCACCGGCCGGTCCGGCACCACCGAGTCCAGCAGCCGACGGGTCGGCAGCCCGCCCGCGAAGCTCTCCATCGACCAGCCGCCGCCGGTGATCCACTCCCGCTCGGGGTGCGTGTCCGCGTAGTCCCGGATCCGCTCCAGGTACGCACCGGCGTCGACGATCTCGGTCAGATCGCACTCGGCCAGCTCGCTCCCCCCGCCCACCGCGTGGACGTGGGAGTCCTGGAAGCCGGGCAGCAGCAGCTTCCCCGTGAGGTCCACCACCTCCGTTCCGGGCCCGATCAGTTCCCGTACCTCGTCGTGGCCGACGGCCGTGATCCGCTCCCCGCGGACCGCGAGCGAACTCGCCCGGGTACGGGCCGGATCCATGGTGAGGACGGGGCCTTCGGTGAAGACCAGATCGGCGTGGGGCATGCGTCGGCTCCCTTGCGTTCGGATGCGCTGGACGGGTGACGGGCGTCATGGAAGCCCGCCGGCCGTTTACACGTCAATGGCGTTGACGTAAGGTCCCGGCCATGTCCGAACGTGTGGTGCCCGAAGGCCGTAGACAGCGCAGCCGCCCGACCAAACAGGGCGCCGTCCTCTCCGAACGGCTCATCGTCGAGACCGCGTTGCGCCTCGTAGAGCAGCACGGCGCCGGTGCCCTCTCGGTACGGAGACTCGGCGCCGCACTCGGCGCCGACCCCACCGCTCTCTACCGCTACTTCCGCAACACCGACGCGCTGCTCCTCGCCCTCGCCGACGAGCTCATCGGCCGCGCCCAGGAGGGCTGGACGGCCACCGGCGCCTGGCGGGAGGACCTGCGCTCGATGGGGCTGCGCATCCACGCCTCGTATCTCACCCAGCCCCAGGCCGCGCTGCTCGCCGCGCACCGGACCACCGGCCGCCCGCACGAGACCCGGGCCGTCGAGACCATCCTCGGGATCCTTCGCGACGGGGGCTTCCCCGACGCCCTGGCCGTGCGGATCTACCACTCCTTCGTCGACCAGGCGCTCGCCTTCGCCGCACAGGACGCCGCCGCGTCGGCCCGGCCCCCGCTGGCGGCGGCGGACGCCGAGGTCTGGCACGCCGTCTACGGCCGCCTCCCCGCCGACACCCACCCGAACATCGCGGCGACCTATCCCCTGCTGGCCGCCGACATGCGCGACAGCGGCTACCCGTTCGCCCTGGAGCTGACGCTGATGGCCGCGGCGGCTCTGCACCCGGACGCGGGTCGGTAGCGGCCGGAGGGGGCAGGCCCGTGACGGTCCGAAAGGACGGTGGAGCTCGCTTATGTCAACAGCATTGACCTTGTCCGGCGTGTCAGGTTCTCATGGGCGGCACCTCGGAAGGAGCCCCCGCGCCCGGGCTCCTCCACCACGCGAAGGAAGCCCCATGGACCCCCTGCTCTCACTCCGGGACGCCGCTTCGACCCCGTTCTGGCTCGACGATCCACGCAGCCCCGGGGCCACCCCCACCCTCGTCGGTTCCACCACCTGTGACCTGCTGGTCGTCGGCGGCGGCTACACCGGCCTGTGGACCGCCCTGATCGCCAAGGAGCGCGATCCCTCCGCCGATGTCGTCCTCGTCGAGGCCGACCTGGCCGGCGGCGCCGCCTCGGGTCGCAACGGCGGCTTCTGCGAGTCGAGCCTCACCCATGGACTCGCCAATGGGCTCGCCCGCTGGCCCGGCCAGATCGGCACCCTCGAACGCCTCGGCCGCGCGAACCTCAGCGCCATGGAGGACACCCTCGCGCGCCACTCCATCGACTGCGACTGGGAGCGCACCGGCTCCCTCGTCGTCGCCACCGAGCCCCACCAGGTCGCGTGGCTCGCCGAGGAGGCCGAGACGGCCGCCCGGTACGGCTCCACGACCACCGTCCTGGACGCCGACGCCACCCGCGCCGAGATCGACTCCCCGACCTTCCTCGGCGCCGTCTGGAACAAGAGCGACGTCGCCATGGTCAACCCGGCACGGCTCGCCTGGGGCCTGAAGCGCGCTTGCCTCGACCTCGGCGTCCGCATCCACGAGCACACTCCGGCCCTCTCCCTGGACGAGCACGGCGCCGTCGTCTCCGTGCGCACCCCCTTCGGCCGGATCACCACCCACCGGGTCGCCCTCGCCACCAACGCCTACCCCTCCCTGGTCCGCCGCCACCGCATGTACACCGTCCCCGTGTACGACTACGCGCTGATGACCGAGCCGCTCGGCGATCAGCAGCTCACATCGCTGGGCTGGCGCAACCGGCAGGGCTGGGCCGACCCGGCCAACCACTTCCACTACGTGCGGATCTCCGCCGACAACCGGATCCTGTGGGGCGGATACGACGTCGTGCACCACAGCCGGGTCCGCGCCGAGCACGACCGGCGCCCCGAGACGTACGCCACCCTGGCGCGCCAGTTCTTCCGCACCTTCCCGCAGCTGGAGGGCATCCGCTTCAGCCACGCGTGGGGCGGCGCCATCGACACCAGTACCCGCTTCTGCGCCTTCTTCGACACCAGTCACCACGGCAAGGTCGCCTACGCCGCCGGCTTCACCGGACTCGGGGTGGGCGCCACCCGCTTCGGCGCCGAAGTGATGCTGGATCTGCTGGCCGGCGAGTACACCGAACGCACCGCCCTCGACCTCGTACGCCGCAAGCCGCTGCCCTTCCCGCCCGAGCCGGTCCGCTCGCTCGGCATCGGCCTCACCCAGCGCTCCCTCGCCCGCGCCGACCGCAACGAGGGCCGACGCGACCTGTGGCTGCGCACCCTGGACCGCCTCGGCCTGGGCTTCGGCAGCTGACGCCCGCACGCCCCGTTCCGGCAGACGCGAGAGGCCGTTCCCCCATGGTGGGAGAACGGCCTCCTGTTCCTGTTTCCGCCCGGTCGGGACGACGGGGGCGGAAGAGGCTCAGTGCTCGCAGAGAGAGAACTCTCGCTCGTAGAGCTGATCGTTGTGTTCGTCGACGAAGAACTTGCGCTCCCGCATGAGCTGTTCGCGGTAGTTCTGAGCCTGTTCAAGCGTCATGGTCGAGGTCTCGGACCACGGTTGCTGAGGTGGCACATCGGATGTCGAGACGATCCTTTCCAACGGGTCGACCAGGAAGAACGCAAGGATCTTGCGGTGTCCCGGGCGGGTGGGGTCCACGAGGCGGAACGAGCCGACGCGGTGTTGCAGGATGTTCGGGAACGCCAGGCACCGACCCGCCGGCGTCGATGCCGAGCCCAGCATCTGGTTCAGCGCGTCTTCGTCCTCCAGGCCGTAGACCTCACGCAGACCGTTGTCGTCGTTCTGTTCGTAGTGCGGGTCGTCGAGTGCGGCCCGGAAGCTCAGCCGGCTTTCGGTGATGTTCTCGCTGTCCCAGTAGTAGATGCCGGTCGAGACGATCCGCTCGTTCAGCATCCCCTCGACATGCCAGGAACCGCCCGGGTACTCGGGCTTGTCCGGGGTGAGATGAACGGTGGCGATCTTGACGATGACCTGGAGCCGGCGGCCGCGCAGGTCGACCCGCGCGGATTCGTCCGGCGACTCGGACGGGGTGAAGGCCGGGGCGTCCGGGACGACCGGGCGGCGGTTCTCCCACCAGTCGTCCAGGGCCGATTCCCATGCGCCGACGGCTTCTGCGTGGGCCGCGTCGTCACTGTAGGAAGACTTGTCCGGAAACTCCGGTTCCGAGTGGTACCACCCGTACGGGTCGGCCTCGATCCGCAGGGGTCGCGGGTGGCGCAGATCGGTGAGCACGTTCTCCAGCAGCGGGCGCATGCGGGCGAACAACTCCGGCAGGACGCGGGCCAGTTCGCGATGGGTCTCGGGGTGGACGTTGTTGACGTACGAACGGAAGGCGACATCGCCGTCGTCACTGACGTCGACATCCGTGGGCAGCCACTGGAAATTCTCCGAGAACTCGTACTTCGAGTAGCGGTCCGTCGGGTTCCGCCAAGCCCGCTCGGGCGCGCCGCTCGTCTCTCGCACCAGGCAGAACAGTGAGGGATGAACCAGGTCCAGTACCTGACCGTCGGACCCGGGGTGCCAGTCCCGTTCCGCTTCGGGGACGTGTTCCAGAACCCGAACCGCCTCGCGCAGCCGGGATCCGAGCTCGTCGTCGACCAGTGTGTCCGACTGCCACACCCCGTCGACGGCGGACACCTCGATACCGGTTCGCCCGTCCCGCGACGAGGCGTAGTGCCCGAGTTCGGCAAGCACATATCGAACCTGCGCCTCGGTGAGGCCCTGGGCGAGGGCTTCTTGCGTCCACCTGGCGACGATGTCGGCGTCGTTCATCTTGTCGAACCATGCCGGCTTCGACCGAATGTGTGCGCTGCACTGCATCATCTGCAGCTCCCGCAGCGTTCGCGGGGTCGCGAACGCTGCGGAACGGGAAGCGTGGAAGGGCAGCGGAAAAGCAGTCAGGCCGGTCAATTCTCGTGGTCCCTACAGTCGGCGTGCGGTGGCGGGAAGGATAGCCCGGCAAACCGACACCGCAGCCGCGGATTCTGTCCGCCGGCTGCGAGGGAGAGCTCGGGGAAGCGGGCGAGGAGAGCCGGGAGGGCGATCTTGGCCGCCGGCCCGGTGAGCGGGCGCCGATGCAGTAGGTGGACGCCGTGACCGAAGGCGAGGTGCACCTTGTCCTCCCGATCCATCGCGAAACTGTCGGGCGCCGCGTGGACGCCGGGGTCCCGGCCGTGCTCGGCGAAGCTGATCACGATGGGGTCGCCCTTGCCCACAACGAAGCACTCGTCGAGGTCGATGTCGCGAGGTCGATGTCGGCGGTGGCGGTGGCGGTGGCGGCGTACCGGAGCGGCAGGTGCGTGATCGGCGCGTGCAGGCGCAGGTGCGTGATCGGCGCGCGCAGGTGCAGGGTCTCCTCGACCACGTCGTCCCAGCGGGGGCCGTGCGATCCCGGTGGCCAACCGCGTTCGTGCGAATGTGTGCCTGGAACGGCGGGCGGGTCAGTGCCGTGCGGTGGCCCGTGCGAGGTCCTTTCTGAGGTAGTCGGCGGTGAACGAGCCCCGGGCGGTGGTCAGTTGTTCCGGGGTTCCTTCGAAGACGACGCGGCCGCCGTGCCGGCCGGCGCCGGGGCCTAGGTCGATGATCCAGTCGGCGTGCTTGATCACGTCCAGGTCGTGCTCGATCACGACGACGGTGTTGCCGCCGTCGACGAGCCGGTCGAGAAGGGCGAGCAGTGTGTCGACGTCCGCCATGTGCAGACCGGTCGTCGGCTCGTCAAAGATGTGGAGGCCGCCGGACTCGTGCAGCCGGCCGGCGAGCTTGAGGCGTTGCCGTTCGCCGCCGGACAGGGTGGACAACGGCTGCCCGAGGGTGAGGTAGGGAAGTCCGACCTCCCGGAGCGGCACCAGTCTGCTCAGCACGGTGCGTTCGGTGAAGTGGTCGAGTGCCTCCTCGACGGTGAGGTTCAGGGTCTCGACGATGTCGCGGCCGTGCAGGCGGTGGTCGAGGACTTCGTCCCGGTAGCGCCGGCCCCGGCAGACTTCGCAGATCGTGGTGACGGGGTCCAGGAAGGCGAGGTCGTTCTCGATGACGCCGCGGCCGTTGCACTTGGGGCAGCCGCCGGTGGAGTTGAAGCTGAACATTCCCGCGTCGACCCCGTTGGCACGGGCGAACAGCTTGCGGATGGTGTCCATGACGTTCACGTGGGTGGCCGGTGTCGAGCGCGGCGAGATGCCGATCGCCGACTGGTCCACGACGACCGCGTCCGGGTGACGGGCGGCGAGGACGCCGGAGACCAGGGTGCTCTTGCCCGAGCCGGCGACGCCGGTGACCGCGGTGAGGGCACCGGTCGGGATGTCGACAGTGATGTCCTTGAGGTTGTGCAGGGCGGCCCCGGTGACGGTGAGGCATCCGGTGGGTCTGCGCGGTGTCCGGTCGAGCCCGGACACGGTGCGCAGGCGCCGCCCGGTGAGGGAGCCGCAGGAGCGCAGTTGCTCGGCCGTGCCCTCGAAGACGACCTCTCCGCCGTGGGTCCCGGCGCCCGGTCCCATGTCGACGACGTGGTCGGCGATGGCGATGACCTGCCGGTCGTGCTCGACGACCAGGACGGTGTTGCCCTTGTCCCGCAGTTCCACGAGCAGTTCGTTGAGCCGGTGCACGTCGCGGGGGTGCAGTCCGACGCTGGGTTCGTCGAAGATGTACGTCACGTCGGTGAGGCTGCTGCCGAGGTGGCGCACGATCTTCAGCCTCCGCCCCTCCCCGCCCGACACGGTGGACGTCTCGCGGTCAAGGCTGAGGTAGCCGAGGCCCACCGCCTCGATGCGGCGCAGTACGGCGAGGGCCGCGGTCGCCACGGGCTTGGCAACGGGGTCGTCGAGGGTGGCAAGCACCTCGACGAGTTCGCGGATCTCCATGGCCGTGTAGTCGGCGATGTTGTGCGCACCGATCCTGGAGCCCCGGGCCGCGGCGTTGAGCCGGGCTCCCCCGCACTCCGGGCACGGGCCCTCGGTGACGACCCGGGCCACGGCCTCCCGGTCGCGGTCGCTCAGGGTGTGCGCGTCGCGTTTGAGGTAGCGGCGGGTGAAGCGGGCGACCACTCCCTCGTACTCGTTCCTGTGGACGCCGTGCCGGCTGCGGCGGTCGACTCGGAACCCGCCGCCGTACAGGAAGAGTTCGCGCTCCTGATCGGTGAAGCGCGCCAGTGGTTTGTCGGGGTCGAAGAGGCCTGATTCCGCGTACAGCTGCCATTGGGCGGTGCCGACCGCGAACGAGGGGAAGGCGATGGCGCCCTCGTTCAGTGTTCGGCTCCCGTCGAGCAGCCGGTGCAGGTCCACCGTCGTGACGCGGCCCAGCCCTTCGCAGTTCTCGCACATGCCGTGCGGGTCGTTGAAGGAGTAGAGGTTCGACGGGCCGACGGAGGGTTTCCCGAACCGCGAGAAGAGCACCCGCAGAACGGGGTGCACCTCGGTCATGGTGCCGACCGTCGAGCGCGAATTACCGCCGATGGGCCTCTGATCGACGACGATGGCGGTGGACAGGTTCTCCATCACTTCGGCGCGCGGGCGCTCGTACCGGGGCAGCCGGTTGCGCACGTACCAGGGGAATGTCTCGTTGAGCTGGCGCTGCGATTCGACTGCGATCGTGGAGAAGACGACCGAGGACTTTCCGGAGCCGGATACGCCGGTGAATACGGTGATCTTCCCCTTGGGGATGGTCAGCGAGATCTTCTTGAGGTTGTTCTCCCGGACGCCACCGAGAACGATGTCGCCGCCGAATCGCGCGTTCGTCCCGCCCGCCATGGTTCACAACCTCCACCCGCCGCACCGGCACCGTTTCCGTCACACTACGCCAATTGATTTCCCGATGGCAATCATAAGCCGGCATCGCTCGGCCTGTTCGGCTTGTTCGGCCTGTTCGGCATTGCTCGGCCTGTTCGGCATTGCTCGACCGTTGGTTTCCACAGCTCCGCCCCCCTGCGCGCCCGGGGCAGCCCCGCGAGGCCCGCACCGGCCGGGGCGAAGCTCTGCCGGCTGCCGGGCACGGGCGACGTGATCGCGCTGTGCGGTCCCCGTTTCTCGGGATGCAATTCCATCCGGAGTCCGCCCTCAGCCGCTCCGGGGGCGGACGCCCCGGAATGGGGCGGCTCGTTCCCCCGCCGAGAAGCCGGTTATGCTTGCGTAATTTCCATCTGGAAACCAAACAGGGGTGCATCGGACATCACAGCGACCCCGGCCCACCGTGTCCGCCTCAGAAGGAGCTCACCGATGACGGACCCAGACGCTGTCCACGCACAGCTCAGCCCGCCCTCCGAGCTGGAGGACGCGCTGTCCCATCTGCAGTGCGTCCTGGTCGCCCGGCGCACCGCGACCAACCCCGAGGGCATCAACTGGCAGCAGTACGACGTCCTGGAGACGCTCCGTATCCGCGGTGCGATGAACCCCTCGCGGCTCAGCGAGTCCCTGGGGGTGTCACGGCAGACCGCGTCCAAGGCGCTGCGCGTCCTGAAGGACCTGGAGCTGATCGAGCAGGCGGCGCTCGGTGAGGACAAGCGGGAGCACACGACGTCGCTGACCCCGAAGGGACACGCCTTCCTGGCCGGTGCCGCGCGCAGTCGGCAGGAGAACGTCCGGGCCGCCGTGGAGGTGCTCTCGCCCGGCGAGCAGGCCCTGTTCACCGAGATGTGCCAGAAGGTCGCCGACTCGATCGACACCCTGCTGCATTGAGCGACGCCCTCCACTGATCCCCGGTGGACCGGCGCACGGCGGTGGCCGGTGGCACCACGGGCGAAGGAGTACGGAATGCCCGAGGGCCGGATTCGGATGTCTCCGAATCCGGCCCTGATCTGCGACTGTCTCCAGTCGGGACGACAGGATTTGAACCTGCGGCCCCTTGCCCCCCAGGAGTGAGGGTCAAGGACATCTACTGGATACAGCAGACCTAATTCGGGCACGCGTTGTTCATGGAAGCATGCATCGTGCACCACCGCGCGTACCGTGTGGTCCCCAACTGGTCCCCAGGATCACCGTCCTGGCGGTGAGGATCGCTCTGGCATCTCTGGTCACTGCAGGGCGGAGAGGGCATATTGACCGGCGGACTGTCCGTGCCCGCGCATAGCCTGCCGACATGTCCTCGACTCGCGATGAGCTTCGCCATGTCATGCTCGGTTCCCTCTTTACACCCGAGGTTCCCCTGGGGTCGACCCGGGACATCCTCATCACCTGCCACGTCTCGGCGACAGGCAAGGGCAAGCTCCACGGAAGCCCCGAGTGCCGCACGCTGCGGTCAGCCGCCTCCGTGAACCAGATCGACGTCCCCTTCGGCGAAGCCGTGGCGCGGCTCTGCCCGAGCTGTCGCTGGCCTCTGCCCACAAACAGCCTCATCCTGCCGCTCGGCGCCGCTGCGAGCGAGGTGGATTCACTCGCCATCCGGCTCGACCGGGAGTCCAAGGACGAGGAGGACCTCAAGGCCGAGCGTGACGCCGCCATCGCCCTCGCCGCCGGCGAGTACCCGCCCCGCGCTACCGAATCCGGCGACGAGGCGGAGAAAGACGACGACGAGGCCGGGCGCGACGAGGAATGGGAGCGATACGACCGCGCCCGCAACTTCCGCTCCCGACGTCACGAGCACTGGCGTCGGCTGCACTCCTACCTGACACGGAGCAACGAGGCCGTGTCCGAGTACCCCTTCCTCGCCCCCTGGGCCGATGGTCTGCAGAGTCGCCTCGCCACGGCCCTCGACGAGGAGCGTCGGGCCTTCGCGGCCCTCGTGCAGCCGATCCGCCTGCTGGAAGCGGCTGCCGTGCGTATCCTGCCCGAGCCGTAGTTCTCCGCAGACCCCGGCTTCGCCGGGTTGGGAGCGGAGGCGGAGAAGACCTTCCGGCGAGCGTGGTACGAGTGGAGTCGGCGAGCCATCTGGTCCTGGCGCCGCCTGGAAGATCAGGACTTCTCGGTCTACACCGTCGTCAGCGACGCCTTCGGACGTCGCCGTAAGGGAAAGCCCGAGGCCCACGCCGCCTTCCGCCGACTCACTGCCGACTGGATCCGCCAGGCACGCGAAGAAGCCGGCCGCCCCGTCAGTACGCCATGGCAGCTGGTGGCGGTGAAGGCGCCCGCCCTCGTCCGGACCCACCACAGCGAGCCGGAACGCGACCCCCTCACCCTGTGGGAAGCAGCGGTCATCGCCACCTACCACGTGGCCTTCAACCGGAAAGCCGGCACCACAGCGCTGCTCGTTCCCCACCTTGTCGCCGAGCAACTGCTCGCATGCGCCTCCGACGACATGCCGGTACAGCACCTGGCTCGCGACGGCGGCGCGCTACCCGCAGAGGTGCTGCTCGATCAGTGGGACCACGCGGGGCTTAACCTCTCATGACCGCCTCTCACGTACTCAGGGGAGCCGAGCAGACGGCCAACCGTGCGGGCCGGACCGCACGTCTGCGACCACCACGCCCCGGGACGCGCGAAAGGCCGCCCTCCCACGGATGAGAGAACGGCCTCCGACCTGCGAAAAGCATGGCCGAGATGGCAGGGTTCGAACCTGCGCCCCCTTGACCTCCAGCGGGCCCTCTCGGCCCTGAGGCGGTCGCGCATCACGTCTGCCCGCCCCAATCGTGGGTGGGCCGCTACTCCACCGCGCGTAGAAGATCGGGGCTCACGACGTTCCCACCGGCAGCACGCCGGTTGTCAGTGGTGTGGGAGAGAACCCTTGCGTGGCGACTTTCCCTGAGACCGAACGCTATATCCAGTTCCTGCTAGAGCAGTTGGCGGGCCGCAACGAGCACCATGTGTTCGAGCAGATCGTGTTTCAGATTGCGCTGCGCAGGCTGAGCAGCAACATCGTGCCGGCCACCGGTCCGGTAAGTGCTGGCGGGTACCAGGGACGTGATGCCGAGTCGTACTACACAAACCTGCCACACGAGCTGCCTGGGGCGGGCGGGTTCGTCGGGCGTGCCACCACGGAGCCCCTGGGTCCTGGCGGCATCCGTGCAGAAGCCGCCGTTGGACGGGAAGATCCGCGACGACCTGAAGTCGATCTGCAGCCGAGGCGAACCCGTGCGCAAGGTGGCCTTCTTCGCGGTGCACGAAATCCCGGTGGCGGCACGGCACCGGCTGCAGCAACACGCGCGGGATACCTACGACGTCGCCCTGGACGTGTTCGACGGGCAGGCTCCTCGCCGTCATGACCGTCGAAACCCTGCTCAGCACGAAGAAGCTCAGAGGCTGCCCATAACTCGTGGTCGGTCCAGCACTCGTCTTCGTCCGGCTCCCTATACGACCGCAAATGACATAGCAGGCCCCAGCGGCCGTCGCGGCGGCGCCCGATGATGCGCTCCTGTTCGCGGACGGAGTCCTTGTCCCACAGCTCGGTCGCGAGCCGGACGATCCGCACGACTTGGTAGCTGCCGCCCACGGCCCAGTCGGGCTCGCCCTGGCCGCTGCGCACGACGGCCCGATCGGCCGTCTCCCGATCGGTTCCCGGGTTCCCGAATCCCTCAGTGAAGTGGAACGGATTGCAGGCGAGCCCCTTGCCGCCCTCGACCCGGTTCCCGGCCCGGAACCCGTCGACCTGCCACCGCACACGCCACCCGGTGGCCCGCCCCACTACCTGCTCGGCAGCCTCCCGCACTGCCTTCTCGTCATCACCGGCGACCTGCACGAGCACGTCCCCGTGCGACTGGGCGGGGTCGAGCAGATCCCCGGCGAAGGACGGCATCTCCTTCAGCAGACGAGGCCCCCGCTCCCCTCCGGCGAACAGCCCGCTCCCCAACCCGAGCCAGGCATCGACACCGTCCCCGTCCACCGCCGCGACCAACCGCCGCAACCGGACCAGGGCGCCCTTCCACTCCGCGGCCTTCCATCCGGACGTTCCACCGGCCAGATCAAGAGCCATCACGCGCGAGCGGCCAGCCAGCAATACCCCTCGCAGATAAGCCAATGACCGCGCGGGGCCGGTGGAGCTACGGAACGGTGTCTGAAGGACCGAGGCATTCGCCGCGACCACACCGGCCCCGCCAAGACAGCCACCGCTGCCGCCCCCAGCAACACACCTCTTCTGCTTTTCACGCTCGTGCTCCCGTCCCGCCCCACTCCGGAGCCTCCTCTAAATCACCGCACAGGAAACAAAACGAGGAATTTGCGCACCCTACGGAATCCATTAATTATTCCCATGACTGAATCCTCGCGTCACCCAACAGGCGAGCACAATCCAATTACATTACCATCCTGGACGAAGGGTATCCACTGACGACCACGGTTGCCAAAAATGTTCCATAGGCCCAAACATTTCCACTACCCGAAACGGCCCCCATCGCCGCCCACAATGGCTCTCAGCATCCAGCCGGGGCCGTCGCTTCCGAGAACCCTGACATCCCTGGTCACCGGCTGGCCGGATTCTGTCACCCTAGGGACGGAAGCTCTAATTTCAACACCCGCTCTATCCGTCCACTCTTTCACCTCACCCGCCTGAGCCCGTATACCGATAATCATGTCCGCCCGAACAGCGTCCCAGGAAGCACTTGAATTGGCGCGATACGCTTGGAGTTGAGGGGCGGTGTCGCCTTGCACCAGCGTAACGGCCAGATTTTCCCCATCGGCCTCAATGGGGTGAACCGCCATGTCTGCCGACACGGGGACCCGAATCCCGCCCATGTCGATCAGAGCGAGATCGGATACATCAATCTCTTCTATATCCCACGGACCAGATTCTGCGCCTCTCCTAATAATATCGCCCTGCAACGATTCTCGACATGCCTCGACCGCCGCCGAAAGTAGGTCGTCCGCACTTTCTTGAGATGCATATTCCTCGCCGAGAAGAGCGGAAAGAAATTTCGCATTGCCAACCGCAACAGTGCGTGTTCTGGTCGCCCACGGTGAGGCCTAACGGCGCTGCCCCGCTGAACAGGCTCCAGCGGGGCAGTAACTTGGATCATTCGACTACGGAATATTCTCCATGGTTCCGAGTCTACAGGCCCTCAGTTTTCAGCCATTTCCGGTTTATCCGCCGCGTTGAAGAACTCATCCAGCAGACCAAAGAGCACCGCCACCATCTGTTCATCCTGCTCAGGAGTGAAGTATCTGATATCCGGCACTGCGCCATCGCGATATACCTCACAGAGCACGAGAAGAGGCCAGAAAAGCTCCGACCTCCCCTTCCGCCGAGGTAGTAGCCAGCTATGGAATTCCTTCAGGAAGTAGTGCCCCGAACCCAGCTCGTACCCCGAAAGGAACGCGCAGGTTCCTTCATAGGTTCGCCGCATTACATAGATGCCGTGATGCTTTTTCAGCTCGGGAAGGAATTCATACAACGGCTCACTCACGACTAGAATCCAAAATCAATGTCGTCTCCACAGCCGAAGCGTTTCTTGAATTCGTCAACACTAATTCCCCTCGGCGCCCATTGGTCGTAGACCTTCCCGTCTCTGACCACCACAGTGTGATGAAACCAACTCTCATCGAGTTCTGGAGTGCCAGGCCCCTTAGGTCGATACGGGCCCATGGGGAGCCTTTTCCCACCCGGACCGTGGAATGTGAAAATGTCGCCGCCATTCTTGGCCACATTCTTGGCAGCCCACTCATCGCAGCCCGCATCGTGAACTGGAACCGGCGTCTCGCCCGCCAGCACATAGTACGTATGCAGGTCATCAACGGTGAGGTTGTAGACCTTCGTTGACTGGACCCGGTACTTAGCTGTTGCTGGCAAGCAGGTTCTTGACGCCTTGCTTTAGCCGCACCAGTGGAGTTGCGTCGACGACGACCACGCCGGCCGCGACAAGGCCACCATCGCGCGGGAACCGCGCACGTCGCCGCCGTGGGCCCGTTCGGCTGAGCTAGGCGGGCCCGGATTCGTCGTAGATGGTCAATGCTCCGGCGAGGTCGAGCTCGGCGGCAGTGCCGTGTACCCCGGCTCGAACGAGCAGCACTGCGCCGAGCGCGGTGCTCCAGAACGTCCTGACCTCCATGCTGAGCGGCCGTCGGGTGCTCCAGCTGCGGTTGTCGATGAGCTGGCTCACGAAGCGCTCGGACTGCCGGAACAGCAACTGGAGGTGCCGATCGACCACGCTGGCGAGTTCAGGCTTGGAGATCGCGGCGGCGAGCGCTCGCGCGACTGACGGAAGCGACGGCATGGCCAGTACAGCGCGGGCGATGTTGCGCCGGAAGGTCGCCGCGTCGGGGGCCTGACGGCCGACGCGTTCAGCCCGTCGGGCGTCGTGCAGCAGACCGAGGAAGGCGGCGTGCACGAGCAGCGAGTCCTTGGAGCCGAAGTAGTAGGTGACCTGATTGGGGAAGACGCCTGCCGCGTTCGCGATCTCCGCGACGCTCACCTCGGCACCGGGCCGCTCCGTGCAGAGCTCTGCGGTTGCCTCAATCAGCCGGTGTCTCGTCGCGCGACCACGGTCGCGTGACCGAGCCGAGGTCGACCGGACTGCGGGTTGCTTCTTCGCCATGGCCAAATTGTATGTGATACAACATGAGCTCGTTCGTTTGTATCGCATACAAGAAAGGTCCAAGGGCATGCACGGGACTGAAGTCGTCGTGACCGGACTCGGCGCGATCACGCCACTCGGTGGAGACGTGGAATCCACCTGGGACGCCCTGCTTGCCGGCGAGTCCGGCATCCGCGGCGGCGCCCTACCCGGCCACGAGGACGTAGGCCTTCCCGACACCATTGCGGGGACGATGGCGATCGACCCAGCCGAGTCACTGCTGCCGGCGCAGGCCAGGCGGCTCGACCGCTCACAGCAGGCAGCCTTCACCGCGGCGGCCGAAGCCTGGGCCGATGCCGGTGCCCCGCAGGTGGACCCGGACCGGCTCGCATCGGCGATCGGCACGGGGATCGGGGGCGTACGGACGCTGCTGAAGGAAGACGACGCACTGGAGGCGGCCGGGGCGCGACGTGTCTCGCCACGCACGGTCCCGATGCTCATGCCCAATGCGGCGGCAGCGCTGATCAGTATCGAATACGGCGCACGGGCCGGGGTCTACACGCCCGTCTCGGCGTGCTCTTCCGGTGCCGAGGCGATCGCCTTGGGGGCCAGGCTCATCCGTGCCGGCGAGGCGGACGTGGTCATCGCGGGTGGAACCGAGGCCGCGATCACCCCGATCACCGTCGCCGGCTTCGCCCAGGCACAAGCACTGTCGCGATACACCGCGGAACCCGCCTCAGCCTCCCGGCCGTTCGCCCCGGACCGCAGCGGATTCGTCCTCAGCGAAGGCGCCGCCGTCGTAGTGCTGGAAAGCGCCGAACACGCCGGCGCCCGAGGCGCGCGCGTCCACGCGGTCCTCGCGGGCGCCGGCATCGCCGCCGACGCTCACCACATCACGGCGCCCGCTCCCGACGGCTCCGGTCAGATCTCGGCCATGCGGAAGGCTCTCGCGCAAGCCGGCTTGGCTCCCGAGCAGATCAGCCACATCAACGCCCACGCCACCGGAACTCCGGTCGGCGACATCGCCGAGGCGCGCGCGATCGGGGAGGTCTTCGGCCGCGCCACCGTGACAGCCCCCAAGGCGGCGCTCGGCCATCTCTTCGGCGCCGCCGGCGCAATCGAGGCGCTCATCGCCGTCCTCAGTGTGAAGCACGGCGTCATCCCGCCGACCCGCAACCTCACCGCGGCCGGCGTGGCGTCCGACATCGACCTCGATGTCGTCGCGGAGCGACGAGACGTCCCCCAGGAAGCCGTGCTCAGCAACTCTTTCGGCTTCGGTGGGCAGAACGTCTCACTCATCGTCACCGGCGCACGGCACCATGCGCCCCATACCACCTCGACCACATCATGACCCACGCGAACGCACCATTGTCCGTGGAGGGTCGCCGCCGATTGATCGAGCGTTGCAAGACTCGTCCGATCGCGCACGTAGCCGCAGAGATGGGGATTTCCCGAGCAACGGCGTCGAAGTGGGTGAACCGGCACCGGCGACACGGCGAACACGGGTTGGTCGATCGCAGCTCGACGCCGCACCATCAGCCGAGTGCGACACCAGTCGACGTGGTCACACATATCGAGGAGATGCGGCGTGCCCACAAGTGGTCGGCCACCCGCATCGTCCACGAGCTCGCCGTCGACGGGATTCTGATCTCGCGCCGTACGGTCACCCGCCACCTGGCCGCCCTCGGTCTGAACCGACGGAAGTTCATCGACCCCAACGGCGAGACCAACCGAGAGCCGCAGACGATCACTGCTCGACGGCCCGGCCACATGGTGCACGTCGACGTGAAGAAGGCCGGCCGGATCCCCGACGGTGGTGGCTGGCGCATCCACGGTCGCGGAAGTCAACAGGCAAAGGCAGTTCAGCGCCGCAAGGGCAAGAGCGAGCGTGGCGGCTACGTGTACCTCCATTCCGCCATCGACGGGTACTCCAGGCTCGCCTACACCGAAGAGCTCCCTGACGAGAAGGCGGCCACTGCCGTCGCGTTTCTTCACCGGGCGCGAGTCTGGTTCGCTGCCCACGGCATCACCCACATCGAGCGAGTCGTGACCGACAACGGCGCCTGCTACCGCGCTGACGCATTCGCTCGGGCCCTGCTCGGGTCACGCCACCAGCGGATCACCCCGTACACGCCTCGACACAACGGGAAGGTGGAGAGATACAACCGCATCCTTGCCGAGGAGTTCCTCTACGCCCGCGCATGGCTATCCGAAGACCAGCGTCGAGAAGCACTCGCGATCTGAAACATCCACTACAACTTCCACCGCCCCCACAGCGCCGCTGACGGAGAACCTCCTGCGTCGCGGCTACGCCAAGGCGTCGGTAATGTCCTGGCCTCCTACAGCTAGACATCGGGTTCGGTTCCTCGGGCATCCGCTCATGGTCCCAGGTGCGAATCCGCCCTTCTGTGAGGGGCCAACACAACGAGACGTACTTCAAGAACCGACAGCCGACCGCTGACTGACGTACCGCGATGCGAATCTTGGAACCAGCTCCCACGATCCGGTGCACGTACTTACGTGGAGTGAACGCAGGATCGGCGTGCCCGAGCCGGTCCGCGAGTGTGTACACGTCTACCCCGCCGTTGATCATCATTGACGCGTACAGGTGTCGGAGGGCGTGCGTCATCATGTCGCGGGACTTCTCCCAGCGTCGTCCCTTTGCGTTGGGGTCACGTGGCTTGGTGAGGCCGGCCGCCGCCAGAGCAGGCTTCCAGCGGTAGGAGTTGAACCAATTCGACTGAATGGCAGTCTTCTACAAGGGGCGCCGCCTTTGCTGCCCCATGGTCGGGTCACCTCGACGGGCGGGTGCTTCTCCATGTGCTCGCGCAGGGGGATGGCCGCGTCGTCGGTCAGTTCGACCCACCGGTCCTTCGGGTCCTCGTCGTCTCCGCCCTTGGGGAGGGCGTATGCCAGGAACGAGCCGTCGTGTACTACGTGCCGTTGCACGTGCACCATCGGGCCGTCCGGATGTGCCCAGTCGATTGTTGCCAGAGGGCTGGACCTACGACAGCGCTACAGGGCGGCCGCCGACTGACGCGAGGCAACAGAAAGTGTTCTTGATCGGCCGGACCGGTTCCGCACTCAGCAGCAGGCGGACCGCCACCGGTCTCAGCGAAGATATGGAGCTACGCGACCAACAACCGGCGAAGTCCACGAGACGTGGACTACAGCGCCAAGTCCGCCTCAACTGCTTCGGCTGTCCGTCACCAGTTTCGATGATCCTCCACGAGGTTGGCGATGAGCGCGAGCAGCGCGTCGGCCCGGGAGCGGTCCTCCTGCTGAGTGCGCAGGGCCTGGTCGGTGGCCCTGAGCCGGGCCAGGGCGGCCGGTTTGCCGTCCATCACGTCGTCGATCAGCGGCTCAGTGATCAGGTCCAGGCACTCGGTGAGCAGCCGTCGGGTAGCGGGGAGCGGCGGGTTGGGGTCGGGGGCTGCGAACACCTGAGTCAGGTAACGCGCCGGATCCGTGAGACTCCAGCCGACGACGGTGCCGTGCTGGACGAGGAGGGTCACATCGGGGGCGATGTTGATGCGGGCCTCCAGCGGCTCGTTGAGGACGTCGCGGTCGCGCAGACTGGTCAGCACGGTGTCCCCGGGAGTGCGGTGCAGCACCTCGCACGTCTCCAGCCGGAAGTCCCGGACTTCGTCCGCGCGGAGCCCACCCGGGCGTACTGCGGGCAGGGGGATGACGCGGGCGGGGTCCTCGACGTAAGCGGACTCCGCCGGCATTTGGAACTCGGCACCGGCCAGTTTCCGGCTGTCCGGGTCGAACCGGAGGACGTCGGGCGTTTCCCACAACTGTTCCTGACTGCCGAAAGTGGCCAGGAGGAACTGCTCACGTTGCTTCACGTCCGTGTAGTACGCGATGTCCACGGAGTTGCCCGAGAAACGGGGAACGATGGGCAGCGGATCGGCTGTCACCGTCGCGTGCCAGTCGTTGCCGAAGGTCAATCTCATCGTCACTTTTCCCTCAATCGTTCCGCGGGGGGCATGAATCCGCCGTTTCCCGGGATTCTTCCCTCCACGATGTCCCTGTCAGTGATCGGCGCACCCGGGTCCGTGGCCTCGCCGCCCAGTGCCTTCGCACCGGAGAAACCCTTGGTGCCCGACGGACCGTATGCCGTGATGGCCTGGCCGGCTTGGGAACCCGGCCCATGGGTCACGACGACATCCTCGCCCTGCCGGAAGATGAGCTTTCCGGCGGTGCCCGACGACTGGACCGTGCGGCGTCAGACCACACCCGCGCCCGGCGGACTGACCGACAAGGGCATCAAGGGCAAGCGGGCCCGCAAGGTTCCCATCGTCGAGGAGATCCGCCCCCTCGTCGCCCAGCGCGTCCTGTCCGCCGGCCCCAATCCGGACGCCCGCCCGTTCACGGGCCCGCGAGGCGGACGCATCTCCACCGCCGTCCTGCGCGACGCCACACACTGGGACAACGTGGTCACCAAGCTCGGCTACGAGCATCTGCGCCGCCACGACCTCCGACACACCGGACTGACCTGGTTCGCCGACGCCGGGGTCCAAGTACACGTGCTCCGCAGAATCGCCGGCCACGGTTCGCTGACCACCACCCAGCGCTACCTGCACCCGGACGTCCACGAGATCACGGCCGCCGGGGCGGCGCTCTCGGCCCACTTCAACGTGCTGCGCGCACCGCGCTCACTGCCGAGCCCCATCGTCATGACCCGCTGACCCGGTCAAGGACGCCGGACCTCCAGCCGGTCCCCAACTGGTCCCCAAAAATGATCAAGGGCCGGTTTCGGATTGCTCCGAAACCGGCCCTGATCTGCGACTGTCTCCAGTCGGGACGACAGGATTTGAACCTGCGACCCCTTGACCCCCAGTCAAGTGCGCTACCAAGCTGCGCCACGTCCCGATGCCCGTCTGACCTGGGGTTTCCCCCTGGCTGAACGCGCATGAGAACAATACCGCACTCGGGCGGGTGGTCACGAACGCCTTTGCCGCTTGACCTCGACCACGCTTGATGTTCAACGCTGGTTCCATGACGAACACCACCGCCGCACCGGCGCGCGACCACCGTGACATGTACCGCCTGATGAGCCTGATGACCGGGGCCGAGAAGCACGGCCCCGCGGCTACCTCCACTCTCGACGTCCTGTGGGTGCTGTACGACCGGGTACTGCGGGTGACGCCGGACACCGTCGACGCGCCCGACCGCGATCGGTTCCTGCTGTCCAAGGGGCACGGGCCGATGGCGTACTACGCGGTGCTGGCGGCGCACGGGTTCTTCGGCGAGGAGCTGCTGGCGGGGTTCGGGTCGTACGGATCCCCGCTCGGGCACCATCCGGACCGGATGCTGGTGCCGGGGGCCGAGATCGGCAGCGGGTCGCTGGGGCACGGGTTGCCACTGGCCGTGGGAAGTGTGCTCGGGCTGCGGGCGCAGGGGCTCACCGACCCCAAGGTGTGGGTGCTGATCGGCGATGCCGAGCTGGACGAGGGCAGCAATCACGAGGCGCTCGCCTACGCGGGCCCGGCCGGGCTGGAGCAGCTGCACACCGTGGTGATCGACAACGCTTCGGCCTCGTACACCCGGCCGGGCGGGATCGCGGCCCGGTTCGAGGCGGCGGGCTGGTCGGTCGCCTCCGTCGACGGGCGGGACCACGAGGCACTGTACGCGGCCTTCACCGCGCCGCACCCCGGGCGGCCCCGGGCCGTGGTCGCGCACGTCGACCCCAAGCCCTGAACACCCGGCGAAAGACCGAGGGCACCCGTACACAACACGAGAGGGACACTTCAGATGGACACGATGCGTGACCGCTTCATCGCCACCACGTCGCAGCTGCTGGACGAGGACCCGCGCCTCGCCCTGGTCCTGGCCGAGATCAGCCGGGACGGCTTCGGCCCCGCCGCGCGGGCCCATCCGGACCGCGTCGTCAATGTGGGGATCAGGGAGCAGCTGCTGATCGGGGCGGGCGCCGGGATGGCGCTCACCGGGCTGCGGCCGATCGTGCACACCTTCGCCAGTTTTCTGGTGGAGCGGCCGTTCGAGCAGGTGAAGCTGGACTTCGGCCACCAGGGAGTGGGCGGGGTGCTGGTGAGCGCCGGAGGCTCGTACGACTGGCCTGCCGGTGGGTTCACCCACATGTCGCCGGGCGATGTCGCGCTGCTGGACACACTCGACGGCTGGACGGTCCATGTGCCGGGCCACCCGGACGAGGCCGAGGAACTGCTGCGGCAGGCCGCGGCCGGGGACGGCCGGGTGTACGTACGGCTGTCGGTGCAGTCCAACGAGAAGGCGCGGCCGGTCGGCGCGGGGGCCGGGTTCACCGCGGTGCGGGAGGGGACGGGCGGGGTGGTGATCGCGGTCGGGCCGATGCTCGGCAATGTGCTCGCCGCGACCGAGGGGCTCGATGTGACAGTGCTGTACGCGACGACGGTACGGCCGTTCGACGCGGCCGGGCTGCGGCGGGCGGTGGCTGATCACGGGTCCGCCGATGTGGTGATCGTCGAGCCGTATCTGGCCGGCACCTCGACCGCTGCCGCCAATGACGCGCTCGCCGAGCTGCCGCACCGCGTGCTGGGGCTGGGTGTGGGGCGGGCCGAGCTGCGCAAGTACGGGGAGATGGACGAGCACCTCGCCGCACACGGGCTGGACGCGCGGGGGCTGCGGGAGCGGATCGGCGGATTCCTCCGCCGCTGATCCGGGTGGAGCCGGGCGGGGTGCTCCGGGGCCGTGTCCACGATTGCGACCCGGCGGGGCGAGGGCCGGGCCAGTTCCCGCACGGCCGGTTCACTCGCCTTCGACAGGTCCGGCAACCTCCACGCGACGACCGGGGACACGCCGATCCGTTCGCCCTCGGACGACTTCAACCCGATCGAGCGGGCATGCGGCCGCCTGTCGGCCGCGATGGGCGAGGACATGATCACGCCGGCCTTGCGGGAGCGTCCGGCGGGACGACGGGACGACGGGGCGACGGGGCGACGGGGCGACGGGCCAGGATGGTGCGGGTGGCCGGCGAGGTGGTGGTGCGGGAGAGCACGGCGACGCCGCCGCCGGTGGTGTGACCGGCGGCGGCGCTGCGTTGCGCTGTGCTGTGCTGTAGTGCGGGTGCGCTGTGATGTGTTGTGTTGTGTATG
The DNA here is from genome assembly GCF_043204345.1 of Streptomyces sp. NPDC047917. NCBI lineage: Bacteria > Bacillati > Actinomycetota > Actinomycetes > Kitasatosporales > Streptomycetaceae > Streptomyces > Streptomyces sp. NPDC047917. The sequence goes on from NZ_JBIDCA010000004.1 coordinate 621,950, forward strand.
CGTTGCGCTGTGCCGCTCCTCGGCGGGCCGGTCGGGGCGGTCCGGCGGCGCGGCGGAGACGTTACGGGTGGACCAGCACCTGGGACAGTGCCACGCGGCCGGTGCCGGATGTCACGATCCGCACCGTACGGGTGCGGCTGTCCAGGTCAAGGACCGTCGGGCGCAGTGCCTTCCCGCTGACGTGGATCGTTGCGTCGTCCGTGACCACGTCGAAGTCGGCAGTCGTGGAGGAGGAGTTGTTCCAGATCTCGATCTGGCGGATCCGCCGCTCGGTGCCCAGGTCGACCTGCCACCAGGCGCCCGCCTCGGACAGGGTGCGGGTGTCCGTGTTGGTGTCGCCGTCCAGGGCGAGTGCCGCGTCCGCCGTGCCCTCGGTGGAGGACTGGGTGGCGGTGCCGGTGCGGGCCAGGTCGGTGCGCAGTTGCTCGACGGGCCCGCCGTGGGCGCCCGCCCGGCTCGCGACGGCGAGCGCCTCGGCCGGCAGCCGGTCCAGGCCGGTGAGGTTGTCCGTCATGACCGAGCCGTTGCCGCCGAGTGCCGGCGCCGCGGTGTCGGTCCAGTTGCCCCGGGCGGTGTTCTCGATGCCGTAGTCCGCCCAGTTGGAGACCCACTTGTACCCGATCCGGGTGATGACGTTGCGTTCGACGCGGATGTGCGAGGACTGCTCGTCGAGGTAGATGCCGTTGCCGTCGCGCTCGGTGTTGCCGAAGGCGGAGCGGTTGATGTAGTTGCCGGAGAGGACCGTGCCGGGCTGGGCGCCCTGGGTGTAGATGGCCCCGCCGTCGTGCTGCTCCCGGGCGACCTCCATGACGTCGGTGATCCGGTTGCCGGTCACCTTGTTGTCGCGCAGGACGGACTTCTGCGACTCGGGCTGGTTCCAGCCCCAGCCGACCGAGATCCCGGAGTACGGGAGGTGGTCCAGGCTGTTGTGGTCGATGGTCAGCCCGGCCTCGTACCCGGCCCAGATGCCCACCGAGTCGGTGTACTCGACGCCGGAGCGGGTGATGGTGTTGTACGCGACGGTGTTCCGCTCCCCCGCGAGCGCCGCCGACGGCATCGGCTCGGTGTCACCCACGTAGACGGCGCCCGAGGACAGGTCGGTGAAGGACGAGCGGGTGACGGAGCTGTCCTTGGTGCCCGCTTCGAGGATCGCGCCCGCTCCGCCGAGCCGGCTGAACCGGCCGTTCTCGATGCTGATGTGCTGTCCGCCGCGGACGGTCACGGCCGCGGCGGGCTTGGTGTAGAAGCGGCCGGCGTGGTCGACGGGGCCGGTGGCTCCGGTCAGGGTGAGACCGGCCTGCATGCCCGCGTAGCCCTCGTCGGTGCCCGGCTGACGGTACGCCGCGTACGCGAAGCCGATCCCGCTGACGGTGACGTCATGGGCGCCGTCGACGACGAGCAGTTGTTCGGTGTGCGGGGTGACGGCCTGTGCGCGGCGCATGTTCTCGCCCTTGCGCGGCAGGTAGGTGACGGTGCGGTCCTTCGAGTTCCAGACGAACTCGCCCGGTCGGTCGAGGAGTTCGGGGGCGTTCTCGAAGAAGGCGACGCCGCTGTAGCGGGTGGAGTCGACCGTGGTGGAGTCCCAGGCCGGGCCGGTGCGATCGGTGCCGCTCGCCGAGTTGGTCCAGCAGGGCTGGGCGAAGGTCATGACATCGCCGTTCACGGCCGCGATCCGGCAGTGGTAGTTGCGCCAGCGGACCCGGATGACGGCTTCGGCGTCGGTGGGGCGCTGCCACGCGGCGATGCCCGTCGCCACCGCGCCGGTCATGCCGGTCTTCGTGGCGTCGCAGGTGCTCGCCGCGCAGGCCTCACCGCGGGCCGGGGTGGCGCGCCTGCCGTCGACGAAGAGCTGGCGGGGGGTGACGCCGGCCGGGACTCCGGCGGTCCAGGTGCCGTCGGCGTTCTGCCGCCAGCCGGTGATGTCCCGTCCGCCGGAGAGGACGGGGCGGGCGCCGGGGGCCGCGCTCCAGGTGACGGTGCGGCCGTCCTTCCCCGAGTCGGCGGCGCCGAGCCTGAGCGGCTCGTCGAGCTTGTACGTGCCGTTCTTGAGCAGGACCCGGACGTCGCGCCCGGTCTCTGCGCGGGCCCGGTCGCGGGCGCCCTCGGGGGTGCAGGGGCGGGCGACCGTACAGGAACCGCCGTGTCCGTCCGGAGCCGCGTACAGGGTGCGGGTGCCCGGTGCGGCCTGGGCGGTGGGAGCGGCGAGAAGTGCGGCCAGGATGGCGGCGGTGGCGGCAGCGGCGGTTCCTCGTACGGTGTTCAGGGGGCGGCGGTTCACGCGGAGGCCTTCCAGTCGGGGTGGCCGGGCATGGGCGGGTTCACGGCTCCGAAGAGCCAGTCGCGCAGGAACGGGTCGAGGGAGGAGTCGCGGGTGACGTCGACGGTGTGCCGGATGAACGCCTCGCTGGTGTAGGTGGAGTCCTTGAAGCGCTTCACCCACTCGCGCATGACCTTGTCGAACTTCCGCTGACCGATCCGGAGGCGGAGGGCGTACAGGACCAGGGCGCCGCCGTCGTAGATGTTGGTGCCGCCGAGCGCCTTGGGCAGTCCGGGCGGGCCGTCGGCGGCGCGGACCGCGTCGAGCTTCTCGTACGTCGCCTTCATCTTGTCCTCGAAGACCGACCAGCCGCGTTCCTCGCCGTACAGGCCGGCGTAGTACACGGCGGGGCCCTCGTTGAGCCAGGCCTGCTGCCAGTCGTCGGGGGTGACCGAGTCACCGAACCACTGGTGGACCAGTTCGTGGACCATGGTGGTCTCGTACCCCGGCCGGCCGTCGGCGTTGGGCTTGAACCAGTTGGTGGAGAACAGGGAGAGGGTCTGGTTCTCCAGGGCGTCGGTGTAGCCGTCGTAGATGTGGACGCCGTAGACGGAGAACGGGTAGCGGCCGAACTTCGCCTCCAGCCAGGCCAGATGGTCCGCGGTCCGGGCGACGATCGGGCCGTACTTGTCCTCCTGGCCCTGCGGGACGATGTGGCGCAGAGGCAGTCCGCGGTGGCCGGTGCCGTAAAGGTAGGTGCCCTTGACGACGGCGATGCCGATGAGTTCGGTCGCCATGCGCTCGCGGAGGGCGAAGTGCCAGACGGTGGAGCCGTCGGCGCGCGGGGTCCTGTGGAGGAGTTCACCGTTGGCGGCGGCGACGTAGCCCTGCGGGGCGCTGATGTGGAAGGTCCACGTCGCCTTGTCGGACGGGGTGTCGTTGCAGGGCAGGAAGGTGTCGGCGCGGGAGGACTGGGCGGCCGACGCGAAGCCGCCGTCGGTGCCGAACTTCCAGCCGGTCAGGCCGAGTCGGGGTGCCTTGCCGTTGCCCCGGTAGCGGACTTCGGTGGTGAACGCCTGTCCGTCGTGGAGCGGTCGGGCGGGAGTGACGGTGAGTTCCTGGCCGCTCTGGCCCGGCGAGAGCACCCAGGTCGCGGGGCGGCCGGCGACGGTGACGGAGTCGATGGTGTGTCCGTCGGTGTCCAGGTTGAACGCGGAGAGGTCCTGGGTGGCCTTGGCGTTGATCCGCACCACGGCGGTGAAGTCGTAGGTGACCGGGGTGAAGTCGAAGGTCAGGTCGTAGTGGACGACCTGGTAGCCGCCGTTGCCGAGGGTCGGGAACAGCGGGTCGCCGACACCGTCCGAGCCGGGCTTCGGGTCGAAGCCGTGCGACCGGGCGGAGGCGGGCGAGCCGAGGGACGGTACGGCGACGGCCGCGGCCACCGCCGCGCCGCCGAGCTTCAGGGCCGAGCGTCGGGTCGTCACTTCTTCCCCTTCTGGAAGGCTTCCTCGAACTCTCCGCGGGCCTGCTCGCCGCCCTTGGCCAGGTAGTCCTTGACGAGCTGGTCGTAGGCGGACATGGGCTTGCGGCCCGCGATGATGTCCTTGAGCGCGTCCTGCTTGAACGTGTAGAGGCTGCCGGAGCCCTTCGAGTCCCAGGTGGGCGAGGAGTACTGCAGGGTCGGGTCCTGCTCCATGATCGGAATCATCTTGGTGAAGGCGTCGTGGACGTGGCGGACGCCCTGTTCCGAGTCGGCGCTGAAGATGGCGGGGACGGCGGAGGCCATGAACTTCCACGGCACGGTGACGTCCTGGGTGCCCTGCTTGGTGAGGGCCGGGTTGCCCTTGGCGTCGCGGGTGAAGTCCGTGCCCTCGACCCCGTAGTTGATGAGCGTGTACTCCTGACTGCCGAACGGGGAGGCGGCGAAGTCGGCGAGGGCCAGAACCTCCTTGACCCGGTCCCCGGACGCCTTCTTGACGTGGGTGTTCTCCAGCTTGACGTTGTCCATCCAGGCGATGGCGTCCTTGCCGAACGGGACGAAGGGGCGCGGGTCGTACTTCTTGTCGATCGCCTGCATGGAGGCGATGTAGCCGACGCCGGGTGCCAGGTAGGTGGGCATGCCGTCGTAGACGTAGGCGCCCTTGCCGTTCTTGAACATGTCCGTGTACTGGGCCTTCTGCGCCCCGGACATCTGGAGGGTGCCCGGGTAGAAGCAACCGGCCTTGTACAGGAGCCGGGCAGTCTCCACCGCCTTGCGGAACTCCGGCGTCTCCAGGTCGGTGGTGAACTTTCCGGTCTTGGCGTCGAGGCGCCAGTAGTAGGGCGCCCCCGCGGACATCGCGAGCATGGTGGTGGCGCCCGCGATGATGGCGTACTGGTCCTTCTTGGGGCGGGTGAGCTCCTTGCAGACCTCGACGAACCTGTCGAGGTCGGAGATCTGGGCGAGGTCGGTGACGCCGACCTCTTCGAACAGGTCGTGGCGGTAGACGCCGGCGCCGCCGGTTCCGGTGCGGGCGATCGGGATGCCGTACAGCTTCCCGCCGAAGATGGCGGCCTGCCAGGCGCCCTTGGGGATCGCGGCCAGGTTGGGATAGTCCTTGATCTTGTCCCCGGCCAGGTGCGGCGTCAGATCGGCGCACTTGGCCTGGAGGAAGGCCGCCTTGTTGTCGACGCCGCCCACCTCCGGGTACATGAAGAGATCGGGCAGGCTGTCGCTCGCGACCATCGTGGAGAACTTGGTGCCGTAGTCGTCGGCGGGCACGGCGGTGATGTTCACCTGGCCGCCGAGGAGCGTCTCGATCTCCTGCCAGGCGGCGTTCTTGCCGCGGGCGGGCGGCGGCGGGGAGAAGGTCTCCATCGTCGCGCCGATCGGCTTCGCCCCCTTGAGCGGGGTGCCCTTCGTGGCGCGCAGCGGCTTGGCCGGGTAGCTGAAGAAGCCCTGCGGAACGCCGGCCGCGGTGCCCGCGAGATCGGGGTTGAGGCCGATGTTGCGGACCGCGGTCTCCGGGAGCAGCGAGGCGCTCTTGGCCTCCGCCTTCGCGGTCGTGCCGCCGTCGCCGCAGGCGGCGAGCAGCGGGGCGGCGGCCAGTCCCAGACCGACGCCCGCACCCATGCGGAACAGTGCTCGGCGATTGATGGGGGTGGAGCTCGACACCTGAATCTCCTTGGGAGAGGGGAAGGAAGGAGTGGGGGGCGGTGTGGCGGTGGCCGCGCTCAGCCCTTGACGGCGCCTGTGAGCACGCCCTTGGTGAAGTAGCGCTGGAGGAACGGGTAGACGCAGAGGATCGGCACGACGGCGATGACCAGGACCGCCATCTGCACGGCCTGCTGCGGGGCGAGCACCTCGCCCGCCGAGGCGGCGTTCAGGCTCTGGCCCTGGAGCACGTAGGTGCGCAGCACCATCGGCAACGGCCACTTGTCGGAGTCGTTGAGGTACAGCAGCGAGTTGAAGAAGGCGTTCCAGTACGTCACCGCGTAGAAGAGGCTGATCACGGCGAGGACGGCCTTGGACAGCGGCAGCACGATCCGCACCAGGATGCGGAAGTCGCCGGCCCCGTCGACCTTCGCGGCGTCGTACAGCTCGTCCGGCAGATTCATGAAGAAGGACCGCAGGACGACCAGGTTGAACGCGCTGACCAGAGTGGGCATGACGAGCGCCGCGTAGGTGTCGTACAGGCCCAGGCCCTTGACCAGCAGGAAGTTCGGGATGATGCCCGCGTTGAAGAGCATCGTGAACAGGGCCGTCATCAGGATGAAGCGGGAGCCGGTGACATCGCGGCGGGAGAGACCGTACGCCATGCCCACGGTGACCAGGAGGCTGGCGAGGGTGCCGAGGACCGTGATGCCGACGGAGACGATCAGCGCGCGGGTGACGACCCCGCCGGTGAAGATGGTGCGGTAGGCGTCCAGGGTGGGGTGGTCGGGCCACAGGACGAGGCCGGAGCTCTTGATGATGTCGGTCTGCGAGGCGAAGCTCGTACCGATGACGCCGACCAGCGGGTAGGCGACGGCGAGGACGACCACGACGACGGCTATCGCCTTGGCGGTCTGTCCGATGCGGGTGGGCCGTTCCATCCACGGAGGCCGTCCGTCCGACTTCCGTACGGGAGCGGGCGGGGGCGCCGGTGCGGTGGATTCCGTAGTGGCGCGCGTCTTCTCAGCGGTCAGCACCGCGGTACACCCCTTCGTGGCCGAGTCGGTGGGCGAACTTGTTCGCGCCCAGGACGAGTGCGGTGCCGATGACCGCCTTGACGAGTCCGACGGCGGCGGCGACGCCCCAGTCGTTGTCCTTGATGCCGTGGTAGTAGACGTAGGTGTCGAGGACCTCACCGGCGTCCGGACCGACCGCGTCGCGCTGGAGCAGGATCTGCTCGAAGCCGACGGAGAGGATCTGTCCGAGGTTGAGGATCAGCAGCAGGATGAGCACGGGGGCGATGCCCGGCAGGGTCACGTGCCACAGGCGGCGTCGTGGTCCGGCGCCGTCGATGGCGGCGGCCTCGTACTGCTGCTTGTCGATGTTGAGCAGCGCGGCGAGGATGATGATCGTGCCCCAGCCGGCGTCCTTCCAGGCCACCTGGAGGGTCAGCAGCCAGGGGAAGGCGTCGGGGTCGCTCATCATGTCGTAGCGCGGCAGCCCCATTCCCCCGAGGACGTCGGGCAGGAGCCCGGCACCGCCCAGGATCTGCTGGAAGATCGAGACGATGATGACCCAGCCGATGAAGTGCGGCAGATAGACGACGCTCTGTACGAACCGCCTGATCCGGTCGCTGGCGATGCTGTTGAGCAGTAGGGCCAGGGCGATCGGGATCGGGAAGAAGAACACCAGCTGGACGAGGGCGATCTCCAGGGTGTTGAACGTCGCGGACCAGAAGGCCGGCTCGGCGAACGCCGCGGAGAAGTTGGCGAACCCCACCCAGACGCTGTGCATGTAGCCGAGGTACGGCTGGTAGTCCTGGAACGCCACGACGTAGCCGAGCAGCGGTACGTAGTGGAATACGACGAAGTACAGCAGTCCGGGCAGGGTGAGCAGCAACATCACCCGGTCCCGCTTGATCCGCTGCCAGAGGCTCGGCCGGTGCTGTGCGTCGACGGCCCCGGCGGCGGGCGGGGAGGGTGTTTCAGCCTTCTGCCGCCGCTTCTCCCGCGGCAACGGGGGTGCTGTTTCAGCCATGGTGCGTCCTGTTCGGCTGGGTGGCGCGTGGTGAGCCTTCTGGGGCCGCAAGTTAGTAAGCGGTTAACCCAAGCGTCAAGAGATCCGGGCAAAAGTCGTTGAGTCGCGATGTACCGGCGACTGAATCCAGTACCTCGAAACCATAAATAAGGCATGGAACCGGACAGTTGAAACGGACGAGAGCTTGACGGTCGACCATCACGCTCCCTAGCGTGCCGGTCATTCCATAGAACGCGATTACTGTCCGGAGGCAGGGTGCGAACCACCGAAGAGGCACCGGCACATCCCGGTAGCGATGCCGCGACACCGTCCCCGCGACGGCCGCGCACGCTCCTGGTCATGAGCCCCGGGCTGCTCGACGACGTCTTTCCGCCACCGGTCCGGGCCCGCCTGGAAGAGACCGCCGACCTGCGGAACCCGTCCGTGATCAGCGAGTTCGACTCCCCGGAGGCCTCGGCCGCTCTGAGCTCGGCGGAGGTGCTGCTCACCGGCTGGGGCTGCCCACCCGTCGATGCCGAACTGCTGGACCGGGCGCCCGCGCTGCGTGCCGTGATCCATGCGGCCGGCACGGTGAAAACGTTTCTGTCCCCGGTTGCGTTCGATCGCGGGATCGTCGTCTCGTCGGCCGCCGCCGCCAACGCGGTGCCGGTCGCCGAGTTCACCCTGGCGGCGATCATCATGGGCGCCAAGCGGGTGTTCCCGCTGGCCGGGCTCTTCCGCACCCGGCGCACCCACCGCACCGGCGCCGACCTCGACCGGCAGCACTGGCTCGGCACGCACGGGCTGACCATCGGTGTGGTCGGGGCCTCCCGGATCGGCCGCCGGGTCATCGAACTGCTCCGGGTGCTCGACGCCGAGGTGCTGCTCCACGACCCCTACGTCGATGCGGCCGAGGCGAAGCTGCTCGGCGTCACGCCGACCGACCTCGACACCCTGGTGGCGACCAGCGACGTGGTGACCGTGCACGCCCCGGACACCGCGGAGACCCGCGGGATGATCGACGCCCGGCGGATCGGCCTGATGCGGCCCGGCACTCTGCTCGTCAACACCGCGCGCGGCCGGCTGGTGGACACCGAGGCGCTGACCGGGCACCTGGTCAGCGGACGGCTGGACGCGGTCCTCGATGTGACGTCGCCCGAACCGCTGCCGGACGGCCACCCGCTGTGGGACCTGCCCAACGTCTTCCTCACCCCGCACCTGGCGGGCGCCCAGGGCAACGAGGTGGGACGGCTGGGGGCGCTCGCGGTGGACGAGCTGGTCCGGTACGCGCACGGCACACCGTTCGACCACCCGGTGCACCGGGACGACCTGGGGAGGATCGCGTGAGTGCCGCCGCCCGTGCGGGCACGAAGTCCACAGCCTGCGCTTTCGGCCGACGCGGCGGGCGTACGTGATGGGCGGCGCGACGGGGCGGCGTCCGCCCGGAGGGGCACTAGGCTCGGCGTCACACAACAGCCACCAGGGGGTGAGCCGGATGCGCCGGCAGAGCACAGCCGCGGACGGACAACGGCGGGCGACGGTCACCGACGTCGCACGGCGCGCAGGCGTCTCGACGGCCACGGTCTCCCGCGTACTGAACCGCAACTACCCGGTCGCCGAGGCGACCCGGGAGCGGGTCGAGTCCGCGATGCGCGAGCTGGGCTATGTCGTCAACGCGCACGCCCGCGCCCTGGCCGGCGTCTCCAACCGCACCGTCGGGATCATCGTCAACGAGGTCATCGACCCGTTCTACGCCTACATCGCGCGCGGTGTGGAGCGGGAGGCCGCGCTCGGCGGACGGCTCTGCCTGGTCTGCTGCACCCAGGGCGACCCGCAGCGGGAGCTGGCCTTCATCGATCTGATGCACGAGCGCCGGGCGGACGCGGTGGTCGTGGTCGGCGGCTCCATCGCGGACCGGGGCTACACCACCGAGCTGGCCCGCCGGGCACGCGAGCTGGACGCGGGCGGATCGAAGCTGGTGCTGTGCGGCAGGCCGCCACTGGGCGAGCAGGCCCCGACCGTCGCGGTCGAGTACGACAACGAGGGCGGCGCCTTCGCCATCACCGACCACCTGCTGATGCAGGGCCACGAACGGATCCTCTACCTCGGCGGCCCGCCCAAGCTCTCCACCACCCGCGACCGGCTGGCCGGACACCAGCGGGCGCTGCTGCTGCGCGGCATCGACGCGGATCCCGATCTGGTCCGCCCCGGCGCCTTCAGCCGCAACTTCGGCTACCGGAAGATGGCCGAAGTGCTGCGGGACGGGACCGGCTTCACCGCTGTCTTCGCCGCCAACGACATGGTGGCGGCGGGCGCCGCGCAGGCGCTGGAGGAGGCCGGGATCCAGGTGCCGAAGGACGTGTCCCTGGTGGGGTACGACGACATCCCGGTGGCCCAGGAGCTGCGACCGCGGCTGACCACCGTCCACGTCCCGCTGGAGGAGATGGGACGCCAGGCCGTACGGCTGGCCGTGAGCGGCGGGGACGAGGACGACTGGCGCGAACCCACCACGGGGGCGCTGCGGCTCGGAACCCACATCGTGGTACGCGATTCCGTTGCGCCGAGGGCCGGCCGCTCCACCCGGAAGTGACCGGTTACTTCCCACCTGTCCACAGTCGACCATAGTAAATCGCAGTAACTTCGTACCCCCTCTTGCCTCTGAATAGCAACCGCTTACATGCTGGCGCCGAGCAGCACCGTTCCGCACGCTTCCGCCCCTCACTCGTTTTCGCAGGGAGAGTTCCGCATGCGCATGCCCACAGACTCCGCCGGCTCCTCCACCGCTCCCTCCGCCGCCTCCGCCACCGTCGGCCGGCGCTCCGTTCTCGCCGCGGCCGCCGGGGCCGGGGCGGCGATCGCGCTCGGCGCCGCCTCCGGAACTGCCCGGGCCGCCACCCCCGCAACCGCCCAGGGGCACCCGGCGGGCCCCCCGGTCAGGCTGACCGTGACCGCCCGGCCCGCCGCCGAGGCCGAACGGCTGCGGCTCGGACAGGCCCTGCGGGGTTCGGAGTTCCAGCCCACCGGCCTGTACGTCCCGGCCGGCGTGCCCCTCTCGCTCACCGTCCAGCCGCACGACGGTCTGCTGCCCACGCTCTGGATCGGCGCCTGGGACTACTACGGTGAGATCACCGAGCCCCGCAGCCATCCGCTGACCGCCGGGGCGAACACGGTCACCGACCCGCACGGCGGCCCGGTCTACCTCACCCTGACCGGGCGCGGCGAGCGGGCCGGTGTGGTGGTCCGCTCCGGTGCCGTCCCCATGCCGGTCTTCACGCTGGGGCACACCTCGGAGGCCGGCTACCAGCGGCAGCTGGACACGCTCACCGCGTCGCCGTACGTCGAACTGCACGCGCCGCACACGATCATGACGCTCTCTCGCGAGGGCGCGCTGCTGTACCGCGACGAGGACCACGCCGCGCTGCTCGGCCTGGTCGAGACGATCATCGACTCGCATGCCCGGATCAGCGGCCTGGACGGCTCCAGGCCGGTGCACCGGCGCAAGGCCGGGCCGTACCACTTCACCGAGGTCAGCAAGGTGCCCACCGGGGTCGGCGCCTACGCCACACACGGCTACAACGGCTTCCCGCGCGCCTACCTCGACCGGGCCACCACCGTGGAGGGACTGCGCACCCGGGGCTGGGGCCTTTACCACGAACTCGGCCATCTCCACCAGCAGATGGCGTACAAGCCGGGCGGCCTGACCGAGGTCACGGTCAACATCTACTCGCTGGCCGCGCAGCGCACCCTGAAGCAGCCGTCCAACCTCCTCACCGTCGACCCGAAGACGGGACTCACCTACTTCCAGTCGGCGCGGCAGAAGTTCGGCACGGCAGGTCTGACGTACGAGAAGTCCTTCGGCGCGTACGAGAAGCTCGTCCCGTTGCGCCAGCTGGAGCTCGCGTTCGGCGACGACTTCTGGCCCCGGATGCACAAGCTGGTCCGCGAGGAGAACCCGCAGTCCGACTACACCGAGAACGACAAGCGCTACCGGGCCCTCGCGACCTGCTCCAGCCGGGTGGCGGGCTACGACCTCACCGACTTCTTCGTGAACACCTGGGCGTTCCCCATCGACGCCACGGGCCGTGCCGAGCTGGCCGCGCTGAACCTTCCGAAGCCGCCCGTCGACCCGTCCACACTGGCCGACTGACCGCAGAGACAAGGGAGTTCACCGTGAACCTCAGCAGACGCACCCTGCTCGCGGCGACCGGCGCCACCGCCGTGACGGCCGCGACAGCCGTGCCGGCCGTCATGACAACGGCCGGCACGGCGCACGCCGCACCTCTCGCGGACGCGTCCATCGGTGCCGGTGCCGCACCCGCCGGCTTCGACACACTGCTCAAGCGCGCCGAATCGCTGCTCACCGGTGGTGGATTCGACCCGGCCGACCCCGACTTCACCGACGCGGTATCGGCCCTGGACACCACGGCCGGGGACCTGTGGGACACCCTCGACCGCGGCGCCGGCCGCACCGCGCTCTGGCCCGACCTCGTCCCGCTCACCGACCCGGGCAACTTCGGCCAGAGCTACACCCGGCTGCGCACCCTCGCGACCGCCTGGGCCACCGAGGGCACCTCCCTCGCCGGGAACGCGCAGGTGGCGGACGCCCTCGTCGCCGCACTGCGCTTCACCCACGACACCGCGTACAACCCGGCCAGGCGCGAGACAGGAAACTGGTGGTTCTGGGAGATCGGCGCCCCGCGTGCGCTGATGGACTGCTCCGTCGTCCTGCGCGACCGGCTCCCCGCGACCGACCTGGCGGACTATCTCGCGGTCGTCGACCGTTTCTGCCCGGACGCGGACCGCCGCACCAACTCCCCCGCACTCCCCGAGACCGGGGCGAACCGCACCGACAAGGCCGTCATCGTGGCGTTGCGCGGGCTGCTGGGACAGGACCCGGCCAAGCTCGCCTCGGCCCGCGACGCACTCTCCGACGTACGCGACTCCGGCCGCAACAGCCTTTTCCGGTACACGAGTTCGGGTGACGGCTTCTACGAGGACGGCTCATTCGTCCAGCACGACGTGGTGGCCTACACCGGTTCGTACGGCATCGTGCTGCTCAGCGGCACGGCGTATCTGCTGGCCCTGCTGGCGGGGTCCGAGTGGGCGGTGGCCGACCCGAGGGTCTCGGTGATGTACGACGCCGTGGAGCGGACCTTCGCACCGGTGATCTTCGACGGGCTGATGATGGACTCGGTGCGCGGCCGGGCGATCTCCCGGGAGCGCGCCGGTGACCACCGAGACGGTGCGACGGCCCTGGCGGCGATCCTGCTGCTGGCGTCCGGAGCGCCCGCCGAGTACGCCACGCGCTGGCGGACGCTGGTGAAGGGCTGGCTGAGCCGCAACCGCACCACCCCCTTCGAGGGACTCGCGACGCTGCCCCAACTCGCCCTGGCCAAGGCCGTCCTGGACGACCGGACCGTCCCGGCCGGACCACGCTCCACCGGCAGCCGGGTCTTCGCGGACATGGACCGTGTCGTGCACCGCCGCCCCGGCTGGGCCTGCGCCCTGTCGCTCTCGTCGAAGCGGATCTCGGCGTACGAGGCGGGCAACGGCGAGAATCTGCACGGCTGGTACACCGGCGACGGCATGACGTATCTGTACGACGGCGACGATCTGGGGCAGTTCAACGACGGCTTCTGGCCGACCGTCGATCCGTACCGCCTGCCCGGCACCACGGTCGACACCCGGCAGCGGACCGATCTCGGCACGGGCTCCGGCACCTCCACCTACCGTCCGGCCAACAACGTCGCGGGCGGTGCCGTGCTGGACGGCCGGTACGGGGCCGCCGCGATGGAGGTGATCGGCGGCCAGGGCACCACTCTGCGGACCAGGAAGTCGTGGTTCCTGCTGGACAACGCGGTGATCGCGCTCGGCGCGGGCATCACGGCGAGCGACGGCCGGCCGGTCGAGACCATCGTCGAGAACCGCAATCTGGGTGCGGACGGACGGCACCGGCTGCTGGTCGACGGCGTCCGCCAGCCCGTCGAGCAGGGCTGGAGCGGCACGTTCGGCCAGGCCCGGTGGGCGCATGTCGAGGGAGTGGGCGGCTATGTGTTCCCCGGCAAAACCGCGCTGCACGCCCTGCGCGAACAGCGCACCGGCACCTGGCGGGCCATCGACACGGGGGCGGACACGGGCGGCAGTACCGACCCCGTCACCCGCCGCTATCTGACGCTCTGGACGGACCACGGCGCCTCGCCCACCGACGCCCGCTACGCCTATGTGCTGCTGCCCGGCGCATCGGCCGCGGCGACCGCGGTCTGGTCGGCGTCCCGGCCGGTCCGGATCCTCGCCGACGACAGCGCCGCGCAGGCGGTGGAGGTGCGCCGGGCGGGGCTGACCGCGGTGAACTTCTGGGGCGCCGGAACAGTCGCCGGAATCACCTCGTCGGGCCCGGCATCGGTACTGGTGCGGCGCCACGGCCCGCGCATCCGGGTCGCGGTCGCCGACCCGGGCCGCACGCTCACCACACTCTCGGTCGAACTGCCCTTCCGGGTGAGGGCAGTGGCGACGGCCGATGACTCGGTGAGCCTCGTACCCGGCCGCAGACCCGTGCTCACCGTCGCCGTCGGTGGCTCCCGCGGCCACACCCACCGAGCCGAACTCGTCCCTTAGCCCACCCCCGCATCACCCACGAGGAGCAGCACCACCATGTCCGTCGCACCGCATCTGCACCTGCCGCCGCCCGACCGGCTCCTGTCGTCACGTACCGGCTGGACCCGGGCCCACTGGGAGGCGACCGCCGACCGGATGCTGGACGCGCTGGTGCCGTACGCGACCCCCGGCTTCGCCCAGTACCGGCTGCCCGGCCGCGGCAGCTGGTCGGGGGTCGTCTCGGACGGTCTCGAAGGCTTCGCCCGGTCGTTCCTGCTCGCCGCCTGCCGGATCGCGGGCGCGGGCGGGGCGGTCGACCCCGCGCTGATCGAGCGGTACGCGGCGGGGCTGACCGCCGGCACCGATCCCCGGAGCGGGGAGGCGTGGCCGAAGCTGACGGACTGTTCGCAGCAGATGGTGGAGGCGGCGTCGGTCGCGGTGGCGCTGCACGAGACCCGGCCGTGGATCTGGGACCGGCTGGACGCCCGGGTGCAGGAGCGGGTCGTCGACTGGTTCTCGGGGTTCGTCGGCGGGCGCACCTGGGACAACAACTGGCGGCTCTTCCAGGTGGTGTCCGAGCAGTTCCTCGCCTCGGTCGGCGCACCGTACAGCCGCTCGGACATCGAGTCGAACCTGGACAGGATCGAGGACTGGTACGTCGGTGACGGCTGGTACACCGACGGGGACGGCCGGAACTTCGACTACTACATCGGCTGGGCGATGCATCTGTACCCGTTGCTCTGGTCGCGGATGGCGGGCGCCGACGACGGCGGCCGGACGGAGGTCTACCGGCAGCGGCTGCGCAGGTTCCTGGAGGACTATCCGCACTTCTTCGGCTCCGACGGCGCCCCCGTCCACCAGGGCCGTTCGCTGACGTACCGGTTCGCAGCCCTGGCACCGGTGTGGATGGGGGCGCTGGCCGACTGCACCCCGCTGGCGCCGGGGCTCACCCGCCGGCTCGCCTCCGGCACGATGCGGCACTTCGCGGAGCGCGGTGTGCCGGACGAGCGGGGGCTGCTGACGCTCGGCTGGTACGACACGTTCCTGCCGAGCACCCAGCCGTACTCCGGTCCAGCCTCGCCGTACTGGGCGAGCAAGGGCTTCCTCGGGCTGCTGCTGCCGGCCGACCACGAGGTGTGGACGGCGCGCGAACTCCCGCTCCCGATCGAGGAGTCCGACCAGTACACCGCGCTGCCGGCCACCGGGTGGCTGCTGCACGGCACCCGTGACGACGGCATCGTCCGGCTGGTCAATCACGGCAGCGACCACAATCCGCCGTTCGACGAGGCGGCCGACCCGGCCGAGGGCACACACGATCCGCACTACGCCCGGTTCGGGTACTCGACGGCGACGGCACCCGAGGCCGCCCCGCACGCCGTGGCCCGTTCCATCGACGGCCATCTGGCGCTGCTGGCACCGGACGGCACCCCGTCGCCGCGCAGCCGGATCCATCCGCTGCGCTGCGAGGACCGCGTCGCGGCGTCCTGGTACGCGGCGCGGCTGCCCGGCGACGACCATCCGTACCGGATCGAGACGACGAGTGTGCTGCACGGTCCGTGGGAGATCCGGGTGCACCGGGTAGAGGCGCCCGAGGGGGCGGTGGTGCGTGAGGGCGGTCACGCGGTCGCGCATGCGCGGAGCCCGTTCGCCCTGTCGGGCCCCGACTGGGCACTCGCCCGCACGGCCGACGGTCTGAGCAGCGCCCTGATCGCGCTGCACGGCTGGGACGGCGGGGCGGAAGGGGCCGCGGTGGCACGCGATGTCCAGTCCAACGCGTACGGACCGCATTCGGCGATTCCGTACCTTCGCAGCGGGCCGCACCCCGGCGGGCGGAGCATCCATGTCTCGCTGGTCGCCCTCTCCCGGGACGCCGTGCACCCGGAGGCGCTGCGCGATGCGGTGCGGGTGCGTGCGGGTGCGGACTCGGTGGTGCTGACCTTCGTGGACGGTACGACGGTCGAGGTCTGATCAGATTCCGATGCCGTTGCCCTCCCGCTGGTCGATGTGCCCGACCAGCTCCATCGCCAGGGACTTGATCGTGTCGAGCCCCTCCCTGCCCCACGGGCGGGGCACGGTGTCGACCGCGCAGACGGCGCCCAGGGCGATGCCCGTGCGGTCGATGAGGGGTGCGCCGAGGTAGGAGCGGATGCCTATCTCGTCGACCACCGGGTTTCCGGCGAACCGCGGGTAGTCGCAGACGTCCTCCAGGACGAGCGCCTTGCGCCGTACGACGACATGCGGGCAGTAGCCGCGATCGAGCGCCACATACCGGCCGCTGCGGCTGCTGCCCGCGGCGGCGGCACCGAGATCGGACCCCTTGTGCGTGCCGGCCGGGGTGTGCAGACCGGCGAAGAACTGCCGGTTGCCGTCGATGAAGTTGACCATCGAGAAGGGCACCTCGGTCACCTCGGCCACCCGGTCGGCGAAGGCGTCGAAGTTGTCGAACGAGGCGTCGGAGCGCTCGCCGAGCCCGAGTGTCCTCAGCCGCCGGGTGCGGACCAGGGCATCGCCGTCGACGGGCGTGAGCAGCATGCGGCCGTTGTGGTTCCGGATCACGGGCGGGCTCCGAAGCCGGTCAACGGGGCCGGGGCCGAGGTGGCGTTGATCAGGTGCTGGACCAGTGTGACCAGGGCCCCCGTGCCCGAGCTGGCGATCCGGGCGTCGCAGAGCACCACCGGGACGTCCGGGCCGAGGTCGAGCGCGGCCCGGATCTCCTCCGGTGCGTAGCGGTAGGCGCCGTCGAACTCGTTGACCGCGACGATGAATCCGATACCGCGCCGCTCGAAGAAGTCGACGGCGGCGAAGCACTCGGCGAGCCTGCGGGTGTCCGCGATCACGACGGCTCCCAGCGCGCCCTGGGAGAGTTCGTCCCACATGAACCAGAAGCGTTCCTGGCCCGGGGTGCCGAACAGATAGAGCACGTGCTGCTCGTCGAGGGTGATGCGGCCGAAGTCCATCGCCACGGTGGTGGCGGTCTTGGACTCGATCCCTTCGAGACTGTCGGTCGCGGCGCTGACCTGGGTCAGCAGCTCTTCCGTGCTGAGCGGTGCGATCTCGCTGACCGCACCGACGAACGTCGTCTTGCCGACCCCGAACCCGCCGGCCACCAGCACCTTGAGCGCGACGGGAAACCCCTCAGAGCCCATGGGACCGCCGACGTCGCCGCCGGGATCGCCGTGCCCCGGCTCGGGCTCGTGGCTCGGAGCATCGTCATGGCCCTGGGTACCGCTGTGGTCCAGGGTGCCGCCGTAACTCCGTGCTTCCCCGTAGCCGTGCACATCCCCGTGGTTCCCCGGGTGCCCGTAGCTCTCCGGGCCGCCGTATCCCTCGGACCGGCCGTGGGTTGCGTGGCTCCCCTGACTTCCGTGGGCTGCCCGTGCTGCCCGGGTTCCGTGGCTTTCGTGACTTCCGAAACCTTCGGGGCTTGCGTTGTCGTCGTACGCGGCAAAGCTGCCGAAGCCGTCAGAGCTGTCGTCGTAAGCCATCGAGCACTGCCTCCAGCAGAGATCGGTCGGTGGGCATGTCGTGGAAGGCGGGTGGGTGCGCGGTCACAGCCCCGCAGTCGACCAGGTCGGAGACGAGCACCTTGGTGACGACCGCGGGCAGCCGCAGATGTGCGGCGATCTCGGCCACCGAGGTGGGGCCGCCGCACAGCCCCAGCGCGACGGAGTGCTCGGGACCCAGATGCGTCTGCGGCTCGGTCCCCGTGGCCATGATCAGGGAGAGCAGATCGAGCACGGTCGTGGGGCGGGTCCGGCCGTTGCTCACGGTGTACGGGCGGATCAGCCGGCCGGCCGCGTCGTCGAGCAGTGGCCCGTCCTGCGGGACCGACACCCTCACAGCCCCATGGCGCCCGGTGTCCCGGCCGCTTGTCTGACAGGCGTCATCAGATAGGGCCGGACACTCTTGACCAGCATCGTCATCTCGTAGCCGAGCACCGCCGCGTCGGCCTCGCGGCCGGCGAGCACGGCGAGACAGGTGCCGGAACCGGCGGTGGAGACGAACAGCAGGGTCGAGTCGAGCTCGACCACCACCTGCCGTACCTCGCCGCTGTCGCCGAAGCGCGCACCCGCGCTGCGGCCGAGCGAGTACAGACCGGCGGCCAGCGCGGCCATGTGGTCGGCGCTGTCGGCGTCCATGCCATGAAGGGATTTCACCAGCCCGTCGGCGGAGAGGAGAACCGCGCTGCGTGTGTACGGGACGCGCTGGACCAGTCCGCCCAGCAGCCAGTCGAGGTCCGAGACCTGACCGGACGGCATATCGGTCGCCATGGTGCATCTACTCCTTGGAGGTGTTCGTTTCGAGGGGTTCGTCGACCGGGGCCGCGTCCTGGGCCGGGCCCGAGGGGTACGGGGTGGCGGTCCCGGTGAGTCCGCGTACCGGCAGCGGTTCGAGCGGGACGCCGGGCTGCCAGGCCTGCGGGTCCGCCGCCGCCCCGGGGCCCGTCTCCGTTTCCGGGGCGGTGTCGGCCTCGGCTTCGCTGCGGGCCTCGGCGAGTTCGATGCCGCGCCGGAAGGCCGCCATGAGTCCCGGGTCGTGCAGGGCCTGTTCGTCGTCGCTGCGCGGGGCGGGTGCCTCCCTGAGCTGCGGGACCAGGTGCTCCTGGTTGGCGCGCCTGGGCAGTTGTGGCCGGCCCATGGTGCCGCGCACGACTCCGGGTTCGCGGTGCGGGGCGTCGGGGACGCCGTCCGCGATCCGGAATCCGGGGACGGCCTCGGCCGGGGTGGGCCGGTCGGGGCGCTCGGCCCGCAGCGGGAGCGGTGGGGCCTCGCCCCGACTGCCCTGGCCGCCCTGTCCCTGCTGCGGCGGCTGGTGCAGGCGCAGTGGCTGGCTGGGGACGTAGGGCTGGCGGACGGTGTTCGTCTGCGGCCCCGGCGCGGTGCCCGGACCGGGGTTCAGGCCCGTGTTCGGCGCCGGGTCGGGGTTCAGGCCCGGCGCCGGGGCCGGCATGTGGTGGCCGGCCCTCGCGCCCTCGGCCGGTGGGCGGTGTACGGGGCCCGGGGGCGGGACCGGGGCCGAGCCGCCCTCGGCCGGAGCGTCCCCGTCCACGCCGAGCAGGGACTGCGGGAGGACGAGTACGGCCTGTGTGCCGCCGTAGATGTTGCTCTGCAACCGGACGGCGATGCCGTGCCGGCGGGCCAGCGAAGCAACGACGAACAGCCCGATCCGGCCGTCCTGGAGCAGATGGGCCACATTGACCTGGTCGGGGTCGGCGAGCAGGGCGTTCATCCGCTTCTGCTCGTTGCCCGGCATGCCGAGCCCCCGGTCCTCCACCTCCAGGGCCAGTCCGGCGGTGACCTGCTGGGCGCGCAGCAGCACCTGGGTGTGCGGGGCGGAGAAAACGGTCGCGTTCTCCACCAGTTCGGCCAGCAGGTGGATCACGTCCGCCACGGCGTGGCCGCGCAGTGTGCCGGCGATCGGCGGCACGAGCTTGACCCGTGGGTACTGCTCGACCTCGGCGATCGCCGAGCGCAGGACCTCGGTCATGGTGACCGGGTTGCTCCACTGCCGCCGGGAGACGGCGCCGCCGAGGACCGCGAGATTCTCGGCGTGCCGGCGGATGCGGGTGGCGAGATGGTCGACGTGGAAGAGGCCCTTGAGCAGATCGGGGTCCTCGACCTCGTGCTCCAGCTCGTCGAGCAGCTGGATCTCGCGGTGCACCAGCGACTGGAGCCGGCGGGCGAGATTGACGAAGACCTCGACCTTCTGGTCCTCGCCGGAGTTGTCGGAGAGCCGGGACGCCTGGACGACCGCGGCCACGGCGGCCTCCTGCTGGCGGCCGAGTTCCTGGGCGAGCAGTTCGAAGGCGTCGCTGCCGGGCGCCGAGGGTGGCGCGGGCCTGCGCGCGGACACCGGTTCGCCGTTGCGGAGCTGTTCCACCACCCGCTGCAGTTCGGCCTGGCCCTGGGCGCTGGTACGGCGGAGCGCCAGACAGCGTCCGAAGACGGTGGTGGCGACGCGGTTGGCGGCGAGGTACGCGGCCAGGACCGCGGAGAGCGCCAGCGCCCCGGCGACGCCCAGCGCGATCCAGAGTTCGCCGGAGAGCCGGGCGCCGGAGCGGGCGGTGAAGATGACGGCTGCGGCTCCGCTCAGTACCGCCACGACGGTCGGCAGTACCGCGGTGCGCAGGAGTTGAGGGCGTATACGCGCCTCGGGGGACGGCTGGGCGGCGCGCGGCCTGGCCGTGGCCGAGTGGGAACGGGCACCGGGTCGGCCGTGCCGTCCGCCCTCTCGGCGTTCCGGTCGCGCTTCGGGTGCGCGAAGTTGAGACATCATTGTCCTCGGTACGTGGGGCACCAGGAATCGGCGTTCATGCGGTGGCACCTACGGTGGTCGGTCAGGCTCGGTTCATCGGTCGGGCAGGCTCGAAAGTTATGAGCCCACCGTTGATCACCGGCCACACACGGTAGTCGTCAATCACGCGAGTGCGGCGGGCAGTTGTCGAACTTGCCCGCCATCCGTCCCGCTCTGGTATGACCGCTCGTACAAGAGACCGATTACTCCGCATTGACACCTGACCGGCCGACACCCGAATGGCCGATCGGAATGAGCCCATGAGCACACGAAACGGCTCGGCCCGTCCGGTCGTGCCGGACGGGCCGAGCCGTCTGAAATGTGCCGCGCGTGTCCCGTACGCGGCGGTCCGGATGCCGTTCCCGTACCGCCGGGTCGGCCGGCCGCGAGCCGTACGCCGCGATCGGGGGGTGCTACGCCGTCGGCGCCACCTCGGCGTGGCCGGCCTCCGCCGCCGCGTCGTCCGGCGCCCGGCCCGTACCGCCGGCCGGGTCGGTCGACAGATCCGTGATCCGGGCCGCCGCCGCGGGCCGCTGCTCGACCGGCTGCGGTGCCACCGCGCGCCACCAGGGCTCGGCGGGAACGGTCCGCGCGGTGGGCTCGAAGGGTTCGCCGGGCAGCGGCAGCGCGACGCGGGCGCCCGCGTCCTGTGCGGCGGCGAGGGTGCCCTCGCCCGGCTCGGCCCACGGGTGCGGGGCGAGGTTGAAGGTGGCCCAGTGGATCGGCAGCATCGCCCCGAGCGGCTCGCCGCCCTGGAGGTCCAGATGGGCCTGCATGCCCTCGGCCGGGGTCATGTGGATGTCCGGCCAGTACTCGGAGTAGGCGCCGATCTGGATCATCGTCGCGTCGAACGGGCCGTGTTCGGCGCCGATGTCCTTGAAGCCCGGGAAATAGCCGGTGTCGCCGCTGTGGTAGATCCGGTGCTCGGGGCCGGCGACGGCCCAGGACGCCCAGAGGGTGTGCTGCTGGTTGCGCAGGCCGCGTCCGCAGAAGTGCCGCGCCGGGGTGGCGGTCAGGCTGATCCCGGCGATCTTCGTCGTCTCGTTCCAGTCGAGCTCGCGCAACCGGTCGGGGGACACGCCCCACCGCTCCAGGTGGGCGCCGACCCCCAGCGGGACGGCGAACACCGTGCCGGTACCGGCGAGCGCGCGGATCGTCGGCAGATCGAGGTGGTCGTAGTGGTCGTGGGAGATCACCACCGCGTCCACCGGGCCGAGGGCGGCCAGCGGCAGCGGCACCGGGTGCAGCCGCTTGGGCCCGGCGAAGGCGAAGGGCGAACAGCGCTCGCCCCACACCGGGTCGAAGAGCACCCGACGGCCGTCGATCTCGGCGAGCACACTGGAATGGCCCATCCAGGTGAGCCGCAGCCCCGTGGCCGGGGTCTCGGCGAGGTCCGCGTAGGTGGTGGCGTGGACGGGCACGGTGCCGACCGGGGCCCTGCGTACCCGCTCCTCCTTGCGGAAGTAGACCTTCGCGAACTCCAGGGTGGATCCGGACGGCCTGGTCCGCGCCCCCACCGGATTCCGGAAGACGCCGTCGGCGAAGTTGGGCGAGCGGCGGATGCGCTCCATGCGGGCACCACCCGGGTCTGCGCCGAATGCGGCGGGGCGCAGCGAACGCAGCCGGGTGCGGAGCGGAGGCAAGGGGTCGGCGCCGGTCAATGCATCTCCTGGGGAAATCGGTGTCGTCTCATTATGGGCGGGGGTACCACGGTGCGAGAGCGGAGCGTCCGGGGAAGCGGCGGCCGGAGCGGGCCGGGTCAGCCACGCGGCTGCCCGTACACGTGCTCGATACGCAGTCGCAGCACGATGCGCCGGTCCCGGACCATCGCGCTGCGGTAGTCGTCCCAGTCCGGGTGCTCGCCCCGGAGGTCGCGGTAGAGCGCGACGAGCTCCTCGACCGTCGCGTCGTGGGGATCGGCGGCGACCGGGGACAGCTCGGCGGTGGCGTCCACGGCCGTCCACGCCCAGCGGTCGGCACTGGTGACGTGGTAGCCGGCCCGGGGGTCGCGGCGGAGGTTCTTCGTCTTCGCCCGGTCCTCGGTGACCGAGACGCGGACGATGCGCTCCCGGCGGTAGTAGAAGTGGTTGACGTTGGACAGCTGGGGCCTGCCGTCCCGCCTCAGTGTCACGAGCACTCCGCCGTTCTCCTCGGCGAGCAGTCCGAGCAGTGCTTCCTGCCGTGCGTCGATTGCCGTCATGCCGGATCCAACGTCCGTACCCCCCGCAGGATTCCGGAACCGGCCGGACCGCCGTGTCACATCCGGGGCCCCCGCGTACGTCGCACCGGTGGAAACCGCCCGTCCGGCGGTGTCCGCAAGGCCGCCGGACGGCACCCGAGCCGTTTCGAAGGAGACCGGCCATGACCGCCCGAATCCCGCTCGACCCGCCCCGCACCCTCCTCTTCCGCGCCGTTTCCTGGTACTCGAACCGGACGTACGGCAAGGTCATCGACCCGCTCCGGGCCGCCGCCCATCACACCGGGGTGCTGTGGGCCGGTGCCCGTTTCGAGCTGTCGGTGGGGCGCTGGAAGAAGCTGGACCCGCAGCTCAAGGCGCTGGCCGTGATGTCGGCCGCGGCCACCGTCGGCTGCGGCTGGTGCATGGACTTCGGCTACTGGGAGAACCACCGGCACGGCATGGACCCGCGCAAGCTGCGCGATGTGCCGGTGTGGCGGGAGAGCGAGGTGTACACCCCGCTGGAGCGGGACGTCCTGGAGTACGCGGAGGCGATGAGCCTCACCCCGCCGGAGGTCGGTGACGAGCCGGCCGGGCGGCTGCGGACCGCGCTCGGCGAGGCGGCCTTCGTGGAGCTGACGACGATGGTCGCGGTGGAGAACATGCGCTCCCGGACCAATTCCGCCCTCGGGCTGACCAGTCAGGGCTTCAAGGACCGGTGCGAGGTGGAGCGTCCCGCCGGCCGCTGACCCGGCGGCACGGCCGGAGTTTCCGACCCGGTTCCCCGGTCGGTGCGGCGGGTAGCTACCATGGCAGCTACCCGCCGGTCCGCACCCGGCTCCGATCTGCCATGTTCCTGACAGTCTCACCTCACCACCCCCTGAGAACCCGCGAGTTCACGAGGTGAGAATGAGACGGACCAGATGGATGGCGCTCTGCGCCACCGCGCTCGCCACCGCCCTTGCCGGTGGAACACTGCCCGCTGCCGCCGATGCCGCCCCCGCCTTCGCCGATCCGTCCGCACCCCCGGCAACGGCCGGCCGGGGCGGCACCGTCACCCTGCTGACCGGAGATGTGGTGACGTACTTCGGTCATGGCAACGGCGTGCAGATCAGCTCGATCGTGCCGGGAGCCGGGCGTGAGGGCATGGGCTGACGCTCTTCCAGCAGACGACCCGCTACCGCCCGCCGGCGGAGCAGACGCTGCACTTCTCCCCCGGTGTGGAGTGGACCACGGCGACCTTCCACTACCAGTACGGCATCGGCGACCGGGTCTATCCGCTCGGCACCCTCGTCGGCACGCCCACCGTGTACCGCGCGGGCGGTGACTACCGGGACGACTGGATGTCCGCGCCCTCAACCCGGCGCTCGGGAGACAGGCCGGAGCCGCCCAGGTGGTCAGGGAGGGCGACAGACTGAGGGTGGGCCTTGCGGTGTTCTCCGACGCGGCCTGGCACCGGGCCGAGACCGCGCCGGGCGCGGACAGCGGGAGCACGCTCCTCGCGGACGACAGCGGAAAGGTGCTGGCCCGCAATGCCGCGCCGGGCCGCGCCACGTTCGACCTGCCGCGACGGCAGGGCTGGTACCGGCTGACCGTCGATGCCACCCGTACGTCGCCCGACCCGGTGACCTGGATGCTCGGGACCAGGGTGACCAGCGAATGGCGGCTGCGCTCCGGCCACGAGGGGCGAGCCGCCCCGGCCCGGTTGCTGGACCTCGACTACCGGCTCCCGCTCACCGGTGAGAACGCTGCCGATCCCGGAAAGCCGCTCGGCTACACGGTCGGTCTCACCGCGCAGGGGGAGCGGCGGACGTTGCCCATCGCCTCACTGAAGGTCTGGTACGCCACCGACGGCACCGGCTGGAAGCCGGCCCCGGCGGCCCGTGGCACCGACGGACGCTGGAAGGTCACCGTGCCGGCGCTCGGGACAGCCAAGGTCGATCTGCGATCCACCGTCACGGACGCCTCGGGTGCGTCGCTGACCGAGACGCTCACCGACGCGTACGACTCCGGTTGTGCCGACATCTGGTGCTCCCCACGCTGACGGCCCGGTCCGGCATCGCGAGTGCCGTTCGGACAAGCTGAGCAAGAGGGGCGGGGCCGTGCGCGGCTCCGCCCCCGCTCTTCCCGTGATTGGCATATTCGCTAGGGTGGCGCCGTGGCGAGAGTGCGGTTGAGCGTGGCGGAACGACGTGAAGAGCTCCTGTGCGCTGCCATCGAACAGATCGAGGTACGGGGGGTCTCGGCGGTCCGGATCGCCGATGTGGCCGCCGTGCTCGGCGTCAGCAACGCACTCGTGCTCTACCACTTCTCGACCAAGGAGAAGCTGGTCGCGGCCGCCTTCGCCCATGCCGCCGAGGCGGACCTCGCCCAGCTGCGCAAGGTGCTGGGCCGCCGCACCAGCGCGGTGCGGCGGCTGCGCGCCGCCGTCCGCTGGTACGCGCCGACCGGGCAGGCCAAGGGGTGGCGGCTGTGGATCGAGGGCTGGGCCGCCTCGCTGCGCGACCCGGCGCTGCGCAATGTGGCCGGCGACCTCGACCAGCAGTGGAAGGCGGAGTTGGCCGAGGTCATCGAGGAGGGCGCCGCCGCCGGTGAGTTCCACTGCGACGACCCGATGTCCGCGGCCTGGCGGTTGACCGCCCTGCTGGACGGCCTGGCCGTCCAGACGACGTCGTACGCGGGCCCGCTCTCCCGGGCCACGATGCTGGCCTGGACCGACGAGGCACTCGCCCGCGAACTCGGCATCGACCACGAGGCACTGACGGCCTGACTCCGGCCCGCCCCGGCCGGTGGGTCGTCGCGCGGTTCCTCGGCCGCGTGGCCCCGGCCGGCGGACCGTCCGGCGGCGCTCAGGTCTGACGCACGGGCGCGTACGCGTTGCCGTCGAGTCCGAAGGTCCAGGCCACACCGGCCTTGGCGGTCCGGGTGCCGGGCGGCACCCGCAGCCAGTAGACACGGTGCGTGCCGTCAGGCTCGGGAGTGGAGTTGACCACCTCGACCATCACCACGTCCTCGTCGCCGTCCAGCGCGATCCGCCACAGGACACCCGTCTCGTCACGGTGCACCGGCTCCGCGCCGGATTCGGTGAGGTAACGGTCGTAGCCGTAGAACTCCAGCATCACGCGGCGCAGTTCCGCGTTCTCCTCCTCGCGTATCCGCTTCGGAGTCAGGGAGCTCAGCTCTTCCAGGAACTCCGCGGGCACCGGCATGCCGCGCCAGGCGTAGAGGGCGAAGCCGTCCCGGTAGGCGAGCGCCGGGCCGTCCCCGCGGTCGAGCCGGCCCGCCTCGTCCCGGTACAGCGCCTCCGGCCGCTCGCTGATCACCACGGCACGCTCGTAGGGCCACCACCAGCCCGCGTGCCTGGCCACTTCCGCCAGGCCGTCGAGGCGGTCGCCCCGGCCGTCGAAGGCGGCGAGCCACGCCGCGTCGTGCTGGCCCAGCACCGCGTCGAGCAGCACCAGCCGGACGCCGGACTCGTCCTCGGGGCGATTCGAGAGGTCCGCGACGACACCGGCCCGGATCCGGTCGGCGAGCGCCGCGGTGGTCTCCCAGAGCTGGGCACCGGTGGCGGACCACAGCGCGGACCAGCCCGCCGGGCCCAGTTCGTCGTACATCCGGCGGCGCTCCTGCGCCCAGGGCCGGGTCCGTATCTCGTCACGCACCGAACGCCCGGCGTCCACGAGCTTCTCCACGGCCTCCACCGCGGCCCTGGGCGAGTCGACCCAGACGATCCGCTCCGGCTCGGCGAGTCCTGCGCTGCGGTAGGCGAGCCGCAGCCCCTCCTCGGCCGCGGCCCGGTCGGCCGCGCCTGTCGCCGCTGCCACGGCCCGCCATGAGTCCACGTACTGCATCGGTCTTCCCCGTCCCCAGTGTTCTGTGTGTTGTGTCTTGTGCGTACTGCGTCGACGGCGGCGCGCTGTGCGCCGCCGGACATCCGGTCCTCTGCCCGGTCTTCTGCCGCCGGGCCCCGCCCGCCGTCAGTCCGCGACGATGCGGACCGCCCCCGGCGTGTACTCCCGCTGGCGCACCACGCGGTACCAGCCCTTCGACAGCGGCATCGTCGCGTGCTCCTCGTGCACCACCCGTCCGCCCTCGGGGAGATGGAGCAGCATCGGCCCGAACACCCCCGCCTCCCGCATCAGCCTGCCCGGCCCCTGCACTGCGTGGGCATGCCCCGTGACCTCGCCCAGCGCGAGGACCATGCGCCCCCGGCCGTCCCTCGGCTCACCCGGCGCGTCCACGAGATGCGCGGGCACCGCGGACTCCTCCAACGACACGATCAGTACATCGCCCTGCCGGTACACAGACGTCTCCCCTCGATGGCCGCACCCGCTGTGCCGGCCACGCAGAAAACGCTACGGGGCAGGTCTGACAATCGGCCGGCGGGCGACCGGACCGGGCGGGCCCGTCGCGGTGGTCCCGGTCGCGCCGTTGTCAGTGCGGCTTGATAAACCTTGGGAACATCAGCCGTCCCCCAGTACCAGGAGCTCAGGGTCATGTCCGGTGTGGACCATCTGCACGAGTTGCTCGGCCTTCCCGCTGTCGATTTCCAGCACGCGTCGGGGGAGGCGCCCGTGCAGGCCGCCGATGCGGCAGCCTGGCGCATCTCGGTCGATCCGTACGACGACGATGCCGAGACGACCTGGGAGGAAGCCTTCAAGGCGTTCCTGGAGACGGTCGACCCGGCGGGGGTCCGGGCGCTGATCGTCGGTCAGTGGGGTGAGGCGTACGAGGTGAAGTCGTCGTACGCGATCGATCTGATCATCGCCGCGGCGGACCGGCTGACCTCGCTGGAGGCCGTCTTCGTCGGCGACATGACCTCCGAGGAGAACGAGATCTCCTGGATCGAGCAGTCGGATGTCACGGCGCTGCTCAACGCCTTCCCCGACCTGCTGGAACTGGGTGTGCGCGGCGGCACCGACCTGGTCTTCTCGCCCTCGAAGCACGAGCGGCTGCGTGCGCTGACCATCGAGACCGGCGGGCTGCCCGTCGGCGTGATCCGCGGCATTCTGGACAGCGAGCTGCCGGCGCTGGAGCGGCTCGACCTGTGGCTCGGTGTCTCCGCCTACGGGGGCGACACCGATGTGGCCGACCTGGCCCCGCTGCTCTCCGGCACCCGCTTCCCCCGGCTCACCCATCTCGGTCTGCGCAACAGCGAGGTGCAGAACGAGATCGCGGCGGCGGTGGCCTCCGCCCCGGTCGTCGCGCAGCTTCGCGTCCTGGACCTGTCGAACGGCACCATGGGCGACGAGGGCGCGGCGGCGCTGCTGGACGGCCAGCCGCTCACCCATCTCGAAAAGCTCGATCTGTACCACCACTTCATGACCGAGCCGATGGAAAGCCGGATCGTGCGGGCGCTGGAGCCGCACGGCGTGCGGGTCGATGTGTCGGAGCGCGAGACGCCCTGGGGCAACCGCGGCGTCGAAGGCCGCTACACCTCGGTCTCGGAGTGAGGCGCGATGACTGACATCGAGCATCCCGACACGTTCCACGGCCTGCCGGTCCATACCCTTCCCGGCCCCGGTCGGGCCTCCGGCGGCACGCTCCCGGACACCGGTTCGGTCGCGTGGCGGCTGGAGAGCGCCTGGCAGGGCGATCTGACGTTCGGCACGCTGTGGCAGCACTTCGTCGACACGGTCGACACCACCCGGGTGCGGGCCCTGCTGATCGGCCCCTGGTGGCAGGAGGAGTACGAGTCCTTCGCCCCGGTGCTGGATCTGCTGGTCGCTCACGCCGACCGTTTCCCGGCCCTGCGCGCGCTCTTCCTCGCCGATGTCGTCAGCGAGGAATGCGAACTGTCATGGCTGGAGATGTGCGACATCACCCCGGTGGTCGAGGCGTTCGGCGAGCTGGAGGAGCTGGCGGTACGCGGGGGCGGTGAGCAGAGCGGCGACCGCCCGTCGCTCGGTCTGCGACCGGTGCGGCACAAGTCGCTCAGGTCGCTGAAGTTCGAGTCCGGCGGGCTGCCGTCCGGTCTCGTGCGGGCGATCGGCGCCTCCGAACTGCCCGCGCTGGAGCGCCTCGAACTCTGGCTCGGTGTCACCGAGTACGGCGGTGACACCACGGTCGCGGACCTCGCTCCGCTGCTGTCCGGCGCGACGTTCCCCGCCCTGCGTCATCTGGGGCTGCAGAACAGCGAGATCCAGGACGAGATCGCGGCCGCCGTGGCCTCCGCGCCGGTCGTCGCCCGGCTGGAGTCGCTCTCCCTCTCGATGGGGACACTGGGCGACGAGGGTGCCGAGGCGCTGCTCTCGGGCCAGCCGCTCACCCATCTCGTCTCGTTGGATCTGCACCACCACTACATGAGCGACCCGTTGGTGGACCGTCTGCGGCAACTCCTGGGGCCGGACCGGGTGAACGGTGAGGTCGACGAGGTCGAGTACTGGGACCCGGAAGAGGACGACGACCGCTATGTCGCCGTCAGCGAGTAGTACGGCGGGCCCGGCGCCGCGCTTCGCCGTCGTGGGTGTGCCCGGCAACCGCCGGGTCACGCTCTTCCAGGACGCCGTGCGCGCCGCCGGGCTGCCCGCGGCGCGCGTCGTGCCCTGGCTGGAGGTCCTGCGCGGTGGCGTCTCCTTCCTGCCCGGCGAGACGGTGCGGATGGACTCCCCCGGTGAGGACACCGAGGTGGAGCGGCTGCTCCGCACCGTCGGGGATCCGGCCAGGGTCGAGGGGACCGCCCGCTGGTACGCCGGGTTCACCTCGGCCGTGCGGACGGTGGCGCGGGCGGCGGCGGCCGCCGGTGCCGGGCTGCTCGACGATCCCGACGATGTCGCGGTGCTGTTCGACAAGCGGCTCTGCCATGCCGTGCTGGACGGTGCCGGGGTCCCGGTCCCGGCGTCACCGACCTCGGGGGCCGCGGCCCCCGTGGTGCGGGACTGGGCGGACGTACGCGGACGGATGGCGGACCACGGCATGTCCAGGGTCTTCGTGAAGCTCGCGCACGGCTCGTCCGCCTCGGGGGTGCTGGCCGTGGAGACGGCAGGTCCGGGCCGCATCAGGGCCACCACATCGGTGGAGCGCGACGCGTCCGGCCGGCTCTTCAATTCCCTGCGGGTGCGCCGCATCACGGCGGAGCCGGAGATCGCGGCGATCGTCGACGCGCTCGCGCCCGACGGGCTGCACATCGAGCGCTGGCTGCCCAAGGCGACCCGGCACGGCCGGGCGACGGACCTGCGGGTCGTGGTGGTGGCGGGCCGGGCCACCCACGCCGTGGTGCGCACCAGCCACTCCCCCATGACCAATCTTCACCTCGGCGGTGAGCGCGGCGACCTCGAAGCCGTCCGCTCGGCCGTCGAGGCGGCGGGCGGCAGCTGGAGCGAGGCCCTGGCGGTGTGCGAACGGGCGGCCGCCTGCTTCCCGGACACTCTCTGCGTGGGCGTCGATCTGCTGCCCTCGACCGGCTGGCGGCGCTTCGCCGTCGGCGAGGTCAACGCCTTCGGTGACCTGCTGCCGCGCCTGACCGGGCTTCCCGGCAGCGGTGCCGAGGGACTGGACACGTACGCGGCGCAGGTCGCCGCCGTACAGAACAGAGCAAGGAACAACCGTGCAACCGCCACCGCCTGACACCGCGCCCGCCCCCGCGGGCTCCCGGAACCCGTACCCGAACGAGCCGGGCGCCGACGCGCCGGGCATGAACGGGCCGGACGTGAACGGACCGGACGCCGACGAACCGCGCGCGGGTGAGCCGGACATGAGCGGGATCGTGGGCAGCCACGACCTGCTGCTCGTCACCCTCGACACACTGCGCCACGACGTGGCGGTGGAGCTCGCCGCCGAAGGGCGCATTCCCCATCTGGCGCGTCATCTGCCGGGTGGTGTCTGGGAGAAGCGGCATGCGCCGGGCAGCTTCACCTACGCCTCCCACCAGGCGATCTTCGCGGGGTTCCTGCCGACACCGGCCGGGCCAGGACCGCACCCCCGGCTGTTCGCGGCGCGCTTCGCGGGCAGTGAGTCGACCGCCCCGGGCACCTTCGTCTTCGACACACCGGACCTGCTCTCCGGCCTCGCCGGCGTGGGCTACCGCACGGTGTGCATCGGCGGCGTCGGCTTCTTCAACCGGCGGCCGCCGCTCGGCTCGGTACTGCCGGGCATGTTCCAGGAGAGCCACTGGGAGCCGGAGTTCGGCGTGGCCTCGCCCACCTCCTTCGAGGCACAGGTGACGCGCGCCGAGCAGATCGTCGCCGGACTCCCGGCGGAACAGCGGCTGTTCCTCTTCGTCAATGTGTCCGCCCTGCACCAGCCCAACTGGTTCCACCGGCCGGGCGCCACCCGCGAGGCGGGCGACTCCCGCGCCACCCATGCCGCGGCCCTGGAGTACGTCGACGCCCACATCGGCAGGCTCTTCGCCGCCGCGAGCAGCCGCCGCCGCTGTTTCGCCATCGTCTGCTCGGACCACGGCACGGCGTACGGGGACGACGGCTACACCGGGCACCGGCTCGGTCACGAGTCCGTCTGGACCGTTCCGTACGCGCACTTCTTCCTGGACCCGGGGGCCACCGCACCATGAGCCGCACCACGACCGCCGCACCGGCCGTCCGGCCGTACCAGAGCTATGTGTACGCCTACCCGCACAAGACCGCCTACCGGCCGCTCGCCGACCGGCCGGACCTGCGCGGGCTGTGGGCGGGCGAGTGCAAGGACGCGCTCTCGCTCTACCTCCACATACCGTTCTGCGAGGTCCGCTGCGGCTTCTGCAATCTCTTCACCCGGATCGGTGCTCCCGACGAGCTGACGACCCGGTACCTCGACGCGCTGGACCGGCAGGCCACCGCCGTCCGGGACGCGCTGGGTGACGACGGGCCGGTACGGTTCGCCGCGGCCGCGTTCGGCGGGGGCACGCCCACGTTCCTGACCGCCGCGGAGCTGGAGCGGCTCTGCGACATCGCGGAGAAGCGGATGGGCGCCGATCTGCGGTCCGTGCCGCTCTCGGTCGAGACCTCGCCGTCGACCGCGACGGCCGACCGGTTGGCCGTTCTCGCCGACCGGGGGACGACCAGGATCAGCATCGGGGTGCAGAGCTTCGTCGAGGCCGAGGCGCGGGCCGCCGTACGCCCGCAGCGGCGGGCCGACGTGGAGGCCGCGCTGGACCGGATACGCGATGCCCGCATCCCGGTCCTCAACATCGACCTGATCTACGGCATCGACGGCCAGACCGAGGACAGCTGGCGCACCTCGCTGGACGCGGCGCTCGGCTGGCGGCCGGAGGAGCTGTACCTCTACCCGTTGTACGTGCGTCCGCTGACCGGGCTGGGACGGCTCGGTGCCGACGGCGAGACCGCGGCCGACGCGGCCTGGGACGAACAGCGGCTGCGGCTGTACCGCGCGGGCCGGGACCACCTCCTGGCGCACGGCTACGAGCAGGTCTCGATGCGGATGTTCCGCCGCGCCGACGCCCCGCGGGCGGACGGCCCCGACGACTACGCCTGCCAGACCGACGGCATGATCGGCCTGGGCTGCGGCGCCCGCTCGTACACCACCGCGCTGCACTACTCCTTCGACTACGCGGTGGAGATGCGGGAGGTGCGGGCGATCATCGACGGATACACCGCCACCGAGGACTTCTCGCGCGCGGAGGTCGGGCGGTACGTCGACGGCGACGAGGCTCGCCGGCGTCACCTCCTCCAGTCGGTGCTCCAGGCCGAGGGACTGCCGCTGGCCGACTACCGGGAGCGGTTCGGCTCCTCGCCGGCCGACGACTTCCCCCTCAATCTGGCCCGGTTCGAGGCGCGCGGCTGGCTCGACGCGTCGGCCGGGGCGTCCGGACTGCTGCGGCTCTCCCCCGAGGGCCTCGCCCACTCCGACGCGCTGGGCCCGGAGCTCTTCTCCCCCGGTGTACGCGCCGCGATGGCCGCGTACGAGCTGAAGTGAGTACCCCATGGACCTGACGATCCTCTACCGCGGGCCGCTCTCCTCGTGCGACTACGACTGTCCGTACTGCCCGTTCGCCAAGCGGCGCGACAGCCGGGAGCAGCTGCGCGCCGACCGGGCCGCGCTGGAACGGTTCACGGCGTGGGCCGCGGCGCAGACCGGTGACCGGATCTCGGTGCTGTTCACCCCGTGGGGCGAGGGCCTGGTCCGCTCCTGGTACCGCCGTGCGCTGGTCGAGCTCGCGCGATTGCCGCACATCCGGCGCGTGGCGATCCAGACCAACATCAGCAGTCGTACGGGCTGGCTGGCCGAGGCCGGTGAGGCCGGCCGCGAGAAGATCGCGCTGTGGTGCACGTACCACCCGGGGCAGACGCCGTACGAGCGCTTCCTCACCAAGTGCGAGGAGCTGTCCGCGCTCGGCATCCGGCACAGTGTCGGTGTGGTCGGGCTCGACGACCATCTCGACGAGGCGCGACGGCTGCGCGCCGCGCTGCCGGACGAGGTCTATCTCTGGGTGAACGCGGCGGAGGGCCACACGTATTCGGACGAGGAGGCGGAACGCTGGACGGCCGTCGACCCGCTCTTCCCGTACAGCCGGCATCCGCACCGGTCGGCGGGGCTGCCCTGCCGGACCGGTGAGTCGGTCATCTCGGTGGACGGTGACGGCACCGTGCGGCGCTGCCATTTCGTCCCGGCGGAGCTGGGGAATCTCTATGACGGGAGCTACCGGCGGGCGCTCGGTCCGCGCGCCTGTCCGCTGGCGGTCTGCGACTGCCACATCGGTTATGTGCACCTGGAGACGCTGCCGTTGTACGACGTCTTCGCCGGCGGGGTGCTGGAGCGGATCCCGGCGGCTGTGCCGCCGTCGCTCGCCGGACCGGCCTGAGTCTCAGGCGGGCCGGGCGGGCGACGGCACCACGGACCCGGACGCCGTCCAGGGCATGTCGTCCGGATCATGCCGGGCTCGCGTGCCCCGGTGCCGCGCCTCGCACCGCCGCGTTGTCGTCGGTCGCCGACGCGCCTTCCCCGGGCTCCCGGCTCCGCTCGGACAGGGGAGACCCCACCGGCTCCCTCCTCCGCCTCGCGACGCGCGGCGCCGGACCCCGCTCCCCGATCCGGCCCGATCCGGACGAAGGACCCTAGAGCGGCAGGAGGTCCGGGCGCTTCGCTTCGACGTGGTCTCCGGAGGACTCGCCGCGCAGCCGCCGGCCGATCCACGGAACCAGGTACTCGCGCGCCCAGTGGATGTCGTCGCGCCGTACTTCGAGGGTGCCGCGCTCCGCCTGCGGCGGCCATTCCTGGTCGGGGTCGGCCGGTACGTCGAGGCCGAGGACCTGGGCGGCGCGCAGCGCGACCCTGGTGTGCCCCTCGGGCGAAAGGTGGAGCCGGTCGTCGTCCCAGGCGCGCCGGTCCTGGACGGACCGCAGCGACCACAGGTCCAGGACCGGGCAGTCGTAGCGGTCGGCGATGGCCCGTACATGGGCGGTGTACGTGGCGATCTTGCCGCGCAGATGGCGCAGCACGGGAATGCCACGGGTGTCGAAGCCGGTGGTGACCATGACCGTGCCGACCGCGCCGGTCAGCTCGGCGACCGCGCGCTCGAAGCGCTCGGCCACGTCGTCGGGGTCGGTGCCCGGCCGGATGATGTCGTTGCCGCCCGCGCAGAAGCTCACCAGGTCGGGTGCGAGCTCCTTGGCGCGCGGCACCTGCTCCTCGACGATCTGGTCGAGGAGGCGTCCTCGTACGGCGAGATTGGCGTACCTGAAATTCCCGTGCGCGGAACCTTCCGTGCCGGTCGCCGCATCGGGGTCCGGGAGCTGGTCCGCGAGGAGTACCGCGAAACGGTCCGCCCAGCCGACGAATGTCCCGTCCGGGCCGGGGTCGCCGACTCCCTCGGTGAAGCTGTCGCCGATAGCCGCGTACGACCCGATGACGCCCTGTCGGTTGTTGACGCCACGTTGATTTTTTCTCGAATCGTCTGCCACAAACGCTTATCCTGCACTGCCGAATGTGACCTACGCGACCGTAATATGGGGTTGACGGGTGGTGAGATAGGCCACCCGGTCAGTTTTTGGTAAAGGGGGAATAAGTGAAGGGGCGGTGCGCCGCCGCGCACCGCCCCTTCCGTGTCACTCGGATCATGCCCGGTGATTCAGCTGCCCGGCCGTTCGGCTCAGACGGAGACGCCGTGCGAGGCCAGGAAGGCGATCGGGTCGATGTCCGAACCGTACGCCGGGCCCGTGCGGACCTCGAAGTGCAGGTGCGGGCCGGTGGCGTTGCCGGTGGCACCGGAGAGGCCGAGCTGCTGACCGGCGCTCACGGCCTGCCCCGCGGAGACGGAGACGGAGGACAGGTGGCCGTACTGCGAGTAGTGGCCGTCGGCGTGCTTGATGACGACCTGGTTGCCGTACGCGCCGCCCCAGCCGGCGGTGACGACGGTGCCGGAGGTGATGGACTTGACGCTGGTGCCGGTGGCGACGGGGAAGTCGATGCCGGTGTGGCTACCGCTGGACCAGTTGGAGCCGGAGGCGCGGTAACCGGTGGTGTGGTTGCCCGGGACCGGGTGGACGTAGCCGGAGGCGCTGCTCCGGGTGGCGGCCGGGGCGGAGGCCGGGGCCTCGGTCTGCGGGGCCTTGGTCTCCGGGGCGGACGAGGTCTTGGCCGGGGCGGACTTCTCGGTGACGGAGGGCGCCTTCGACGGGAGGGACGAGCCGGTGCCGGCGCCGGTGGGCGCGACGTCGCCGGCGGCCTTGGCGCCGAGGGTCAGCTTCATGCCCGGGAAGATCAGGCCGGGGTTCTCGCCGACGACCTCGCGGTTGTCCTGGTACAGCTGCTGCCAGCCGCCCTTGACCTGGTGCTCGGCGGCGATCTTCGACAGGTAGTCGCCGGAGACGACGGAGTACGTCGTGGTGGCGGCCTGCTTCTGCGTGACCGGAGCGGCGTGCGTGGCGGCGGCCGGCTGCGGCGCGGCGGCCGGGACGGACTGCTCCGCGGCCTGGGCACCGGTGGCACCGAGCAGCGGCAGGGCGACGACGGCGCCGCCGGCGCTGACCGCGGCGACGCCACGGGCGATGGTGCTGAGCTTCGGACGGCGGTGCTTACCCGATATGGGCATGGCGTATTTCCTCTCCGGCGCCTGCGAGGTGAGCTGTCGGGTTCGGGCTGGAGATGCCCGGCCGCGCTGAGCGCGACTTCACCCCGAGCCGGCCGGATTTCTCCGGCCGGCGGCTTACCTGGTTCCCCCGCTCCTGCCACGCGATGAGTGGATGTGAATTCCGGGCGGCGGCAGGATTAGGCGGTCCGTCCGGATTGCGGTGACCGTAAGCGAGTCGGGACGGCGAGAACAAGCCATGGGTTCCATGCCGGATTCCGCTCCGGGAAATCGGCGCGGAATTCCGGTCACACTCCGTGGATTATGGATCTTGGAATTCCGCGCCGCGCACGGATTACCCGACTCGCCCGTCACCACACACCGTCACGGATATGATCCCGCTCACGAGGCAACCCTCATGTCCCCCATAAGCAGGCCATATTCAGACAAAAGCCTGAATTGCGGACATAAGGTATTCATCATCCGCGTCGGAGCCTCAGCACCCGTGCGTCGAGATCACCGCGAAGTCCGGTGTGCAGCCCCTGGTGCAGCAGCGTCGAACCGTGGTGCACCACCCCGGTGTCCAGGCAGGTGTAGGTCGCCTCCGGGTCGAGCCCGCGCAGTCGCAGGGCCGGGGACCGCTCCCCGTACCGCTGCGCCTCCAGCCACATCAGGACGACGGCGTCGTCCCCGTGGACGTACTGGATCGCGCTGAGTCCGCCGCGCGGTGCACGCAGCCGGTAGAGCGCGCCCTGCTGCACGACGGGCCGGATCTCCTTGTAGAGCTCCACCCAGGTCCGGGCCTCGGTCAGCTCCTCCTCGCTCCATTCGGTGAGGTCCCCGCCGACCCCGAGCACTCCGGCCATCGCGCTCACGAACCGGAAGCGCAGCGAGCTGACCCTGCCGTTGAGCTGGTGGTTCGGGCTGTCCGTGACCCAGGCGGCCATCACCCGCGCGGGGTGGAGGTGCCCGAAGCCCTCCTGGATGGCGAGCCGGTCGAGCGGGTCGGTGTTGTCGGAGGTCCACACCTGGTCGGTGCGGGACATGATCCCCAGGTCGACCCGGCCGCCGCCACCCGAGCAGGACTCGAACGCGACCGTGGGATGCGCGGCCCTGAGCCGGTCGATCAGCGCGTACAGGCCCTCCACGTGCTCGACCCAGAGCTTCTGCGGGTACTCCTCGCCCGGCCAGCCCGCATCGGTGAAGCAGCGGTTGAAATCCCATTTCACATAGTCGATGGGCGTGCCGGAGAGCAGTGCGTCCAGCTGCTCCCAGAGATATGCCCGCACATCGGGGCGGGCCAGATTGAGCACCAGCTGGTTGCGGTACTCCGTACGCGCCCGCCCGGGGAAGTGCTGCACCCAATCCGGATGGGCGCGATAGAGATCACTGTCGGCATTGACCATTTCCGGTTCGACCCAGATGCCGAACTGCATGCCGAGCCCGTGCACTTCGTCGGCGAGCGGCTTCAGCCCACCGGGGAAGCGGTCCGGATTCGGCGTCCAGTCCCCGAGCCCGGCCCGGTCGCTGGTCCGCTGCCCGAACCACGCGTCGTCCACGACGAACAGCTCGACGCCCATCGCGGCGGCCCGCTCGGCGAGGACCCGCTGCTGGTCCAGTGAGATGTCGAAGCCCGTCGCCTCCCAGGAGTTGTAGAGCACCGGCCGCGGGTTCTGCGCATCGGGGATCACATGGGCCAGCTGCCAGGCGTGCCAGGCGCGGCTCGCCCCGCCGAACCCCTGCCCGCTCCACAGCCCGGCGAAGACGGGCGTGGTGTACGACTCCCCCGGTGCCAGCCGGAGCAGACCGGAGTCGTCGTACCCGGCGCCGCCGGTGATCTGCACGAGCCCGTCGGGCAGCCGCTGCACGGAGATCCGCCACGATCCGGACCAGCCGAGCGCGCAGCCGTACACCTCGCCGCTCTCCTCGGTGGCGGCACCGTCGGCGTCCAGCGCGACCCACGGCAGGAACTGGTGGCCGGTGTGGCCGCGCCTGCTGGAGACGACGCTCTCGCCGTGAAGCAGCTCGGCCCGTTCAAGCCGCGATTCCGCCGCCCAGCGCCCGTGCAGCCGGCTCAGCCGCCAGCCGTCGCGGGCCGGCAGCGACCAGGCGGCCGCGTCTGCGCGCAGCAGCTCCAGCGGCGGGCCGTCCGGTCCGGCGTGGGCGACGGTGGCCCAGCGTTCCACGACATCGGAGTCGTCCCGCATCCGGTAGTGCAGGGTCAGGGCGAGCCGGTGCACGGAGTCGGTGAAGCCGATCCGCAGTTCGTCCCCGTCCGCCTCGGCGGCGTCGAAGGCCCACTCGGTGCCGCGGACCTGCGGGGTACGTACCGAGAGTGCCGGGCGCACGAACCTGGGGCCGCCCTCGACCGGATACTCCTCCCGGCCGTCGAGGTGGGACTCGAAGCCCCTGAAGTCCAGTTCCGGGGCCGCGGCCAGCGCCTCGGCC
This sequence comes from Streptomyces sp. NPDC047917, assembly GCF_043204345.1. NCBI lineage: Bacteria > Bacillati > Actinomycetota > Actinomycetes > Kitasatosporales > Streptomycetaceae > Streptomyces > Streptomyces sp. NPDC047917. Next base: position 659,829 of record NZ_JBIDCA010000004.1, read on the forward strand.
GCGGCGAGGGTGATCCTCGGCCCCCAGTGCAGATGGACCAGCTCGTCCTGCCCGGTCAGTCGCAGTGCGTAGCTGCTGCTCGCCCCTGTGAGCAGCCAGGTCCGGCCGGTGTTGCTCGTCTCGATCATCGCATCCCCACATTCCAACAGTTCCGCACATCATCGACCAACGAAGGGGTGTGAGCAACGGTTCGGCCAGGAATTCGCCGCGCGGATTCGCCTCGGGGGCACCGGAGTTCGCCCGGGTATCGACAGGGAAAGGCCGAGATGATTGCCTGAGGAATCAATGTCGTATCGTCGCAGGAGTGGCCTCGCCTGCGACTCGCGCCGGCACCAGACACTCCAGGAGTCACCGTGACGCAGCAGCTGCCGCAGATCCCGTCGACGGAACCCGAGCTGGCGGGCGTCCGCAACTTCCGCGACGTGGGCGGGCTGCCCACCGCGGACGGGCGACAGGTGCGGCACGGACGGCTCTTCCGCAGTGGTCACCTCGCGCACGCCACCGCCGAGGACGCCTCGTTCCTGGGCGGTCTCGGTCTGCACACGGTCTTCGACTTCCGCAACGCCGCCGACCGCAGGCTCGACGGGCTGGACGTGGAGCTGCCCGGCGTGCGAAGCGTGAACATCCCGCTCTCCGATCCGGCGGACGGCTCGGAGTTCTGGCACATGGTCCGCAACGGCGACGTCGAGCAACTGCGCTCGATCCTCGGCGACGGCAAGGGATCGAACCGGATGATCGCCTCGTACCGCTCGATCATCCGGGACCGCACCGCCGAGCACAGCCGGGTGCTGCACGCCCTGGCCGAGGACAGTGTTCCGGCCCTGATGCACTGTGCGGCGGGCAAGGACCGGGCCGGGCTGTCGATCGCGGTGTCACTGCTCGCCGTCGGCGTCGAGCCCGAGGCCATCGAGGCCGACTACCTGAAGTCCAACGACGCCCACCGCCGCTACCGGGTGCAGCGCAGCGACACCTCGGCGGACGGCATGTCGGCCGAGGTGATGGAGCTGCTGAACCCGCTGTTCGGCGCCCACGCCGATTACCTCGCCGCGGCCTTCGCGACCATCGAGGAGACCTGGGGCAGCACGGACCGCTACTTCTCCGAGGGCCTGAAGCTCGCCCCCGAGACCCGGGACCGGCTGCGCGACCGGCTCCTGGACGAGGCCCGCTGAGGGCTGTCCCGCACTTCCTGGCGGAACAGCGCGCGGCGTCGAACGCGGTGCGTCGCAAGGCGGAGGGGCACCCGAATACTGAATGTATCCGGGCGTTCCGACAACGCGGCGAGGCGCCGTGGCCGTCGTCGTGCGCCCGCCAGGAAGTGCGGGACAGCCCTCAGGGCCTCTCGTCCGGATCATGCCGGGCTCGCGCGCCCCGGTGCTCGATCCGGACGGATGACGCCGGGCGCGGTCAGCCCTTGCCCGCCACCGCGAAGAGCAGGTAGAGGAAGGCCGCGAAGATGTGTCCGGCGATGAGGTAGGCGAACAGCCTGATCACCACGCCGCGCGGAAACTTCCGCTCCTGGGCCTCGTAGTTCTTCTTCGAACCCAGCGGGTCGAAGTTCTCCGAATCGGACATGACGGTCCTCTCTGGCGACCGGTGGAGCCGGTCTCAGCGACGGTGGATGCCGCTGCCGAGGCACAGCTCGGCGGCGGGGCTCTGCATCAGGGTGTGGACGAAGAGCAGTTCGGCACCGCCGCGGTCGACGGCCGTGATCCGGTGCGGGGTGAGCGAGTCGAAGTGCGCGCTGTCTCCGGGCGCGAGGTCGTGCACGGTGTCCCCGAGCCAGACCCGGAGGTGCCCGGCGAGCACGTACAGCCATTCCTCGCCGGGATGGACGCGCACGAGGTCGCCCTGGGCGCCGTGCGGGACGCGAACGCGGAGCGCCTGCATGGCCCGGCCGGAGCCGCCGGCCTGCCGGTACATCCAGCCGTCCGCCTCGGCTCCCTCGAACGTCCCGCCGCGGATGATCGCGTCACGTTCGGGGGGTGTCTCGCCGAGCAGCTCGGAGACCGTCGTACCGTAGATCCTGGCAAGACCGAGCAGCATCGGCAGCGAAGGCTGGCGACGGCCCGTTTCGAGCCGGGAGAGATGGGCGGGCGAGAGCCCCGCCCGCTGAGCGGCGGTCTCCAGGGTGAGACCACGGCTCCGGCGCAGATCGCGCAAGCGTGGCGCGATCCCGGGCAGCTCGTCGGCCGCCCCTCCGTCTGGAGGATTCATGTACCCATTGGGCCAAAAGCCTGCCTGAGAGGCAAATTTCTTGCCTCTCAGGCAAAAGCACTCCGGACCGGCAAGGGCCCGCAGCCCCGCTCAGCGGTTGGCGACGGCCTGTTTCACCAGTGTCCTGCCGAAGTCCCACATCAGTCCACCGCCGCTGTGGGCGTCGTCCATCACCGCGATGAACGCCGTGACGAACCGGTCGACGTCCGCCTCGTCGATCACCAGCGGCGGAATCAGCTTGATCACTTCCAGATGGTCGCCCGAGACCTGGGTGAGGATGCGGTGCTTCTGGAGCAGCGGCACCACCACCATCTGCGCGAAGAGCCCCTTGCGGGCCGCCTGGAGCATGGTCCAGCGGCTGCGCAGCTTGAGGGACGACGGCCGGCCGAACTCGATGCCGGTCATCAGCCCTCGCCCGCGTACCTCGTGCAGCAGCTCGTAGCGGTCGACCAGCGCGGTCAGCCGGTCGCGCAGCAGATCACCGATGCGTCGCGCATGTGCGACGGTCTCCTCGTCCTCCATCACCGCGAGGACCGCGAGCCCGGCCGCCATCGCCTGGGCGTTGGAGCCGAAGCTCGCGGAGTGCACCAGGACCCGGTCCATCGACGAGTAGACGCGACGGAAGATCCAGTCCTTGCCCAGGGTCGCCCCGACCGGCACATAGCCGCCGGAGAGGGCCTTGGCGACACAGACCAGATCGGGCTCCACGCCCTCCTCGTGCTGGTACGCATAGAAGTCGCCGGTGCGGCCCAGACCGGTCTGCACCTCGTCGGCGATGAGCAGGGCCTTGTGCTTGTGCAGCAGCTCCTGCGCGGCCCGCAGGAAGCCGGGCGGCGCGGCGTGGACGCCCTTGCCCTGGATCGGCTCGACGACCAGCGCCGCCACGTCGCCGCGCTTCAGCTCGCGTCGCAGGGCGTCGAGATCGCCGAGTGCGATGGCGGTGTCCGGCAGCAGGGGCGCGAAGCCGTCCCGGAAGCCGTCCTCCCCGTTGACCGAGAGGGAGCCGGTCGTCAGCCCGTGGAAGGCGTGGGTGCAGTAGAGGATTCTGGGCCGGCCGGTGGCGTAGCGGGCGAATTTCAGGGCCGTCTCGACCGCCTCGGTGCCGCTGTTGCCGAAGAAGACCCGGTCCAGGTGCGGGCTGTGCGCGAGCAGCCGCTCGGCCAGCAGTCCCGGCAGCGGCTGGCAGTCGAAGCGGGTCAGGTCGGCGAGCGAGGCGTCCAGTACGTCGTGCAGCGCCTTGCGTACGACGGGGTGGTGCCGGCCCAGGCCCATCACGCCGAACCCGGCGAGCATGTCGAGGTAGTCGTTGCCGTCCGCGTCCCAGAAGTGTGCGCCCTCGGCCCGCTCGTAGACCTTGTCGAAGCCGATGGTGTGGAGCATCCGCGGCAGTTGGTGATTGAGGTGCCTGGTGTGCAGCTCGTAGCGTTCGGCGCCGCGCTCCGCGAGGAGCCGCGCCAGGTCGAAGCCCTTGGGCCCGTCGTCCTTCATGCCCCGCTCTCCTCGGTCCTTGTCGCCGCCTCGCCGGCGGCCAGTGCGGCACTGATCCGGCCGGCGATCTCGACCGGGGTGAGCCCGATGTCGGCCAGCACCTCGGCACGCTTGCCGTGCGCGAGGAACTGCTCGGGGATGCCGAAGGTGCGCAGTGGTACGTCGACCCCGGCGTCCCGCAGCGCCTGCCCCACCGCCGAGCCGACGCCACCCGCCCGGCTGTTGTCCTCGACGACGGCGACCAGCCGGTGTCGTCCGGCCAGCGGCGGCAGTGCCTCGTCGACCGGCTTGACCCAACGCGGGTCGACGACGGTGCAGCGGATCCCGGCACCGGCCAGCAGATCGGCGGCCTTCAGACAGACCGGGGCGAGCACGCCGACGGCCACGAGCAGCACATCCGCGTCCTGCGACCGGTGCAGCACGTCCATGGCGCCGATCCGGCCGACGGCCGGGACCGGCTCCCCCACCGGCTCCTTGGGGAACCGGATCACGGTGGGTGCGTCGTCGACGTCGACGGCCTCGCGGAGCTGGGACCGGAGCTGGTCGGCGTCGCGAGGGGCGGCGATCCGCAGCCCGGGGACGACCTGGAGCAGGGACATGTCCCACATGCCGTTGTGCGAGGGCCCGTCGGGTCCGGTGACCCCGGCCCGGTCGAGGACGAAGGTCACCCCGCACCGGTGCAGCGCGACGTCCATCAGCAGTTGGTCGAAGGCCCGGTTGAGGAAGGTGGCGTAGACGGCGACGACCGGGTGCAGTCCGCCGGTGGCCAGCCCGGCCGCGGACACGGCGGCGTGCTGCTCGGCGATGCCGACGTCCCAGACCCGGTCGGGGAAGGCCTCGGCGAACTTCGTCAGCCCGACGGGGTGCAGCATCGCCGCCGTGATCGCCACGACGTCGGCCCGCTCCGCGCCGATCCTGGCGATCTCGTCGCCGAACACCGACGTCCAGGAGGGCCCGCCGGCCGGGGCGAGCGGGGCACAGGTCAGCGGGTCCATCGCCCCGACGGTGTGGAAGCGGTCGGCCTCGTCCAGGAGGGCGGGCGGATAGCCGCGGCCCTTCTCGGTGAGGCAGTGCACCAGCACCGGACCGTGGAAGCGTTTCGCCCGGTGCAGGGCGGATTCGACGGCGGCGATGTCGTGGCCGTCGATCGGCCCCATGTACTTGAGCCCGAGGTCCTCGAACATGCCCTGCGGGGCGAAGGCGTCCTTGAACCCCTTCTTCGCCCCGTGCAGCGACTCGTACAGCGGCTGTCCGATGACGGGGGTCTGCCGGAGCACGTCCTTGCCCCAGGAGAGGAAGCGTTCGTAGCCGTCGGTGGTGCGGAGGGTGGCGAGGTGATCGGCGAGGCCACCGATCGTGGGTCCGTAGGAACGCTCGTTGTCGTTCACCACGATGATCAGCGGGCGGTCCCTGGCGGCGGCGATGTTGTTGAGCGCCTCCCAGGCCATCCCGCCGGTGAGGGCTCCGTCACCGGTGACGGCCACGACATGGTCGCTCCGTCCCAGCACCTGGTGGGCCTTGGCGAGGCCGTCGGCCCAGCCGAGCACCGTCGAGGCGTGCGAGTTCTCGATGACGTCGTGCGCGGACTCCTCGCGGGAGGGGTAGCCGGACAGGCCCCCCTTGCCGCGCAGCTTGGAGAAGTCCTGCCGCCCGGTGAGCAGCTTGTGCACATAGCTCTGGTGGCCGGTGTCCCAGAGGATGCGGTCCACGGGCGAGTCGAAGGCCCGGTGCAGGGCGATGGACAGTTCCACCACTCCGAGGTTGGGCCCCAGGTGCCCGCCGGTCCTGGCCACCGCCTGAATGAGGAACTGCCTGATGTCCCGGGCGAGTTCGTCGAGTTGTGCTTCGTTCAGCGCCTTGAGATCGTGCGGCCCCCGGATACTCTCCAGAATCGTCACGCTCGGGCCCCCTCTCTGGTTCTGTTTCAGCTCACGGTGACGGTGGGAGCCCCCGACCGCGTACCCGGCCCGTCCATGCCCTCGGCGATCTTCAGGGCTTCCTCGATCAGCGTCTCGACGATCCTCGACTCGGGCACCGTCTTGATGACCTCGCCCTTCACGAAGATCTGTCCCTTGCCGTTGCCCGACGCCACACCCAGATCGGCCTCACGGGCCTCACCCGGACCGTTGACGACACAGCCCATCACGGCCACCCGCAACGGCACCTCCATGCCCTCCAG